>NZ_WKRD01000010.1 GCF_009680455.1 Lachnospira eligens
TATAAAAAATGGTACTCTTATATATAAATAATGTCTACAATAATTGGGTTGGTGTCTACTTTTAGATTACCACTTCAGAAATCTGGAAAGATTGGACTTTTTGCTGAATAAGCTGCTTGTAGTGTCCAATCCTCCTTGTAGTCAATGAGTTATTGGACATTAGCATATGAGAAAGTAGAGAAAAAGTCCAATCAGCCAGATTATCATGATATATAATTAATCTGGACAACATGATACCTATATGTAGTCGAATATTTGAAAGTCTTATAGGTCGAAAACACATGAGACTATAAGGATAGTTGGAAAATCAACCTATAAAGTCAAGAAAATCAGAAGTGTTATAGGAATATTCAATAAAAAACAGTTTTCTATATAAGATTGAATAAGAAAAACTGTGAAATTTACATATAAGTGGTGGATTTTTTATGAATTGATAGGAAATCATAATGAATTATAAAAGCAACATCCCCGGCATGATTAATAACCATGCCGGGGATGCTGTTTTTTATATTCTTTAATTACTTATTGTTCTTCTTCTCGTTCTCAAGCTTCTTCATAGCTCTTACCTTAAGTGAAAGACCGAAGAGGTTGATGAATCCGTCAGCATCATGATGGTCATACATATCACCTGTCTTGAATGATGCAATTGACTCATTGTAAAGTGAATATGGAGATGTTGTTCCAGCCTTGATGATGTTACCCTTGTAAAGTCTGAACTTAACTTCACCTGTTACATATTCCTGAGTCTTCTCAACGAATGCCTGAAGTGCTTCACGAAGAGGTGTCTCCCACTTTCCTTCGTAAACAACCTGTGCAAACTTGTTTCCAACATCCATCTTGAATGTTGTTGTATCTCTGTCGAGAACTAATTCCTCAAGCTGCTGATGAGCTTCGTAAAGAATTGTTCCACCAGGAGTCTCATATACACCACGAGACTTCATACCAACAACACGGTTCTCAACGATATCAATGATACCGATACCATGCTTGGCACCAAGTCTGTTAAGCTCTCTGATAATATCAGAAACCTTCATAGCCTTGCCATTAACTGACTTTGGAACACCTTTTTCAAATGTCATAGTAACATATTCTGGTTCATCCGGAGCTTCCTCAGGAGTGCATCCAAGAACTAATAAATGCTTGTAGTTAGGCTCGTTAGCTGGATCTTCAAGCTCAAGACCTTCATGGCTGATATGCCAGATGTTACGGTCACGGCTGTAGCTGCAGTCTGTGCTGAATGGAAGATGAATACCATGCTGTCTGCAGTATTCAATCTCATCTTCACGAGACTGAAGCTTCCAGTTAGAATCTCTC
Source organism: Lachnospira eligens (assembly GCF_009680455.1). Taxonomy (GTDB): domain Bacteria; phylum Bacillota; class Clostridia; order Lachnospirales; family Lachnospiraceae; genus Lachnospira; species Lachnospira eligens_A. The sequence goes on from NZ_WKRD01000010.1 coordinate 1,315, forward strand.
CAAGGAGCGATAATCTTGATATCTGGAGCTAAAGCCTTGATTGTAAGTTCGAATCTGATCTGGTCATTACCCTTACCAGTAGCACCGTGGCAGATAGCAACAGCACCTTCCTTACGGGCAATCTCAACAAGTCTCTTAGCGATAAGAGGTCTTGCCATTGAAGTACCAAGTAAATATTTATTTTCATAAACAGCGTGTGCCTGAACACATGGAACAATGTAGTTGTCGCAGAACTCATCAGTGATATCTTCTATATATAACTTAGCAGCACCACATGAGAGAGCTCTCTGCTCAAGTCCGTCCAACTCCTCTTCCTGACCACAGTCTGCACATACGCAGACAACATCATAGTTGTATGTTTCCTTTAACCAAGGGATGATGGCAGTTGTGTCAAGTCCGCCAGAATAAGCAAGAATAACTTTTTCTTTCATTATATATTCCTCCGTATATTATTAAGTTTACATAGTAAAACACATATGCTATGCACCTGCAGATTATAATAAACTACTTTATTTAAAAATGCAACAACAAATTATGCATATTATACATTAATATACAACAAAAATGTATAAATATAAATTTTCTTTAAAATATCCTTTACATAAGAAAAAAAGTTGCTATAATGTAGGTTATCAATTTACATTTTGCGTTATTTTATGCATAAATGTTGAATATATGCATTTTGCTTCGCAAAACAAGGAGGAGTTATGATTAAAGTAGGCATTATCGGTGCGACAGGTTACGCAGGTAACGAGCTTGTCAGATTATTATTAGGACATAAGGATGCAGAGATTGTATGGCTCGGTTCGAGAAGTTACATAGATCAGAATTATTCAGATGTATATAGAAACATGTTTAAGCTTGTAGATGCAAAATGTATGGACGACAATATGGAGCAGCTTGCTAACGAGGTTGATGTTATATTTACAGCAACACCACAGGGTTTATGTGCATCACTTGTTAATGACGAAATTCTTTCAAAGACTAAGATTATTGATCTGAGTGCTGATTTCAGACTTAAGGATGTTAATGTATATGAACAGTGGTATAAGCTTGAGCATAAAGCACCACAGTATATTGATGAAGCTGTTTATGGCTTATGTGAGATTAACAGAGACAAGGTAAGCAAAGACACAAGAATTATTGCTAATCCGGGCTGTTATACAACAACATCAATTCTTACACTTTACCCAATGGTTAAGGAAGGAATAATCAATCCGGATACAATTATAATTGATGCTAAGAGTGGAACTTCAGGTGCAGGACGTGGGGCTAAGGTTGCCAACCTTTTCTGCGAAGTTAATGAGAGCATGAAGGCTTATGGTGTCGGAACTCACAGACATACACCTGAGATTGAGGAACAGTTAGGTTATGCATGTGGAAGAGATGATTTAAAGCTTATCTTCACACCACATTTGGTTCCAATGAACAGAGGAATTCTTGTAACAGCATACGCCAACCTTGCCAAAGATGTTACATATGAAGATGTTAAGGCAGCATATGACATGTACTATGATAAGGAATATTTCGTAAGAGTACTTCCTAAAGATGTATGCCCTGAAACACGCTGGGTTGAGGGAAGCAACTTTGTTGATATAGGATTTAAGATTGAGCCAAGAACTAACAGACTTATAATGATGGGTGCGTTAGATAATCTTGTTAAGGGTGCAGCAGGTCAGGCAGTACAGAATATGAACCTTCTCTTCGGACTTCCAGAGAATGAGGGATTACAGCTTGCACCAATGTTTCCATAATAAATGTACAATAGGAGGATATTATGAATATAATTAAAGGCGGTGTTACAGCAGCTAAAGGATTCAAGGCTGCCGGATGTGAAGCACAGATTAAATATAAGAACGGAAAGAAAGATATGGCACTTGTATACAGTGAGAAGCCATGTGTTACAGCAGGAACATTTACAACTAACAAAGTATTTGCAGCTCCTGTTAAATGGGACAGAAACATTGTATATAATGAAGACTTTGCACAGGCTGTAGTTGTAAACAGCGGTGTTGCCAACGCATGTACAGGTGTTGAAGGAGATAATGCATGTGCAGAAGAAGCAAAGGCAGTTGCAAAGGTTCTTAATGTACCGGAGAATGCAGTACTTATCGGTTCAACAGGTGTTATCGGAATGCAGCTTCCTGTTGACAGAATATGTGCAGGAATTGAAAAGCTTGCTCCAATGCTTGATGATTCATTAGAAGCAGGAACACAGGCAGCAGAGGCAATTATGACTACAGATACAAGGAGCAAGCAGGTTGCTGTAGAAGTAGAAGTTGCAGGTACTAAGGTAACAATCGGTGGTATGTGCAAGGGCGCAGGAATGATTCATCCTAACATGGCAACAATGCTCTGCTACATAACAACAGACTGTGATATCGACAAGGCACTTCTTCAGAAGATGACAAGTGCAATTGTTGATGATTCATTTAACATGATATCAGTCGATGGAGATACATCAACTAATGATACAGCTCTTGTTCTTGCAAATGGAATGGCTGGCAACAAGAAGATTACAGAAGAGGGTGCTGATTATAATGCTTTCTATGAAGGCTTAAGCTATGTATTTACAGAGCTTTCCAAGATGATTGCAGGTGACGGCGAAGGCTGCACATGTCTTTTCGAGGTTCAGGTAAAGGGTGCAACAACTAAGGCAGAAGCCAAGACACTCGCTAAGTCAATTGTTACATCAAGTCTTACTAAGGCAGCAATATTCGGACATGACGCTAACTGGGGAAGAATTCTCTGTGCAATGGGATATTCTGGTGCTGACTTTGACCCTGAAAAGGTTGACATATTCTTTAAGAGTGAAGCAGGTGAGCTTCAGATTGTTAAAGATGGAACTGCTACAGATTACAGCGAGGAGAAAGCAACGGAAATACTTTCACAGAATCCTGTAATTGCTATTGCGGATGTTAAGCAGGGCGATGCAAGTGCTACAGCATGGGGCTGTGACCTTACATTTGATTATGTCAAGATAAATGCTGATTACAGAAGCTAATCTGACACAGCATTTTAAAGCAAATATATCTGAATAAATATGAAATGGAGATTATTATGAGCGCAAAAGATATGACAGAGGAACTTATGAAGGCACAGGTGCTTGTTGAGGCACTTCCTTATATCCAGAAATTTAACAGAAAGATAATTGTAGTTAAGTACGGCGGAAGTGCCATGGTAGATGAAGAACTTAAGAGAAAAGTAATTCAGGACGTAGTTCTTCTTAAACTCGTTGGTTTTAAGCCAATCATCGTTCACGGCGGTGGCAAGGAAATCAGCAAATGGGTTGAAAAGTCAGGCATGACACCTGAATTCAAGAATGGTTTAAGAGTTACAGACGAGCCAACAATGGAGATTGCCGAGATGGTTCTTAATAAGGTTAATAAGAGTCTTGTTTCAATGATTGAGCAGCTTGGCGTCAAGGCATGCGGTATCAGTGGTAAGGATGGCGGCATGTTAAAGGTTGAGAAGAAGTATTCTAAGGGTGAGGATATAGGATATGTTGGTGAAGTGACAGATGTTGATACAACACTTCTTGATTCATTGCTTAAGGACGATTTCCTCCCAGTAATATGTCCTATCGGATATGATGATGATTTTCATGCATACAATATTAATGCAGATGACGCAGCATGTGCAATTGCAAGAGCTGTCAATGCTGAGAAGCTTGCATTCTTAACAGATATCGAAGGTGTATATAAGGATTTTGACGATAAGGATTCACTTATATCTGAGCTTTCTACTTCAGAGGCGAGAACACTTTTAGAGAGCGGAACAATCGGTGGCGGTATGCTTCCTAAGCTTAATAACTGTATAGATGCTATTGAGCATGGTGTATCAAGAGTACATATTCTTGATGGAAGAATTCCACACTGCCTTCTTCTTGAAATATTTACTAACAAGGGTGTTGGTACAGCTATTCTTTCAGACGATGCAGAAAAATTCTTTGATTCAGATAAATAATTGCGAACCTTAAGCTTTGAGGTTATAATATTATATTGGCTCATGTGAAAATGTGTGCTCATAAGAATAGGAAAGTGAGAGTAATAATGAATACACAGCAGATTATAGAAACAGCAGAAGAGAAGCTGATTCATACATACAACCGTTACCAGATAGTACTTGATAAGGGTGACGGAGTAAGACTTTACGATACAGATGGTAAAGAATATCTTGATTTTGGAGCAGGTATAGCAGTATTTGCACTTGGTTATAACAATAAGGAATATAACGATGCATTAAAGGCACAGATTGATAAGCTTATACACACATCTAATTATTTCTATAATGAACCGGCTGTAGAGGCTGCAACAGCACTTACAAAGGCTTCAGGAATGGACAGAGTATTCTTTACTAACAGTGGTACAGAGGCTATTGAAGGTGCAGTCAAGCTTGCAAAGAAATATTATTATGTCAAGAACGGAAAGGCTGATGCAGAGATTATTGCAATGCAGCATTCATTCCATGGAAGAAGTATGGGAGCACTTGCTGTAACTGGTAATAAGCATTATCAGGAAGCATTTGGACCTATGATACCGGGAATTAAGTTTGCACAGTATAACGACCTTGACAGTGTAAAGGAACTTGTTAATGATAAAACTTGTGCTATAATATTTGAGACAGTACAGGGTGAAGGTGGAATTTATCCTGCTACTAAAGAATTTATTGAAGGTGTAAGAAAGCTATGTGATGAGAAGGGAATCCTTCTTATACTTGATGAGATTCAGTGCGGAATGGGAAGAACAGGAAGTATGTTTGCATTCCAGCAGTATGGCGTTAAGCCTGATATCCTTACAGTTGCCAAGGCTCTTGGCTGTGGTGTTCCTGTAGGTGCATTTGCAGCGACAGAGGAAGTTGCGAAGGCATTAGTTCCAGGAGACCATGGAACAACATACGGTGGTAATCCACTTGCATGTGCAGCAGCAACTAAGGTGTTCGAACTTTTTGAGAAGCAGCATGTATTAGATAATGTCAAGGAAGTATCTGCTTACTTTGAAGAAAAGCTTGATGAGCTTGTTGAGACAATAGATGTTGTTGTCGAGAGACGAGGAATGGGTCTTATGCAGGGACTTGAGTTATCAGTTAATCCTAAGGACGTAATTGCCAAAGCACTTGATAATGGACTTATTCTGTTCTCAGCAGGAACTAATGTTATAAGATTTGTTCCACCACTTGTAATCACTAAGGCAGATGTAGATGAATGCATAGCTAAGCTTAAGAAATCCTTCTAGAATCAGGAGTTTACTTTATGAAATTAAGAAGATTTATCAGTATGATGCTGATTGTTACCATGCTGACAGTCTTTGCAGGCTGTGGTAATAAAGATGACAGGACACAGGCTGCGAAGAAGCTTAATCTTAGTGGACCTATTACAGTTAATGTCTGGTATAATGACAGTGCATATGAGTCTTATCTTGAATTCGTTGCCAGACAATTTAAGAAATCTAATGAACTGGTAACTATTAATCCTGTATATATTGAGGCTGATTCATATATTAATTATATATATGACGAATCGGTAAGGAATAACAATGCATGTGATATATATTTTCTGACATCTGAAGAGATGGAGAAGGCTTATCTTTCAGGTCTTACCTCTGAGAATGATATGTATCCTGAAGTCTATAATGAGAATGTGTATGGTAAGGCTGCAATGACTGCATGTTCGTATGGTGGTAAGTTATATGGTTACCCGGTGTCGTTCAACACTTCATTTCTTGTATATAATAAGAAATATGCAGAAGCAGTTGATACTATAGACCAGATTCGTAATATAAGTGATAATTATCAGATTACAGATGAGAACCAGGATGTTTCAATGGTGTTTGAATGGGATCCTGATTCAATGTTCCTTAATTATGCAGCAGCAGGAGCCTATATTAATATAGGCGGAGTTAATGCAGAGAACAGGGCTGAGGTATCTCTTAATGAGGAAAAGATTAAGAAGGTTCTTACTAAGTACGCTCAGTTAAAAGATGCATTTGGTATTGACAGAAATACAGTAAGTCTTAAAGAATGTGCGGATCTGTTTTCTACTGGAAATATGCTCTATACGGTGCTAGATGCAGACAGTCTTGCAGAGATTAATGTTACAGATGTAGATTATGGAATATGTGAGTATCCTTCAATGGGAGATGACCTTGATTCTAAGGCAATGTCTGTTACTACGATGGCAGTAGTTAATCCGTACACTAAGAATGTAGATGCATCCAAGGCTGTTGCAAGAGCAATTTCTTATGATTATGCAGATTATCTTGGAAGCATGGCTAAGAAAAGCTGTGCAAGGGCGGATTTAAAGGTTAAGAGAGCAGAAAGCTACCAGAAGTTACACCAGATTTATTCTGACTCTGTTGTAAAAGCCAAATATATCGGAGTAGGAGAAGTGTATATGAGATATGAGATTATGCTTCATCAGGTATATGATGGTGGAAATGTTGATACAGCTTACAGTACATTTGCAACAACAATAGAAAAAACAACTAAAAATAATAATGAAAACAGTACGCAGAGTACGAAATAACATTATGAATAAATATCCTGTTATTAACTAATAATTATCCTATGCAGATTAATGAGGAGGTTAGTTAATGGCAGGATTTTTGATTGCAATAATATCAGGTGCACTTATGAGTTTACAGGGTGCATTTAATACAAATGTTACGAAAGCAAGCAGTGTGTGGGTTACGGCAATGTTTGTGCAGTTGACAGCACTGGCGACTTGTGCGATTATGTGGGTAATTGACGGAAGACCTGATATCATGAAGCTGTTTAAGGTTGATAACAAGATTACACTTCTTGGAGGTGTGATAGGTGCATTTATAACATTTACAGTTATAAAAAGTATAAGTGGTCTTGGAATTGCTAAAGCGGAGGTTACGATTGTAGTTGCGCAGATAATTGTTTCGTATCTGCTGGGACTTTTCGGGCTGTTTGGAAGTGAGAAGACTACATTTTCATGGATTAAGCTCGTGTCGCTTCTTATTACGGTTGCAGGAGTATGTATGTTTTATTTTCTTGGTAATCCGTCAACGGATTAATATATTATGAATAATTATGATAAATGTCAGAATTATCTGGCAGGAAGGAACAGAATGGAAGATTTATTCAGCGTATGCGGAAAGATACGATTAAGAAAAGGTGAAGGAAGAACCTTAAAGGCAGGCGGTGCCTGGGTATATGATAACGAAATTGAATGGATGTCTGACGGAATAATTGACGGACATCTTGTTGAGGTGCTTGATTTTGATGATTATTTCATGGGAATCGGATTTATTAACAGAAAATCCAAGATTACAGTAAGAATGCTGAGCAGACACACAGATGTTGTTGATGAGACATTTATTGAGGAGAGAGTAAGGGCTGCGGTTGAATACAGATTTAACACAGTAGATACCTCTGCGTGTCGTCTTATATTCGGGGAGGCAGATTTTCTGCCGGGACTTGTTATAGATAAGTACTCAGATGTGCTTGTTGTGGAATCACTTGCTTTAGGAATTGACAGATTTAAGTCACTTATTGTCGAAAAAGTGAAGGAAATCCTTCGTGAAAAAGGCATTGATATCCGTGGAGTATATGAAAGAAGCGATGCCAAAGTCCGTACTCTTGAAGGGATGGAGAGAGTTAAGGGCTTTATTGGTGATGAATTTGACACTAATGTTGAGATAGTTGAGAATGGTGTCCACTACATGATAGATGTTGTGAATGGACAGAAAACCGGGTTCTTTCTTGATCAGAAGTACAACAGACTTGCAATGCAGAAGCTGTGCAAGGACAAGCGGGTATTAGACTGTTTTACCCATATGGGTACATTTGCATTAAATGCAGGAATTGCAGGTGCTAAGGAAGTTACTGGACTTGATATATCAGAATATGCTGTTGAACAGGCGAGAGCCAATGCCAAGCTTAACGGACTTGAGAATACAGTACATTTTAAATGTGCAAATGTATTGGATGAGCTGCCAAAGCTTAACGAAGCAGGTGAGAAATATGACGTTGTAATACTTGACCCGCCGGCATTTACCAAATCGAGGGAAGCTACAAAGAACGCAATCAAGGGCTACAGGGAAATCAATATGAAGGGACTTAAGCTTGTCAAAGACGGCGGCTATCTTGCAAGCTGTTCATGCTCACACTTCATGACACAGGAGCTTCTTACCAAGACTATTAAGGAAGCCGCTAAAGCTGTACATAAAAGACTCCGTCAGGTCGAGTTCAGGACACAGTCACCTGACCACCCAATACTGTGGGAGGCGCAGGAGAGCTATTATCTGAAATTCTACATCTTTCAGGTTGTTGATGAAAAATGATACAGGCATTAATTTAAACTATCCAGGACCGTTAATCTGAGTCTTTTATGATGTTTTGTTATAATTAATTATATGTATCCGCAAACTATTCCGAGTATTGCGGATAAGCATATAATTAAAATTGGATTTAATTTTTTGAATGCTAAAACTACGGATATCAGAAATATAATTAATGTTGTATAAAAAGAAATATCAGTAAAAACAGTAGTATTAAACCCATGTGGTATGAAAACGGTTGAACTCATCGAAATTACAGCAGAACCAATCAAACCAACTACAGCAGGTTTTAATCCTGACATACATCCCTTTATGACTATACTTTTTTGAAATTGAATAAAACATTTTGCAACAATAAGAATGATAATAAAGGATGGGAGTATCACTCCGAGTGTTGCACAAAAAGAACCGAAAATACCGCCAACCTCTGCTCCTACATATGTTGCTATATTTACAGCAAATGGTCCGGGTGTACTTTCGCTAACTGCTATAAAATCAATAAGTGACTGTGAATCTATCCAATTATGAGCAATAACTTCATCCTGAATCAATGGTAACATAGCATAACCACCGCCAAAGGTAAATGCACCGATTTTTAAGAAAATATAAAAAAGCTCAAGATAAATCATTAACATTTCCTCCTTAATATGGTAATAGATGTTACTAAACCTAATATTGCACAGCTAATAATTACAATAAGCACATTTACATTAAGTAAGGCAGTAAAAATAAAAGAACATGCCATAATTATATAAGAAATAATATTCTTAGGACATTGAATATACATTGACCAGAGAGCTTTGATAATCAGAGCAAGTACACCAGCTCTGATACCATTAAAGGCATATTGTATGATTTTTATGCTTTGGAATTCTTTAAGTACAAAAGATATAATAAGAATAATCAGGTAGGATGGTATCACAACTCCAAGTGTTGCAAATAGTGCACCCCAAAAACCACAGATACGAAAGCCAACAAAAGTAGCCGCATTAATTGCAATTGGTCCGGGAGTTGACTCGGAGATAGCCACTATTTCAAGAATATCATTATCAGTTATCCAATGCTTCTTCTCAACAATTTCTTTTTGAATCAGTGGTAACATAGCATAACCGCCTCCAAAAGTAAATGCACCTATTTTTATGAAAGTTAAAAAGAGCTGTATAGCTTTTGGAATTTTATTATTCATCGTAAGTCTCCTTCTGCGTGTTGGTGATTGGCATGGAATCTTTCATCTTATCAAGCAGTTCATAAGGAACGAATAAATGTCCCATGCCGGTTCCAAGCTGGATATGTGGTTTATTCTTACCGTGATAATCAGAACCGCCGGATATCAGCAGATTTCTTTCAGAAGCAATCCGTCTGATTGATAATTCATCACCCATCTTGTAGGTTGAATATATGGCTTCAATTCCATCAAGTCCGGCAGAGCACATATGGTCAAGCAATTTGTTCATCTGGGCATTGCCAAGATGATATAGAACCGGGTGAGCTAAGATTGCAATACCGCCGGCTTGGTGAATACGCTCAATAGCTTCTGCAGGGTCAACTTTGGCTCTTGGCACAAAACAAGGCTTTCCCTGACCTAAATATCTGTCAAATGCTTCATTCCTATCGCCAACAGCTCCAATTGCAACAAGTCTGTCTGCAAAATGTGCTCTTGTAATTACCGCATCGCCATAAGTCTTTAGCATATCTTCATATGTAATATTAATTCCTATATTCTGGAAGCGTTCACATACCCGCTTGTTTCTTTCATCTCTTGAACTTAACTGCTTATTAAGGAATGAATTGAATTCATTGTCGTTATAATCTATAAAAAGCCCGACAACATGTATCTCAGTATTATCATAATTAGTACTTATCTCAACTCCGGGAATAACTTCAAGTTCGTGGCCTGTTTTATTAACATTTTCACATGCTAAAAGAGCTTCCTTAACTCCCATGGTAGTGTCATGGTCAGTAAGAGCAAATGCAGCAAGTCCCTTATCGACTGCCTTATCAACCAGAACAGCAGGAGAATCAGTTCCGTCAGAGCATGTGGAATGAACATGTAAATCTATCTGTTTCATAGTAAGCTCCTCTTATAAAATGTAAATATATTCTACCATACTCAGACAACTTATTAAAGTGTAAAACATTTGGCAAAGTGTTTAAAAAATGTTGTAAGAGACGGCATTGTGCGATAAAATAACAGTATATTTTTGGAGGGAGGTTTACTGATGGAAAGACAGTTAGTACCAGGCGGATTTTATAAGCATTTTAAGAATAAGCTTTACCAGGTAAAGTGTGTTGCATATCATTCAGAAACCAAAGAGAAAATGGTGGTATATCAGGCTATGTATGGTGAATATGCTGTGTATGTAAGACCATATGATATGTTCATGAGTGAAGTGGATCATGTAAAATATCCGGATGTAGCACAGAAATATAGATTTGAGCAGGTAGATCCGTTGACGATGCAGGAGATATCTGACAATTTACAGTCTGACAATTCACAGGCAGTAAGAGTTAATTCAGACAATAGAATTGATGAAGCATACACATTAAAAGAGGACAGTGTGGATAACTCACTGACCCAGCCAGAGCAGCAGGTTGCTGCAGGGGACAGCGTCCTGGATAAGTTTTTAGATGCGAGAGGATATGAGGAGAAACTTGATGTCCTTATAAGATACAAAAGCAGATTCACTAATCCTATGATAGATATTATGGCTGAATCACTGGAGATAGTTGTTCCAGAAGGTGAACTTTCTGGAAGAATTGATTCTTTAAGAAAGGTTTTACAGGCACATACAAAGTATGAAGGAAGCCATTTAAGACCGTAATAATTTGCACAGATTCTGCATAAGAATATGTGGATTATATAAATATATTACAATTATCTGACAATTTTACAAAAAATTTACAATTAACAAAAAATGTGAATAACTATGTGGATATTGTGGAAAAGTTCAGGGATAAAGGAGAAATTATGAGAATAGTAGTTTTAGCAGGTGGAACAAGTACAGAAAGAGACGTTTCATTAGTCACAGGATACAGAGTATGCGAGAGTCTTAGAAGAAACGGACATGAAGCAAATATGCTTGATATCTTCTTAGGTGTTGATGACAGTGAGGTTAAGACATTTTTTACAGAAAAGAATGATTTGGGAGAACTGTCTGACAATTTAAAGAAGAAAACAGCGGACATTCCGGCAGAGGTTAAGAGAAGAACAGAGGCAAGAGAAAGCTTTTTCGGACGTAATGTATTAGAATTGTGTAAAGAAGCAGATATGGTATTCATGGGACTTCATGGAAGCAATGGTGAAGATGGTAAGGTCCAGGCTACATTTGATCTGCTTGGAATCAGATATACAGGTACAGATTATTTAAGCAGTGCTATATCAATGAGCAAGGAACTTGCAAAAAAGGTTCTTGTACCAGAGGGAATTCCTATGCCTAAGGGTGTTACATTACATAAAGGACATAAGATTGAGTATGTTCCATTCCCATGTGTTGTTAAGCCTTGTTGTGGTGGTTCAAGCGTTGGTGTTTCAATAGCACATAACGAGAAAGAGTTTGAAGATGCACTTGATGAAGCATTTTCTTATGAAGATACTGTACTTGTTGAAGAGTTTGTTGATGGAAGAGAATTCTCAGTTGCAGTGCTTGATGGAAAGGCACTTCCGGTAATTGAGATTGAACCGCTTGAAGGCTTCTATGATTACAAGAATAAGTACAAGGCTGGCTCTACCAAAGAGACATGTCCTGCCAATATTCCAGAAGACATTGCAAGCCAGATGCAGTTCTGGGCAGAAAAATGCTGCCAGGCAGCAGGCGTAACAACATACGCAAGAGTTGATGAACTTCTTGATAAGAATAATAATATATTCTGTCTTGAGATTAATACACTTCCAGGAATGACTGACACAAGCCTTATTCCTCAGGAGGCAGCAGCAGTAGGTATATCGTATGATGAACTTACAGAGAAGATTATCGAGATATCTCTTGCAAAGTATGAATAGAAGAAATGTAAATGTATAACAATGCATTTTTATAAAACGAGGTTAGTTATGTTATGATTAAGGAACTTGTTAAGAAAAACAGATCATACAGAAGATTTTATCAGGAAAAGAAGCTGACAAGGCAGCAGCTTATGGAACTTGTTGAGACTGCAAGACTTACTCCGTCAGCAGCTAACAGACAGCCATTTAAGTATAGAATTGTGTGTGATGTGGAAGAAAATGAGAAAGTTTTCAGACTATTAGGATTTGCCGGATATTTAAAGGACTGGGATGGCCCATCTGAAGGTGAGAAGCCGACAGGATATATTGTTATAACCTGCCCTGCGAATGTCAATGATGAAGTTGATGCGGGAATTGTCGGACAGACAATGCTTCTGGCAGCTACAGAAGCCGGATTTGGCGGATGCTTTTTTGGCAATGTTAAAAGAGATGAGTTAAAGACACAGCTAAATATACCGTCTGAATTAAAGATTGTGTATGTCATTGCATTTGGATATCCTAAAGAAGAAGTGGTGCTTGAGGATATTCCTGCGGATGGAGATATCAAGTATTACAGAGATGAGAATCAGGTACATCATGTGCCTAAGAAAAGAATTGAGGATATTGTGTTATGAAGGGAATGACCTTAAGAGCCATGACACAAGCTGTTAACGGCATATATCATGGCAATGGAGAAGATTATGACAAAGAGATTACTGCCATTACGATTGACAGCAGAAAGGTAACTGAGGGCGGGCTTTTTATTGCTATTAAAGGGGAAAGAAGTGATGGCCATGATTTTATAGGACAATGCTTTGAGAAGGGCGCTGCATGCGTTATTTCTGAAAAGGAGCTGCCAGATGAAGAACGTTCGTATATACAGGTTGAATCAAGTCTTCAGGCATTAAAGGATCTTGCACTTCTTTACAGAAATAATCTGGATGTCAAGGTTGTAGGAATCACAGGAAGTGTTGGTAAAACAAGTACTAAGGAAACAATAAGCTCTGTTTTATCTGAAAAATACAGGGTGTTAAAGACACTTGGTAATTTCAATAATGAGATTGGGCTTCCACTTACTGTTTTCAGACTGACAGAAGATGATGAAGTTGCTGTTCTTGAGATGGGAATCAGTGATTTTGGTGAGATGGACAGATTATCTAAGATAGCACAGCCTGACATATGTGTTATTACTAATATCGGTTTTTGCCATCTTGAGAATCTTGGAACAAGAGATGGAATTCTTAAGGCTAAGACAGAGATATTTAATCATATGAATCCGGATGGAATTGTTATTGTTAACGGAGATGATGACAAATTATCAACAATAAGCCAGGTACACGGCAAGCGACCGCTTGTGTTCGGAATAAGCAACAAAGACGGGGTATATGCAGATAATATCAAGAGTCTTGGACTTGATGGAACTAGCTTTACAATTCATGGAATCAAAACATCAGATAACTATTCAACATTTGACCTGACTGTACCTGTACCGGGACATCATATGGTATATAATGCGATGGCAGCAGCACTTGTTGGTTCTGTGCTTGGACTTTCATCTATTGAGATTGAGCGTGGAGTGAAGAATTTAAAGACAATTGCCGGACGAAACAATATTATTAAGGAAAATGGATTTACAATAATTGATGACTGCTACAATGCTAATCCAGTTTCAATGAAGGCATCTCTTGATGTTCTTGACACTGCTATTGGAAGAAAAGTTGCTATTCTTGGAAGTATGTTTGAGCTTGGTGAGAACGAGAAACAGATGCATTACGATGTTGGGATGTATCTTGGAACTAAGGATATTGATGTACTTATAACAGCAGGCGACCTTGCTGCACAGATTGCGGCAGGAACAAGGGCGTATATTGACACTAATTACAATGCGCATGGTTGTGAAGTACATGATTTTGAAACAAGAGATGATATGTTAAAATGTATTGGACATATTCTGAAAACAGGTGATAATATACTTATAAAGGCATCTCATGGTATGGAATTTACCAAAGTTGTAGAGGCTTTAAAAACAATTAATTTATAATGGAGGTTTTATGAAATTACTTAAGAGAGTAAGCATATTAGCTGTACTTATTACAGTGATTGCAGTATTTGCAGGCTGTGGTAAGGAAGCAACGGTTGTTGGAACATGGGAAGGAGATGATTATACTTATACTTTCAATGATGATGGAACAGGAATCCAGCAGATAGGAGAGATAAGCGTTTCAATTACTTCGTATGAAGCAAAAGATGGAAAGCTGAGCATAACAATCAGTTTCCTTGGGACAGAAGAGACAGATGAGTATACATATTCAATCAAGAAAAATGTACTTTCTTTAAGCGATGGAAACAATACAATAGAACTTAATAAGAAATAGTATTTTAAGACTTTTGCATTATATTCTGATGCGAAAGTCTTTTTTTGAAATTTATATATTTTTATACTTTACAAACTTTTAAATGTATGATAATATCCACAATATAAAAAGTACTTTTTAAATAATTTAATCAAGAGGAGGATTTGTATATGCATGATATTATTGAACATTATGGAAAGGTCGTTATAGCACTTGCGGGGGTACTTGCAGCAGTATTGCTTACAGCAGCAGTTGTTACTATTGTTTCAGACAGAACTAAAGGTGCTGTTAGTGACATTTCGTATAAGGAGCATATATATGATGCTATTGATGCGAGCAGACCTAATCAGTAATGTGAGGAATGTATATGGAGAAAGAACAGCTTCAGGAGCTGATAGAGAATAATAAAGAGGATATCTTTTCAGAGATTAAGGATGAGATATCTGATGATACTGTAACTGATATCGAGTGGGATGGATATAATCTTTGGATAACACAGTTGGGAAGAGGCTGCTATATTTCCATGAAAGAGCTTAGTGACAAGTATATGGATAATCTGTCTATAAGACTTGCCAATATTATGGGTGCATCTTTTAACAGAATGCACCCGATATTGGAGGCTAATACTGAATCTTTAAGAATCTCAATATGGCACGAATCAAGGTGTGGAAGAAAGAGCATGGCTATAAGAAAGATTCCAAGAAAGCTTAGATTTGGGCATGGTGACCTTGTAAAGTCTGATTATGCTCCTGAGAGTATTATTACATTGCTTGAGAATTGTGTGACGGCTCATCTTTCAACTGTAATTGGTGGACAGCCTCATGCAGGAAAGACAGAACTTCTTAAGTATCTGGCTACATTTATTCCGGCAGAAGAAAAGGTTGGTGTTTATGAGGATAATCAGGAGATACATTACAGGCAGATTAATCCACATAGCAAGTGTGTTGAGTTTTTTGTGGATTCTAAGATTACATATCAGGATATTATAAGAGCAGGTTTACGACATAACATTGACTGGGTTCTTCTTTCAGAATCAAGAGGACCAGAAGTTATGGAGCTTCTTAACAGTTTATCTACGGGAGCTTATTGTATGACGACTATGCATCTGGATGATATAAGGGATATGCCAGACAGAATGTATTCTATGCTGGGTAATGGAGAATCGTCAGACAGATTTATTAACAGTATATATAAGTATATTGATCTTGTGCTGCTTGTTGACTGTGATAGATTTGAAAGAAGACATATAAGCCAGGTGGGTTTTTTAAGCAGGAATCAGGGAGAGAATACATGTACTGTTATATATGAAGATGGGGAATTTCTGGATAGTGATATTCCACAGGATATTATGGATAAGTTTATTAAATACGGAATAGATGATCCGTATATATGGAGGCATAATTGAAGAAGATATTAAGATATTTATCTGTAAAGCAGTTAATGGAGGACATTGCAGATCTGAATGGCGTTATGTCTGTAAGAAGATTTGTTTTATCAACCATGCTTGCAGGAGTTGCTGTATATAGTGCATGTCTGTTGTACAGAATTAATTATATCGCAGCGTTATTTGTTATGATTCTGGCTGTAATTATGATTCCCGGACTGGTAAGGAATTATTTTATGGAAAGAAGTAAAGCGTCAAGATTTGCAGATGTGGATGTGTATCTTCACCAGATGACATACTCGTTTATCAGGAATCCGAAGGTTAATATAGCACTTCAGGATGCGTATGCAATCAGCAGCGGAAGACTGAAGAGATGTCTTTCACGGGCAATTGAAGAACTTCAATATGGAATGGGGGAAAGAGTATATGAAGATGCATTGAAGATTGTTGAAGAAGAATATGATTGTTCAAGAATACGGACACTTCATAAGTTCTTAGTTAGTGTAGAAGAAAAGGGTGGACGATACACAGGAGCAATGGAAGTGCTTCTGGAGGATTTTGACAGATGGGTTAATAATGTATATAAGTATCAGTCGGAGATAAGAAAGATAAAGCGGGATATTACTATAGGAATAATGATAAGCATGGTACTTGCAATGCTTACTACCGTTATGTGCAGTACTCTTAATATGTTTTCGAAAGAGCCGCTTAGCATAACAGATACACTGGCATATCAGTGCGTTTCCATTGTGTTTGTTGTTCTGTGTATGCTGTTTTACATATATACCCGTAAGCACTATGGTTGTGACTGGATAGGAGAAAACAGAACAGATAAGCAGATAATGCGTGATTATAATAATGTATTTAAGTCGGAAGCAAAGAAGATTACTTTAAAGATGATCCCGTTATGGGGGATTATGCTGCTTACAGTGATAATTCTCATATTAGTACAGTTAAAGATAGCGGCGATATGTGTTGCTGCAGTTATGGTTCTGTTTATAATAACGCCATTTACACAGAGAAAAGGTTCAGCAGGAAGAATTAAGAATGACTTATATTGTGGTTTTACAGAATGGCTAAGAGACTTAGCAGTTAATCTTGAAAATAAACCATTATTGTCAGCAGTTGAAGATACTTATGATAGCTGTCCTGTTATCATGAAAGAATCTTTAGGAAAGTTCATATATGAGATTGAACTCAATCCATCTGATATCATGCCATATTATAGTTTCTTAAGTGAATTTGATGTGATGGATATCCAATCGGCAGTCAGAATGTTGTATTCAATAGGAGATCTAGACAGGGACAGCATGAATCAGACGATTAATGCTCTCGTAAGAAGAAATTATGAATTATCAGATAAGGCAGAGGCTGCCAGATATCTTGACAGTACAAGCATGATGAGATTTTCTGAGTATATACCAACTTTTTTTGTGGCATTTAAGATGGCGGTTGATATGATGTTAGTTGTTAATATGTACTTATAATTGGAGGTGTATATTATATGAATCATATTATTGATGAATATGCAGGAGTGATAATTGGACTGATTGTATCTTATTCAATGATTAATATTTTTGGAAATATCTTTACAGGGGTGATAAGAATATGAAGGATGTTATTAATACATACGGAGAAGCAGTAATAGGAATGTGTGCAGTGGTGGTTGCCATGACAATGATTGGAATGTCTATGTCTGCGTACAGAAATATACTTTTAGGTGTGATAGGTTCATGCCTTGGATAGCAGATAAAGGGGGTATTAATGAAGGGGATAATTGAGACATCAGTTTATCTTGTTATATTTGCATTGGTATGTTTCTTTTCTATTGATTTCATAAGGATTAATCAGAGAGTTTCTGATGCAGGAGAGATAAGCCAGTATATTGAGAATTATATTGAAGCATATTGTGGGGATATTCCTGATAGTGAATTATCAGAGGAAGCTAGAGATAAGAAGCTTTATGTGTTAGCCAGGTCAGTTCAGAAAGGGGGTATGAGGCTTACATATGGAGACGTAAGCAGGGCAGGTGATTATGAATATATAGAATACACACTGGAATATCCGCTGTCTGCGGCTATGTTTGGTTATTCTTCGCAACATACATATAAAGGACTTGCACGTTACTTTGTAAGCTGAAGATATTTGAGAGGAGTTATTACATGTAGTGGTATTATTGTTGTTATAGCGTTAATAGTCATGATACATGCGTCGATAACAGGAAACAATATTAGAAGAGATGAAGTCAACAGAAGTCTTGACGGTGCAATGGATTTTGCATTTGACAGGATGGGTGATGTATATGCTGATAAATATTTTACAACATATGATGCTGGGAAAAGACAACAGATACTGACTGATCTGATGGAAGAATTTTGTGTGGTTTTAAGTGAAAGAGTTGCATCAGATGGTAATGTTACTGTTAAACTTATAGATTCAGATTTAGACAGAGGGTTGTTTCAGATTGGAGTTACAGAAGAATATGAATATCCATTTGGCGGAAGAACAGGAAAATGTTACTATGAAAAAACGTATTCCTTTAATTGACAAATGTTTTCTTATATCATAGAATATTCTGGTGTGCCTGAAAAGGAGCGTAATAGAATGATATGATAAGGAGATTATTATGGAACTTCAGATTTTACACTGGTTTGAATCATTACATAATCCTGTAACAGATCCGGTTATGTATGCTATAACCTGTCTTGGGAATGCTGGAATATTCTGGATTTTATTATGTGCGGCGTTCTTATTTATACCGGTATTTAAGAAAGACAGAAAGTTAGGACTTAGTATGGCAATTGGACTTATTCTGTCACTTATTATGTGTAACGGAATTATGAAGAATCTGTCAGCAAGAATAAGACCATTCAATGCAGATCCGACATTTGAGAATCTTTATGGAATCTTTAATGGCATTAAGGACTGGTCTTTCCCATCAGGACATACATCAGCTTCTTTTGCAGCGGCATTAGCTATTATATTGTGGGACAGAAAGAAAGGAATTCCCGCAGTTATACTTGCAGCTCTGATTGCAGTTTCAAGATTATATCTTACAGTTCATTATCCAACAGATGTACTTGCGAGTCTGTTACTTGGATCACTGTATGGAGTAATAGGTTATTTTGTTACAAAGCTTATTATGAAAAGATCAGAGAAAGCAAGAAAGGTGTTTTCAGGAGAAGAACCTTATAAGAAGCTTTTTGCCAAGGCATAACGAATATGTAACTATGTGACTGTTTTTAAGAAAGGACGATTGTATATCATGATGGATGTGGTATTTGATACTATTATTGATAGTGTTAAACTGTTGCCGTTTCTTTTTCTGACTTATCTTGCTATGGAGTATCTTGAACATAAGACAAGTGCCAGGACGAAGAAGTTTGTCAAGGATTCTGGCAAGGCTGGGCCTGTTATAGGAGCTTTACTTGGAGCTGTTCCACAGTGTGGTTTTTCTACAGCAGCATCTAACCTGTATGCAGGTAAAGTAATTACTATGGGAACGCTTATTGCCATCTTTATGTCTACTTCAGACGAGATGATACCAGTATTTTTATCAGAACAGGTAGATGTATTAGTGCTTGTCAAGCTTATACTCATTAAGGTTTTTATAGGTCTTATAATGGGTGTTGTAATTGATCTGATAGTGAGAAGAAGCAAGAAAAGTTATAATATGGTAGAAAAGATTGGACATGTATGTGATCATGACCACTGTGGTTGTGAGACAAGCATATTCAAGTCAGCGTTAAGACATACAATAACTATATTTGCATTTATTGTTGTTATATCTTTTGCACTTAATACTTTAATTCACTTTGTTGGTGAAGAGACTTTGGGGAATCTTATACTTAATAAGCCTGTTATTGGACCATTGATAGCGGGAATTATAGGTCTTATTCCTAACTGTGCATCATCAGTAGTATTAACACAGCTTTATATTGAAGGCGTACTTGGACTTGGCTCTCTTATGGCAGGACTGCTTGCCGGTTCGGGAGTAGGTATTCTTGTGCTGTTCAGAGAGAACGATGATATGAAGGATAATTTTAGAATTCTTGCGATTCTTTATGTGAGTGGTGTAGCATGGGGAATTATAATTGATGCATTATCAAAGATTATATTGTAAGATTGGCAATTTAACAGATTAATATTAATCTCCGGTTATTGTGAGTGTATCTTTCAGGATACATTTTTGATAATCGGAGATTTTTTTATTGAATTAGAAATAAAACAGTGATAGAATGACTTTTAGAAAGATACTTTATAAAAGTTTAACATGAGTTGAAAAAGGAGGTAGTGTTTTTGCAGAGTGTATTGGATGCTGGATTTAAGAAATATGGCAGAGTTATTGCTGATATTGATACCAGTGAAATAGAGAAACTTATGGATTCGTATGATATGCCTGAAGATGTTGTATATGTTGCAGGTGATGAAAAGCTTGAAAATACACAGATTCATAAGGTAATGGAAGAGAGTATATATGGTGGATGTCCTGTACAGACAGGGTATTGTAATGGACATAACCAGAAACTTAATGCACTGGAATATCACAGAAGTTCAGAAGTTAATATTGCGGCAACAGATATGATTCTGCTGCTTGGTAGCAGAGAAGATGTGAAAGACGATTTTACATATGAGACATCTAAGGTTGAAGGATTTTTTGTGCCTGAGGGAACTGCTATTGAGGTGTATGCAACAACTCTTCATTATGCACCATGCGGTGTGGATGGACAGGGCTTTAAGTGCGTAGTTGTACTTCCAAAGGGAACTAATCTTGATGTAGTTAATACTCATGCAACAGCAGAAGATAAGCTGCTTGCGGCATCTAATAAATGGCTGATAGCCCATGAAGATGCTCATATAGATGGAGCATTTAACGGCTTAAGGGGAGAGAATATAACAGTATAGGTTAAAGGAGATAAGTTATGAATAATACACCAGTTATGAAAATCGGTATTGTTGCAGTTTCAAGAGACTGCTTTCCAGAATCACTTTCAGTTACAAGAAGACAGAATCTTGTAAAGGCATATGAAGCAAAGTATGGCAATGGGGATATCTATGAATGTCCGGTATGTATCGTTGAGAGTGAGATACATATGATGCAGGCACTTGAGGATATTAAGGATGCAGGATGTAATGCACTCTGTGTATATCTTGGTAATTTCGGACCTGAAATTGCTGAGACAATGCTTGCAAAAAATTTCAACGGACCTAAGATGTTTATTGCGGCAGCAGAGGAGACATCAGCTAATGGAGGTCTTGTTCAGGGACGAGGCGATGCTTATTGTGGAATGCTTAACGCAAGCTATAATCTTAAGCTTCGTGGAGTTAAAGCATATATTCCGGAGTATCCTGTTGGAACAGCAGAAGAATGTGCAGATATGATTCATGAATTCATACCTGTAGCAAAGGCGGTATACGCATTAAGCAATCTTAAGATTATCAGCTTTGGCCCAAGACCTAACAATTTCCTTGCATGTAATGCACCAATCGCAGGTTTATATAATCTTGGTGTTGAGATTGAGGAAAATTCAGAGCTTGATTTATTCGAGAACTTTAATAAGCATGCAGGAGATGAAAGAATTCCTGATGTTGTAATGGATATGGAAAAAGAGCTTGGTACAGGAAATAAAAAGCCTGAAATCTTAAGCAGACTCGCACAGTATGAGCTTACATTAACTGACTGGGTTGAATCACATAAGGGCTCAAGAAAATATGTTGCAGTAGCAGGTAAATGCTGGCCGGCATTCCAGACACAGTTCGGATGTGTTCCTTGTTATGTCAACTCAAGACTTACTTCAAGAGGAATACCTGTATCATGCGAGGTTGATATATATGGTGCATTGAGTGAATTTATCGGAGAAGTTGTAAGTGACGATATTGTTACACTTCTTGATATTAATAATACAGTTCCAGCAGATATCTACAATGAGGATATCGCAGGCAGATATGCTTATACACAGAAGGATACATTTATGGGATTCCATTGTGGCAACACTGCATCGAGCAAATTGTCATTCTGCGAGATGAGAAACCAGATGATTATGGCACGTTCACTTCCTGAAGAAGTTACTAATGGTACACTTGAAGGGGATATCGTTCCGGGAGATATCACATTTTTCAGACTCCAGAATTCATCAGATAACAAGCTTTCCGCTTACATAGCACAGGGTGAAGTTCTTCCGGTAAGAACACGTTCATTTGGTGCAATAGGTATATTTGCTATTCCAGAGATGGGAAGATTCTACAGACATGTGCTTATTGAAGGCAATTTTCCACATCATGGTGCAGTTGCATTCGGACATTTTGGAAAGACACTTTTTGATGTGTTTAAGTATATCGGCGTTGAAGATGTGTCATTCAACCAGCCTAAGGGCATGCTTTACAAGAGCGAGAATCCATTTGCATAAACAGATGCGGTTATAGATATATGATTGCGGAAAGGAGTCTGGTATGAATTATATAGGAATTGACCTTGGAACTTCGTCGGTCAAGCTTGTTCTTATGGACACAGCAGGACATATCATTGCAAATGTTTCAAAGAGTTATCCGATTGATTACCCTAAGGCCGGCTGGTCAGAGCAGAATCCTTATGACTGGTATGATGCATGTATGGAAGGCATGAAGGAGCTGCTTGACGGACAGGATGAATCAACAGTTGGTGGTATCAGCTTTGGTGGACAGATGCATGGACTTGTTATTCTTGATAAGAATGATGAGGTTATTAGACCGGCTATTTTATGGAATGACGGAAGAACAACGAAGCAGTGTGAGTACCTGAATGAAGTGATAGGCAGGGATAAGTTATCAGAATATACAGCAAATATTGCATTTGCAGGTTTCACAGCACCTAAGATATTGTGGGTGAAGGAGAATGAACCGGATAATTTTGCTAAGATAGACAAGATAATGCTTCCAAAGGATTATATTGCGTATTGTCTTACAGGTGTGCATTGTACAGATGTTTCAGATGCTTCGGGCATGCTGCTGTTTGATGTGAAGAATAGGCGTTGGTCGCGCCAGATGCTTGATATATGTGGCGTGACAGAGGCACAGATGCCACGCATCTTTGAAAGTAGTGAGTGTGTTGGTACGGTAAAGAAGAATATTGCAGATGAGCTTGGAATAGGAAGTGAAGTAATTGTTGCAGCCGGTGCAGGTGATAATGCAGCTGCTGCAGTAGGCACTGGTACTGTCGGTGACGGACATTGTAATGTTTCTTTGGGAACAAGCGGTACAATATTCATTTCAAGCAAGGAATTCGGAGTGGATTCCAATAATGCACTGCATTCTTTCGCACATGCGGATGGAAAATATCATCTTATGGGCTGTATATTAAGTGCAGCATCAGCTAATGGATGGTGGATGGACAAGATACTCGGAACTAATGATTACACAGGTGAACAGTCGCAGATAACAGATGATGACCTTGGCAATAATAATGTGTATTTCCTTCCATATCTGATGGGTGAGAGATCACCGCATAATGACGAATTTGCAAGAGGCACATTTACAGGAATGACAATGGATACTGAGCGTAAGGATATGACACAGGCAGTTCTGGAAGGCGTTGCATTTGCAATAAGGGACTGCTTCGAGGTTGCTAAGAGTCTTGGTATAAGAGTGGAGTCAACCCGTATGTGCGGTGGTGGCGCTAAGTCAGAACTGTGGTGTAAGATTATGGCTAATGTACTTGGAATTCCTGTGGAACTGTTAGAGTCAGAGGAAGGTCCTGCTATGGGTGCGGCAATGCTTGCCATGGTTGCAGCCGGGGAGTATAATTGCGTTGAAGATGCGTCTAATGCTCTCGTTAAAGTACGAAAGACAATAAGACCAGACGAGAAGATAATAGAAAGATACGAGGATAAGTACAATAAGTTCAGATGTATCTATCCTGCAATGAAGAATGTATTCAGAACAATTAATGAGTGATTAACAAGGAGAATTTTATTATGAAGTTTTTTATTGATACTGCAAATGTTGAAGATATCCGTAAGGCTAATGACATGGGAGTTATCTGTGGAGTAACCACTAATCCATCCCTTATCGCCAAAGAAGGAAGAGATTTCAAGGAGGTTATCAAGGAGATTACTTCTATTGTTGACGGACCTATAAGTGGTGAGGTTAAGGCTACTACTGAGGATGCAGAAGGGATGATCAAAGAGGGAAGAGAGATTGCAGCAATCCACCCTAACATGGTTGTTAAGATTCCTATGACAGTTGAAGGCCTTAAGGCTACTAAGGTGTTATCATCTGAGGGAATAAAGGTTAATGTTACATTAATATTCTCAGCTAATCAGGCGCTTTTAGCTGCAAGAGCAGGTGCAGCATATGTGTCCCCTTTCCTTGGAAGACTTGATGATATATCACAGCCGGGCATTAATCTTATTCAGGATATTGCAGATATATTTGCTAATTATGATCTTAAGACAGAGATTATCTGTGCAAGTGTAAGAAATCCAATACATATTACATACTGCGCACTTGCAGGAGCTGATATTGCAACAGTACCATATAAGGTAATTGAGCAGATGGTTCATCATCCGCTTACAGATGCAGGAATTGAGAAGTTCAAGAAAGATTATATTGCTGTATTTGGCGAATTATGTAACTGACACACAAGTTAACCGGGATTAAGCGAGAGGTAATGGATGGATTCATCACAGAAACTAACGAACACGGATGTAAAAAAACTTAATAAAAACCGTATATTCAGACTGATATATAATTCGGATAAGATATCAAGGCAGGAGATAGCAGACCAGTTAGGTCTGTCTCTGCCGACGGTCAATCAGAATCTTAAGATGCTCATGGAAGATGGGCTTATAGAATATGTTGGCAATTTCACTTCAACGGGTGGAAGAAGGGCACAGGCAATTACTATTAATAATAATGCAAGAAAAGCTATCAGCGTGAATATCAAAGCTGACTATATTAATGTAGATGTAGTCGGGCTTAAAGGCCAGATTATATACAGTATGGCTGTTAAAGCACATTTTAGCAAGAGCAGTGCATATATTGAGAAGCTTACAGATGCGGTAAGACATGCAGTGGATTATGTTGGAGCAGACGCAGATGACATTCTGGGAGTTGGCGTTACAGTTCCAGGAATACTTGATGATGAAAAGCAGATTCTTATCTCAGCACCACCATTAAAAGCTAAGAACTATGATTTTACAAGGCTTATATCAGCTATTGATTATCCGGTCGTAGTGATGAACGATGCGAGGGCAGAGGCATACGCAGACCACTGGTTTAATGGAAAGCCTGAAGATGAAAAAATATATATTATGCTTGGTGAAGGTGTCGGAGGTGCATATATTAACGCTTCCGCAATCAGAAATGGTGTTCATAACCGTGGTGGCGAATTCGGACATATGGTTATTCACCCTGGAGGAAAGCAGTGCCTGTGTGGTAAGAAGGGCTGTTTTGAAGCATATGTTTCAGAAAAGGTATTATCATCAGAGCTTGATATGACACTTGACAATTTCTTTGAACTGGCAGCGCAGGGAAATAAGAATAATTCCAATGTGTTAGATGAATATATGGACAATCTGGCTCTTGGAATTAATAACATATACACGATGATGGACTGTGATATTGTTCTTGGCGGAACAGTTGCACCATATCTTAAGCAATATGATAATAGTATTAAAGAACGTCTTGTTAATGATTATTCCTTTGATACTGATGCGGATTATTTAAGAATATCAGATGGCGGTGGCAGAAAATCAGGGCTTGGTGCAGCATTAAGTTTTGTTGCCAGATTTATTGATGGTGTGGAATAATGAAAGCTTATAAGATAGCGTGAAGTAGTGATTCTTGCTGCATGAGTGCTGAATGCTATGATGCGTCAGAGGGTTGCATAAGCTTGGAATGCCTCTGTGTTTACCTATAAAAAAGATGTAAAGTGTGTGATTTATAGGTGAATTTCAAATCTGACTATTAAGATAGATAAAAATAATGCTTAAAATACCTATAAGGAGTCGATTAATGACTTCTTATAGGTGTTTTTTTGCTTTGAAGAAGAATTTTTGCTGAAATTGGTTGGAAAACTCCTATAAATTAGTTGAAATAATGGGTTTTATAGGATAAGAACCTGAGAAAAAGATACTTACAGGCTGAAAAATCGTGAATTATATGAAAAGTTACCTATAAATTAACAGGTATGAGGATTCTAATAGGACAGAAGCGAAAATAAACACATAAGAAACACATACATGAGTGTTTTATAGGAAATGAGTTTCCAGTATCACTCATCAAGACTTTTCATCTTCATTGCACTCATAAGTCCTCTCGCTGATAATAAACCTGGGTCTATTCTTGACCTCCATATATATCTTCCCGATGTATTCCCCGATAACCCCGAGGCACATAAGCTGTATTCCCCCCATGAAGCATACGATACATACTGTGCTTGCCCAGCCGGTTACTGTGTTGCCGAGCAGGTTGTCAACGACAGCCCATATAACACCGATAAAGCTGAGGATTGAAACGATAATACCAAGTGACATAACAAGACGGAGTGGTTTTACACTAAGGCTTGTTATGCCGTTTAATGCAAGGTTAAGCATTTTGCTGAAAGGATAGTGCGACTTTCCGGCAAGTCGTTCGCTTCTTGAATAATATACGCTTGAGCTCTTAAAACCGACAAGCGGGATAAGCCCACGAAGGTACAGATTAGTTTCTTTGAATTGTGCCAGTTCATTAATCACACGCTTTGATAAAAGCCTGTAATCGGCATGGTTATATACAGTTTCTGCGCCAAGCTTTGCCATGATTTTATAGAAGCCTTTGGCTGTGTTTCTTTTAAAAAATGTATCTGTTGAACGGTCATTTCTTACACCATAGACGATATCACAGCCATCGTGGTAAGCGTCAACCATATCTTCCATTGCATGAATATCATCCTGTCCGTCACAATCTATAGATATAGTCATATCAGCATACTGGGAAGCCTCCATAAGACCGGCAAGCACACTGCTCTGGTGTCCGCGGTTACGGCTCTGGCTTATTCCGATGAAATGTTCATCCTTCTTTGATAAATCCGTAATTATATCCCATGTACTGTCAGAACTTCCATCATTGACAAACATTATTCTGCTGCCAGAACTGATTTTGCCGGCTTTGATTAGATGGTTAAGTTCATCAAGAAACATGCCTGAGGTAACAGGCAGAACCTGTTCCTCGTTGTAGCATGGAATTACAATATATAAACAATCAGGTCTGTTCATAAAAACCTCCCGTTAAAGTTTTTGTTGTTCAATAGTGTATTCCCTGTATTGTCTGTAACTCTTATTATCCTGATTAAGAATAATAAAACGGTTGAATATAATTGCTATGAATAAAAGAATTACAGCGAATACACCACATTTGTATAAATGCTTCTTTGTGACTGAGGACAGTTTCTTTGCCATGCTGTAAAAACCAATAATACTAAGAGGCAGTAACAGCATGAAATAAGGAAGCGTGTACTGGCATTTGCCTTCCCAGAACAGGTGGAATATGAAACCACCTATAAAAGTAAGAGGAAGCACAGCAGCACCTGCGAAAGTACCTTCAATAAGTGTATTCACAGCATAAAGCATACTTCCAAATAAAATAATACTCTGCATTATATTAAGAAATGCGATAAATGTTGAACTTCCCTTTAGTGAAAGAATATCCGAGATAACAGGGCTTTTCTCAATATCACTGCTGCGGACATTGGTTATCCAGAAACACTGGAATTCAGGGTTATTCCACTGAGAGGCAACTTTCTTCGAAAGAAATGATGTAAATGCTTTGTGGTTGTTTTTATATGTGTCAATATAACCTTTAATCTCTGCTTTAGAAACCTCAGCTTCTTTCTTAGTATCGTAATCGTTATTCTCGTAAAATGCAGCAATACGTCCGCTGTACCAGCCGTCTGCATAAACATTGCCATCAGATGGGTGAAGTCCCATGGCAATCCATGTCCAGCTTGAAGCACCGCTTCCAAGATTGCAGCCGGAAATCTTTTCTATAACAAGCTTTGGAACAACGGCCTGAATTGCAAATCCTGCAATTACGGCACATGTAACAAGAATAATCTGTATATTTCTGTGTCTTAGTGCTTCTGCAACCGTATAGATTATGAGTGCAATCATGAATATAAGATAATTATTTTTAACCATAACGCTTAACATCATGGAAACAGCACTTATAACAATATATGAAATCTTAAAGCTGTTAAATTCTTTAAGGCTGTCAATAAAAAGCATTGTGTATTTGAAAGCGGAAGTGGCAAAGAATAATCCTGCAATATTGCCATATATGAATACGCTGTAGAGAGTCCATGGGAAAAACAGAATTCCCAGTATAATAGTGGACAGGCTTGCAATCCGCGGAAGCTTTAAAATCCCAAGTATGTCAGAAAACATCTTGTAAGTGAATACAATCATAACAACATTAAGAAGCTGCCAGAATAAGTAATTATAGTCACCAACTATGAAACCTATAATGTATTCAATGAACAGAAGCCCAATCTGGTTAGTGTATTTTGCTATATAGCCATTGTACCGGAATGCCGAATAATCACCGTTTCTAAGTCCTCTTGCAGCATCAAGTACATAATACTGGTCAGCGCCTGCATTACTCTGCGTAAGCAGAACCCAGGCAGCACCGCTTATACCAATTATAATAAGACATATATTGCGGATTCGTATAAATGTTTTCTCGTTATTGGAAAGATAACTGTTAATTCTGGTGAAAATGTTATTTCTCACAAGATAAAAGACTGCAGCAATAAGAACTACAAGTATGATTATATGAAGCCATGCATGGTCTCCTGTGTAATAAGTGTGTTCACTTGCATCAGATGTCAGTCTGCTCGTACTGAAAATGCTTAGCAGAAACAGCCATATGTTAATAATAAGAAACAGACCTAAAACAATATATCTGTATACTGAATAAAGAGTTTTAGACATAATATTCTTCCCCCAGTTGGAATTAATGAAATACTAATCTAAATAATAACATATGATTACATCTATTGAAAGTTGTAAAATCAAATGATTTTGATTATAATGTAGTCATATTTTTTTGGGAGGATATAAACAATGATAGCTGATTCAATGGTTTCTTTAGTAAAAAACAGTTCGGTAATCCGTGCAATGTTCGAGGAAGGCAACAGACTTGCCAAGTTATACGGAGCAGAGAATGTGTATGATTTCTCACTTGGTAACCCTAATGTTCCAGCACCTGCAGAGGTTAATGAAGCAGTTAAGGATATAGTAGATAATGAAGAATCAACATTTATACATGGCTATATGAGTAATGCAGGATATGAGGATGTGAGACAGACTATAGCTGAGTCACTTAATAGAAGATTCGGAACACATTTTAACCATACTAATATTGTAATGACTGTTGGAGCAGCAGGCGGGCTTAATACAATATTCAAGACATTACTTAATCCGGGCGAAGAGGTTATGACATTTGCGCCATTCTTTGGTGAATACAGGAATTATGTAAGCAATTTTGGCGGAAAATTAGTGGTTGTTTCACCTAACACTGTGGATTTCCAGCCTAAGCTTGACGAGTTTGAAGCAAAGATAACACCTAAGACAAGAGCTGTTATCGTTAATAATCCTAATAACCCGACAGGTGTTGTATATTCAGAGGATACTATAAAGAAGATGGCTGCTATTATGGATAAGAAGCAGAAGGAGTACGGAACAGAGATTTACTTAATAGCAGATGAACCATACAGAGAGTTAGCTTATGACGGTGTTGATGTTCCATATCTTACTAAATATTACGACAATACTATTGTTGGTTATTCATACAGTAAGTCGCTTTCACTTCCAGGTGAGCGAATCGGATATCTTGTTATTCCTGATGAGGTTACAGATTCAGAAGATGTTAAGTCAGCAGCTTCTGTAGCTACAAGAATTTTAGGATTCGTTAATGCGCCTTCACTTATGCAGAGAGTTGTTGCAAAATGTGTTGATGCACAGGTTAATCTTGAGGCATATGACAAGAACAGAAAGGCAATATACGAAGGACTTACAAGGTTAGGCTTTGAGTGTGTAAAGCCAGAGGGTGCTTTCTATCTTTTCGTAAAGTCACCTGTTGAAGATGAAACTGTTTTCTGTGAGGCAGCCAAGAAACACAATATCCTTATGGTTCCTGCGTCATCATTTGGATGCCCTGGATATGTTAGAATTGCATACTGTGTATCTTATGAGACAATTGTTAATTCATTACCACATTTTGCAGAAGTTGCTAAAGAGATGGGATTATAATTATTCGTGAAAGAAGAGGACTTATATATGAAGACATGGGAGAAGAATATCAGAAGAGTTGAGCCATATGTGCCGGGAGAGCAGCCTAAGGTTAAAGATGTTGTAAAGCTTAATACCAACGAGAATCCATATCCTCCAACACCTAAGGTGCATGAGGCAGCAGAGAGAATGAATATCAGTGATTTAAGACTTTATCCGGATCCTGAGGTTACAGACCTTGTACATGCAATTGCAGCTTATTATGGAATGAATGATAATCAGGTATTCGTAGGAGTTGGTTCTGATGATGTATTGTCAATGTGTTTCCTGACATTCTTTAATTCAGACAAGCCAATACTGTTTCCTAATATCTCATATTCTTTCTACAGTGTATGGGCTGACCTTTACAGAATTCCATATGAGAAGCAGCCGCTTGATAAGGATTTTAATATAATTCCAGAAGATTATTACAAGGAGAATGGCGGAGTGGTATTCCCTAACCCTAATGCTCCTACAGCACTTTATATGGAACTTGATAAGGTTGAAGATATTATAAAACATAATCAGGATGTAGTTGTTATTGTTGATGAGGCTTATATTGATTTTGGCGGAAAGTCAGCAATGGAGCTTGTCAATAAGTATGAAAATGTGTTGGTTGTACAGACATTTTCTAAATCACGTTCAATGGCTGGTATGAGAATAGGTTACTGTTTTGGTAATCCAGAGCTTATAAAGGCACTTAATGATGTCAAATTCTCATTCAATTCGTACACAATGAACAGAACTTCAATAAGCTATGGCATTGAGTCTGTCAATGATAAGGAATACTTTGAAGAGTGCGTGGGTAAGATAGTTAAGACCAGAGAGAATGCTAAGGAAAGACTTTCACAGTTAGGCTTCTCATTCCCGGACTCTAAGGCTAACTTTATATTTGCAACACACAAGAGTGTTTCGGCTAAGGAAATATTTGAAAAACTTAAAGAAAAGAACATATTTGTCAGATATTTTAACCAGCCACTTATTGATAATTACTTAAGAATTTCAATAGGAACTGATGAGCAGATGGAAAAGCTTTACGCTGCGTTAGAAGAGATAACAGGACAGGTTAAGTAATATGGGAATACCTTTTGAACAGAGAAATTTTCAGAAAGAGCTTGATAAGAAGATAGCGGGCTTCCAGAAGGACGGAATTGTACCGACTCTGCTTCTTCACAGCTGCTGTGCACCGTGTAGCAGCCATTGCATAGAGTATCTTTCTGATTATTTCCATATAACTGTATTCTACTATAATCCGAATATATCTGCTGAGGAAGAGTACAGAAAAAGAGTTGAAGAACAGAAGAGATTCATCAGTGAATTTCCAGCAAAGTATAAGGTTTCTTTCATAGAAGGCGATTATGATACTAAGGAATTCTATGACATAGCTAAAGGATATGAACAGTGCAGAGAAGGTGGGGAGAGATGCTTCCGTTGTTATGAGCTGCGGCTTAAAAAGACCTGTGAGACTGCAAAGGCTGGTGGATTTGATTATTTTACGACAACGCTTACAATAAGTCCTCTAAAGAACAGCGTCAGGCTTAATGAAATAGGTTTAAAGCTTTCAGAGGAATATGATATGCCATATCTTTTATCTGATTTTAAGAAAAAAGAGGGATATAAGCGTTCTATTGAGCTTTCACATGAGTATAATCTATACAGGCAGAATTATTGCGGATGTGTCTATTCGCGTTGATTTTTGTACAATAAGTATGATATACTAAAACAAGATTTTGAGGTGATTAAATTTAAAGAGTAGATTGCATTATAATGCGTGAATTGGAGGATAATACTATGGCAAAGAAACATGGATTGGCTAAGGTTGTTTTAGGAGTAGGCGCTGCTGCTGTAGCAGGCAAGGTTGCTTTTGATAAGTTCAAGCAGACTAAGGAAAGATTCGCTAAAGAAGAGAATGATAGTTTTGATGATGAAATCCGTAAGTATAATGCTATCGGAGAGAAGAAGGTTATAGAGGTTGAAGACGAGGTATTTGCTGGCTGCGAGCTTAAAGCAGTGGCTTCTAAGGCAGTACTAGACCTTGGTCTTGCAGTGTTTGAGAAGGATGTATATATTAATTTCTCAAGTAATGCAAGTTCAGTAACTATTATTCTTCCAGAAGGTGTCAATGCAACATGTGATATTTCAAGAAAGATAGCAGGAGTTAAGAACCTTGTTGATAATGTTGATGAGGAAGGAATCCATACAGTATATATTATTGGTAAGGCTGTATGCAGTAATGTAGAAGTTATTCCTGTTAATTTCTATGTCGATGAAGAAGATGAGGAAGATTCTGATTTTGTTGATGAGGATGACTGCCTTGCATCAGATGATGATTTTGATGATGATGTTATATTTGATGAGAAAGACGGAGACGTTGAGGTTGAAGTCAAGGTAATCAATGAGAAGGCAGATAGCAAGGAAGAAGAAAAGCCTGAAAAGGAAGAATCTGATGATGATACAGAAGAAACAGAGACAATTAATCTTGAAGAAGTGTAATAACTTCACTATGCTAAAGAATTATGAAGAACAGAGATAAGATATTAGATTACTTTGATAATGTGGCAGATGGCACAATTGTGTCGGCTAATGATATGTATGAGCATGGATTTGAGAGGATGAATCAGGAAGCATTCTTCCGGGCTGTCGAAAGGCTCTCTGACGAGGGTGAGATAATCCGTGTTGGAAGAGGTATGTATATTAAGAAATCAGACGCACAGGGAGATATTACAGAGCTTTTACTGAATTATTTCTTTGGAGAGGATAATTCAAGCGGAATGTTTACCGGAATACACCTGTATAACAAATATTTGCTTACGAATGTTAAGTCTGATAATATAAGCTTGTATTCTAACGTGTGTAAGCAGTCTGTATGTCATATTGGTAATATAGAGGTGAAAAGACCTGCAGTAGAACTTGATTTTGATAATACAAGAATTATTGAGGCAATGGAGATATTCCAGAATTATTTTGACATTCCTGAACTTGATAAAACTAAGTTTGCAAGATATGCAAAGCAGTTTGCAAGGGGTTATGATGATGAGGCCGCGGTAACAGTATTGCGAAGCATGAAGTATAAGAAAAGATCAATTGCTTTTATGAAGAAGGTACTTGATACATACAAGGTTCCTAATACTTTATCTCAGTTTTTAAGTAATGCTTCACATTATAAAGTGCCAACATTTAATAAGCTCGCAAGATAATTAAGAATTGGCTTATCTAAGGAAAGGACAGAATATGAAGAAGATAATGATTGCATCAGATATACACGGTTCTGCATATTATTGCAGAAAGCTGCTTGAAAGATATGAAGCAGAGAAGCCAGACAGACTCGTTCTTTTAGGTGATATACTATATCATGGTCCGAGAAATGACCTGCCTAAGGAATATGCACCTAAGGAGGTTATTGCAATGCTCAATCCTTTACGCAATGAGATTATATGCGTAAGAGGTAATTGTGATACAGAGGTTGACCAGATGGTGCTTGACTTTAATGTACTTGCAGAGCAGGCATATCTTAATTTCAATGACAGATCAATCGTTCTTGCACATGGACACAAGCTTGATGAGAAGAATATACCTGCATTAAAGGAAGGCGATATTCTACTTTGCGGACACACACATGTACCTAAGTGTGAGAAGAGAGATAATTACATATACATGAATCCTGGTTCAGTTTCAATTCCTAAAGAAAACTCAGAACACAGTTATATGATACTGGAGGATAAGTTCTACTGGAAGAACCTCGATGGGGAAGAGTACATGGAATATTAATATATCATATTTATTTTATACATTTTTAATTGCTTTTATTGGGTTGTGTGTTACCATATGTATGTTGATGTGAATTACTTCAATATATAGAAAGGGAATGTTTTTTATGAACCGATTTAAGCAGAGTTTTTCAAGATTTATGTATGGAAGATATGGCATGGACCAGCTTTCGAGATGTTTATCATATGTAGTTCTTGTTCTGATTATACTTACTTTCTTTTTAAGGAGTAATGTAATATATACAGTAGCACTCCTTGGTATTGTGTACATATATTTCAGAATGTTTTCAAGAAATATATCAAGAAGAAGTGCTGAAAACCAGAAGTATATGAAGATTCATTATAAATTTATGAGTAGGTTTAACAAGGTAAGAGCAAGAATTAAGGACAGTAAGACACATAGAATTTTCAAATGTCCAAGCTGTGGGCAGAAGATAAGAGTTCCT
Source organism: Lachnospira eligens (assembly GCF_009680455.1). Classification (GTDB taxonomy): domain Bacteria; phylum Bacillota; class Clostridia; order Lachnospirales; family Lachnospiraceae; genus Lachnospira; species Lachnospira eligens_A. Next base: position 35,833 of record NZ_WKRD01000010.1, read on the forward strand.
AAGGGAAAGGGCAGAATTAGTATTAAGTGTCCTAAGTGTCGTATAGAATTTATCAAGAAAACATGATATTTAACTAATTAACGGCTGGTGCGTATGCATCAGCTGTTTTCATGTTATAGGAGATGTCAGCATAGATATTATGTGAGCTTAACTGGAGAATTATATGTGAATCCGAGAATTGAAAATCTATTGCAGATTAGTGCTGATACAAGTGAAGATATAAGGCAGCAGGTACCTGATATGGATGCCGGGTTTGATGACTCTGACAGAACATGGGAGATAATTGTCAAGACAGCTGGAAGTCTGGATAGGATTAGAAGCATTTATACAAATGCTGAGTTTACGCAGCTTCTATGTGGATACTGGATTGTAAGAACAACGATTGATAGTATTGAAGCACTTGCTACAGAACCGGAGATAATATTTATTGAAAAGCCTAAGGCATTATATTTTGAATTGTATGCAGCAAAGTCAGAAGCTTGCGTTAATGTTGCAAAAGCAGAAGAAACCCAGTATGGAGGCGTGACTGGAAAAGGTGTACTAGTAGCGGTAATTGATTCTGGGATAGATATAGAAAATGGTGAATTTCTTGATGATTCAGGGAAAACAAGAATTAAGACGTTGTGGGACCAGACAACAGGCATTACATATTCTGACAAGGAAATTAACAGTATACTGGAAGATTACAGGAATGGAGCTGTAAAGACACTGCCAGCTAGGGATGTAACCGGACATGGCAATGAAGTTGCAGTTATTGCATGTGGAAGGAGCGGTGTTGCTTCAGACGCAGATATTATAATTGTAAAGCTGGGAAATTCAGGGGGAAACGCATATATAAGGACAACGCAGATTATGAAAGGCGTTGATTACTGCATAAGAAAAGCTATTGAATATAGTCAGCCGGTTGCGGTTAATATAAGTTATGGTGGAACTTATGGCAATCATGAGGGCAGTTCTATATTTGAAATGTTTATAGATGACTGCTGTTCAACATACAGATGCAGTATATGTATAGGTGTTGGCAATGAAGGAGAAGGCAGAACACATTATTCAGGTCAGCTTGTCAGTGGAAATGTACTGGATGAAGAGCTTGCAATTGGTGATTATGAGCCTCAGATAAGTATACAGATATGGAAAAGGGCAATGGACAATGCAAGAATTGAACTTATTGCGCCAACAGGGGAAAGACTGGTTATAAGTGAAAGAAATGCGGGGGTTGTGCATCATAACATTAAGAATATGCGTATCGTATCAAAGGCGTATGGACCGGGACCATTCTATATGGGTGAAGAGATATATGCAGCCATAGTTGCGACAAGCGGATATATTACTTCTGGAATATGGGATATAAGATTTACCGCAGCAAATGTGTTGGATGGATTCTTTAATATGTGGCTTCCTCCGGTTTCGACATTAAGCAGTGCAACAGGATTTTTAAGGCCGTCGCCTGAGTACACATTTACAATACCGGGGACTTCGAGGCGGGCAATATGTGTTGGCGCCAATGGGCGTGCTCCGGGGAGTGCGGCCACATTTTCAGGCAGGGGAGTTAATGTAAAAAGCGGCCTTCTGCTGTATGCAAAACCTGACATAACAGCACCGGGAGTTAATATAAGAATTCCAGGAAATAAGGAGAAAACTGTCACGGGGACATCTTTTGCAACACCCATGGTTACGGGTGCTGCTGCAATGCTGATGGAATGGGGGATTGTGAAGGGCAATGACCAATATATGTATGGTGAAAAGCTTAAAGCATACCTTATAAATGGTGCAACACGGGTGGGAAATGTATGGCCTGATTCAGCCAGAGGCTGGGGAGAATTATGCGTTGCGGCAAGTATTCCAGCCAAATAAATTCATTTAACACTTGAAAAATATACAAACATTGTGGTAAAGTATGTTTAACATACAGTATTAATGTGTTATTAGAAAAGAGGTTATATATATGAAGATTTCAACAAAGGGAAGATATGCGCTCAGGGTCATGATTGATCTTGCGGAGCATAATACAGGAGAATATATTCCACTTATGGATATTGCCAGAAGACAGGATATTTCTGAGAAGTATCTGGAAGCGATTGTTGCAACATTAAGCAAGAATGATTTTCTCATATCATTAAGAGGAAAGGGTGGCGGATACAAGCTTGCACGCAATCCGGAGGATTATTCAGTGCTTAGCATACTTCTTGTAACAGAGGGTTCACTTGCACCGGTAGCATGTCTTGAGAAGAAGCCAAACAGATGTCCGAAGGTGGCAGAATGTAAGACTTTACAGATGTGGGAAGACTTTGAGAAGCTTGTTAATGATTACTTCAGCAATATTACAATAGCAGATTTGGTTAATTCTAATGTGGGAATAGACAGTTATATTATATAGTAAATGTTAATGATAGTTCATGACTGCCTGAGATTGTTCAGGCAGTTATATTTTTTCTCAAATAACCTATTGACATACTAGGTAAAAGGGTTTAATATATGGACAGTTCAATAAATATTGAATGTTCATCGCATAACAGATGAAAGGATGAGAAATATATGAGTGGTTTTAACACATCACTGCTGCATGATGGCGTTGACGATTATCCCAACGGAGCAACACTTGTTCCTATATATCAGTCAAGCGCATTTAAGCATGAGAGTGCAGAAGAACTGGAGAGAATATTTGATAATAAGGCGATGGGATTCTCATATACGAGAATCAATAATCCGACGATAGAAGCATTTGAAAAAAGAATTACCAAGCTGGAAAAAGGATTTTCAAGTGTAGCGTGTTCTTCCGGAATGGCGGCAATATTTAATTCTATAGCTAATATTGTAAGACAGGGTAATGAGGTTGTTGCTTCATGTGGATTATATGGTGGAACAGTCGAACTGTTTGAAGACTTAGAAAGCTTTGGCATTACAGTGAAATATGTGGCTGATAATAAGCCAGAGTGTTTTGAAGAACTTATAACAGATAAGACAAGAGTTGTATTTGCAGAGACAATCGGTAATCCAAAGCTTGATGTAACAGATATTAAGGCAGTAGCGGATGTTGCACATGCACATGGAATTCCGCTTATAGTTGATAATACGGTATCAACGCCATATCTTATACAGCCTATAACTCTTGGCGCAGATGTGGTAGTTAATTCATCATCAAAGTACATTAATGGAAGCAGTGATGCGATAAGCGGAATACTTACTTTTAATGGAAAGTTCAAGTTTGATAAAGAAAAGTATCCGGGACTTAAACCATATTTGAAATTCGGCCCAATGGCATATATAATTAAACTTCGTAACGGATTATTCAGAAATACTGGTGGTTGTCTTTCACCACAGAATGCTTTTCTTAATAACCTGGGACTTGAGACATTAGGGCTTAGAATGGAGAGGCACTGTTCTAATGCGTATGAACTTGCCAGATACTTAGACACATTTGAAGGAATTACAGTTAATTATCCGGGACTTGAGAGCAGTCCGTATCATGAAGTGGCTGATAAGCAGTTTACTAAAGGCTATGGTGCGATAATAACTTTCAGGGTTGGAAGCAAGGAGAGAGCATTTAAGATAATTAATGCATTAAAGATTCCTAATATTGTTTCTAACATAGGAGATACCAAGACACTGGTTATCCACCCTGCTTCAACGATTGCACTTCATCTAAGCGACAAGGATAAAGAAGCTTCGGGAGTGTATGACGATCTGATAAGAGTTAGCGTAGGAATAGAAGATATAGATGATCTTAAGGAAGATTTCAGGGCAGCCTTAGAGTCTACTGATAATGAATAGTGCATGGCACGGAAATGAGGATATTATGGCAGAGAAAGTTGATTATGGAACACTTAAGAAGGGCGGATTCATGAGACAGAAGCAGAAGAATAACTTCTCACTTCGTCTTGCAGTTGTAGGAGGATATCTTACAGCCGAGAATCTTACCAAGATTGCTGAAGTTGCAGAAAAATATGGAGACGGACATGTCCATCTTACATCAAGACAGGGCGTTGAGATTCCATTTATTAAACTTAAAGATATAGATGCTGTTAAGGAAGAACTTGCAGAGGGCGGTTGCAGACCTGGTGTGTGTGGTCCGAGAGTGCGTACAGTCACAGCCTGTCAGGGCAATACAATATGTCCTAGCGGTAACATAGATTCATATGACATTGCAGTTAAGTTAGACGAAAGATACTTCGGAAGAGAACTTCCACATAAATTCAAATTCGGTGTTACAGGATGTCAGAACAACTGTCTTAAGGCAGAGGAGAATGATGTTGGTATCAAGGGTGCTGCTGATGTTAAGTGGATTGAAGACAAATGTATTGGCTGTGGTGTATGTGAGAAGGCCTGTCGTACAGGTGCAATCACAATGCAGGACGGCAAGGTGGCAGTTGATTATGACAAATGTAATTACTGCGGCAGATGTGCTAAATCCTGTCCAACAGATGCGTGGGACGCACCTTCTGCATATATCATTTCATTTGCAGGAACATTTGGTAATTCTATAAGCAAGGGTGAATCACCACTTCCGCTTATCAGAAATGAAGAACAGTTATTCCGTGTCTGTGATGCAGCAATCCAGTTCTTTGCAGACAACGCAAAGCCAAGTGAAAGATTTAAGTTCACACTCGACAGAGTTGGAAGAGAAGAATTCTATAAGAAGATTAAGGAGGCATACAATGGCTGATTTTGAGATTGATGATACAGTAGATATTACTGATGTGGTCTGCCCAACAACATTTGTTAAGGCAAAGGTAGCACTTGAGGAGTTAGATGACGGACAGATTCTTGCGGTCAGAATGAATGATGGCGAGCCTGTTCAGAATGTTCCAAGAAGTATTAAGGAAGAGGGACATCAGATATTAAAGCTTACAGCTAATGAGGATGGTACATATACTCTTATCGTTAGAAAGGTAGAAGACGAGGATTAAGGAAAGGAGGGCTTATGGCAGCCAGAGCTAATGCAGAGAATTTCGAAGAACTGGTTCTTAAGTCAGAACTTCCGGTTCTTGTGGATTTCTATTCAGATTCATGCATCCCATGCAAGATGATGGCAGGGGTTGTAGGAGACATTGAAGATGATTACGAGGGAAAGCTTAATGTTTACAAGGTAAATGTAAACTTTGATGAATCGCTTGCTTCTAAATATGAAGTATTGGCAGCACCTACATTTGTTGCATTCAACAAAGGTGCTGAGACAGGCAGAATTGCAGGAAAGACAACTAAGGATGTACTGCTTGGATTATTTGAAGGATTAAATTAGTTAACAGGGAGGAATGTTATGAAGATCACAGTTGCAGGAAACAAGAAGGAATATGAAGACGGAATTACAGTAGCAGAGCTTATCGTTAAGGAGAATGTTGAGAATCCTGAATATGTAACAGTTACTGTTAATGATGATTTTGTTGAGAGAGATGATTTTGAGACAACAAAGTTAAATGAAGGCGATGCAGTTGAATTCTTATATTTCATGGGAGGAGGAGCATACTAATGGCGTTTACTAATGAACAGCTTGAAAGGTATTCACGCCACATTATTTTAAAGGAAGTTGGAGCTAAAGGCCAGAAGAAGCTTCTTAATGCGAGCGTGCTTATAATCGGTGCAGGCGGACTTGGTGCTCCTGCAGCTATGTATCTGGCAGCAGCCGGAGTTGGAACAATCGGTATTGTTGATGCTGATGAGGTTGATTTATCTAATCTTCAGAGACAGATTATCCATTCAACAGCAGATATCGGTAAGGCAAAGGTTAAATCTGCTAAAGAAACAATGGAAGCAATCAATCCTGATGTAACAGTTAAGACTTACAGAGAATTCGTTACATCTGAGAATGTTATGGAGCTTATCAAGGATTATGATTTCATCATTGATGGAACAGATAATTTCCCTGCAAAATTCCTTATTAATGATGCGTGTGTTATGGCTGGAAAGCCTTTTTCTCATGCCGGAATCATAAGATTCAAGGGTCAGCTTATGACTTATGTACCAGGAGAAGGACCATGCTACAGATGTGTATTCAAGAACCCACCACCAAAGGACGCAGTTCCTACATGCAAGCAGGCAGGCGTTATCGGAGCAATGGGCGGTGTTATAGGAAGCCTTCAGGCAATGGAAGCTATCAAGTACATCATTGGCAAGGGAGACCTTCTTACAGGAAGACTTCTTACATATGATGCTTTAAAGATGGAATTCCATACAATTAAGCTTCCAAAGGACCATCATTGTGCTATATGCGGAGATAATCCTACAATTCATGAGCTTATTGATTATGAACAGGCTGAATGTGATATGCATAAGTAATAAGAGAAAATATATGTGATGGCAGAATAATGGGATAATCATGTGCAGGCACGCTTTCGCTACTTGTCGTTCACAGCGGTACTAAGCTCGCCAACGCCGAAGGCGTTGGCTTGCTAAGTGCCGGTGACTCCAAAGTGCACTGCACATGGTTATCTCATTATTCTGCTTATATATGTTTTCTCTGCCGGTGCGTGTGCGCGGGGCTTACGCTGGATAAGTATGAAAGTGATAATTTTTATTGGAGGATGAGTATGATTATTCGAATGAAAAAATCTGATTATGATGCAGTTGTGCAATATTGTTTATCGGGGCTTCCTAATGAATCTTGTGGGCTTATTGCGGGATTTGTTGATGGTGATGTTAAGTCTATTGAGAAAGTGTATTTTCTTACTAATCTTGATAATAATAATGTGCATTTTACTATGGATCCTAAAGAGCAGTTTGCTGCAGTCAAGGACGCAAGAAGTCTTGGCCTGACTATGCTTGGTAATTTCCATTCTCACCCGGAGACTCCTTCAAGACCTTCTGAGGAAGATAAAAGACTTGCATATGATTCAACTGCTGTATATATGATTATGTCACTTATGGATAATGATAATCCTGTGTTTAAGGCATTTGGTGTTGATAAGGATAAGAATGTTACCGAGCATGTGCTGGAGATTGTGTAGGGTAATGTGTCTGGATACTGTACGTAAGAAGAACATCAGCAGAGTGATAATGGTCCGATACAAGGTGTTATACACATGATACCTATAGATAGTCGCATTGTAAGAATCCTTATAGGGAAAAAGAAGGAGAATTTAAATTATTTTTAGTTTTTTGAAGCATAATAACCTATAAGCGGCATGAAATAAGCAGCTTTATAGGTAAATATGAAACTAAAATGGAGAAAAAGTGGAAAATATGCCTATAAGAGAGCAAGAAGATATGATTATATAGGCAGAGAACGAAAATGAATGGTTTGAAAATCACCTCTTCGCTTTATGTTAAGTGAAGGGGTTTTTTATGTATGGAAGGAAAATGAGGAAACTACGCGATTCTCGCTACGCTGGATTGATATTTCAGGCATTTGTTAGTAACATTTTAATAAACAGACAGTGCTGTGAAATTAATTGACAATCAAGGAGGACGACATATGGATAAGCAGAAGACGGGCGAGCTTATAAGGAATGCGAGGATTAAAAAAGGGTATACCCAGGTTGAACTTGGTGATTTAATTGGTGTAACCAATAAGGCAATTTCAAGATGGGAAAAAGGGGGTTCACTTAGATAAAGATACCACATCAATCCCACGCTGACTTTTGCTCAACCGATACAGCCGGAGGGCTGGATAACAAGAAAAGGCGGTATGCGCCCCGTGGAGGGGTAGCATATCGCCTTTTCTTGTGGGGGTTTCCAAAGGGGGCAACGCCCCCATTTGGCACACGACTTTGCGAAGCAAAGTGTAGTGTGTTATACGCTCTGTCGGCGTTGCCGTGAAAATGCCGTTGCCGCCGGGGAGGGCAAGGGCATTTGAAGCGGCAGGAAAACAGGGCTGTGCTTGCGTGGCGTAGAGCCGTAAGCACAGGTCTGGTTTCAACAGCAGACTGGGCGTATATGAAAGCCCCCGTCCCTCGTCCTACGCTCCGACTTGTGGACAAAGTGTCCCGAAGTTGTGGCCACACTCCCGGAAAAGTAGCAGGACAGCGGGCAACCGTCAAGGCTGAAATGAACGGGGTTACACCCGGCCTTGACCGCCGCCCGCCGCCCCGCTGGATGGGTGGACAAGGCGGCCAATCCCTCAAAGTGCTTGTCCGCGCTCTTTCTGATTTTGAGGTATTCAGTTTTTCAAAATTGAATAATCAAAATAAATTTTTTCGATTGAAAAAATTTTATTTGTTATCATCTTCAATGCCATATTTTTTCTTTTGCCGAATCACATAATTACTGATTTTTTCATCATATAGTGGATACTGGTAATCCAACTGGCATGCCACTTCTGACGAAACCTCCCGGAACAATGCCATACATTGTTCAAAGGATTCCCACATATGGGGATAGGAATCCATATTATAAGTGGACATAAGTCGTTCCCACAATTCCTCTGGGGCATATTGCTTCATAAATTTATAGTTTTTTCCCAAACTGAAATGAAATCCCTGTTTGATACCAATCAGCCAGGAAATCATGCGAAGCAATTCTTTTCGTACTATATCATTCATATGGTCAATAGCAAAAAGAATTTCTTTGCGGCATAAGCCCTTTACTACATATGTTGTAGTATTCCAAAATTCATTACAGCAATCGTCAAACATTCTTTGAGTAGGCTTCTGCAAGTGGTAGTCTATATCCGTTGGTATTGGCGGCTTTACGATACGGTTGTCTTTATCCAACAGTAACTTTACCAGTTTATCCCATGTAAAATACTCGTCTATCAGTTCCAGCGGCAGCAAAGTTAAATCTATCTTAACATCATCAGTAAACAGCATTAAATATGAAAATCCCTTTTCTACAGCTGGAAATAATTCCATATCTTCCGGCTTTTGCAGAATCAACCTTTCACCAAATATATCTAGCCATTTATCATCACTTGTGAAGCTGTCCATATCCGTAACAAAAAAAGTAATATCAAAATCCTGAAAATCATCAGGCGGAATATTTGTATTTGTTCTAGATCCTTCCAAAGTAACCATGCGAATGCGTTTGTCTGTTTTTGCAAAATTCAAAACAATATCATAAACTTCCTTTTCTGATCTCATTTTTATCTCCTCCAATTATTGAAATAGGTGTGAAACCATTTTAGGGCTTTCCCGCCTTGATTACCCTTTAGCAAAGACGGGCGGGACTGTCAACGGCGGCGCATGAAATGCGCCGTTCATCTTGACCGTTGACTGGCTCGGCTGGCTTTGCTATCTCTCGATAAATTGTACCGAAATATTGAATTATTCTGGTACATACAAATAGCAACCTTTCACATGGTCATTTACAATTCCGATTGCCTGCATATACGCATATATAATCGTGCTGCCTACAAACTTAAAGCCTCGTTTTTTTAAGTCTTTACTGATTCTATCTGAAAGTGGCGTTGTTGCAGGAATGTCCGCTTCCGATTTGAAATGATTATGAATCGGTCTATTCTTAACATAAGACCAAATAAACTTATCAAAACTTCCGTATTCTTCTTGGATTTTGATAAATTGCTGTGCGTTTGTGATTGTCGACTTAATTTTTAATCTATTGCGAACAATATTGGGATTTTGCATTAACTCATCAATTTTAGTTTCGTCATAGAGAGCAATTTTTTGATAATCAAACTCGTTGAAGGCTTCCTTAAATGCAGCTCTTTTATTTAATATCGTCAGCCATGATAATCCGGCTTGCATACCTTCAAGAACCAACATTTCAAATAGTTTTCTATCATCATGAACGGGCTTTCCCCATTCCTCATCATGGTATTCTTTATAGAGTTCTGTGGTTGCCCACGAACATCTTTCTCTATCGTCTTTCTTCATGGTATCCTCCGTTTGTAAAATTTGTTTTTGTCGCCCACTTATTTTCTCCCCCGCTGGGGCTTTGGATTTTTCAGTAAATCTGACTTCTGCGCAATCCGCTTCAGCCACTTCCTTTCTTCCTCGGACAGCTTCTTGTAATTCAGTTTGAGCCGCTTGCAGATAAACATCATAGCCGCCTGTTCCGGGTCGCTGCCCGGGCTGGCGGTTTCCTCGGCGGTCTGTAAGAAATCTTCCAGAGGATTGTCCTCCGGGACGCTGAAAAAATCGTCCTTGTGGGCTTCCCGCAGGTCGAGGGCTATCTTGTTTATGTCCTGCTGTATCACATAGCGGCAAAAGCTGTCGTCGTCAATATGGGCGGCGATAAGCTGCCTTAACTGCGGGTCAGTCAAGCCGGGATTGTGTTGTTTCATAATCGTTGCACTCACGGCGTCCACAATGGCGTTTGCACTCTGTACCTGTTTTCCCGCCACGCCGTTCACATAGATTTCAAGGTCGGCCATGAGCCGGGGAAAATCCGGGTGGGTCGCCAGTTCACACAAAAGGGAATTGTCCACCCGCCCGCTTTTCAATAGTTCAATCATATCGTCGCTCAAACGCAGGTCTGCAAGATCGGCGTTTGGGTGATTTTTTGTTTGGGAACGGCCCAGCAGATAATCAACAGTCACTTCGTAAAACTTTGCTAACTCAATAAGGGCATAGTGGCTGATGTCTTTGAACTTGTCCCCCTCATAACTGCCCAAAGCAGACTTGGAGAGATGGGTCTGCTCCGCAAGTTGTTCCAATGTCAGCCCACGCTCCACACGCAGGTCTTTTAGCCGTTCCTGTATGGATAACTCCATGCTCTCCCTCCTTGTCTGCCCGATAAATTCCAATTTGTCACTCTGTACTTATTATTTTACCACAATTCCGAGAGCGTGGAAATAGCCTGTTTCTTAAGCCGATTTCCCACCTTTCGGATATACGGAACGGGCGGTCATTTAGGTGTAGACTTAGGGTAGTTCATCGATGGACAGCACCTTGAAAACAGAATGACCGTCCGAAAAGGGATACCCCGGCTGGGGAAGCACCGCAAGGAGCCGGACTTCGGGACAAAATGTCCCGAAGTATGGGGAGCGTGCCAACGCCGGAACACGCCGCAGGAATGGGGCAGGAAACCTTTTCGGGGAGAACGGCAACGGAAAGCAAAATGGAGGGAACGCATGAGAGATAACCCCTATAAAGACTTGCCGCCGCTGGAACGCAAGCCGGACGGTTCCCTTTACCGCATGACACCGGCGCAGAAGAAACAGGCGGCCAGCCTGATACGCCGGGAGTGCTGTTGCTTTGAGGACGGCAACTGCATTGTCCTTGATGATGGGGACACCTGCACCTGCCCGCAGACAGTTTCTTTCTCGGTCTGCTGTAAGTGGTTCCGCTGGGCGGTCTTGCCGCTGGACGGGACGCTGGAAGCGGAGATTTTCCGGGATAAGGACTTGAAACGCTGTGTGGTCTGCGGCGGTGTGTTCGTCCCCAAATCCAACCGGGCAAAATACTGCCCCGGCTGTGCCGTCAGAGTTCACAGGCGGCAGAAAACAGAAAGTGAACGGAAAAGGAGGTCTGCTGTGGACAGTTAGGAGCGAAAAAAGCCTTGATTTATCAGGCTCCGCAAGCCCCAAACCGGGGCAGGTGGTATAAAGTATCGCCCGCCCCGGAAAACGGGCTTCTAACCGTCCACAAAACGCACTATGACAAATACCATCTATATCCATCAGCCGGAAAAGGCGTTCAGCTTCACCCGGCTCCCGAATTTCCTCTTTGAAGCCCCCACATTCAAGCCCCTGTCCAACGAGGCAAAGGTTCTGTACGCCTTTATCTTGCGCCGGACAGAGTTATCCCGCAAGAATGGGTGGGCGGATGACTGCGGACGGATTTTCCTGTATTACCCTATCTGTGAGGTGGTTGACCTGCTCCATTGTGGGCGGCAGAAAGCGGTGAATACCCTGCGGGAACTGCAATACGCCGGACTGGTGGAAATCCAGAAGCAGGGCTGCGGAAAACCCAACCGCATTTTCCCAAAATCCTATGAAGCGGTTCCAAACACCGACTTCAAGAAATCCGGTTCTGGTACGCCGGAGGACTGAAAACCGTACCCATGAAGTACGGAAATCACTCCTGAGACGTACGAAAACCGGACGGTATATAGAAATACAAAGATAAAAAGATTGATTTATATTCTATCCATTCCAATCCTATCCGAGCTATTTTCTGCGGGATTTTCCCTGTGGAAAACCCCGGATAGGAAAGGAATGGGGAAAGGAGCAGAATGGCACAACACGCAATTTTACGGTTTGAGAAGCACAAGGGCAACCCGGCAAGGCCGCTGGAAGCCCATCACGAAAGACAGAAAGAACAGTATGCCAGCAATCCCGACATTGACACAAGCCGGAGCAAATACAACTTCCATATCGTCAAGCCGGAGGGACGCTATTACCACTTCATTCAGAGCCGGATTGAGCAGGCCGGGTGCCGAACCCGCAAGGACAGCACACGGTTTGTCGATACGCTGATAACCGCCAGCCCGGAGTTTTTTAAGGGGAAATCCCCAAAGGAGATACAGGCGTTCTTCCAAAGGGCAGCGGACTTCCTCATTGGACGGGTAGGCCGGGAAAATATCGTGTCGGCGGTGGTACACATGGACGAGAAAACGCCCCACCTGCATTTGACCTTTGTTCCGCTGACAAAGGACAACCGCCTGTGCGCAAAGGAGATTATCGGCAACCGGGCAAACCTGACGAAGTGGCAGGACGATTTTCACGCCTATATGGTGGTGAAATATCCCGACTTGGAGCGTGGGGAGAGTGCCAGCAGGACAGGCCGGAAGCATATCCCCACCCGGCTTTTCAAACAGGCGGTTTCCCTCTCCAAACAGGCCAGAGCCATTGAAGCCGCCCTTGACGGCATTAACCCGCTGAACGCCGGAAAGAAAAAAGAGGAAGCCCTCTCCATGCTAAAAAAGTGGTTCCCGCAGATGGAGAACTTCTCCGGGCAGTTGAAAAAGTACAAGGTTAAAATCAATGACCTGTTGGCGGAGAATGAGAAGTTGGAAGCAAGGGCAAAGGCCAGCGAAAAAGGAAAGATGAAAGATACGATGGAACGGGCAAAGCTGAAAAGCGAACTGGACAATTTACAGCGGCTGGTTGACCGTATCCCGCCGGATATACTGGCGGAACTGAAACGTCAGCAGCGGCACACGGTAAAGGAAAGGTGATAGATATAAGCAGAAATTTTCGCCGCCTTTGTGCGGCATTGTACCTTGAAGACTGAATATGGAGGACACTGGATGGCAAAAAGCGAAAGCGATATTTTTACACCCCGGACAGGGCAGGTCATACAAGCAGAGAACGGCACGCAGTATTTTGTATGTGGGAACAACCGTATAAAAATCTCCGAACACTTCGCCGCAGGCGGGAAGCCCCTCGGTGATCTGATTGTAGATGTGGTGCGGCATACCGCAGAAAAAGCCGCTTCAACCTGATAGTCCATCATTGATAACACGCCCACGCTTATGATATAATTGCCATAGAGCAAAAGTATTGTAAGCGTGGGTTGTTTCTTTAGAAGGAGGATTTTTAACGGTGAAACAACCTTACAATACTACGATTTACAACACGGCGCTTTATATGAGATTGAGCCGGGACGATGAACTGCAAGGAGAAAGCGGGAGTATTCAGACACAACGCATGATGCTCCGGCAATATGCCGCCGAGCATGGCCTGAATGTCATAGATGAATATATCGACGATGGATGGTCTGGAACGAACTTTGACAGGCCGGATTTTCAGAGAATGATTGATGACATTGAGGACGGGAAAATCAACTGCGTTGTTACGAAGGATTTATCCCGCTTAGGCAGAAACTACATTCTGACCGGCCAATACACGGAAATCTACTTTCCCAGCAAAGGCGTCCGCTATATCGCTGTCAATGACAATGTGGACACCATCAACGGAGAGAATGAGCTTGCCCCATTCCTCAACATTCTGAATGAAATGCACGCCCGCCAGACCAGCAAAAAGGTAAAAGCGGCCATGCGGACACGGTTTGCAAATGGCGCACACTATGGAGCCTATGCCCCGCTGGGCTATGTCAAAGACCCGGATAAGAAAGGTCATCTTTTGGTTGACTCGGAAACAAGGTGGATTATCGAAAAGATTTTTGACCTTGCCGTTCATGGCCGGGGAGCCGCCAGCATTACACGGATTTTGGTCGAAGAAAAAGTACCTACTCCCGGCTGGCTGAATTTCCAGAGATACGGCACTTTCGCAAATATCTATGCCGGAGCGCCGGAGGAAAAAGCCTATGCGTGGACGATAGCGCAGGTAAAAAGTATTCTGAAAGAGGAAACCTATATCGGACACAGCATCCACAATAAGCAGACCAACATTTCATTCAAAAACAAGAAGAAAGTACGCAAGCCAAAAGAGGAATGGTATCGTGTGGAGAACACCCACGAAGCGATTATTTCCGAAGATGTGTTCCGTCAAGTACAGGAGCAGATTTGCAACAGGCGCAGACGGCAGAAGAACGGCACAACGCAGATATTTTCCGGGCTGGTAAAATGTGCGGACTGCGGTTGGTCGCTGGCCTATGGTGTGAACAGTCAGAACAAAAATCCCTATGCCCACTACCATTGTAGCAAGTACGGGCAAGGATTGCACCAGTGTTCCATGCACTATATCCGTTATGATGTGCTTTACGCCTATGTCCTTTCCCGTCTGCAATACTGGTCTGTGCTGGCACAGCAGGACGGGGACAAACTTCTGAAACGGCTACTTAACGCCAGCGACAAGGAACGCAATACTGCAAGGAAGCGGCAGACAGCCGAACTGAAAAAGGCGGAAAAACGCAAAGCAGAAGTAGACACCCTGTTTGCAAAAATGTATGAGGACTGGTCTGCCGGACGCATTACAGAATACAATTTCAATATGCTGTCCGAAAAGTATCAGGGCGAACAGCGAGAATTGAACGCAAAAATTGAACGGCTTCACGAAGCGATGGAGGCCGCTGCCCAGACAGCGGTTGACGCTGAAAAGTGGATAGGTCTGATGAAACAGTATGTCAATCCCACAGAATTGACGGCTGAACTTCTGAATACGCTGATTGAAAAAATCCTTATCCATGAAGCGGTCAAAAGTGAGGACGGAAGCCGGGAACAGGAGGTAGAAATCTTCTACCGCTTTATCGGCAAAATCGAATGACACATCTTGAGATACCCAACAATATCTTTAACTAAGGGAAACTGGAGACAGTTTTCCCGATATAGGTGTTATAGAAGAGTTATCAAGAATACTTGACATAAGGATTCAGGATATTGTAATAGGGGAGATTAAGGAGAAGAATACCGACAGTGAAACAGCGGTTACAGAAGTTGTGAGAGTGGCAAAGCTGCAGGACAGAGTAAAGAAAAGAGAACTTATAACAGGAATTGTTGCTGTTATTATTGTTGGATATATGCTTATGTGTGGGTGGTACTCATTCAGGGGACATATTGACAGTTCGGGGATGTATTATCTTGGGATATCTCTTGCTGTTATTCTTGTAGCTGTGTTTCTGAAAGAAATATTAATCGGTGCAGATCCAAATAGAGAAAATGCGGATAAGCGGATATATAATATTATCGGATTTGGAAGTATGGCATACAGTTTTATTATGATGATAATTGTAACTGGCATATTTAATAATCATGAAATTCAGTCATGGAAGATAGACGGAAATATAGGACGAATTATAAATGTGCAGCTTATTATTATATTTATACTTAATCTTGCATTGCTTATTATTCAGAATTATGTCAGCATGCGAAAATATGAAGGAGAGACTGGAAGGGAGTACAGTCTGATAGGAGCATGCTTTACAAGTATGATGTATTCATGGCTGTTGCATACATTGACAGATATACACAGCTTTAATAAATATATGATAATCATTGCGGCTATTGTGATAATTGAACTGCTTGCTGTATATATTATCAGGTTCTGTGTTACTAATCATAGACAGGTTTCATAAGGATAGTATTGTACCTTGTATACAATTGAGGTAGAAAAAGAAGCTATTGAGGAAGCAAATGGTTTTGGGCTTACATTGATGATATAATACAGACAACGATGGTTGAAACATCATTGTCAGAAAGCTTAATTCGTAATATAGATATACATAAAAAGGACAGGAGCGTGTTACTATTTATCCGGTAACATGTTCCTGTCTGATTTTCAGGTAATCAAACATGTTATTAATTAATAGTCCATTTTCAAATATATTTAATTTTAATATAATATATTGACATAAATAGACAACAAATGTACTATGAAATCAGTTTATAAGTATGAAATAAAAAGCAAGAGGGGGAAAGCTTAAAAAGCTTATACAAAAGAGAATGTATTATTTAGTATGTCTGTTGATGACACCAGGGGTTAAGATAAGCTATTATATTGCAGTGCAACTTATTGATAATAGCGAGAACAAGAAAATTAAAGGCATTTTGGCTGTGCTGGCAAGTTATATTATTGAATTGGGATTGTTCGGATTAAAGGCTGGTTTTAATAGTTATAAGATGTCGTTAATTATAGAGATGATACTGGTGTATCTGGCGGTATTGGTCATACTCTGGATAAAGAAATATAATAGAAATTTTATTAATATAGCAGTGTTTGTTCCACTGGTGATTATGTATCCTCTGTGTATATATGCTGTACCGGATGGTACGAATGTTGCACTGATGCTTACATCATGGTTTGTAGGAAGTGCTTTCTGTAATCTGAGCATGTATAGTTTATTTGATATTCCGGATATGAAGAATCAGAGGAAGGCGTTCCGTAAGATAGAGGATAACAGGGTGCTAAGGGAAAATCAGGCGGATGTAATGCAGCTATATCAAGGCTTTGGACAGAAATCGATAGAAAGTATAGATGAAATCAAAGCAGCAATTAAAGAAAATGTTTCTAGACAACAGCTTGATGATAATATCAGGAATACGGTTATGGATATGCACATTAAAGAGTATTGTTCCAACACCATTGTTAACCAGATTATTTACCTGATGAAGAACCGGTGCACAGATATTGATTTTAATGTGGATATCGATGTGAATTCTATTATAGAAATTGATGATTTGTCATTATCGTCAGTTATGCTGAATCTTCTTGATAATGCATATAATTATTGCAAATGTGATGGAAAATCATCACAGAAATACATTAATCTGACAATGAAGAAGAATGGGGATTATTTGACAATCAGTGTAGTTAATTCTTATGCAGGCAAGATAAAATCAAAGGCAGCAGGCATAAGGACAGGTGTTAAGGAACATGGTTGGGGAAGAATTATTGTGCGGGATATTGCAAAGAAATACGGAGGACAATTTAATACAATAATTAATAAGAAAGAATACACTGCTAAGGTTATATTATGCTCTGGGAAAGGAGAGGAGGCAGAAATAGTATGAAAATAGTAATTAATCTGGTAATAATAAGCCTTGCAAATATAGTTTCTGCATTTTCACTTTTTATTATACCAGAATATAAGATTAGTCTAAAAAAATTATTTATTGAATTATTAATATTCGGTTTATTTATAGGAAATATTAAATATTTTGTCCAGACAAACAGCAAGGTTGATCTTGCTCTTATATTGTTGAATAATGTATTATTTTTTGGAATATTTCTGACAGCATTAAAGGGCAAAATATATAAATTCATACTTGCATATGGAATAATGACATTCATATGTTTTACAGCAGAGTCATTGCTTGTAGTATTAAATGTAAGTTATGATGGAAATATCTTTTCAGACACATTCTTTTCAATGAGTCTGATTGAGCTTATATTTATATCAATGATGGATTTTCTGTTATATCTTCTGGTGAGAAGGATAAAGAATTATATTGACAATGTATATGTTGATGAAAAGGGTATTTTTGCAATCCTGTTTGTTGCATGCTACTGTTCAATATATCCTAGCTATGTTAAAAGAATAATTGCACAATACAATCTGAGTGTTAATACCAACATTTTTATAATAGTCAATCTTTTTACCTTAGTCATACTTGCCATTATACTAATAAGAAGTACTATACTGCATAGAAAGCAGTACCTTGTGGAATATAGGGAAGTATATGAAAAGGAGCAGGAAAGACTTGATAACATTCTTATGCAGAATGAAAATATGGCAAAGCTGAGGCATGATTATATTAATCAGATAACTGTTGTGAATGCAGTAGCGGTAACAGAGCCGCAGAAAGCAATAGCAATACTGGATAACATGAAACGGGAATACGAAGAAAGATTACAGATATGAGAATTGCGATATGTGATGATTACATGGAACATGCAAGAGATATAGAAGAAAAGATAACTTCTGTTAACGAAGGGATATTAACAGACTTGTATGATGATATAGAGCAGTTATTTGTGGAAGTAAATGCGGACAAGAAAAAATATGATGCAGTATTCATGGATATGGAATGGGAGAATAATACCAGAAGTGGTGTGGATTATGTCCAGATGTTAAGCGATATGGACTGTCGTGCAAGAATAGTATGCGTGACAGCATATACCATGAAATACATAGAGAAGCTGTTCTGGAACAATGTTGATATATTTGGTGTTATTAATAAACCTGTGAATATGGAAAGTCTTAGGAAGGTGCTTGTTAAAATAGCTGACAGCAGGGATAAGTCCAAGAAAGAACTTGTGCTTAGCTTCAACGATACGGTATTCAGGGTAGGAATGAACGAGATAATATATGTGAAGAGTGAGGCACATAAGACTATAATATACATGCTTGATGGAGAAAAGTCTTTCTATGTATCATTTAAGAGTATCCGTTCACAAGTGCCAGAATATTTTTACTGCATTAATAAAGGCTTATTAGTTAACATGAATTATGTTAAGAGGATAGAGCAGAGTGAAGTTGTGATGCTATATCGGAAACAGATGATTACACTTCCTGTGGCAAGGGAAAAAAGAAAAGATTTTAAAAACAGATTTTTTGAGTATATAGGATAATAACTTAATATGATAAATAATTAAAACTCTTAAGCAGTTAACATGGCTGCTTAAGAGTTTTTTGTATATTGAGACAGATAGTATATTAACAATTAATGCAGGCAAAACAACACTTAGTGTAAAAGCAATAGGCAAATCATTCCTGAAAATATACAATAACAATACATTAATCGAGAGCAGCCATGAATTGGCAAAAAATAAATAAATAGGAGGCGATTATATGTTTGAGAACGCAGGAACCAAGGCACTGAGTATTGTAAAGGTATATGTAGTATTTGAATTAATTGCAACATTTATTATTGGACTTGTTTACTCTATTCAAAGAGCTACACCAGACAAGTATTCAATGTATTACGAGTACAGTGATACAAGTAATTTTAAGACAGGAACATTTTTTCTATCATTATTGGTACTGGCTTTAATATTGTTTTTTGAGTATGTCATGGGAATATTCATGGTTGCATTTTGTCAGATGATGGAAGATGTTCATAGTATGAAAGAAGAAAAAGTCGCTTCAGAGTGTAAATATAATGATAATGGTGTTTTGAAATCAGAAGAAGAACGAGAAAATGAAATAATATCAAATGGTGGATGGAAATGTCCAGATTGTAACAGAATTCACCCGGCTTATGAAACTTCATGTGTATGCGGAAGAAATAAGGGGACAGACTGATGATTAAGAAGATAGAAACAGGATTATTTGTTTTTATAATAATATTAGTTATCGGTGTGGCCGTGTTAGCGGGTATAAATATAAACAAGAATTCACAAGAGAACAAAGCAGACAGAGATTCACTTGCTGTGGAAACTAATATTGCTAAAGAAACTGCTAAAAAAGAGGGATTCACATCATCAGAACAAAAAAGCACAGACATAATAAGTGAATCAGATGCTGGTCAGGAAGTTCAGACTGAGAGTAAGAAAGATTATTCTATTATGTGCATGGAAGCATATAAACAGGCATTAGCCAATCTGCATGATTTTATGATATTACCAGATAATAGAACTATTACCAGTGATACAAATATAGAGCAAAACAGATATGCCATTGTAGATATAGATAATGATGGAAAAGAAGAATTGATATTTTCATATACTGATACATCTATTGCGACAATGGCAATGTACATATATGGATATGACGAAAATGCAGAGTCAATATATATGGAAATGAAGTTTTATGTAACAGCCGAGATATATGACAGTGGATATGTAAAAGAACTGTATTCTCATAATATAGGAGTTGATCCTTATTTCTGGTCGTATACGTTATATAAATATAATGAAGAACAAGATAGCTTCGATAAAATAGGTAGTGTAGAAACAAGAAATTCAGAGAATGAAAACTATTCTGATTATGATATTGGAACAAAGATAACAATTGAATATAAGAATCTTACACCAGATAATTATGAATAATTATGGAGGAGAAATGAAAAAGTATACAGTTATAGGTCTTGAGGTTTTAGTAAGTGCTATTTTTATAATTGCAATAGTTATACTTGCTTTAAATATTAATAAAAATAATAAATTACAAAATTCCAAGAAAGATAATGTCGTGCAGAATAATCAGGAGACAATTAATGAAACACATAGGGAATTATTAGAAAGAAATACAGAAGAAACAAAAAATGTTAATGAGAGCAGCGAGAGTATACAGTATGAAAACGATGAGACAGTAGTAGAGAGTGAAGAGTCAGATGAACAAGATACAGAAATAGCTATAGAAACTGAAGTGGAACTAACAGAGACTGAGGGAAATGATACAGTTAATACAATAAGCATAGATAAATTATATGAGTTAGTTGATAATAATGTATTTTTATTATTATCAGTTTTCAATGGTTCACCAACAATACTTTCTAATGAATCATCAGGCAGATATATTAAAGTAGATACCAACGTATTTGCCAATTATTCGGAATTTTATAATATGGTTCATTCTGTATATTGTAATGATCAGGCATCATATTATATAACAACGGGCTGTCCTGGATACACAGATATAAATGGCGATTTATATTTTGATACTAATTATATGGCAGGTGGTGGATATTACATTATATGGGATGGATATTCTATTACTGTTAATGATAATTCTGATAATGAATGTCATTTCTCAGTTAATGTGAAATATCAGGGACCTATGACATCTAATATTGTGACTGACAAAATAATCAATGGAACGGCTATATATGAAAACGGCAGATGGGTATTGACCAAGATGCTCCGATAAAAGAGAGAACAAAAGATATGATAATCGCGATATGTGATGATTGTATAGATCACGCTGAAGATATAAAAGAAAAAGTACTTGGTTATAATGCTGAGATAATAATAGAGTTATATGACGATGTAGAAAAGCTGTTTTCCAAAGTGATTGAAGATAAGAAAAAATATGATGTTATATTTATGAATATAGAAAGCCTTGAGAAAGTAATTGACAGTATGCACGATAACAAAGAACAGCCGAAAGAGGAACTGGTACTAAGCTTCAATAATACTGTATTCAGGATAAAGATGAATGAAATAGTATATGTAAAAAGTGAAGCCCATAAAACTGTAATATACATGCTTGACGGAATACAGTCTTTTTATGTGTCGTTCAAAAGCATATGTTCACAAATGCCAGATTATTTCTACTGTATCAACAAAGGTATATTAGTAAATATGAATTATGTAAAGAGAATAGAAAATAGTGAGGTTGTCATGACATATCTGGAAAATGAAGTCAGACATCCACTGGCAAGAGATAAGAGAAAAGATTTCAGAGAGAGATTCTTTGAGTATATGGAATGAATTATTAATATATATTATAAATATATATTAATCAATGGTGATGAGGAGAAAATGTATGAATAAAATAAAGAAAATAATTTATGCAGCAGTTATATTTATAATTGTAAGTGTAATGCAGCTGAATAATGTTAATGCTACAGAAATGGTAAATAGCAAAGAAGTAGATATAAGTGTAGAAACAGATAAAGAAAATTATTCACGCGAAGATATAAATGCTAAGTTTACAATAAAGAATAATGGAAAAGATGATATAAATATAAATCATATAGAATATTCTGAATTCGCAGATTATAAAGGACAACTCCAATATGATGAATGTGAAATAATTGAAGCAGGTCAAGAAAAATCGTATGAATTGAAATATGTGTATAATGGTAGTAGAGTAAGTCCACAAACAGGAGATTCACACCATATTATAATATGGTTAGTAATAATTACAGTTGTAATATTAATGGCAATATATTTTACTATAGATAAGAAAAAGAGAAATAAATTTATTTCATTGCTTATAAGTATTTTATTATTTTTATCTGCTCTATTTGGATTATTTATTGATAATGTGCATGCAGAAGTGATTAATAATAAAATCAGTAGCATATCAAAAGAAATAACAGTAGATGGTTTAAAGGAAAATTTAGATATAGAAATTAGTTATAATACAATTAGTAACTCTGACTACATTACTAAAGGAGAGTTTATTCATAATCTGTTAGATCATTTAGATGTTGAAAGATTAGAGTTAAATGATAGTACATATGAATTTCATTTTTCAGATACATATAACAGTACATATGGTTTGGATGCAGAATATGCATGGAGTTATGGTTTGTTACCAGATGATGAAAAAATATTTAAAGAAAATGAATATATTTCAAGAGAATATGCGGCATATATTGTTTATCATATAATGGGATTTGAGGGAGATTACATAATTGATTATAATGATTCAGAATTAGTAAATTACAGAAATGAAGTTGCTCTTGTAGCTGCACAGGAGTTTATACCACTAATAAATGGAGCTTTTTTACCAGACAAATATATTTCGTCAAGTGATTATCAGACAATAGTAAAAAGAATTGATTGGTTTAATGATGCTTTAAATGAAGTTACGGATGAGGCAAATATATCTTATAAGTCTGAAGTAATTGAAATAGCTACAGATAATTATAGTATTAGTGAAGAAAATGATGAAAAATGTGTAATTATAGATAAAGATAATCAAACAAATAATTTGAAAATGGGAGATTTATTTGTATTGTCGGCTAAAGATGGCTATTCTTATGTGCTTGCAGGAAAGGTTTTAGATAGTTATGAATATAATGGAAAAATAAAGCTGGTATATTGTGAACCTGAATATGAAGAAATTGTTCAAGATATTAAAATTTCTAAAGAAATACAAATAGACACGGATAGTTTGGTTTTAGAAGAAGGGGTTAGCTTGGATTGTGATAATGATGAAGAAAGCGATATATCTTTGTTAAAAATTCAGACTCCAAATAAACCTGGTAAATTAAGCCTGAAAATAGGAACGGAATATGTAAATGCAAAGATAGAAGCAGACATACCAACTTATATAGTTAATTGGAATATTAATGAAGCTTCAATGATTATGAATTACAGTGGGCAAGTAAGTGGAAATATAGAATATAATACCAAATTGGACAACTCAAATGAAAAATACGATAAGATGTATAAATTGGGTAAAGTCTGGTCCATACCTATAAATGGTCTATTTAAGGTTGAAGTGGATTTATATTTGTATGTATCAATTTCTGGAAAAACATCTGTTGTTTGGAGTTATTCAGGTTCTAGCGGAGTGCAATATAAAAATGGGACATTTAGAATAATAAAGCAATTCCGCCTTGATAATTTAAAACAACCAGTTTCTCAGGGAAATGCAAACGCAAAAATGGGACCTTCAATTGTAAGTAAATTAAAAACAACAATTGGAAACGAAAATCTAATACAAATGAATGCAAATGTAGGGGGCACAATGAATTTGAAAAAAGAAATTCATAGAGATATAAATCCTGCATTGGAATGTGGAGATTTTTCTTTATATGCTTATTTAGAGTTTGGAATTGACAAGGAATGCAGGTTGGCAAAGTTATTGAAATTTGGAGGAGGCTTTTTAAACATTAATCTGAATCTTAATTGGGTTGTATATAATGAAAATAATAGTCCATTAAAATGGAAACTTCATATTGAAAATAATAAAGTTGTTCCTGCTTGTACATATGGATATGGAACAATATATGGGAAGGTGGTTGATGATTGGAATAACCCAGTTTGTAATGCTGTAGTTAATGTTGTAAATGTTGATACAGGTGAAGTGGTTTTAAACGGAGTAACTAGTACATCAAATACTGGAGAAATAAAGAAAGGTGATTTTTTATTTAAAAATGTACGTATAGGGAATTATAAAGTGGAAATTAGTACAAATGATTATGAAATTGTTTCAAAATACATTAGCGTCTTTAAGAATAAAACATCTGATTGCGGGATAATAAAATTAAATAGAGTTAAATATGATGATTATGATATAGTTAAACTTAATGGCCATTATGATGTCGTTAAAATGATATCTGAAGGAAAATACTTAGTCGTGAAAGATGGTTTATGTGGTGTTATTGATGCAAATGAAAATTTAATAATACCAATTATATACAATGCAGATAATTCAAAGGAAGTTGCAGTAGATGAAATACTTTTGGTAAAAGATAATGTTGGATATGTATATAATAGTAATACACTAAATCTTATTTGTCGGTATCTTATTGAAGAAACAATAGAAGATAGTTCTGCATATAAGTATGAAAAAATAACAGAATCATCAGAATATGTAAATTATCCTGACAACATAATAAAAAGAGAGTACTGGCAGGGAATGATAATTGAGACTGTTGAATGCGGTTGGAGTATGTCATCAAATGGTTCATCAGGTGTATGGAATTCTGTATATGTTAAGTTTATAAATGCAAGAACCGGAAAAAATATTGTGCAAGGATTTGGGAAAAGCTATATTCCTATATCGGGCGATAATTGGAATGGAATAGCGACAAGTTCAAAGACAAATGACCATTCTGCAGTTGCGGTTATAGAAGATATAGAAAATGACAAATTATTTATGTATATTATTACAAAAGATGGTTGTAATGGGAGAGAAATTTCTTCTAATGAGGTTGTAGGAGAGAATGTTGCATATGATAATCACTGGATAAAAATGAGAGGATATATTCCAGAACAGGGCTATGCTTGGAAATTGATGAATGTAGACACAGGACATACATATAGTATGCCTTATAATGAATTTAGTAGCTGGTATTATGGTAATGATAAGTACTATGCACTTTCATTAGAGGGTAGTTTATATAACATTTGTTATGAAAATAGAATTATATCAACACAAAAGTATAAATTTGTTAATTTTACAAATGATAAAATTCTTATAGCTGGTGATTTAAATGGGGAATGTATCTTTATGGATTATAGTCTTAATGAAAAATTAAGGGCAAAAGATGCAAGCGTATACTGGAATGGAAAAGCATTAGTGTATGATGGAATTGGTGTTTATTATATTGATGAATTTTGTAAAAAAACCTCATCGTATTTATACAAAAATACCAGTATAGATTACATGTCAATAGGTGCTTTTAAAGCGGAAGGACAATGGTATATTATTAAATAGTATATATTAATTTAAATGTATAACAGGTGGATATCCTCTTATCATAATATAGATATACATAAAGAGCATGAGCATGTTACATGAAATTGTGTAACATGCTCATGCTTATTTTGTGCCGGTATCAATATATCCTCACACATGAAATATCTCAACAAGAAATATCATTGCGAGTCCATAGTAAGTAACAACTGCGACTAGGTCATTTACGGTTGTGATAAGCGGGCCTGACGCAACAGCCGGGTCAATGTGAATCTTGTGGAAGAACATAGGAATAATTGTTCCAACAAGGCTTGATACAACCATAGCAACAATAAGAGATAATCCGACGCAGCCAGATATTAAAAATGCTGATATCCACGCATATTTCTTGAATATATGAATATAGACACCTAAGAATACAAGTGCCATGATTCCAAGACTTGCACCATTAATGAAACCAATCTTCATCTCTTTGAAAAGAAGAGATAACTTCTTCTTGGCACTTAAAGTCTCATCCATAAGTACACGGATAGTTACAGCAAGTGATTGTGTTCCGACATTACCAGCCATGTCAAGAACAAGGGACTGGAAGCATATTACAATCGGAAGGACAGCAACTACTGATTCAAATATTCCTACAACTGATGAGACTGCCATTCCAAGAAACAGCAGTATAATAAGCCAAGGCAGACGTTTCTTGATACTTACAAGAGTTGGCTCGCTTAAATCATCTTCAGAAGTAAGACCGGCAAGTTTTGCATAGTCATCACCCATTGCATCGTCAACGAGTTCAACGATATCTGTTGCAGTAAGGATACCGCATATCTTTCCATCTTCAGTAAGTACAGGAATGGAATCCTCTTCGTAATCTGCAATCTTATCAATACATTCATTGATATTTTCATGCTCATATACATAAGGGTATGAACTGCTTATTATGTCGGCAAGGTTATCATTCTGTCTTGCTATAATTAAATCCTTTAAGTCAATTGCACCGGCAAATTTGTCAGCACTATTAACTACATATATAGTTGATATATTATCATGCTCACCAGCTTGCTTGACAAGGGCGCTCATGGCTTCTCTTATAGTAAGATTATCCGGTATGCATATGAAATTATTAGTCATACAGCTACCAATCTCATCGTCCTCATAAGAAAGAAGCTTCTGGACATCTTCCTTTGCATCAGCGTCTAAGTGTTCAACAATTTCATTCTTCTTAGTTTCTGACAAATCGTCAAGTACATCAACCGCATCGTCAGAATCCATGTAAGAGACAACCCTTGCTGCTTTCTCTAAAGATAATTCTTCAAGATAATCTTTGGCATCATCAAGATAAGAGAAAATCTCAGCAATCATATGTTCATCAAGAACGTTATATATATGCTGTCTTTCAGCAGGTGTAAGAAGAGTGATTGCTTCAGCAATATCCTTCTCATGATATTTAGAAAGTGTCTTAACTAATTTCTGTGAATTCTTAGATGACTTAAAAATCCTGCCAAGTTCTTTTACATAATCTTTCTTTGGAAATAATACTTTGTTCATTGTGACCTCCTTCTTGCCTGAATTGGGCATAAAAATACATCGCTACAGATGATTGTGATAGTAAGGATCCTCTGATGCGATGTATAAAAGGCACAATTTATTAGAATGTGGTTATGAGATTCTCACAGACAGCCACATTCCGAGCTTACACTTATAGTATACACCGCAGTTCTTACTTCGTCCTATACGATCGCAACTATCCATGAAAATCCACCTCCGTTCATAATCAGAAATTTTTACGGGCTGATTGTATCATAATATTTTTTAAAAAACAACAAAAATGTGTTACAATATTTTAAATATTATTCAGGCAGGTAAGAGTATGACATTACAGCAGTTAAGATACATCGTTATGGTTGCAGAGACAGGCACGATTACTGAGGCGGCAGGAAAATTATATATTTCACAGCCAAGCCTTACCAATGCAATTCATGAACTTGAAAAAGAGATGAATATTACGATATTCAACAGAACTAATAAGGGAATAAGCGTGTCGAAGGAAGGAGAAGATTTTCTTTCATATGCAAGGCAGATACTTGAACAGGCAGCCATACTTGAGGACAGATATAAGGGTGGTAATGGTGGCAGGAAGCAGTACTGCGTATCGACACAGCATTATTCATTTGCAGTCAACGCATTTGTTGACCTTATAAAGCAGTTCGGGCAGGATGAGTATGATTTCAGCTTAAGAGAAACGCAGACTTATGAGATTATCGAGGATGTTGCAAGGTTAAGAAGTGAGATTGGAATACTGTTCATTAATGATTTTAATGAGGCTGTTATTAGAAAGATTTTAAAGTCATATGAACTTGAATTTCATGAGCTTTTTACAGCAAGACCACATGTATTCATAAGCAGAAAACATCCACTTGCAGAGTGCAGTGTCATTCATAATGAGCAGTTAGAAGAATATCCTTATCTGTCATTTGAGCAGGGCGAACATAATTCATTCTATTTCTCAGAGGAGATATTCTCAGAGACAGCAAGAAAGAAGAATATAAGAGTCCGTGACAGGGCAACGCTTTTTAACCTGCTTATCGGACTTAACGGTTACACAGTGAGCAGTGGTATTCTTGACAAGAAGCTCAACGGAAAAGACATTATAGCAGTGCCACTTGCTGATGAATCAGATATGCATATTGGTTACATAACTCACAGAAAAGGGATGCTTAGCAGGCTTGGAAGTACATATCTTGAGGCTATAAGGAAGTATCTTAAGTAGTCATTGCATATATGTAAAATGAGTTAGCCATAGTTTTAAACTATGACTAACTCGTTTTTTTATGTATTATACAAATGCTTTTTTGGAATTTATAATGACAACATCAAATAATAGATGAGGAGAGCAGGTATGAAGACAGCAGTAGCAGGTTATCCAAGGATAGGAACATTAAGAGAGTTAAAGTTTGCATTAGAAAAATATTTCAGAAAAGAAATAAGTGCAGATGAACTGACACAGACAGCAAAGGAGTTACGAAAGACACATTGGCTTATACAGAAAGAGGCAGGAATTGATTATATCACAAGCAATGATTTTTCATATTATGATATAGTGCTTGATACAGCATTTTTACTGAATATAATTCCTGAAAGATACAAGGAACTTGAGGTTTCAGAGCTTGATAAATATCTTGCAATGGCAAGGGGCTATCAGGGAGAGAACGGTGATGTAAAAGCCCTTGCAATGAAGAAATGGTTTAATACTAATTACCACTATATTGTTCCAGAGGTTGAGGACAGCACGCAGATAAGACTTACAGGTAATAAGCTGTGGGCAGAATATGCAGAGGCAAAAGAACTTGGAATTGAGACAAAACCGGTAATCACAGGTGTGTATACATTATTTAAGCTGTGCAGATTTACAGGCAAGAAGAGGGCAGATGATTTTATCAATGCATTTATTGAAGCATATAAAGATGTTTATAGCAAATGTGAAGCTGTAGGAATCCAGTGGCTTCAGTTTGATGAGCCTGCACTTGTACAGGACATGACAGAAGAAGACAGAGAACTGTTTGTCAAAATGTATAGTGATATTTTAGGTAAGAAGAAATCATGCAAAGTATTGCTTCAGACATATTTCGGAGACGTGAGGGATGTGTATGAAGATATTGTTAAGCTGTCGTTTGACGGAATCGGACTTGATTTTATTGAGGGAAAGAAGACAGCAGAACTCATTGAAAAATATGGATTTCCAAAGGACACGGTATTATTCGCTGGACTTGTAAATGGAAAGAATATCTGGAAGAACCATTATGAAAAGACTTTAAATGTGCTTAAAAAGCTTGAAGATAAGGGGATACAGACAGTTTTGTCAACATCATGCTCGCTGCAGCATGTTCCATATACATTAAAGCATGAGAATAAACTTTTGGATGAGTATCTGAATTACTTCGCATTTGCAGAAGAAAAGCTTGTGGAATTAAAGGAATTAAGCGGGCTTGCCGAGTGTGGAAATATTGAAGAAGATGAAAGATTCAAGACAAACAGACAGCTATTTGCAGGTACAAGAAAATGTGATAATGAAGCTGTCAAGAAAAGACTTGAGGAAGTTACAGAGGCAGATTACAGAAGGCTTCCTGCAAGAAGTGAGAGACAGCAGCTTCAGAAGAAAGAATTTGCATTACCGAAGCTGCCTACAACTACAATCGGTTCATTTCCACAGACAAAGGATGTTAAAGCTAACCGCTCAGCATTCCGTAAGGGTGAAATCAGTGAAGAACAGTATGTTGAATTTAATAAGAAGAAAATTGAAGAATGTGTCAGATGGCAGGAAAAAATCGGACTTGATGTACTTGTTCATGGAGAATATGAAAGAAATGACATGGTTGAATATTTCGGTGAAGCGTTGGGAGGTTTTCTGTTCACAGAGAAAGCATGGGTTCAGTCATATGGAACAAGATGTGTTAAACCACCTGTTATATGGGGAGATGTTTACCGCAAGAAGCCGATAACAGTTGAGTGGTCTGTGTATGCACAGTCACTTACAGATAAGATAATGAAAGGAATGCTTACAGGTCCGGTAACAATTCTTAACTGGTCATTCCCAAGAGAAGATATTACAATCAAGGAATCAATTTCGCAGATTGCACTTGCAATAAGAGATGAGGTGCTTGACCTTGAAGCAAATGGAATTAAGATTATTCAGATTGATGAGGCAGCCTTAAGAGAAAAGCTTCCATTAAGAAAATCTGACTGGAATACAGAATATCTTGATTTTGCAATACCAGCATTCAGACTTACTGCAAGCGGCGTAAAACCTGAAACACAGATACATACTCATATGTGTTACAGTGAATTTACAGATATAATCCCAGCAATAGACGATATGGACGCTGATGTTATCACATTTGAAGCATCACGCTCAGACCTTCAGATTCTTGATTCATTAAGAGAAAACAACTTTGAAACAGAGGTAGGACCTGGAGTATACGATATTCACTCTCCAAGAATACCATCGGTTGAAGAGATTACCCGTGCAATAAAGATAATGCTAACAAAGATAGACAAAGACAAGTTGTGGGTAAATCCAGACTGTGGACTTAAGACAAGAGGTGTGCCAGAGACAGAAGCAAGCCTTAAGAATATGGTTAAGGCAGCTGAGATTATCAGGGCTGAGTTGTAGTGTAGGCATTTGTGTGGCTGGAGATGGTTTATTGTGAGGCGGCGTGGTGGATTGGATGTTGAAGCTCAGAAAAACACGCAAAAAGTCCAATGAACAAAAAACGCAACAAAAAGGGCGATGTCAAAACTGACATCGCCCTGAATTATATACAGTTTCCAACCAAAGAACCCTACACTCCGCTATAAGCACTATATCCGCCGTCAACAGGTAACACTATACCATTGACAAAGCTGGCTGTTTCATCGCTTGCAAGAAAGAGTGCAGCACCAATAAGCTCTTCAGGATTGCCAAAGCGTCCCATAGGTGTTCCGGCAATAATCTTTCTGGCACGGTCTGTATATGTTCCGTCTGCATTGAATAAGAGATCATGATTCTGTTCGGCAGCGTAGAATCCCGGAGCAATTGCATTGCATCGGATGCCACTTTCGCCAAAATGTACAGCAAGCCACTGTGTAAGATTAAGAATAGCACTCTTGGCATTGCCATAAGCCATAACCTTAGTAAGAGGAAGAATAGAAGTTACAGAAGCAATATTGATAATACTGCCACTTCTCTTTTCAACCATATCCTTAGTAAATACCTGAATAGGAAGAAGAGTTCCCATGTAATTAAGATCCATAACATCACGGATTCTGTCTTCATCAAGATTCCAGAAAGAATAGTCAGAATCTTCTTTTTCTTTCTTTAACATCTCGATGGAAGTAATTGCACCAGGCTGGTTGCCGCCTGCACCATTAATGAGAATATCACAGTTACCGAGATCATTCTTAATAGTTTCATAAGCAGCTGAAAGCTCATCTTTATTAATTACATTGCAGCTGTAGCCTTTAACAATAACATTTTTGTTATATTCATCCAGAGCATCTTTAGTAAGCTTCTCAGAAACAGAAGCAAGCTTTTCTTTGTTACGTCCGATTATTGCAACCTTAGCACCGCATACGGCAAGTCCATATGCCATGGCTGAGCAGAGAGTTCCGCTTCCTCCGGTTACAACAGCAGTTTTACCTGAAAGATTAATATTAAATGGTACCTTCATTTTACTTAAGAAAATCCTCTCTCATAGGATTGAATACATCACAGAGGATTCCTTCTTCAAGACATGTAACACCATGGGTTACGCCAGAAGGCATGTATACGCTGTCGCCCTGATTAACGATTTTAGTTTCATCACCGATAGTGAATTCAAAGCTTCCCTTAGCAACATAAGTAATCTGCAGATGCTTGTGGCTATGGAAATTGCCCTTAGAACCTTTTTCAAAATGAATCTCGCACATCATAAGGTCATCAGAGTAGCATAATATTTTTCTTGTAACACCAGGTTCGCAGTTAGTAGCTGTAACATCTTTGTTAAATGTAAACATATATAATACCTCGTTTCTATATTATTGATTGTTTGTATGTATATATTAAACTTTTATATCAAAAAAAACTAGCATAATTATCAAACTATGTTATATTAAATACAGATATATTGTTTAAACATTTTACATGAAGGGGGTGCACATTAAGATGATTATTAACGGCGTTAATGATATGAATAGAAATCTGTCTGTTAATGTAGCAGGTGTTGATACACAGGATATAAGCTCTGCAAGACTTAAAGCAATGAAGCGTTCCGGACAGGTGGAATGTGAAACATGTGCGAACAGGGAATATAAGGATGGTTCAGATGAAGTAAATGTTTCATTTAAGAGTGCAGCACATATTGACCCGTCAGCAGCGGCCACAAAGGTTATGGCACATGAACAGGAGCATGTTTCTAATGCGAACAGGAAGGCTGCCAGTAAAGATGGCGAAGTACTGAATGCGACAGTTACACTTAAAACGGCTGTTTGTCCAGAGTGCGGAAGGTCGTATGTGTCAGGTGGTGTCACCAATACAGCAATTAAATATCCTGCCACATCTTACGGACAGAACCAGAAATCAGCAGATTATCCTGAATTTGCGGGTAAAAATGTGGATTATGCAGGATAATTGATGTATGAGCGTGGAATAAAGTATGGAAAAAGTAACGGAGAATAGTAGTTTTATGTATACAATATGGCTTGTGCTGGCACTTATATGCCTGGGATATTATATAGTGTGTGCAACATACGCAGGGGTAGGTTCATCATTTATATTTATATGGCTGCTGGGTGCTGTCTTTTTTGGATTAGTATTTGTAGTGAGAGTATTAGAAATCAAAGGAATAATTCATGTGGCAAAGGTCTTAAGAATATGTTTTATAGTGATAATGGCAACTGGTGCGTCTCTTTTTATTTTTATAGAAGCACTGATAATTAAAGGAATGATGGCAAAGCCAAAGGATAACTGTGATTATATAATAGTACTTGGCTGCCAGATAAGAGGTGACCACATAACAAGGTCACTTAAGAACCGGTTAGATGTTGCTGTTTCCTATGCAATAGATAACCCTGATACAACAATAATAGTATCAGGCGGCAGGGGAAAAGGTGAAAATACAACAGAAGCATTTGCAATGTATAATTATATGGTGTCTAAAGGAATAGATGGCTCGCGCATAATACAGGAAGATAAGTCAACAGATACATCAGAGAACATGAAGTATTCAGTACAATACATAGAGAATACAGATTCACTGGTTGGCATAGTAACCAACAACTTCCATATAGCAAGAAGCCGCCTTCTTGCCAGACATGCAGGATTAAACAATACCTGTGGAATGCCAGCAGAAAGCGACCATGTACTTTTCATAAACTATATGGTAAGAGAAGCAATTGGAATAGTAAAAGACTTTGTGTTCGGAAATTTTTAATGATAAAACCTCTGTATTTCATTGATTAAAGAATAAGTCTGGTTATATCCATCGTTATACATTGAAAGAATCTTATTAAAGTCTTTTTCAATCTTTCCAAAGCCTTTGCTCTTAGTAGGGCGGATAACGAGGCAACGGCCTTCTTTTTCATAGCGTTCAAGACGCTTTAAGCACCGGTTGTAACGTTCAGCACGAAGAAGAATATCACGCTGGATTTCAGGATATTTAAGGAAAGCTCTTGCAAGGGTACGCACTGAGCTGGTTGTCTGCTTCTGATAGCCTGCTTCACGGGTAAGAACAACAATAACTCTGTCACAGCCATCTTCAAATGCTTTTTCAAAAGGAATGGAATCACTTAAACCGCCATCAAGGTAAGGTGTTCCATCAAGATATATAAGAGGAAAAGCCAGTGGGAGAGCACACGTTGCCCGTAAAAGCTGGTTGGTGCGGTCATATCCTGTGAATGTTTTATATTCAGGTTTTCCGGTGAGTACATTAGTTACAACACATTTGAAAGTACCTTTATATCTGTGAAAAGCATCATAATCATAAGGTACAAGTTCGTTTGGAATGGTGTCAAATGTGAAATTAAGCCCATAAAGAGAACGGTTATCCCTGTGTACCATGTTGCTAAGTCCCACATAACGTTTATCATTTCTATAATCAATAAGAATCTTTAAGTTTCTTCCAATCTGTCCTGATGCCATGGATACACCGTATGCAGCACCGGCTGATACACCAATCATGTAATCAGGCATAATTTTATTTTCTAACATTGCATCCATAACACCACATGAAAAAATGGTTCTGAATGCACCACCTTCAAATACAATTCCTGTTTTCATAATCTGACCTTTCTGAATAATAACTTTATACAAAATGTGTATGATATTTTTATAAAAGCATTTACAATGAATTATTGATTATATTTTCGTATTTAATCAGCATATAGTCAATAAAAATCTGTGTTTTTGGCTATATTTGTTAAAAATGGGTTGCTTAAAGGCATTTTTTAGTGTACAATTTCTATAAAATATGGGTAAAATAGCATGCATATTTTCCCATTTAAGTTGATAAGGAGACAGAAATAATGGACGCAGTAGTAAAGTATATTGACGGGCTTCTGGAAAAAAGCACACCAGATGCTCCTGTATGGAACATTGAAAAGATTAGGCAGGGCCTTAAGTCAAAGTGGAACTATATTGATGGCTGTATGATTAAAGCAGTTCTTCAGATGTATGACTTAACCAAGGAAGAAAAGTATCTTAAGTTTGCAGATGATTTTATAGATTA
The DNA here is from genome assembly GCF_009680455.1 of Lachnospira eligens. Lineage (GTDB taxonomy): Bacteria > Bacillota > Clostridia > Lachnospirales > Lachnospiraceae > Lachnospira > Lachnospira eligens_A. Next base: position 70,340 of record NZ_WKRD01000010.1, read on the forward strand.
CAGAGTCTTTGAAGATGGTACAATAGATGGCTACAGCATAGGTGAGAAGAATATTGATAATGTTAATGCTGGTAAGACTTTATTTGAATTATATGATCTTACAGGTAAGGAAAAGTATAAGAAGGCAGTAGATTTAGTATATTCACAGATAGAGATTATGCCTAGATGCCAGAATGAAGCCAGAAGTTTCTGGCATAAGGATATATATCCTAATCAGGTATGGCTTGATGGTCTTTATATGGGACTTCCATTCTATCTTGAATATGAGACAAGATACAATGACAGAAAGAATTACTCTGATATTTTCGGACAGTTCAAGTTCGTAATTGAGAATATGAGGAATCCTATTAACGGACTTTATTTCCATGCAATGGATACAAGCAGGGAAGCATTCTGGTGTGATAAGGTTACAGGTTTATCACAGCATAGCTGGTTAAGAGCTATTGGCTGGTATACAATGGCGCTTATTGATACACTTGATCAGGTTGATAATAAGGACCATAAGTATGATGCTGAATGCAAGATGCTTGAGGATGCATTTAAGGATCTTGTCGATTCAATGCTTAAGTATCAGGATGAGAGTGGTATGTGGTATCAGGTAGTTAATTATGGTGGTATGGATAAGAACTATCTTGAGACAAGTGGAAGCTCAATTATGGCATATGCACTTCTTAAGGCTGTACGTCTTGGATATCTTTCTGATGATTATGCGCAGTATGCCAAGAAAGCAATCGATGGTATCTGTGAAAGATACCTTAAGACTAAGGAAGATGGTTCATTATCACTTGGTGGTATCTGTCTTGTTGCAGGACTTGGTGGTAATGGAAGAAGACCTGGTACATATGATTATTATATGTCAGAGCCAATCGTAGAAGATGATGCCAAAGGTGTAGGACCATTCCTTCTTGCATATACAGAACTTTTAAGATACGAGAATAAGTAACAGGCAGAATATAGAACATAATAAAGCGGGGTCTTACAGCATATGCCTGGGACTCCGTTTTTTATATTTCAGAAGGAGATTAATTATGAAGAAACCATATATAACATTAGAAGAAGCACTTGCAGCAAGAGAAGAAGGAAGGAGAAGCGTTAAATTCCTTACAGAGGCTAATGGATGTATCAATGGCTGTTGTTCAGGAGTTACAATATGTTCAGAAACAGAGTTTAATCCAGAACCAGGATTTCATGATGACCAGGAGGGATTTTTTGTATTGGAAGGAAATGGATTTGTCAGGCTTGACAACGAAGAGTTTGAGGTTAAAGCGGGTGATTCATTTATAGCATTACCGGGTGTCAGACATACAATGAAAACGGTTGACTCAGAAAAGCCATTGAAGGTTTTCTGGTTTCATAGTGGAATCTGATTAGATATATTTTGCGGCTGGCTTGATGGGGAGCTGATATGGAGGTTGCAATGTTTGATGAACTAAGTAGTGAAGATGAGAAGAAGAAATGGCTGTTTAAAGAGAATGTAAGGCTGCAGGAATTAAGCAGAAATCTGGAAGATGAGAGAAAACTCATTGAGATTCAGATGGGAATGCTTCAGAGACAGCAGAGTAAGAATATGCTGCTAAAGAAACAGCTTGAGAGTCAGAGAGATTTATTTGAACAAAAATGGAATATTCTGGAAAGGGAAACAAGACAGCTTGCAATTGATAAAGATAAGTTCGAGCGGGAAAAGCTTATATATAAGGACAAGGTTTACCGTGAGGCAAGGCGCAGTATGTCCAATGCTGAAAATGTAAAGATATTCTTTAAGGGTGTTGAGGATACAGCATCCTTAAAAAAGCGTTATAAGGCGCTTTTAAAGATATATCATCCTGATAATATGCATGGAGATAAAGAACTTTTACAGGCAATTAATACAGAATATGAAAGATTATCAAGATTTTATCTTGGAACATAATAAAAAATGATGTATAATAAGCGTTAGTTTTGTAAAACAAGGCAGAAAATAAGGAGGAATATATGTTTAAGATTAACGATAATTATTTAAAGCTTCCAGGAAGCTATTTATTTTCAACAATCGGTAAGAAAGTAGCAGCTTATCAGCAGGCTAATCCAGATAAGGAAATCATCAGACTTGGTATTGGCGATGTTACACAGCCATTAGCACCGGCAGTAATTGATGCATTACATAAGTCAGTTGACGAGATGGGACATGCCGAGACTTTCCACGGATATGCACCAGATCTTGGATATGAATTCTTAAGAAATGCAATTGCAGACCATGATTACAAGAAGCGCGGATGTGATATATCAGCAGATGAGATATTCGTATCAGATGGAGCAAAGTCTGATTCAGGTAATATCGGAGATATCTTCTCAGTAGATAATAAGATTGCAGTATGTGACCCTGTATATCCTGTATATGTTGATACTAATGCAATGGCAGGAAGAACAGGAGATTATATTCCAGAGAAGCAGGCATGGAGTAATGTTGTTTATATGCCTTGTACAGCAGAGACTAACTTTGCACCAGAACTTCCAAAAGAAACACCAGATATTATATATCTCTGCTTCCCTAACAATCCAACAGGTTCAACAATCACTAAGGACGAACTTCAGAAGTGGGTTGATTATGCTAATAAGGTTGGTGCTGTTATTATCTATGATGCAGCATATGAAGCATACATTTCAGAACCAGATGTTCCTCATACAATATATGAGTGTGAAGGTGCAAGAACATGTGCAATCGAACTCAGGTCATTCTCTAAGAATGCAGGATTTACAGGTGTAAGACTTGGCTTCACAGTTATTCCTAAGGATCTTAAGTGTGGAGATGTAACACTTCACAGCCTCTGGGCAAGAAGACATGGAACTAAGTTTAACGGAGCTCCTTACATTGTACAGAGAGCAGGCGAGGCAGTTTATTCAGAAGCTGGACAGAAGCAAACAGGTGAGCAGATTGCTTACTACATGAACAATGCAAAGACAATTCTTGAAGGACTTAAGTCAGCAGGATATACAGTATCAGGTGGTGTTAATGCACCATATATCTGGTTAAAGACTCCAGATAAGATGACAAGCTGGGAATTCTTCGATTACCTTCTTGAAAAGGCTAATGTTGTTGGTACACCAGGCTCAGGATTCGGACCAAGTGGTGAAGGATACTTCAGACTGACAGCATTCGGTTCATATGAGAATACAGTGAAGGCACTTGAGAGAATCAAGGCACTTTAATCAGTAATATATAAGTATTAAAAATAAAAATGCTGTGCGTTAACAAGATGATGTTAATGCACAGCATTTTTTATAAAATTAATTAGCTTTTTTAGTTTCGTCTTTCTTCTCAGGTATAATCTTTACAATAACAGATTCAGCTCTGTTAGAAGCAACCTTTTCGACAAACATCCAGACATTATCAACAGTGATTTTATCACCGGCTTTAGGAAGTCTGTCAAGTCTTTCAACGATAAGTCCACCAACTGAATCATTATCTTCAGATTCAAGTTTAGTGCCAAGTTCATCGTTTAAATCGTCGAGTTTAAATGAACCATCAATTCTGTATGTAGTATCATTAATCTTAGATAAAGCTTCCTTTTCGTCAGTATCATATTCATCACGGATTTCACCAACAATCTCTTCAAGCAGGTCTTCTGTAGTAATCATTCCTGATGTTGTTCCATATTCGCTAAGGACAATGGCAATGCTTGTTGAACTTAACTGCATTTCCTTAAACAGGTCAGAAGTATTCTTCTGTTCAAATGTAAAGAATGGCTTTCTGATAATGTTCCTTATGTTAAATGTATCGTTATCAGAAGGATTGACAATTAAATCCTTAATATTAAGAATGCCGATTACATTATCAGGTGTATTCTCATAAATAGGAATACGTGTATACATTGTCTGTCTGAACAGAGAAATTATATCATCATATGATGAGCTGACATCAGCAAGAGTCATATCAATTCTTGGAATCATCACATCTTTAGCTGTTGAATCACCAAAATCAAAGAGGTTATTAATGATTTTCTTTTCGTTAGATTCAATTACACCTTCCTGCTGGCTTACATTAACAATGGTTCGTATCTCATCCTCAGTAAATATATCTTTCTTCTTGTTATTGTCAATTCTTAATAACCATAAGAAGAAGCCTGCAAGGTGGTCTACTATGAATATAACGGGTGTAAGAACAATCATAAGCACCCATATTATAGGAGCATAAGCCATTGCCATATTAGTGGCATACATGTTGGCAGTATTCTTAGGTGTAATCTCACCAAATATAAGAACAAGAAGCGTAAGAACACCGGTAACAATACCTGTCGCTTTATTACCCCATACACTGATTGTAAATGATGTAGCTAATGCAGAACAGCTGATATTGACTATGTTATTGCCAATAAGAACAGCAGAGAGCATCTTTGCCGGCTGGTCAATAATCTTAATTACAAGAGCAGCCCTCTTATTACCCTCTTCAACTAAAGACAGCACTTTGATTCTGTTCACAGTGATAAATGAAGTCTCTGCAGATGAGAAAAATGCTGATAAAACCAATAAAATAACAATTGCAATAAGTTGGATGATACTATCCGTATCCAAGAAAAATCCCTCCAGTCATAAAATTAAAATATTTCTTTTCATTCTACAGTACGCACATTGTGCCGTCAAGTGCTATTAAAGAAAACAGGAGATAATCATAAGATAACATTTTTAATCATACAATTAATAAAAAGAGGACAACAAAGGAAATCAATGGATTATATAAGAAAAATGGTTAAATCTCTTATTGCAGGATATGTAATAACTCTGCTTATGCTAGTACTTCTTACATATTTTATGAGAAAATTTATACTTGATGAGAAAGCGGTTGATAATATTATATTTGGAATATATGTGGCAGGAAGCTTTACAGGTGCAATGCTTAGTGCATGGATGATAAAAAAGAGGAGAGTGGTTACAGGAATTATATATGGAGCAGTGTATATTACAGTGTTATTGGTAATAGCTACAATAATGAAGAAACAGGCACCAGACAGTAGTAATAATATTGCCATGTCAGTAGCTGCATGTGTAGCTGCAGGGGCATTTGGTGGATTTTTCAGTCCATAATGTGGGGAATTATAATAACAAATAATTATTTTGTGAAAAATTTTAAAAAATAAAAAAGGAAAAACACAAGTTTTGTTGAATAATTAAATTGTGAGCTTTAAAATTAGTGTTTCAGTGCGGGAGGCACATACAGATGAACATTAGAGAGGAACAGGAAAAGAGGGAACATCTGATATTCAGCCCATATGCAAGCTTTTCTGACGAGTCAAGAGGGCGCGACAGAGATGAAGAACCATGCCCTATGAGAACTATATATCAGAGAGACAGAGACAGAATTATTCATTGTAAGACATTCCGGCGTTTAAAGCATAAGACGCAGGTATTTCTTGCACCAGAGGGAGACCATTACAGAACAAGACTGACTCATACCTTAGAGGTTGCCCAGATTGCAAGAAGTATAGCAAGGGCACTTAATCTTAATGAAGATCTGACAGAAGCTATTGCATTGGGGCATGACCTTGGACACACACCATTTGGACATGCAGGTGAGAGAACACTTAATTCTTTATGTCCTATGGGATTTGCTCATTACAAACAGAGTATAAGAGTTGTTGAATTTCTTGAAAAGGATGGTCAGGGACTTAACCTTACATGGGAAGTGCGTGATGGAATATTGAACCATAGAACATCAGGCAATCCATCAACTCTTGAAGGAAAAGCAGTTAGACTTTCCGATAAGATAGCGTATATTAATCATGATATAGATGATGGAATAAGAGCAGGGATATTGAAGGAAAGTGACATTCCTTCAGAATATACTGATGTTCTTGGTAATTCAACCAAGGAAAGACTTAATACCATGATTAGCGATATTATAATGAACAGCATAGGAAAGAATGATCTTGTAATGTCAGAGCCTGTACGTAAAGCAATGACAGAATTAAGAAAATTCATGTTTGAAAGTCTGTATCTTAATCCGACAGCCAAAAGTGAGGAAGCGAAAGCAGATAAGCTGATAACAGAATTGTACAGATACTATGTTGCGAACACAGATAAACTGCCGGATACATATAAGAGATTTATAACAGAATTTGATGAAAGACCGGAGCAGGTTGTGTGTGATTATATAGCTGGCATGAGTGATCAGTATTCAATAAGCAAGTTTCAGGAAATCTTTGTACCAAAGGCCTGGAAGGGATGAAGTAATGTATTCAAGAGAAGTAATAGATGAAGTAATATCCCGGAATGATATAGTTGATGTTATATCCGGGTATGTCAAATTGAAGAAGAATGGAAGTTCATATACCGGATTGTGTCCGTTTCATAATGAGAAATCACCATCATTTTCGGTTTCAGGACAGCGGCAGTTATATCATTGTTTTGGATGCGGCGCTGGGGGTAATGTCATAACATTTGTTATGGAATATGAGAATATGACATTCTTAGAGGCAGTTAAGATGCTAGGTGAAAGAGCCGGAGTTGCACTGCCGCAGACGTCTATGTCAGAAGAAGACCGCAAAGAAAGAGGGATAAGAGACAGGCTTTTAGAGATTAATAAGATTGCTGCCACATATTATTACAGGCAGCTTAGAAGTGAGAATGGGAAAGCCGGTCTTGATTATCTTAAGAAGCGTGAATTGTCTGACAGTACAATTAACAGCTTTGGACTGGGGTATGCAACACAGTCAACAGGTAATCTGTACAAGCTGTTGAAGGACAAAGGTTATGATGATGATATTCTGAAGGAATCAGGACTTTTTACTTATGAGAGAGGTATTCATGAAAAGTTCTGGAACAGAGTAATTTTTCCAATTATGGATATTAATAATAAGGTCATAGGATTTGGTGGACGAGTTATGGGTGATGCCAAGCCAAAGTACCTTAATTCACCGGAGACAAGGTTGTTTGACAAGAGCCGCAATCTATATGGACTTAATATAGCAAGAACGTCAAGAAAGCCTAACATGATAATATGTGAAGGCTATATGGATGTTATATCAATGCATCAGGCGGGTTTTAACCAGGCGGTTGCGTCACTTGGAACGGCACTGACACCGGGACATGCAAGGCTGTTAAAGAGATATACAGATAATGTGCTTATAACCTATGACAGTGATGAGGCAGGAGTTAAGGCGGCACTTCGTGCGATACCTCTTCTGAAAGAAGCAGGATTATCAACGAAGGTGATTAATATGAGACCGTATAAAGATCCTGATGAGTTTATTAAGGCTATGGGTGCAGAGGCATTTCAGGAAAGAATTGATAATGCTGAGAACAGCTTTATGTATGAGATAGGAACTATGTTAAGAAATTACGACAGGGGTGATCCGGAAAGCGAGACTGCATTTGAAAGAGAGGTTGCAGCAAAGCTTGTTACATTTAAAGAAAAGCTGGAACGTGATAATTACCTTAAAGCAGTGTGCAGGCAGTTTATGATACCAGAAGATGGCATGAGGCAGATGGTATCAAGACTTGGTAATCAGAAAGGGATTATTTCAAGAAATGCAGGTGCAGGTACTATGCAGCCAACTGTTGAGCGTAAGCCGAAGAAGAAGCGTGAAGATGGTTTAAGACAGGCAGAGAAAATGCTTCTTACATGGCTCATAAGTGACAGGGACATATTTGATAAGGTTGCAGCTTACATTAAGCCGGAGGATTTTATTGACCCGTTATTTTCGGGTGTGGCAGAGAAAGTATATGAACAGTATGGGACAGGAAATATAAGCCCTGCTGCAATTATAGCTGATTATGCAACAACAGAAGAACATACGGAAGTCGCAGCAATGTTTTCGGCAGACCTGGATGAGAGCCTTAATAATCTGGAAAGAGAAAAGACTCTTAATGACATTGTTATCAGAATTAAGGCTAACAGCCTTAATCATGAACTTAATAAGACTGTAGACCCGAAGCGTATGCAGGAGATAATAATTGAACAGCAGAAGCTGAATCAGATTCATATTAAGTTATAAATATATAGAGCGTGTTACGCGAAGAAGAATGGAGAAGAGAAATGGCTAAGAAAATGGTAGAAACATTAGAAGAGAATGTTAAGGAGGCTAAGGAAGAAAAGACAACAGAAAAGAAGACTCCTGCAAAAAAAGCAGCAGCAAAGAAGACAACTAAGAAAGATGAGATTAAAGAAGAAGTAAAAGAAGAGACAGAAAACAGTGACGCAGATGATGCAGAAGCACAGGAAGCTAAATTCTGGGAGAAGATAGAGGGTATTCTTGCAATAGCCAAGAAGAAAAAGAATGTACTTGATTATCAGGAAATTATGACATATTTTCAGGATACAGATTTTGAAGCTGACAGAATGGAGAAGGTATTTGAAATTCTTGAGCTAAAAAAAGTAGATGTAAGAATGAATGATGTACCTGATGAAGATGAGGATATTATTCTTGATGATGAAGATGAGATTGATATTGAGAAGATAGATCTTTCTGTTCCTGATGGAATCGGTCTTGATGATCCGGTAAGAATGTATCTGAAGGAGATAGGTAAAGTACCTCTTCTTAGTGCTGATGAAGAGATTGAGTATGCCAAGAGAATGGAAGAAGGAGATGAGGAAGCCAAGAAAAGACTTGCAGAAGCTAACTTAAGACTTGTTGTAAGTATTGCAAAACGTTATGTTGGACGTGGTATGCAGTTCCTTGATCTTATTCAGGAAGGTAACTTAGGTCTTATAAAGGCTGTTGAGAAATACGATTACAGAAAAGGATTCAAGTTCAGTACATACGCTACATGGTGGATCAGACAGGCTATTACAAGAGCTATAGCTGACCAGGCCCGTACTATAAGAATTCCTGTTCATATGGTAGAGACAATTAACAAGCTTGTAAGAGTACAGAGACAGCTGCTTCAGGAACTTGGAAGAGAACCATCACCAGAGGAGATTGCAGATAATATGGATATTCCTGTAGAGAGAGTAAGAGAGATTCAGAAGATTTCGCAGGAACCGGTATCTCTTGAGACACCTATTGGTGAAGAGGAAGACAGCCATCTTGGAGATTTCATTCAGGATGATAATGTTCCTGTTCCGGCAGAGGCAGCAGCTTCTACACTTCTTAAGGAACAGCTTGTTGAAGTACTTGGAACTCTTACAGAAAGAGAGCAGAAGGTATTAAGATTAAGATTTGGTATGGATGATGGAAGAGCAAGAACTCTTGAGGAAGTTGGTAAAGAATTCAATGTAACAAGAGAACGTATCAGACAGATTGAAGCCAAGGCTTTAAGAAAGTTAAGACACCCAAGCCGCAGCCGTAAGTTAAGAGATTATCTTGATTAGGATTAAGCTATGGTAAGAATATCTGACAGATTAAGAACAGTTGCACATATGTGTGAAAAGGGAGCAGTCGTGGCTGACATAGGGACAGACCACGGCTATCTTCCTATATATCTTGTGCAGGAAGGAATAGCTGCGTCTGCTATTGCGATGGATTTAAGAAAAGGTCCACTCGATAAGGCAAAGAAGCATATACGTGATAATTGTTTAGAGGACAGAATACAGACAAGACTTTCGGACGGATTGGAAAAGCTTTCAGCGAATGAAGCTGATATTATAACCATATGTGGTATGGGTGGCAGGCTTATAGCTGACATTGTAACTAAGGGAATGAATGTTATTACCCGGAATACAACACTTATAGTATCACCGCAGTCAGAAGTAGGAGATTTCAGACATTTTCTTGTTTCACAGAGATTGGTTGTTGATGATGAGAAGATGCTTAAGGAAGACGGTAAGTATTATTTTATTATCAAATGCAGAAAGTCAGACGAAAATGTTTATTCTGAATATAGTGAGACGCAATATCAGTACGGATGGAAGCTTTTAGAGAGCAAAGATAAGACTCTTTATGAATATCTTATAAAAGAGAAAGAAACTAATGATGGGATAAGTAACAGTCTAAAGAAAGATGAAAGTAATCCTACGGTTAAGTTAAGATTACAGCAGCTTTCGCAGAAGAATAATATAATTATGGATGCATTGTCATATTATGACTGATGCGTAAGAGGAGGATGCTATGGGAATGACACTGGCACAGCTTGCAGCAGAGAAGCAGAACGAATATAAGGATGAGATTATACTCGCTAATGTTAATGGTAAGCTTAAAGAACTTGGAGAAGAATATATCCCTGATAGTGATGTTACATTTGTTACAACTTCGACATCAATAGGTAATGAGACATACAGAAGAAGCGTGGTTCTTCTCATGCTTGCAGCTATAGAGAAGATAGACAGGAATATTGACAGAGTTGTTGTTGAATATTCTTTAAGTAAGGGACTGTACTGTACATTTGATGGAGACTTCAGGCCCGACAAAGAGTTTATAGATGAAGTTAAGTCAGTTATGCACAGTATGGTTGAGAAGGATCTTCCAATCAAGAAAGAGCTGATGAAGATATCTGATGCTATGAATCTTTTTAAAGAAAAAGGAATGACAGATAAGACATCACTGTTCAAATACAGAAGAAGTTCATTTGTTAATGTGTATGACCTGAATGGCTACAAAGATTATTTCTACGGATATATGGCATCTTCTACAGGCATGCTTGGGGTATTTGACATATTCCTGTATGACGAGGGAATAGTGTTACAGCTTCCGGTTAAGAACGCACCTCTTGAAGTTCCTGAATTTAATCCACAAACAAAGCTGTTTAATGTGTTAAAGGAAAGCACAAGCTGGGCAAAGATGCTTGGCATGTCTACGGTTGGAGAACTTAATGACCATATAACTAATGGGGATATGACTTCTTTTATGCTTACGCAGGAGGCACTTCAGGAACAGAAAATTGTTGAGATAGTTGATGAGATAAAGAAAAGACCGCATACTAAATTCATCATGATAGCCGGTCCATCTTCTTCAGGAAAGACAACATTTTCACATAGATTATCAATTCAGCTTATGGCTAATGGATATAAGCCACACCCAATTGCTGTCGATAATTACTTTGTTGAAAGAGAGCAGACACCTATTGATGAGAATGGCGATTACAATTATGAAGACCTTCATGCAGTAGACATTGAACTTTTTAATAAGCATATGACCAGACTTCTTAACGGAGAAAAAGTGGAGCTGCCAGAATTTAACTTTAAGTTCGGAAGAAAGGAATATAATGGTAATTTCTTACAGTTAGGGGAAGAGGATGTTCTTGTAATAGAAGGAATTCATTGTCTTAATGATGAATTATCATATTCACTTCCAATAGACAGTAAGTTCAAGATATATATTAGTGCACTTACACAGCTTAATGTTGACGAACATAACAGGGTATCAACTACAGATGGAAGACTTTTAAGAAGGCTTGTAAGAGATTACAGGACAAGAGGAGCATCTGCAAAGAAGACTCTTTCGATGTGGGAGTCTGTAAGAAGAGGTGAAGAGAAGAACATCTTCCCATTCCAGGAGCAGGCGGATGTTATGTTTAACTCAGCAATGCCATATGAACCATGCGTATTAAAACCATTCGTTGAGCCTATACTTTTTCAGGTAACAGAAGCTGACCCTGAATATCAGGAAGCAAACAGACTGCTTAAGTTCATGAACTATTTCCTTCCATGCGGCTACGAGAACGTACCAATCGATTCTATATTACGGGAATTCGTAGGTGGTGGCTGTTTTAAGGTGTGATGAGGACAGTTATTATATGAAATACACCATTGGAGCTGCCTGTCTGTGGCACAAAATTTCAGTATGACTGCGCTTAGCAGGAGTAAATGTCGCTATCTACAAAGTCTTTTACAGTGCCCAAAAGCAAACGCACTATGTTTGAACGAGCTTTTGGGCACTGAACTTATGTATATAGCGACATTAACTCCTGCACAGCTCGCCATAATTCAATTTTGTGCCACAGACAGGCAGCTCCAACGGTGTATATGATATATTCTAGCCTGGTATAAATTGGACTTTAAAGTAGTGATAGGCACAGAGGAAGTCCAAAAGAGATGCAATTTAATACTGGATAAACACAAACACCCAGGGCTTAGTGCTCTGGGTGTCTGCTTTCCAAGGAATTCCTGTATTCTCTTGACATCTCGAAAAGACTGGCGACATAGCCTGGGGTCTTTTTATCGATGTTATCTTTAATTGTTTCAAGCATTTCAATATACTGTTCAAGAATGTTGCTGATTGCAGAGCTGTTAGTTAAACATATCTGTTCCCACATTTCAGGAGAAGAAGCTGCAACTCTTGACATGTCACGAAAGCAACCTGCGGCAAGTAACTGCATATGCTTTTCTTCGTCATCATTATCTGATACTACATGAACGAGTGCAGTTGATAAAAGATGTGGAACATGGCTTATGGCAGCAACAGATTTGTCGTGTACATGGTAATCCATGACGATAGGACGCATGCCAACATCTGATGCAAATTGTTTCATGAATTCGATTTTTTCAGGCTTGGTTTCTTTGGTCGGTGTGATTATGTACCTTGCACCTTTTATAATTGATGAACCTGAATTCTCATAACCTGTTTTTTCGGAGCCAGCCATAGGATGTCCACCAATAAAGCGGTCATTAAGTCCTAATGAATCTGCTGCTTCATGTATGATAGTCTTGACACTTCCAACGTCGGTAATTATGCAGTCCGGACTGGCAATGGCTTTTAATTTTGTAAGATATTCTGTGATAGTAATTACAGGTGTGCATAACAGGATTATGTCACATTGTGCAAATGTTTCGTCTACCGCAGGAGCAGCGACATCAACAATACCATCAGCAACCGCAGCGATTACTGGTTCTAAATGTCTGCTTGTGGCAGTTATATGATAATCCCTGCCGCTTTCTTTAAGGGCATGGGCTAAGGCTCCTGCAATGAGTCCGAAACCTATGAATCCAACCTTTGTCTTCATATGTTATAACCTCCATGTAAGAAATATTAATATTCATGCGAATAGTGGTATTTTAACACTTTAAAGCGATAATGTAAAGGCGGCTATTTAATTGACAAATTAAAGTGATGTGTGTAGAATGTTTTTATGCGTTTTTAAGGAGGAATGTGTTATGTCGGCAGTATATAACCACAAAACAGTTGAAAAGAAGTGGCAGCAGGTATGGCAGGATGAAAAAGCCTTTGCTGCAACTAATGATTATTCAAAACCAAAGTATTATGCACTTGTGGAGTTCCCATATCCATCAGGACAGGGGCTTCATGTAGGTCATCCAAGACCATATACAGCGCTTGATATCGTAGCAAGAAAGAGAAGAATGCAGGGATATAATGTTTTATATCCAATGGGTTGGGATGCATTTGGTCTTCCAACAGAGAACTATGCTATTAAGAACAAGATTCACCCTAAGATAGTTACTAAGAATAATATAGATCATTTTAAGGAACAGCTTCAGTCAATTGGTTATTCATTTGACTGGGACAGAGAGATTAATACTACAGATCCTGATTATTATAAGTGGACTCAGTGGATTTTCCTTAAGCTTTTTAAGGCTGGACTTGCATATAAGCAGGAGATGCCTATCAACTGGTGTACTTCATGTAAGGTAGGTCTTGCTAATGAAGAAGTAGTTAATGGTGTATGTGAAAGATGTGGTTCACCTGTTGTCCGTAAGGTCAAGAGTGAGTGGATGCTTAAGATTACTGATTATGCAGATAAGCTTATAGAAGGACTTGACCATGTCGATTATATCGAGAGAGTTAAGACACAGCAGAAGAACTGGATTGGACGTTCTACAGGTGCTGAGGTTGATTTTGCAATTGCTGGTAAGGAAGATAAGTTAAGAATATATACAACAAGATGCGATACACTTTTCGGTGTTACTTATATGGTTGTATCACCAGAGCATCCATATCTTGATAAGTATAAGGACGAGATTAAGAACTGGGATGAAATAGAAAGCTATAGAGAGCAGGCTTCAAGAAAGTCAGATTTCGAGAGAGCAGAGCTTGCAAAGGATAAGACAGGTGTAGAGATTGACGGACTTAAGGCAGTTAATCCGGTTAATGGCAAGGAAGTTCCAATCTGGGTATCAGATTATGTACTTATGAGCTATGGTACAGGTGCTATCATGGCTGTTCCTGCTCACGATGAAAGAGACTGGGAGTTTGCTAAGAAATTTAACCTTCCTATCATTCAGGTTGTAGCAAAGAACGGTGAAGAAGTTGATGTTAATGAGGCAGCATTTACAGATGTAGCAACAGGTGTCCTTATTAATTCGGATTTCATTAACGGACTTGAAGTTAAAGAAGCTAAGGAAAAGATGATTGAATTCCTTACAGAAAAGGGAATTGGTAATGCAAAGGTTAATTATAAGCTTCGTGACTGGGTGTTCTCTCGTCAGAGATACTGGGGCGAGCCTATTCCAATTGTTCATTGTGACAAATGTGGCTATGTTCCAGTTGATGAGAGCGAACTTCCATTACTGCTTCCAGAGGTAGAAAGTTATATGCCTACAGATAATGGAGAATCACCTCTTGCAGCCATGACAGACTGGGTTAATACAACATGCCCATGCTGTGGCGGACCAGCTAAGAGAGAGACTGATACAATGCCTCAGTGGGCTGGATCGTCATGGTATTTCTTAAGATATACAGATCCACATAACACAGAGACACTCGCAAGTCAGGAAGCACTTAAGTACTGGCTTCCGGTAGACTGGTATAACGGAGGAATGGAGCATACAACATTACACTTACTCTATTCAAGATTCTGGCACAGATTCCTTTACGACCAGAAGGTTGTACCTTGCCCAGAGCCATATCAGAAGAGAACATCCCACGGTATGATTCTTGGTGAGAACGGCGAGAAGATGAGTAAGTCAAGAGGCAATGTTGTTAATCCTGATGATATCGTAAGAGATTATGGTGCAGATACATTAAGAACATACGAGATGTTTATCGGTGCATTTGACGCAGCAGCTTCATGGTCAGAGGATGGCGTTAAGGGCTGCCGCAGATTCTTAGACAGAGTATGGAAGCTTCAGGATATAATGACTGATGAGGAAGGTTTCTCTAAGGAATTTGAGACAAAGATGCATCAGACAATTAAGAAAGTTTCGTTTGATTATGAGAATCTGAAATACAATACAGCTATTGCACAGCTCATGACTATGCTCAATGATTTCAGCAAGGCAGGTAAGATTACTAGGGGAGAACTCAAGACATACCTTATCTTACTTAATCCGGTTGCTCCACACATTACAGAAGAGATGTGGGAAGCAATCGGCGAGAATGGAAGAGTATATCAGCAGACATGGCCTGAATACGATGAAGCTAAGACAGTTGAGTCAACGGTTGAGATAGCAGTCCAGATTAATGGAAAGACTAAGGCTACTATCAATATCGCCAAGGATGCTGACAAGGACAGTGTAATTGCTGCCGCTAAGGAAGCACTTGGAAGCAGGCTTTCTGGTAACATTATTAAAGAAATATATGTACCGGGAAGAATTGTTAATATTGTTGCAAAATAATTAAGAATAATAAAACATTAATTCATATTAAGAAGAGAGAGAAGCTCAGGCAGAAGCCTGAGCTCTTTTTCGCTTAGCTGTCCAGACATACTGTTGATGACTAACTGACAATCTTCTTTTGTGAAGGTTATACCGGATTTTTTAGCTTTATCATTAATAGCGAAAAGAAGAGGAATGATTTCATCATTTTTCTTTCCCTGGGATAAAGTCTTGAATTCGTTGAGAAGAAGCTGCTTTCTAAAATCTAATTCTGACATAAAGTCCTCCAAATATTAAAGATTAAGATTGTTTAACTGTTCTGTATAAGCTTCATACATTTTTTGCTGGGCAGGATTAAGAAAACTATTACTGCCATTCTGATCACGATTTAAAATGTTGAACAAATCGGACATTTTGTTATAGTTCTTAAAATTACTCAGAATATTCCGTAGATTGTCTGGACAGTAAGTAAGAATAACATTCATGATATTTTCATCTGAAAGTATATCCTGTATTGGACTGTTTAATGAAAGGTGGGGCTTTGCAGAACATGCCGCAATACGAAGGCTTTCAGGGCGGCTGTAATAGTTCATTGTACATGAAAATTCATATGCACGGAGCAGAGGACTAAGTGTCTGCTGGGTATTAAATTCCATAAAAGGAAGAATTGCTTTGGCAAGCTGTATGAATTGTGGCAGTGTCTGCATATCAAATTCTGTTATGGGAAGTTCTTTCATGTGAACTCTCGGCGGAATATTTTATTCTATATATATTAGGTTATATGTCTTAATTATGCCTGTAAGTCTTAGCAATTAATAAATAAGCCCATATAATATATAAAAAAGGAATTATGATATGGTAATTAATATGGATGTTCAGGACAATGGCAATATACTTGTTGAAGAAGAGAATACCATATATGAAATAGATGGAAAATGTATGATGGAACATAATAATAATTAATATATAAGGGCTGCCGTTTAAGGCAGCCCCATATTAAATAATTACTGGCATCCGCATCCACTGTTGCATCCGCATCCGTTGTTGCATCCGCAACCAAAGCCATTGAGGAAGTTAGTTCCATTGCCACATCCACAGCAGAAGAAGAGGAGAATTATAATCCAGAAGGAATTGCAACCATTTCCACAACCATTGTTGCATCCATATCCGTTATTTCCGTCAAAGAGGAGAAGGAGAATGATAATCCATACAATAGAATTGCAGTTATCTCCACATCCGCCGCATCCTCCGCAGTTTGTTGCTGCTAAATCACTCATGTAAAAGTCCTCCAAAATTAATCTACAATACAATATTATGGCTTACAGCATGACCCTGTTACACAGTATATGAAATTTTTATTGCAATCTTTAGGAAATTATTATATTCTAAATACGGTGCGTTTAAATGGAAAAGCACTATAAATATTAGCAAAGAGTGGGATGAATATTATGAAAGTATCGGTTATTATACCGTCACTGAATCCTGATAATAAGCTTGTAGCTGTAGTTGATGCTTTACTTGAAGAAGGCTTTAAGGACATCATTATTGTTAATGATGGAAGTGATGAGGAACATATGGCTCCTTTTAAAGAAGTAGCAGCACATAGTGAATGTACAATTCTTACACATGAAGTTAACAAGGGAAAAGGAAGAGGCTTGAAGACTGCATTTGAATTCTGCCTTGAGAATAGAAAAGATATTGATGGAGTTGTGACAGTAGATGGTGATAATCAGCATCGTGCCAAAGATATTAAGAAATGCAGTGAAACAATGGTCAGTACAGGCAATGTCGTTTTAGGCGTAAGGGATTTTACTGGTGATGATGTACCGGCAAGAAGTAAATTTGGTAATAATATGACTAGTGGAGTGTTTAAGGTGCTTTGCAGATTGAATATTTCGGACACCCAGACCGGCTTAAGAGCAATACCTTACAAGTACCTTGAGACATTTGACAAGGTAGAAGGCGAACGATTTGAGTATGAGACTAATATGCTGCTTGCTTTCAAAAAGTATAATATTGGATTTCAGGAAGAATCGATAGAAACTGTGTACATAGAAGATAATTCATCATCACATTTTAATCCTGTCAAAGATTCAATTAAGATATACAAAGTGATATTTAAATATTTATTTAAAAGCACAGGCATGAAATATGTAGGAAGCTCTATTGCTTCGTGGGCTATAGATAATATAATATTTAATGTGCTTGAATTTGTGCTTATAGGGCTTACAGTCAGCTTAAGAATATTCATAAGTACAGCAGCGGCAAGAGTGCTTTCATCAGTTTTTAATTTCTCGCTTAACAGAAATGCAGTATTTAAATCACAGTCCGGTCTTAAACAGACGGTGGTAAGATATTACATTTTATGGTTCTGTCAGCTTGCTTGTTCTTATGCTTTGGTGTATATTGCTACAAAGCTGCTGGCATTAAGCATTGTGCTTTCAGGAATTGCCAAGATAATAATTGATCTTGCATTGTTCTTTGTAAGTTATCAGATTCAGAAAAGATGGGTTTTTAAGTAACGGTTTAGGAGGAAGTTATAGTGGCAAAAAGAAAGAATAATATTGACGATATAGATATCGTTGATGATTTTGAACTTGAAGATATTGATGATTTTGATCCATTTGACGTTTTAGATGACAGCTATGAAGATAAAAAGTCGTATGGTAACGATAAGCCACGAGGTGGCAACGCATCTAATAAAAGAAATAAAAATAAAAAGAAGAATCCAGTTCTTGTATGGGCAGGAAGAGTCGGTGCGACACTTTTGTCAACTATTCTTATTCTGGTGATATTTCTGTATGCTGTTATGGCAATGCTTGTGTATGGACCGTCTAAGACAGCAAAGATTCAGTTTGTACTTTCTGTACAGGAGACAAGTGCAATAGGATTTCTTGCTAACTGGTTCTGCTCTCAGGATGAGATAGACCAGATTAAGGCCAATAACGCAATTAAAGATACAGATGAGATAACAGATGCGGGACTTGTAAATATTGATACAGCAGCCCAGGATCCGGAAACTCCTGATATTGAGATTGTAGATGTAAAGGGTGCTACATATTCTGGAAAACTCATGATTGTAAAAGATCCAAGTAGATTATTTGTGGGAACAGTTCCTGAATTTACCAATGGAAATGGAATGGTTGTTGCAGATATTGCAAAGAGATATGATGCAATCGGAGGAGTTAATGGCGGAGAATTTGTTGATGGAGAAACAACTTATACAGCAATGCCGATTGGCCTTGTAATGAAAGACGGAGAGATTCTTAATGATAATGGTGGAACATCTCATGTTACCGGAATTACATTTGATAATAAGCTTGTTCTTGGTAATATGAATGCTGCAAAGGCAAAGGAACTTAATATAAGAGACTGCGTAAGCATAAGCAATCATATTGGTCCATTTCTTATTGTTAATGGAGAGGCTCAGGATATTGTTGGTATTGCAGGGGGAACTAATCCAAGAACTGCCATAGGACAGACAGCAGATGGAAAGATTCTTCTTCTTGCAGTAGATGGAAGACAGCCTAACAGTATAGGTGCTACATTTTCAGACCTACAGGATATTATGGCACAGTATGGAGCTGTAAATGCATCTACAATGGATGGTGGAACATCAACACAGATGTATTATGATGGTGAAGTAATAAATGTACCATATTCACCAACAGGTCCAAGAAGCTGTCCGACAGCATTTTTAATTAAGTAAGGAGGAGAAAAGTAGTATGCCACGAAATAATAAAAGAAAAAAGAAGCTTTCAAATTTTAAAAAATTCTTATGTATATACTGCGGGATTCTTCTTCTGGCAGGTGTGATTACATTAATTATGCTTCATAGTCTTTTAAAAGATTATGAAGAGGGAATGCCATCAGGAACAATGGATAAGATTGTGAATCAGTTTACTCCTGATGGGATTGGAAAGCTTTTATCAGATAATGACGTGAAAGTAAATGAGTTTGAAACGAATGATACGATAGCAGCATATTTTACAGATAGGTTAAATGACGGTACAGTATCATATAAGAAAAAGGCTGGTGAATATTCTGAAAAAACTCCTGTGTATGTAGTATATGCAGGTGATACGCCGATAGCAAAGGTTGAACTTGAATCGGCAGGAAAGAATGCACATAAATTTAATAAATGGACTCTTGGAACTATTTCTTTTGGAGATTTTACAAAGAACCTTGCAGAAGTTAAAATAACAGCTCCAACAGGTGCTGATGTTTATATTAATGGAGTACAGGTTACTGATACATACAAGACAGAGTCAGAAGTTAAGTTTGCACCTTGTCTGCATGTATCAGATTATGTTACGGTACCAACTAATGATGTGTATGATGTAGGACAGCTTATAGCAAAGCCTGATATAACAGCAAAGCTTAATGGTAAAGATCTGACAGTTGATTATGACAAGAAGACAGGATATACAATTTACTATCCATCGGATGATGAATTGTATAAAAGTATGGAATCAAGGATATATACAATAGCGGAACAGTATGGAGCTTATATTATCAACAGGGGAAGTCTTTCTAAGCTTTCAAGCTATATGGTTGGTACTGCAGCTGAGTATGTCAGTGATATTCCTGCTATATGGGCGTACCTTTGGGGTAAGTCATATACTTATCAGTTCAACAATGAATCTATTACTAATTTCAGAAAGTATTCAGACAAATGTTTCTCATGTGATGTTTATTATGACCTTTATGTTGATTACAAGACAGGTAATACAACATATAAAACATCGCTTACATATACATTTGTAAAACAGAATGGTACATGGATGCTGGCTGATTTCTTAATTAATTAATATAAAAATATAAGCCGTTCTAATCGTATGTGGTTGGAACGGCTTTTTTAACAAAAAATTTATGGATTTTATTGTATATAAGATGTAAAATCTAATTCGAAAACAATTATTACATAAGATTTGGAGATGAATATGTCGGAGTCTAATAAACGTAATTTTATAGTTCATGGAAGTATTCTTGCAATTGCAGGTATTCTTGTCAGGATAATAGGCATGCTTTACAGAATTCCTGTAGTTAACATTATAGGAAGTGAAGGCAATGGTATATATGGAGCTGCTTTTAACATATATAATATAATGCTTGTGTTGTCTTCGTACGGACTGCCAATGGCTGTATCAAAGCTTGTGTCAGCAAGATTTACAAAGAAAAGATATAAAAGTGCTGCTAAAGTATTAAGATGTTCTTTAATGGTTGCAGTGTGTACAGGAGGTATCGCAGCACTTCTTGTATTTTTTGGCGCTTCATTTATAGAGAATGTTATATATGGAGGAGGACTTCCGGGACTTGCGGTTCCATTAAGGATTCTTGCACCGACAATATTCCTTGTTGCAATTCTTGGGGTTATAAGAGGATTCTTTCAGGGACAGAGTACAATGATTCCAACTGCGGTATCGCAGATACTTGAACAGATTGTTAATGCGATTGTTAGTATTGCAGCAGGATATGGAATGATGAAAGCATTTGCTTCATCACCTGATGTGGCTGCATATGGAGCGGCAGGAAGTACGCTTGGTACTGCGATGGGAGCACTTACGGCTGTTTTATTCATGGGATTTTTGTATGCGGTATATACACCGACATTTAACAGACTGAAAAGAAAAGACAGACATACAGAGAACCAGAGCACAGGGCAGATTTGTAAGATAATCATATATACAATGATACCAATTATACTTGGACAGACATTTTATCAGATAAGTGCTTTGATAGACGATGTAATGTTTAGCAATATAATGGTTGGAAGAGATATTACTAAGAGCATATCTATGGATCTTGGTAATTTCAGTTCAAGCTACAGCCTGCTTATAGGAATTCCACAGGGGGTTGCATCTGCAATGTCTGCTTCGATGCTGCCTAGCGTTGTTGCATCATTTACAGACAGGGATTATGATTCTATATATGATAAGATTACTAAGACATTAAAGACTAACATGTTTATTGCTGTTCCATCATTTGTAGGGCTGTTTGTTATAGGTCAGCCTATAATAAAGCTGTTATTTTCCCGCTATAACAGCGCTCAGGGTGGAATGATGTTAAAAATAGGTGCGATTGCGGTAGTATTCTATACACTCTCTACAGTTACAAGTACAGCACTGCAGGGAATTGACCGTGTAAATGTACCAATGATTCATTCATCTATATCACTTGCTGTTCATATTGTGCTGGTATTCGTGCTTCTTAAGTTCTCGGCACTAGGAATATATGCAGTGGTTATAGGTAATGCAACATTTCCAATATTAATATTTATACTTAATCTAAGAACCTTATATCAGGAGATTGATTATACGATGCCGTATATAAGTGTATTTGCAAAACCAGGTATATCGGCACTTATAATGGGCGTGTTCACATGGCTTTCATATAAGGGAATGTATACACTTACATCATCTAATGTTCTGGCACTGGTAATAGCCTTTATGGTTGCATTAATAACATATTTTGGTCCTTACTATGCTTTAACTAAGATGAGAGTATTTGAATAAAGCAGGAATGTGATTCCTGACTGGAAAGGAATAATATGCTTTGTGAGAATTGTCATCAGAATGAAGCTTCAATTCATTATACAGAAATAATTAACGGAGTTAAGAAGGAACACCATATATGCATGGATTGTGCAAGAAGGCTTAATTTTGCAGGAATGTCAGACAGTTCAGATGCGGAGTTTCCATTTGTAAGGCTTCTGACGGGTCTGCTGGCTGGTAATTCAGCCCAGGTGGAAGACGGACCTATGATGCATATCAGATGCCCAGGCTGTGGAATGACATTTGATGAATTTACTATGGTTGGTAAATTTGGTTGTGCTGAGTGCTATGGGGTATTCGGACCTCTTATTGAGGATAATATGAAAAGACTGCATGGAGATTCAGTTCATAGGGGAAAGATATATAAGAAATACTCAGGGCTGTCTGATGAAAATAATGAGACAGATACTCTGCCAGTCATGCAGGATGAAAATGATGATTATGAAAGTCGTATCAGGGAACTGGGGATAAAGTTAAGAGAGGCTGTTGAGATAGAGAATTATGAAGAGGCAGCCAGATTAAGGGACATGATTCACCAGTTAAAGAAAATGGATAATACGGATGATTCAACACAGGGAGGCGGTCACGATGCTTAGATGGTTTGAAGAGGGCGGCAATAACTCTGATGTTGTTATATCAAGCAGAGTAAGGCTTGCCCGTAATATTAATGGATATAATTTTTCTTACAAGATGTCAGACACAGATGCTAAAAAGCTGGTAAAAAATGTTACTGACCAGTTAAAGACAGTGTCGCCAATAAGCGGTTATAATTCATATAATTTTGACTATCTTGATGCTTATCAGAAGATGGGCATGAGGGAGAGACATGTTATAAGTCCGTATCTTGAAAAGCAGGATTACGCAGCAGGATTTGTTGCACCTGATGAAGATGTGTCAATAATGATTAATGAAGAGGATCATATAAGAATACAGGCATTTGCTGCTGGAATGAATATGCAGAAAGCGTATACACTGGCTGATAAGATGGATGATGTTATCGGAGATGTACTTGACTATTCGTATGATCAGAAGTTTGGCTATCTTACAACCCTTCCATCTAATGCAGGTACAGGAATGAGAGCAAGTTATATGCTACATTTGCCAGCACTTGCAGGAAATGATAAAATATCAGGGCTGATTCCTGAGGTTGGAAGATTCGGACTTGTGCTAAAAGCAATGGAGGGTGACAATAACAGAGCTTTAGGTGATATATACCAGCTTACTAATCTGGTAACACTTGGAAAGAGTGAGAAAGATATAATTGACAATCTGGATAATATAGCAGAACAGATTATTGCACAGGAAAGAAATTACAGGAAGCAGTATATTACAAAAAGAAAAATGACAGCACTTGATATGGTGTACAGGTCATATGGTGTGTTAAAATATGCCAGAAAGGTTACACTTAATGATGGAGAGCTGCTGCTTTCCCAGATAAGATTCGGACTTGCATCAGGGCTTATTAAGGCTGACGGATTTGATGAGAGTAATATATATCAGCTTATGATTGGAATTCATCCGGCAAATCTTCTTATGATTTCTAACAAGGATATGGATGAAGAGGAACTGGAAGTGTCACGAGCTGATTTTATAAGAGAACATCTTCCAACAATACATT
The DNA here is from genome assembly GCF_009680455.1 of Lachnospira eligens. Lineage (GTDB taxonomy): Bacteria > Bacillota > Clostridia > Lachnospirales > Lachnospiraceae > Lachnospira > Lachnospira eligens_A. Next base: position 93,909 of record NZ_WKRD01000010.1, read on the forward strand.
AACAGATATTTACGAAATCAATCATAGAAAGGGTTATAGATATGCAGAGCAGATTTACCAGCAAAGCGCAGGAGGCACTTAATTATGCGGCAGATACAGCGGCTATGTTAGGTCATGGTTATATAGGTTCAGAGCATCTTCTTATAGGACTTATCAAAGCGGAGGGCGGACTTGCATCTTCAGTTCTTCTTAGCAATGATATTACGGATGAGAAGATAATTAATCTTGTGTGCCAGCTTATAGCACCAGATAGTGTAGTTAATGTCAAAGAACCATCAGGATATACTCCAAGGGTCAGACATATACTCGATAATGCAGCAAGAGAGGCAGCAAGATTTAAGTCAGAGCTTATAGGAACAGAACACATTTTAATAGCAATAATAAAAGAAACAGACAGCGTAGCTTCAAGGCTTCTTAATACTATAGGGGTTCCTGTCAAGAAGATGTATGTTGATCTTCTTATGGCTATGGGAGAAGATGCCGGCAGGGTTAAAGAAGATTTCCAGAATGGAAGACCAAGAGGAAATGATAAAAAAAGCACAGCAACTCTCGACCAGTACAGCAGGGATCTTACACAGATGGCAAGAGAAGGCAGATTGGACCCTGTTATTGGCAGGGAAGAAGAGATTCAGAGGGTTATTCAGATATTGAGCAGAAGAACTAAGAATAATCCTTGCCTTATAGGTGAACCGGGAGTTGGTAAGACTGCCATAGCAGAAGGACTTGCAGCCAGAATAGTTGAAGGAAATGTGCCTGAGACAATTAAGGACAAGCGTCTTCTGACATTAGATTTGTCAGGTATGGTTGCCGGTTCTAAGTACAGGGGTGAATTTGAGGAAAGAATCAAGAAGGTAATAGCAGAGGTTAAAAATGCTGGAAATGTATTACTTTTTCTGGATGAGATTCACACAATAATAGGTGCTGGAGGAGCAGAGGGAGCAATAGATGCGTCTAATATATTAAAACCATCTCTTGCAAGAGGAGAAATCCAGCTTATTGGTGCTACAACTCTTGAGGAGTATAGAAAACATATTGAGAAGGATGCTGCTCTTGAGAGAAGATTCCAGCCTGTTAAGGTTGAAGAACCTACGGCAGAAGAGGCAATTCAGATATTAAGAGGCCTTAAGGGCAGGTATGAAGAGCATCATCATGTTACAATTACAGATGAGGCAGTAGTTGCAGCTGTTAAGTTATCTAAGAGATATATCAATGACAGATTCCTTCCTGATAAGGCTATTGATCTTATTGATGAAGCATCTTCTAAGACAAGGCTTGATGCATATGTAATGCCTGATGAGATTAAGACATTAGAGGCACAGATAGAGCAGCTTACCAAGGATAAGGAAGAAGCAATAAAGTCAGAAGCTTATGAGCAGGCTGGTGAAATTAAGAAGAAACAGTTAAAGAAAAAAGAACAGCTTGAAAAAATGACAAAGCAATGGCAGGACAGCATTAATGAGAATAATCTTATTGTTGATGAGGATGAGATTGCTTCTGTTGTATCAACATGGACAAAGATTCCTGTACAGAGAATTGCACAGGCAGAATCAGAACGTCTTATGAAGCTTGAGGAAACTCTGCACAACAGAGTTATTGGACAGGACGAGGCTGTTACAGCAGTTGCTAAAGCAATCCGAAGAGGAAGGGTAGGACTTAAAGATCCTAACAGACCAATTGGCTCATTCCTGTTTTTAGGACCTACGGGTGTAGGTAAGACAGAACTTTCAAAGGCACTGGCAGATGCTATGTTTGGTACAGAGAATTCTCTTATAAGAGTTGATATGTCGGAATTTATGGAGAAGCATACGGTGTCAAAGCTTATAGGTTCACCTCCGGGATATGTTGGATATGATGAGGGAGGACAGCTTAGTGAGAAGGTAAGAAGAAATCCATACTCTGTAATTCTTTTTGATGAAGTTGAGAAAGCCCACCCGGATGTATTTAATATACTTTTACAGGTGCTTGACGACGGGCATATCACTGATTCAACAGGCAGGGTTATAGATTTCAAGAATACTATAATTATAATGACTAGCAATGCTGGAGCTGAAAATATTGTATCACCTAAATCACTGGGATTCTCGTCAGGAATGACTGAGCAGCAGAATCATGAGGAGATGAAGGGCAAGGTTATGGACGAGGTTAAGAGAATATTCAAGCCAGAATTCATTAACCGAATAGATGATATAGTTGTATTCCATGTTCTTGGAAAAGAGCAGATAGCACAGATTGTCGATATAATGATTGCCAATGTCAATAAGCGTATTATGGAACAGATGAAATTATCAATAGAGCTTGATGATGCAGCTAGACAGTGGCTTGTTGATAAGGGGTATGATTCTAAATATGGTGCAAGACCATTACGCCGTACAATCCAGAATGAGGTTGAAGATGTTCTTGCAGAGCGGATTCTTATGGGAAAAGTCCACGCTGGCAATAAAGTGAAGATAACTGTAAAGGACAATAAGCTTAACTTTACTCTCAAGAGAGGAATGAATAAATAAATTAATAAATAAACAATAAACAACTGACAAATTGCTGGCGCTTTTTGTCAGTTTATTGTATAATCAGTACATACATATCGTAACATATAGGAGGATAATAATATGCCAGTAGTAAATGAATTGATTCGTTCAGAAGCGGATGGAGCAATCAGTTTTGGTAATTATAAGTTGGATACCAAGTCAAAGCTGCCAGATTTCGAACATTGTGGGGATACATACAAAGTTAAGACATTTAACGAAATCACAAAGCTTGAGAAGAACGGCTCTTTTGTATATGAATCTGTTCCGGGTACAGCTGTTAATGATTTTAAGGCAACAGATACAAGTGTATCATTTATGGTAGAAGGTAATGAGGATGCACAGATTACATTAGGCCTTGAAGAAGGTACATCATATGATATCAGAATTAACGATAAAGATGCAGGAACAATGGCTACTAATATGGGTGGTAAGCTTGTTCTTTCAGTTGAATTTGATGGTGAGAAGCCTGTTAAAGTAGATATTAAGAAGGCTTGATTATAATTAAAAGTATTTTGATTTTACAGGGCTGCTACACATTTATATGTTGTGGCAGCCTTTTTTAGGGGGATGTATGGCAAAGGCAAAGAATACAGCTTTTTTTTGTAAAGAATGTGGATATGAGTCTGCTAAATGGTTCGGGCAGTGTCCGGCGTGTAAGGAATGGAACACATTTGTAGAAGAACCAGTAAGTAAACCTAAGTCAGCCAAAGGAATAGCAGGCACAAGCCAGAGGGCAGCGGCATCATCAGCGCCTGTTCCTGTAGAGATAAATAGTGTAAGCTTTGAAGAAAATGACAGAACATCCACAGGTATAGCTGAGCTTGACAGAGTGCTTGGTGGAGGAATTGTTGCGGGTTCTTTAGTGCTTGTAGGAGGAGATCCTGGAATAGGAAAGTCAACACTTCTGCTTCAGATGTGTTACAACCTGTCAGCAGCAGGAAAAGATGTACTTTATATATCCGGTGAAGAATCGCTAAAGCAGATAAAGCTAAGGGCAGACAGAATTGGCCAATGCAGTGGAACACTTAAGTTATTATGTGAGACAAGCTTAGATAGCATAGAAGATATTCTTACAAGAAATAAGCCTGAGATTGTGATAATTGATTCGATACAGACTATGTATAAAGAAGATGTGGCAGCAGCGCCTGGAAGTGTTTCTCAGGTAAGAGAGACAACATCAATACTTATGCAGCTTGCGAAGGGACTGAACATTACTATATTCATTGTAGGACATGTTACCAAGGAAGGAACAGTTGCCGGACCAAGAATGCTTGAGCATATGGTTGATACGGTGCTTTATTTTGAAGGCGACAGATATGCTTCATACAGGATATTAAGAGGCGTAAAAAACAGATTTGGCTCAACTAATGAAATTGGTGTATTTGAAATGCAGCAGAGCGGCCTGTCGGAAGTTGAGAATCCATCAGAATATATGCTTAATGGAAGACCAGAGAATGCATCAGGTTCAGTTGTTGTGTGCCTTTTGGAAGGAACACGCCCTATAATGGTAGAGATTCAGGCACTGGTGTGCGATTCTAATTTTGGAATGGCAAGAAGGACTGCTGCAGGTACTGACTATAACAGGGTTAATCTTCTTATGGCTGTTCTTGAAAAGAGAGCAGGTATACATATGTCAGGCAGTGATGCTTATGTGAATGTTGCAGGTGGAATTAAAGTAAGTGAGCCAGCGCTTGATTTGGGAATTGTGATGGCCCTTGTGAGCAGCTTTAAGAACAGGGCAATAGACGAAAAGACAGTTATATTTGGTGAAGTTGGACTTGCAGGTGAGGTGAGAGCTGTAAGCCAGGCACAACAGAGAGTTAATGAAGCTGTTAAGCTTGGTTTTAAAACATGTATATTGCCGGGTGTATGCTTGAAAAACATAAAGAAGAATGATAAAATTGAAATAATTGGTGTTAATAATGTTCAGGAAGCAATTAAACTGATATAAAATACACAGGATGGGGGATTACTTATGAGTAACGAAGCAATGGTGAATAATCTCACCAATATTCTTAATGGACTTGATGATTCACAGGAAAAGCTTGAAAAAGATGCATTTGATGTTATTAATTCGTCAGATACATCTCTTAATCTGGTTAAGGAAAGCATGTCAAGTGTAGAAGAGATTCTTGGAATGATAGAATCAATGAATAAAGTTGTGGAGGAGTCTTCAGCTAAGATTAAAGAACTTGAAGCTTTGTCTAAGAAGATTGAAGAATTTGCAGCTGTTATTAGTTCAATATCTAACAGAACCAATATACTTTCACTTAATGCATCAATAGAAGCCGCAAGAGCCGGTGAACATGGCAGGGGATTTGCTGTTGTTGCCAGTGAGGTAAGAAATCTTGCTGCTCAGTCAGCTAAGTCGTCCAAAGAGATAACAGACACAATTAATAAAGTACAGACCTCGGTTGATGAAACGGTCACAGCTATGAAGAATATTTATGATAATTCATCAAAGCAGAAGGAAAAAGCAGATGATGTTGGAAATGTGCTTAAGAAAGTAATAGATGCAGCATATACTGCTAATGAGGTTGCAAGAAATATTGAAAATGAGATAGCTTATCAGAGAGAGATAACAGATGAAGCTAAGAATGCATTAAAAGCATAGGAATAATCAGGGAGGTCGCATAAGACCTCCTTTATTTAATGGGTATAATGAAAAAAGACAGTAAATAAGTGGCTTCGAAAGTATATTGATGTTGTTACTATGTCAATATTTGAGTGATTGAGAAAATGTGTTAATGCGTTATGGCAGATTGCAATGAGAAGATGTGTTACGGGAATGTGTTATAGGGATGTGGGTGCTGTGTTATGGGGCGAATGCCTACTAGAAGCTATTGGATAACATAATTAGTGGGTGGTTTTCTTATAATATTGCTATGGCTTCAGAGCAGAGACCTACGCAATAAGCTGTATTGGATGTTTGCGTGTGCTTTTATTCTGAAAATATCTCAACCAGCAAGAATTATCAC
>NZ_WKRD01000011.1 GCF_009680455.1 Lachnospira eligens
AATGGTAATATTATCATCAAACTTTTGGAAGAACTATAAATGTCCGAGGTGCCTTTGATTTCGACAAAAAAACAGGCCGAATTGTTACAAAGCTCGGACATTTCAAAAATTTTTTGAGAAATGGCGAAAAAAGCGGGGCAGCACACGCCGCCCCGCCGATCCCATACGGTTATTCCATCGTCCGCATTTGTTCAATCAGGGATTGTTTTTTCTGTCTGCGGACTGTCCATACAGACAAAATCAGCTCCATTCCGAATAATACCAGAATGAACAGGCCCATTTCCAAAACCGGGAATTTGTAAGGCACTACCTTTCCGGCAAAAATGGCAATGCTCATTTTTCTGCAAGCAAAGATGGAAGCCGGAAGCCCAACGATCAGCGTCGCCAATGTTGCAAAGAGCGCATAGCACAGGCCCTCGCAGATGTTCATTTTACATAGCTGTTTTTGTGTTAGACCGATGGAACGCAAAACACTGTTTTCCTGCTTTCTGGACATCTGGTTAGAGAGTGTCGTATTGATAAGATTGATAACACCAAAAAGGAATACCAGCCATGAAAGCACCTCCATACTCCCGAATGCCACCTGATCTTTCGACTTCATATATTCAATCCGTATATTTATTTCATCTAAAGCAAGGTTACTATGGCTGGCAACAATATTTTTTAAGCCAGCTTTTACGATTTCCGCTTTTTTCGGATCGCTTGCAATACTCCACGAATAGTCAAATGAAGTAATTTCCGGGTGTAGTTCACAGAACAAATCCTGTGGTGCAAATGCAACAGCCCCATCAATAAGTAATTTACCATGCCCGGTATATGTGCCTGGGCCAAATAGCCCTGATATAGTAACAGGAACGGATGACTGCCCCTCTCCGAAAGATATTTCGACCGTTGAACCAACTCCCATATCTTCATAAGAATCTACAATCGAGCGTGAAATTACGATACTATGAGAATCTGTTGGCATCGTTCCCTCCGTCAATGCAGCCTCAACCTTAGCATAATTCTGATCGGTCAGCATATCACAGTTTCCAGTGTTCTGATTGATGTCCCCCTTAAAAGTTGTATGAAGCGTTTGTCTGTTTGCAATTACATCTGTGACACCATCAATAGATAAAATTTCCTGCTTTAATTCCTCGTTCAGTGGATTTCCTGCTGCCATAAGTTCTTCTTCTGGCACTTCTGATTGTAGATAAATTTTATAATCGCCATCTGGAAAATAAAGTCTTGCCCGTGCTTCCGGGGAGCGCGTTAATACAATGGAAGATACCACAAGTAGGATAATTCCGCCCAAACTCAATGAGGCTACAATAGCAACGGTCTTTTTTCCGTCACGCTTAAAATTCGCAATTCCCATTGAAACAGGATTGAGCTTGATAGTCTTTTTCCGGCTGCGGATGTCCTTTTGCGCCGGGGTAAAACGGACGGCTTCAATGGGGGAAATCCCTGCCGCAATTTTCACCGGCTTACGGATGGAAACAGATACCATGATCCAACTGCTTATAAGCGTTAAAATAACCGTTGCCACATAGGAAACAGCGTTAAAACCCTTGGAAAACAGGAGGAAACCGCCGCATACGCCCAGCACTGTGCCAATCAGAATCCCGATACTGCCGAGTTTGCGTCCCTCGTTCTTTACAATCCGCTTGATTTGCTTTGGTGTCGCACCAATCGTCCGAAGCTGCCCGTAGCTCTTGATTTTGTCATTGATGGAAATACGGAAGATACTCTGGATCACAATATAGCCGCCGATCAGAACAATGGCAATCACGCTAGCCATCAGTGGTGCAAAATCAAAGGATTTAGAGGCATAAGCAAAATACTTGTTGTTCATTTTGGGTATAGGAAGCTGATATTCCTCCGCAATCTCCCTACAATAAGAGGTCATCAGTTCTTCGTCCAACTGGTCGCTGTTTTTGAAATGGGCATAGGCACGATACCCAGCGGGGTTAAACCCATCCCATTCTTTCAAGGCAGCTTTGGAAAGAATGATAGCGCAGGTATTCGCTTCTTTTTCGTTTACGCTGTCCATAATGCCGGTAACAACATAATTACCATGAAAGCTCTCGGTGTCTAAGGTCACAGTGTCCCCAATTTTGGCATTGTTTCCATAGGTGGAAAGAAAGTATTCGCTTACGACAACTTCATTTGCTTTTTCAGGAACCCGGCCCTCTAACAACTCCATCTGCGCCTTGGTAATCTCCATCATTTGCGCGTCGCAATACACATAGGACGCATGATAGCCTTGTTCTGAAAGTTCCTCACCCAGCATATAGTAGCCGCCTACGCGCTCAAACTCCGGCAGTCCTTTCAGGGTTTCAATGTCGTTTTCCTCTACGCCCATCCAGACCGCCTCATAAGTATCAACAACCTGATTGCGCTGCATTTGTGTCAGGGAAGTAGATACAATTCCCGTAAAGCAGATCAGAAACGCCGCCAGCGCAACAGCGATCACTACCATCAGATTCCGGCGCTTCTCGCTTTGCAAACTTTTCTTTGCCAGCTTCTTTGTAATGGCGCTGGTATCATTTTCAAAAGGCCATGTCATAGCCTGCCACCTCCTTATTCCACAATCTTGCCATCCTCAATGCGGACAATCCGATCTGCAAGACGGGCAATGTCGTTGTTGTGGGTAATCATCACGACAGTTTGCCGGAACTCCGCACTGGTGCGCTTGATAAGCCCCAGCACCTCGGCACTGGTCTTACTGTCAAGGTTGCCGGTCGGCTCGTCGGCCAGCACAATAGCCGGTTTGGTAATCAGGGCGCGGGCAATCGCCACACGCTGTTGCTGTCCGCCGGAAAGATTGTTCGGCATATTTTTCAGTTTATCTTCCAGCCCCAGCAGGTGAACGATCTCGTCCAAAAACTTCTGATCCACCGTGTCCCCGTCCAGCTCCACCGGCAGGACAATGTTCTCATACACATTCAGGATGGGAACAAGGTTATAGTTCTGGAAGATAAAGCCGATGTTGCGGCGGCGGAAGATGGTGAGCTGTTCGTCATTCATTTTCGACAGCTCTTTGTCCCGGACAATCACATTGCCGGAAGTAGGGGTGTCCAGTCCGCCCATCATGTGAAGCAGGGTAGACTTGCCGCTGCCGGAGGTTCCCACAACGGCCACAAACTCGCCGTCATTTACGGAGAAGTTCACGCCGTCAAGGGCGCGGGTGATATTCGGCTCTGTGCCGTAATACTTTTTCAGGTCGATAGTCTGTAAAATGCTCATAAAATTCAATCCTTTCTTTGTTTGTTGTAAATGCGGAACGCTGCTGCGCCGGTGGCCGCCAACTGTACCAGAATCAGCACAGCAAACAGGCCGAAGCTCTCATAGTAGAACAGTTCATCCCAAAACAGGAGAACATCACAGAGAGCAGTCAAGGCAACCGTCCAGCGGATGTGCCGGGCCAGCCATTGCCGGAATACCAGCACAAGGGCAACGGGCTGGACGATCAGCAGCGCCAGATTCAAAATCAAGGTCGGGGTCAGTTCCATTGCGTCGCCTCCTCACTTTTGTTGATAAGGTCATTGTAAAACCCAAATGTCCGCGAAATGTTACAGCGGCCAAAAAATTTCATTGAAAATCGGGGTGAAATGTTACAACACTCGGACATTTCAAAATCAGTCTGCCATTTTGATCCGTTCCACCAACGAATTTCTGCATTGAATTTTTAGACAGATAGCAGAAATTATAATAGGTGTTATTATTAAGCAGACACCGTAAATCAGTAATGGAATAAAAGGAAAAGCATATTGAAAATAAGTTAATCCATTCGCAGACAATATCCGTACTAACAAATACCCTATCAAGGTTCCTACCACAACCGTAATAATCAAGCATGGAATAATCAGTAAGACACTTTCATGCAGCAGCATTTTCTTTAGCTGCTTTTTTGTCATACCGATAGATTCCAATATTCCAAATTCTTTTCTCCTTGTACTGATACGACTAATCAAGGTGTTTGTCAGATTAAAAATGCTAAACATAATGACAAAGGCAGATACTCCATAAACTTGTACGCTGGTATTATGAATCGTATTTGCCGAAGATGCTTTTACCTCTTGTAAGGTTTCCATTACCAAATCAGGGTGTCGGGACAGTATATTATTTAATTTGCTTTCTACTGATTTACCCACTTTTTCATATTCAGGTACGGACAAAGTTAAGGAAGCTGTTAAATCCATATCGCCCCACAACTTTTCTATGGTTTCTTTGGGGAGATAAAAGCCCTCATTCATACTTTTTTCGGAAGTACCGGCAATCAAAATATCTATGCTGTGTTCAGCCCCATCAAACCATCGTAATGTCACTTTTTCTCCTATTGACGGGCAAGCATGATAGACTTCTTTCTGTACACTTGTTCCTAATATAACCATAGCGTCTTGTTTCACCAATGTTTCGTATGTCCAATCAACAGGAAGCGTTTTCAAAATTTCTTCCTGATTATCAGGCGTAATCGGAATAATGGGAATTTCTAATTGTTCATTGTGATACTCAATAATGGCTGCGGTTCTCTCCGTAGCATAAATCTCTTTAACTTCCGGGATTTGTTGCAATTCTTCCATGAGTTCCTGTGAAAAAGGCGTATCAACTTGATACTCCGAAATACCATACGGTTTCGGATTGACTAATGTATTGTGGTTAATCGTAATATAATATTCTCCATCTTCCAAATTCCCCATTCTTGCAAAGGAATCTGGATTCCATGATGATATAAAAGTGGCTCCAACCATAAATAAAATCCCGCCGATTGCAAGCGAGGCAATCGTCAGATTGTGTTTTTTTCGATTCTGCTTTTCGCTCAATACGGCTAAAGAATACGGTGAGAGACGAATATGATTTTTCCTGTTCCGCACTCTACTTTCTTTTAGTTCTGGATTGTTTCCAACATATTTTGTTGCTTCAATAGGGGAAATATTTGAAGCTATTTGTGCGGGCTTGTATACGGAAATTTGTACGATGATAATGCCTAATATTATTGCGAAAATACTTGTGGCTATGGCATTGATAATCGTTATTCCATTCGGCTCTAACAAATATGCAAATATGATACCTACTGTAATACCGGCAGGTATTCCGAACAGGCAGAAACGATACCCCTCTTTACGAATCATCCGCTTAATTTGTTTTTCTGTCATGCCAATAGTTTTGAGCTGTCCAATCTGCGACACTTGATTTGATACCGAAAGGTAGAACACACTGTATATGACAATTCCGCTTGAAAATGCAATAAAAAGAGTAGCTAAAAGAACACCTCCCATTCCTGATCCACTGATAAGTGAGGAACAGAATTTGCTATTAAAATAAAGCTGGTTCCTGCTTATGTCTTGGGATAAAGCCAGACGATATACTGTATTCTCAAAATCAATAAGTCCCATTTCCGTGGCACCATTTACACGAATCAAGGCACTATATGGAATATCAGATAATAACACACCCTGTTCTGCATACGCTGGGGAGACATAAAAGTAAAATGTTCCTGTTTCCACATTATCAGTAAAACCAGTAATGATGAAATCCTCTGTTTTACTCCCTGCCGTTGGTAAAGTGATGGTATCTCCTATATTTAGCTGATACCCCAGTTCTAATTGCACATTTTTATCAATTACAATTTCATTGTACTGTTCTGGACAGGTTCCACTGACTAATTCATAGGATTTTATAATTCCAAAACCAGTCGGCATATAAACCGCTTCAAATTTGATCCCATCCATCAGAAAACTATCACTATGCTTATAGGGTACAATATCTTCAAGATCAGGTTCTTTTTTCAGAACTTCTATCTGTTCTGCTGTAAGCCCCCCGATGGTAGCTTGCTGCATTTGATTCAAAATCTTTTGTTCACTAATTTTGCTGCCTTGTTGGAATAAGGAGATTCCCACAATCAAACTAATTGCCAGCGCAATGGTCAAAACATTAAAAAAGCAAAAAATACGATTTGAAGATACATTGCGTTTTGCTAATTTCTTTACAATGGCGCTGGTATCGTTCTCAAAAGGCCATGTCATAGTTGTATCACCTCCATATTTGATAAGGGTATTGTAAACCCCAAATGTCCGCGAAATGTTACAGCGGCCAAAAAATTTCATTGAAAATCGGGGTGAAATGTTACAACGCTCGGACATTTCAAAAAAATTTACGGCGGGCAGCCGGAAATGGCCGTCCGCCGCGTTCTATTTTGTAGGCAGCATAATGGAAAATTCCGAACCCTTGCCCGGCTCCGAAACCACTTTGATATAGCCGCCCTGCCGCGTTACGATCTCGCGGGCCAGATACAGGCCAATGCCAACGCCCTGCTGTTCGTGTACTTCTTCCTCACGATAAAAGCGCCGGAAGATAGCGGCCTGATTGCTTTCGGAAATGCCCTTGCCGGTGTCGGTTACTTTAATCTCCACATACATTTCCCATAGCACCACCGACACAGCGATTTTTCCGCCCGCCGGGGTGTATTTCACCGCATTGTCCAGCAGGTTAAAGAGGGCTTCGGATGTCCACTTGCTGTCATGGGAAACGGTCAAATCCTCCGGGCAGTCCACGGACACAGCGATTTCCTTTTTCTCCGCTGCATACACGATCCCACTCATGGCCTGCGCCACAGTATCAAAGAGGCGGCCCGGTTTCTTATCCAACTGGATCACGCCTGTTTCCAGACGGGAGGTTTTCACAAGGGCCTGAAAGAGAAAGTCCAGCTTATCCGTCTGGCTGCGGATTCCCCGGATAAAGTCGGTGCGCTCTGCCTCGGCCATAGGCTTTTCCAGCAGGGTGTCCGTCGCCATTTTCAGATTGCTTACCGGCGTTTTCACCTGATGGGAAATATCCGATACAAGGGTCTGTAACTCCTGCCGTTCCTCGTCCACCCGGCGGCGGTTCTCCTGCATGATCTGGTAGAGCCTTGCCAGACGGTGCCCAATTCTGGCAAGCTGGGTTTCGCTGTCCTCTGGGCGCTGGGGCGCTTCATTCCCGGCGATCATGTGGTCTAAGGTCTGGCACAGGTCAGCGGTAAACTGCGACAGCCGCTTTCCAAACGCCTGCGTCAGTACGAAAATCCCCACAAGGGCACACAGCAGCAGCGCCCCGCCTGTCAGCAGCACCGCCGTCTGTTTTGTCACAAAAAACAGGACTATGGTGATCCCGGACATGGAGAGGACAAGCCCTATTGCCACCCGGCCAAACAGCCGCTTTACCGAGAGGTTTTGAACCTTCATTTTGCCTCGCCTCCCGTCCATTGATAGCCCATGCCGTAAACAGTCTTGATGTAGGGTGCGCCGCCGTCGGATTCGATCTTGCTGCGAATCCGGCTGATGGAGGTTGTCAGGGTGTGTTCGTCTACAAACCTCTCGTCTATATCCCACAGCTTTTCCAAAAGCTGCCCACGGGTCAGCACTTGCCGGGGATTTTTACGAAACAGGTTCAGCATTTTGTACTCCATCGGGGATAGGGTCAGGGGCTTGCCGTTTAGGGAAGCCGTCTGCTCCGAGAAGTCCAGAAACAGCCGTCCGTCATCGTAAATGTCCTTAGCCGGTTTGTGGTGTTCCAGCATGGCGAACATGGCTTTGATCTTCCGCTGCAAGGCCCCGATTACAAAGGGCTTTGTGATGTAGTCCACCGCGCCCACCTCATAGCCCCGTATCTGGTCGCTCTCCTGATCGTTGGCGGTCAGGAATATTACGATGGTGTCCGGGTGCTGGGGCTTTATCAGCTTGCACAGTTCAAAACCGTTCCCGTCCGGCAGGTTGATGTCCAGCAGCACTAAATCAAATTCCCGCTGGCGGATGGCTTCGGCTGCGGTTCTGGCATTTAGGGCAGAAGTCACGCCGTAGCCGTCTGCGGTCAGGTTATAGTCTAACATCTTATTCAAAAAACTGTCGTCCTCGACAATTAAAATCTGCTCCATATTCTCACTTCCTTTGCTTTTTGCAGATAGTATAACAGGCAAATGTCCGAGAATTGTTACAAGGACAAATATATTTATCATTTTACAGCTTTTTTATGTGTACTGCAATTTTATAAAAGAAAGGACAGCAGTATCATCAAATTGCTGTCCTTGCGGTTTATTATAGCTGGTAGTGTATAAGCGTGGGTTCATCATATTTGGTGTGGTATCTTTAACTATGGGAAACTCCACGCTCCCATTTGGCATACGCCTGCCTCGATATTCCAATAACCTCTGCGATATCCTCCTGTGTCTTACCTGCAATCGACCTCAGCATTATAAGATTTTCCTGTAGCATAATGTCAGTCCTTTCTGTTGTTATGTATGTATTATAGCCCATGTAAAATGTGGATTCCACCAATTGTAGTTGTCAGAAAAGTGGGAATTGTGGTGGAATTGGTTGCGTGGAGGGGATTGCATTTATCAATCATATTGATCCTGTCAAAAGCGCATAATTTAAAGCCACTATTTTGTTTAATAACATATCCTATCTTCAAGAAAATCAAACATATAATTGTATCGTATTTTATATTCCACTATGTAACTATTAATTCCCTGCTTGCTGGAAGAACATCTTATATCCGCAGTTCATTTACATCCCACTATGTAACTATTAATTCTGCTGCCTTCTGTGCCATATCAAGAAGTTTATCCTCATTTACATCCCACTATGTAACTATTAATTCCGATCCTGTTCGATTTCGTATTTCGCCATTAACTCCATTTACATCCCACTATGTAACTATTAATTCAACTGTTGGGGTAGAGAAAGTAAATACTCTTATGTTATTTACATTCCACTATGTAACTATTAATTCCTCCCCCACACGCGCGAACCTACTGTCCCATTTAAATTTACATCCCACTATGTAACTATTAATTCAATTCCCTGGCAGCTCTATCCTGTAATGACATTATGATTTACATCCCACTATGTAACTATTAATTCAGAGGAGAACCAGGACAAATTATTTACTTCAAAAATATTTACATCCCACTATGTAACTATTAATTCATAGATTCAATACACATAAAAAGATGACCACCAAAATTTACATCCCACTATGTAACTATTAATTCGAATTTCTTTTCGATCAGGTCATTCGCGATAGAAAATTTACATCCCACTATGTAACTATTAATTCCACATTAGCGTCTGCTGCCTGCTGCTCGTTTGCTGTATTTACATCCCACTATGTAACTATTAATTCCTATGCAACTAAAAATGATATTAATAATCTACAAATATTTACATCCCACTATGTAACTATTAATTCCTATTTCGACAGAAAATTAAATAAACCTTTTAATTTATTTACATCCCACTATGTAACTATTAATTCTTGCCGCATACCTAATGCCCCAGCTTTCATATTCATTTACATCCCACTATGTAACTATTAATTCTATATGACAATGACTCTTCACTGTAATCTTTTTCACATTTACATCCCACTATGTAACTATTAATTCCGTTATACCATGAGATTTTATCCTGCTTTGAGATAATTTACATCCCACTATGTAACTATTAATTCCATCGGATGCCGTTTTTCCGTCTGCTTTCTTTGTGATTTACATCCCACTATGTAACTATTAATTCGTATAACAGCTTTTGTTCTCCACCTTTTGTAAGGGTATTTACATCCCACTATGTAACTATTAATTCAAAAACAGCAAACAATCATTGAACAGTCGAAAATCGATTTACATCCCACTATGTAACTATTAATTCGGAAGTTACGTATTAAAGTAAGGAGAGAAAGAAAATTTACATCCCACTATGTAACTATTAATTCCCAAAGTGCAAAAATTGTTTACAATCATAAGCCAGTATTTACATCCCACTATGTAACTATTAATTCCCGTAATTTTATATACATCTTTAAACCTCTAATCTAAAGCTGTTATTTGTCGTTCTAATAAAATCTCACATATATTACTAATGTCATTTTCAATAAATTCAAATTAAACGCATAAATTAAGCCTTTGTCGACCTTGCTTATATTTTACACTATAATAGGTCGACAAGCAATTTCAAATATATCTTTATCATTTTTCACTTATAACTTTTCTTGCTTTTCCCACAATTCACAAAATACATAAGTCGATGTCAAATCAATGCCATTGCTAATTGTAAAAACAGTGATATTTTTACCCTTGAGAATAATTTCATAAGTACCTCTAAAATGTTTTTATATTGTTTAAGGCATTCAAAACTTTGCTATCAGATTCCATATTAAATAAATCTTTTTCATCTCAAAAATATTTTCAATTCCTCAGATTGTCTAATTTGTAAGTCATATTCTTTTAATTTTATCTTTTAAATATATCATTGTTCTGTCTATTTACTACTATATTTTCTCACCAGTTCCCTATCGCTGGCATATATTCACCATCAATTTTCTACTGTGATTACCCATGATGCAACCAGCGTATTCATGATAAAAAGGTCAAAAAAGATTACAAACAGGATTAGAAACAGCAATATACTGTCATGCTGGTTGATCAGTTTGACAGGCTGTCTAGGTATTCCTTAGACCCGGATAATCAGAAGATGTATGCAGCTAGGAAGGAACAATGGGAGCAACAATTATCAGATAGTCAGGAATATAGACCGATAATAAGAGACGATAGTAAGACAATCGAGGTTAGACCAGATACAAAAGTAGATGTAAAAAAGATTAATACATATCAGGAAGATATATATGTATCAGATAATGTTGATATAAAGCCAAGAACATTACACGAGATTTATACCAATACTGTTAAGGCACTTAAAAAATGGGATATTTCAAAAGATAGGATGCCAGAGATAAGAATATTGTCAAAAGATGAATTAAAGGCATATGGAAAGTATGATGCAGTAAATAATGTTGTATATTATATCCCAGAAATTGCTAATAAAGACATTGTGGGACAAAAAGGTGTAACAGAGTATCATGAGATGTGGCATATGAAGCAAGCTGAAAAATTTAGAAGTAAAGGCTGGAATATCACTAAAGAGAACTATAGCGAGTATATTAGAGAATTAAATAAAGAGTGTAAGAAAACAATTGACGCACTTGGTATAAATGAATATAATGTGGGTAAGATAAGTGATTATGCAAAGAAAATGTATTTTGCAAATCGTTATGATGAAGTTGAAGCGGAATATATGACATTAATAAAAAGAAAGGGGTAAGATTATGCCAGTAAAATATCCAGAAGAGATACAGAAACTTATTGATATTTTTGAACCATTTATGGTTGGGTGTCATCTTGAAAATGCCCCTAAAGAAGCAATAGAAGCTGCTGAGAAATTTAAAAAGTGGGCTTGGGAACAGGGACAGTAGATGAGTAGCCACCAGTCGAGAGATTGGTGGTATTTTTATACCCAATTTTAAGAAAGTGAGGATTTAGAAATGAAGAATTATGCAAGAGCAAAATCTTAGGCAGATATGCTTGCAGAAGATTTGTGCATAGTAGAATAATTCAAAGTTGCACCGGTGCAACAGAATAACGATAAAAAATATTTCTCTTGAAATTACACCTATTCGCAGATTTACATTCCACTATGTATCTATTAATTTTAAATACTCCGGATGATTAAGCACGCTGTCCTGCCCATTTACATCCCACTATGTATCTATTAATTCTACACGCTCAAGGCTGCCTTCTGGTATCATGTCGTAATTTACATCCCACTATGTATCTATTAATTCAATGGAATCCCTGTCCTTGACCATCTTGTCAACGAAATTTACATCCCACTATGTATCTATTAATTCGCTAGAGCCGCCCTTATTAGTGCCGTTTGGACTTCATTTACATCCCACTATGTATCTATTAATTCCGGGCTTATATTGTGCTTTTTCGGGGTTGTCTAAAATTTACATCCCACTATGTATCTATTAATTCGTAAAATGACAGTAAATGAAAAGATATTTGAAATAAATTTACATCCCACTATGTATCTATTAATTCTCCGTCCAAGCTGTTGTCTAAAGGTTCAACAATAATATTTACATCCCACTATGTATCTATTAATTCTCATACGGAGTCTCCTGTGCTGCCTTGTCATCTGTATTTACATCCCACTATGTATCTATTAATTCAGACAACAAAAGCCGCATAACAACACCGCTACTGTATTTACATCCCACTATGTATCTATTAATTCCATTTTTCTGCCTGTGCTTGTCCTTTGTTATGTACTATTTACATCCCACTATGTATCTATTAATTCTATTAGCAGTAGCAAAACCTTACGACATGATACCGGAATTTACATCCCACTATGTATCTATTAATTCCCTTGTCTCCCTGCTTTGCAGATACCAAATATCTTTAATTTACATCCCACTATGTATCTATTAATTCCGTCAAGCGTATCTTCTCCGTCGTCAAGAATTACATTTACATCCCACTATGTATCTATTAATTCATCTTTGAAGATAATGACTTTTTGTCCTGGTCTTCATTTACATCCCACTATGTATCTATTAATTCGTACAGATATAAATATACAAAATGAGTTAATAGAAATTTACATCCCACTATGTATCTATTAATTCGTAGCGGAGAAAGAGAAAGAAGCCGCGGAGACATAGATTTACATCCCACTATGTATCTATTAATTCTTCTTTTTCCTGTTTAACTTTTTTAATTTTATTATAATTTACATCCCACTATGTATCTATTAATTCCCGTAATTATTAAAGCCTCTCTGTTTCTCAACTCTGAAGCGTTATTCTGTCTACCCTTTAAATCCGCCAAGAGATTACTAATACTTTATGCCCTTAATATGCCAGAAGCATAGCAATATCGCCATTGTCGACTCTGTGCATATTTTACACTATTTCTGGTCGACAATCAAATTATGAAACTCGTCAAATCATCTTCCTTACCCCAAAATTCTTTATCCAGCCATTTTTCACTCCTGCTTTTGAATAAAATGACTGAATCCAGATTAGTATTAACATGTGGTTTCAACTCACCCCGTAATTTTTCTAATTGAACTGTTGATATTTCTCCTTCAAAGACAGAATTCTGAATATGCGTCAGATACTTTTTGCAGATTTTGAAAATATGTGACCATCTCTTTTGCCCATTTTCATCTTTACTAACATCATATACAAGTACAATATACATATACTACCACCATATTCTAAACCCTTCATATTCTTTCTCACCTATTAAATGCTTTATAAGCTTATATGCTTCTAACCTCATCAGATACTGGTAAGACACCTGTCTTCCCAATTCTTTATGCATTATCGTTTTCTTCATACGATTCTCAAATTCTGAAACAATAAGTTTAGAAGCTTCTTTCTTAAGATGAAGATAGTTAAGTTCTTTTGTAAAGCTGTCTTCTGTTATCTGTCTTCTGTTTAACAACGAAAATATCAATCTGTCTCCAATCAATGGTTTAAATACTTCCGATATATCCAGACATAATGAATATCTTCTTACTCCCGGTTCATGCAGATAACTTATCGTTGGATTCAGTTGTGTATGATATATCTCGCTTAATAAACGCGTATACACTAGGGAATTAACAAATGAAATCAATGAATTAATCATATTGTCTGGCGGATGCATAACACGCTTATCAAACTGTATATCCTGATTAACAATCACATTCCACGCTGCATAATATCTCTTTCTTATATTTCCTTCAATTCCCATCAATTCTTCTATTGTCCTTGCTTTACAAAGAGTTCCACGAAGTGAATCTATATCCCTCATATATTCCGAGACATCTTTTTCTCGGCCATTATAATATCTGAGATTTCTATATATATTATCTGCTGCCGCCTGTATAAATTTTATGGCAATATCCAATCTCTTATCATAATCCACATAATGTTCAACCTGCTTAACCAGCAACTGACCTGCTGGATTTCCATCCTTTGGATAAAAACTTCCTGAATAATAATTATAATAATTAAAGAAATGTATAGGTATTCCATACTGCGATATATAATTAAGAAATGTCGTATTAAACGACATTTCAGACATTACATATATATCTGAAATTCTTTCAATTGGAATATCTCTTTTTTCTCCGTCATAAGCAGTGAACTGTAATGTATTATCCTTGCGTTTTAAATCCCCATTATTATACACATAAAAACTCTGTTTCAATTATCATCACCTTCTTCTGTCTATATAAAACACAAATCATAATATGCACATTTTTTGCATATCTTTTTCTCTTCCAGCTTCGGCGGATACTCCTGATTCTTCACACTAATGATTTCTTTTATAATATCGTCTAGTTTTTTACAGTCCTCATCCGACAATTCTACATCAACATTTTTCTTCAGCAGCGGATAGTCTATCACGCCATGAAGTCCATCCACATTTCTTTTTTTCAGGTAATATAGATAATACTTAACCTGCCATATTCCAGCCTCTTCTATACTCTTGCTCTTCTTTATCTCATGAAGTTCATTTTTTTCATGAATAAAATCAATATTAATAATGCCATCTATTTCAATATGCTTATCATCCCGCTTGTAACTGTTCTCATCCAGCAATTTTCCAAGCTGCACATTTTCATTCTCATCTTCCATATTAATCTGATGACAAAAATACCATAACTTTCTTGAGCACACGAAATAATAATAAATCATCACTCCTGTTATTCTTTCTTCCATAAAATGCTCCTATCGTATGAATATTCAGACAAATATATCTCTTTCATATTCGCCTAAAACTAACCCTGCTCCTGTTAAATCCACAACATTGAAATCGTACATAATACATGATCTATGAATATCACTACCATATATTACATCACGATCTATCCCATCCGGATATTTCTTATAAGCATATAACTGTATAGAAATCACATATGAATCCAGCTTTGTCCTTGCGTCATTCTTCTCTCTTCTATCAGCATCAGAGCTATGCATTATATCAATACACTCGCTTATAACTTCACGATTATCTTCATATACGTCATCAGGAATAATTTTAATACTGTTAATATCCCTGAATTTTTCATCAGCTTCACTTTTACTGTATTCTGCTGGTGTCAGTTCTTTAAACATTGCAAGAAACTTCTCTATATCCCTGTAATAATCCGTATCCTTTATCTCATCTGTACAGTATACTTTATTGATATATTCAGATTTGTCTGATTCTGTCATAACTCTGCCAATATATTTTTCTAAACACTCAACAGAACGAGTGTATATCTCACGATTATATATAGCCCGGCTGACTCCTACTCCATTTGCATTAATGTATATATGTATATTGGCCTTATCCGGAATATACCGACCTTTCCTGTTGCATCTTCCCATTCTCTGCATCAAACTATCAGCCGTACTCATCTCTGTATACAACACATCAAAATCAATATCCAGACTTGCCTCAACTAACTGTGTTGTTACCCATATTCCCGTTTCATTTTCACTATCTGAGAACTTTATAATCTCATTTTCCAGCATTCTCTTATGTTCTTTGGTAAATCGTGCATGCAGAAGATGAACATTATCTGTTTTTTCGGTCAGGCTTTTATATATCTGCTGTGCCTTTTTTACCGTATTGCATATTACAAGAACCTTTTTATCATAGCTATCTTCTACAACCCTATCTATTTCTATATCGCCATCTTTTATATCTATCCAATGTCTTTTAAGATTCGATAATGCAGAAAAATCCCTGTATTCATACTGATTATCAGCCATCAATCCATATTTATGCATAAGACTTCCCAATACCGGTGGAAATGTTGCTGTTATTATGGCAAATTTCCCACCCATATCAGTCACTATCTTTAATCCATATATTATTGCTGCTATTACTGATGGACTATATGCCTGTATCTCATCAATAATTATCTTAGAATATTTCAATGTAGCTGCAAATATTTCTGTTCCCAACGCCTTATACACAAACTTAAACAACTGATCTACTGTACATATAGTAAGCGGCTGAGATAATAATTTTGCTTTCTGATATTTTTCATATCCATCAGAATCTGTTTCGTTTACCTGGTCTTCAAAATAATAATGCATACTGTCTGAATGAAGTATTGCCACGTCCTTATATTCATACCTGTCTCTTATTCTTTCATATATTGCATTCGATGATACTACATATGGCAATGTATAAAATCCCTTTTCACCATTAAGCCATAATAATGATGCCTCTGTTTTTCCCATTCCAGTTGGTGCAACCACAACAAGATTCTTATCACATTTATCTCTCATATACTCCTGAACTGGTCTTAATCCATGCTGTTGAAAAATGTTTTCTATAGATGTTTTAAGATATTTTGTTGTGAAAGCAGAACAATCCTCTGCTTCTGTATAACCAGCACTCACTGTATAATCAAATTTATTCAGCAGACCTTTGATTAGCACAAATTCCTGCCATTCATGCAAATATTCATTCTTATCATAACAGCTCATGATGTATTTGCTTCCCGATATGCTGCCTGTATTTCTGAACAGAAGATATTTATTTATACCCGAAACCTTAGCTTTGATACTTTCATCATTTAAAAAATCCCTTATATATGGGTTATAGTATTTCTTACAGAAATTTAATATTATATCATCACCGTTTTTATCTTCTCTGACATGATGATGATATACTGCTGTATAGAAAGCTTTATAATCATCATTATCTGCTTCTGGTATATGATTCTTAAATTCTTCAGGCGATGTCGTCATTGCACTTAAAAATCCGTGTGGTATCTCCTGAGTCTTTATTACATCCAGCTCTTTATTTATCTTAGATTGAAAAACAATGTTTGCCTTTCCCAGGTCATGCACTCTGCATGCTTCTATTATTATTGCTTTTTCTTTTTCTGTAAAATAATGTCCGAATTTTTCAAAAAAATCCTGTGCACATTTAACTGTATCATCCAGATGCTGTTTTAATGTCACCTGTTCTTCTTTAGAACCCCCATTCGGAACTGACTTTGCAAAATATTCCATCTACCCCTCCATACATTTAAATCCACAATGTAACTATTAATAAAATCTCATCACGCAAATATTACAACATCTTCATCATCCGTATCATCTACATACGCTCTTTCCAGGCATTTATGAGGCGGGCAGTAATATGCCTTAACTCTTCCACCTTCTTTTTCAGACTTCCATCTCCTTAACCCCTGTTTAGTTATCTCATATTCTTTATTCAATGTATAAACAGTTGCTTCAACAGGTTCTTCCCCCATGTAAGACACAGGAATATACATATCGTGATTAGTCAGTACTTCTTCATCTTCTTTTAATGAAACAATTCTGACATCTCTTATATCTATAATATCCTCATATCTTCCAAGAGACAGATACGTTGGCGGATTCTTAAGTGCCTGATATATTATTTCAAAATCAGCCTCATCCTCTGGCACAATATGTATTATGAGCTTGCATTCACATAACAGTTCAACATTGGCTATTCCCTTAAATATTCCATAATTATCGCCATCTTTTACGCATATCTGATGCCTGCCTTCTTCATATCTGGCACCTGCTGAAAATGAATAGCGTGTATACAGATCAGATATAGTCCCTTTGTTATCGCCCTGAATACTCAGCTTCATTTTGTGATACTCTTTAAATCCACATGCGGCATGTATCATTCCACTTACTGTTGAATATGGTGGAAGAGGATAGGTCTCTTTAATTATAAAACTGCTCGGTTTTCTATAATTAACAAGATTCTGAAAACAATCCAGTCTTATTGCTCTATGCATAGTACTCATCCACTTTCTTCTTAAACTCTCCAAATGCTTCTGCTATTGTTACAGCCCCAAGTTTTTCCTTAATCTGACTGTCATTATTAAAGATTCCTGATGTTACTCCTACTATTGTAGAATTTTCAAGATCTTCACTACTTTCTTTCATTTCTACCAATGTATCAACATTTATCATATTATTATCAATCTTAACTATGTTTTCAAAAAACGGATTCTTTCTTTCATAGTTACCACCTATGATAAATAATGGAGATAAATTCTCTCTCCTGCCGCGTATATCTCTATAAAGATACTGAACGGTTTCAAGAAGTGTTTTAACCCTTTTAGCTTTTTCCTCCTTTGATACATTAATCTCTCCATCAATTCCAACCCTGTCAAGATCCACTGAAATTGTATATGCATAATAAGAACGGTGAATTTCACTCTGTGCAATACCATTGTCAAGATTCTGGCGCTTAGCTAATCCCATATTAGTAAGAAACTCCAGCTCCCCCTGATATGGTTCAAGTGATATGGCGTTGCTAAGTCTAGCCACTGCACTTCTTGTTGATGCACCTCCCCTTGCATTATCGTCCTTTGCCATTGTCTTCATATAACCAAATAAATCTATTTCTGGGTAATCCTCAATAGTAGCTGATGGAGCAAACTGTACAACTCCGCTCTTATCCTCGACAGGTGTGTTATCCCACTCAGCCTGCTGTACAATATTGTATCTTATTGCCTGCCTTGATATATATGAATACTGGCTTGCATTACCTCTTGTCATTTTCTTAATATTAGAAATATTACCTAATCCTTCTCCATAATTCGCACTCTCTGCAACAAATACTATTGTCATTGTCAATCCGTTCTTACTCATCTAAATAACCTCCTCATTCTTCTTATTCTGTCTGCAACCTTTTAATCCCAAAACAAATGCATATCCATATTCTTCAAATAACTCCTGATTTTTCTGGATATATACAAACTCTCTTGGAATAACTAATTTATCAGCCTGTCCCACTTCAGCTGGCACCTTACAGGTACAATATAATCTCATTACAATATCCAGAAATTTTCCTGTATTTCTCGTAGATAATGCATTAAGAAGCTGATATATTGTTCCTTTGATACATTCATCATCCTTTGCCCCTTTTGAAGACAATATGGCAGTTCTTAAAGCAAAACCACTATCCATTACTGTTATACTTCCCATTTCTATAACCTTACCTCCATTTCCTTGCAAATCCTTATCTTTCTTAACAAGTGCACTATACAACATTACAACATATATCCAATAAGCAGTTACTATCTGTCCCGCATTATCAGAATCAAGATTATTCTTTAGCACTTTCTTTAGAAGCAATTCCTGACTTCTATGTTTCAGAATATTCATAACTACATTTTCGTATATATTAAGATAATCTGCTCCAATTCTTGTGTAAGGATATTCTCCTAAATACTCTAAAGCTTTTCTTACCTTTTCATCATTAAATGTCTGAAGTGCTTCATTACTTATTACAGAAAAGATATATTTATCCTTCTCATCTGTTCCCTTTAAAATAACCTGAATATTGTTAAGTTGTTCAACTTTACAATCCATCAACTGCTTCAACATTCTGGCAAACCATTGTGTATATCGCTCAGCTTCTTTTTTCTCTGCCTCTGTCACAATCTTTCCACTCCTGCTATTAGAAGCCAGTAACTGATTAATTGATGAATTAGTATTCATAAATGCAAAGCGCTGTCCTAAAAGTGTGAATCCCAGCGGACTGGCAGCATATACAAATGCGCATGCAGGACACAAAAAGGCATCTACTTTACAATTCCAGAATGCAGACTTTTTTCTCGCAAGATCATCTGCCATATCCTTCATAAAAGCAATAGAAACACGTTCCTTATTTCCCATTGGTCTTCCACAGTCTATACACATATCCTTATCTTTATCATGATTTGTCCTGATATATTCTTTAAATGGTTTTGTAAAATCCTGTTCAAACAATATACGCATGTCCTTCTTTGCATTAGCTCTTAGCAGAAAACATTTACCATCCCAGAAACGGTTAATATAGTTATATATGACGCTCTTCATTACAAATGTTTCTTTACACTTTGGCTGCATTATAAAGTTCTTGATACCTTCAAGCCTCTGTTTTAGTTCTTGTGATGTTGATTTCGCATTTAATTTATTTTGCTGAAGATTCACATATATCTCAGACCCATCAACTTCGTTTCTTATATTTTCAAATCCAGCCTTATAACTATTGGACAAAAGCTTATCATTTATAAACTTGATATCTTCCTTATCTTCTTTAACCAGCTTGTCCGGATTCCATTGTTCATTATCAATTTTGCATATAATCTTGTTAATTCTGTCTAATATTCCTTTATATACTGTAAAATCTCCATAATAGTTAACACAGGCATCAAAATACATTCCAGTCCAGTCACACTGCTGCACGAAATCCTCGTCAAGCCATAATCCCTGCTCATACAGTTCAAGCCCATCTACCGGTCTGTTCTGCATTTTTATGCCATAATCCTTTCCGCTCTCTGCATCTGACATATCCAGCATATAGTTAAGACCTACTATCCCCGTATTTTTCAGGAAATCTCCCATAGTTACCAGATATTTACCCACATTCTGTCCCTCCTTTCCTAAAATTATAGTAATATTTCGAACTTACCGTGACCTTCTGATCTTCTGGCACCCAGCCCTGCCTGATAAAGAATATTAAGCAGCTCGCAATTACCGCTAATCTTATATATTCCAAGGTTAGCATCAACCTTTCTTCCAAAGCAGTTAACTACTACTTTTCTTGCTTTGACAGGTTCTATTGATAATCCTTCTGTATCAACCCCGATTTCCATTTTCTGAATAAAAATCTCTACATTTTCACATAATGCCTTTGAAAATCCTTCATCTGCATATGTATAATAAATGTCTTTGTTAGTCACACTGTCGTGCCGTCTTACAATCAATGGGCTCTGCATCTTTACAATAATTTCATCATCAACAATATCTTTACGATTGTTTGACCTTATTGAAATCAATTTCATAGAATTGCCACTGACAGGATACTGCTTGTATCTCATAAGCTGAAAAGCATTAAACCATTCTATAATCTGTCCCATATCAGCATCTGTAAAAAAAACTTTAAATCTGTTGTCCCTAAGAAATATAGTGTCACCTTTAAATACCGCACCTGGCAGATATGTACTGAATGTAAATGATTTAATAATTGAATGCTCCTTATTATATAATCGCTCAAACATATCTTCCGAATAATTCCTGCTTGCTGCTTTTAAGAAACTAACCATCAATCTCTCATATTCCAGCGGTAACTGTGGCTTTTCAAGTTGAAATTCTAAAGATAGCTGTATCATTGTATCACCTTCTTTTGCTTAATTATGTAGTTCATATCTGGATATTACTACTTTAGATTTAAGATGTCAATATAAATTATCAATTTGGATTAAAAAACTTTGTTTGATTTTTAATGTCACTTATTATAATATACATATATAATTTTTACATTTTGGGATGTAAATAATTGATAATTAATATAATCAACTTTTAATAGCTACATTTTGGAATTCTCCCATCCCCCAAACCTTTCCATTGTTATTTCCAATCCCATATATTATAATTTTTCTTAACCAAACAAATGAAGGAGATTTATTTAATGAAGAAAAATAGTATCTTTCGCAGCCTGCCGTTTAAATTGCTGGTGGGCGTTATTGCCGGCGTCATGGTGGGACTACTGTTAAGTTCAACTGATGGCAATTCATTTTCACGCGCCATTTTGAATATCGTTGTAACTCTGAAATATATTCTCAATCAGATAATTAATTTCTGCATACCTCTGATAATCATTGCATTTATTGCGCCTTCGATTACTCAGATGGGTAAAAATGCATCAAAGCTTCTTCTGATTGCAGTTACAATCGCATATACATCATCAGTTGGTGCTGCATTTTTCTCTACAGCATCCGGATATCTTTTGATACCACATTTGTCAATATCCTCTACTGCTGATGGATTGAAAGAGCTTCCGGCTGCGGTTTTCGAATTATCAATCCCACAGATAATGCCTGTTATGAGCGCACTTGTGTTCTCAATTATGATTGGACTTGCTGCCGCTTGGACAAAAGCAGAATTGATTTCAAATATTCTTGAAGAATTCCAGAAAATCGTGCTTGCGATAGTTTCAAGAATCATGATACCGATTCTTCCATTTTTCATCGGACTTACTTTCTGCGGACTCTCATACGAAGGTTCAATAACAAAGCAGGTTCCTGTGTTCCTGAAAATCATAATTATTGTATTAATCGGACATTACATTTGGATGACTCTGCTTTACACAATCGCAGGATTGTATTCTAAGAAGAACCCGATTGAAGTAATCAGACATTACGGTCCTGCATACCTTACATCAATTGGAACAATGTCATCTGCTGCCACACTCGCAGTTGCACTCCAGTGTGCCGGAAAATCAAAGGTTTTGAGAAAGGACATGGTCTCTTTTGGAATTCCTTTGTTTGCAAATATACATTTGTGCGGCTCTGTGCTGACAGAGGTATTTTTCTGCATGACTGTATCAAAGATTTTGTATGGCACTATTCCATCAGCCGGAACTATGATTCTGTTCTGCGTGCTTCTCGGAATATTTGCAATCGGCGCACCTGGCGTACCTGGCGGAACAGTTATGGCTTCGCTCGGACTTATTACCGGCGTGCTTGGATTTAACGACACTGGAACTGCCCTTATGCTTACAATATTTGCACTTCAGGACAGCTTCGGAACAGCCTGCAATGTAACAGGCGACGGTGCGCTCACACTTATCCTGACTGGATATGCAGAGCGCCACGGCATCAAAGAAGGCGCTGACAATTAATATGTTTCTTTGACATATGTAAAGTGCTATAATCATCACATGAATACACGCGCCTGCGGCGCAGAAATGAGGTAACATATGCCATTTATTAATTCAAAGATAAGCACTTCTCTTACAGAAGCACAGGAAACTGAAATCAAAACCCGTTTAGGTCAGGCTATCCAGACAATTCCCGGCAAGTCAGAAAGCTGGCTCATGATCGGCTTTGAACCTGACTACAAGCTCTACTTCAGAGGAAGCAATGCCGAGCCTATAGCTATGGTCGAGGTCAGCGTTTACGGAAGTGAGAACCCATCTGCCTTTTCTAAACTGACTGGCCAGATATGTGACATTTTTAAAGATGTTCTTGGAATTGCACCAGATCATGTATATGTAAAATATCAGGCTGTTTCTAACTGGGGATGGAATGGAGATAATTTCTAATATGCATTAATAAGCGGGACACTCATTTTTTTATGAATGTCCCGCTTAAATATTTTTTTCTAAAATTCTTTCTTTTCCATAATCCGGACACTAATTGCATAAGAGAGCAGTATGAGAAGTACTGTCACTACCACTGCAATTCCTGCAAGTATCCAGCCATTCATTTGGTTTAAAAATGAAAAGGCACTTAATACATTTGTCTTTACCAGCTCCGCAAATGCAATGACAGACGCTCCCATTACACCACATGCCCCCGAAATGACTACTCTGCTCTTTTCTACTCCGGATACTAGCTGCAGCGGAATCAGCAATGCAATCAACAATGCCGTAACCGGCAGGAACACCAATACCATAGGAATCTGGGAAGTCATGTCTATCGGCATCTGTTGTCTCATTTCCAAGATTATGTAAAGTCCCGCTGCCACAAGCCATGAAACCGTTCCTCCTGTAAGACAGAAAATATACTTTTCCCTCACATACATTTCTGCATCAATCGGCAAAGTCATCAAAAATCCATATCCTTTATCAAGCTCGTCATAAGTAACTGTATTTATCAGAAGAATACTAATTGCAAACGGCAGCCACCCCAGGATAACTGCTTCGTTCTGTAACCCTATCACCACTCCAATGATAAGAAGGAGAATTACTGCCTGTTTATTACACCTCATTAACCTGATATCTTTTTCTATTAAACCTGCCATTATCTGTACCCTCCCGTCATCATAAGAATTAATTCATCAATTCCACCATGCTCCACCACAATCTGCGGATAATTTTCCTGATAAAATCTTCTGTCATTAGTAAAGCAGGCGTAACCATAGGTTTCTTTCTGCGCTTTTATGACTGCTGTCTTGTCTAATGTCCTATATTGCTCCTCATCCACCTTTAAAATGCCATACTGCTCTAAAATAACATCTGTATCCTCATGCAAAATAATTTTTCCGTCATGAATGAGATAAATGTCGTCACAAAGTGACTCCAAATCTGTGGAAATGTGCGATGTAATCAATATTGTGCGCTTCTCATCCTGCGCTATATATTCACGCAGCAAATCAAGTATTTCATTTCGTGCTTCCACATCAAGTCCTGCTGTCGGCTCATCTAAAATCAACAAATCGGCTTTATGACTGATTGCCGTCAACACCCTCAGTTTTGCTTTCATACCGGTGGAAAATTCTTTTAATTTCTTCTTCCGAGGAAGCTTTAACACATCACATTTTTGGTCAAAAAAATCCTTCTGGAAATCAGGATACATTTTAGCAAGGATATGCCAGACATCTTCCACCGTAAACTGTGAACTAAAGCCCGACTCCGTCAAAGATACTCCGATTTTCTGCTTTACCGCAACCGGAAGCTCCCCGCCTTCGTTTCCAAGCACACAAATGCTTCCCATGTCCGGCTTTACAAGTCCAAGTATCAGTTTAATTGCTGTACTTTTTCCTGCCCCGTTTTTTCCTACAAACCCTGTAATTCTCCCCTCCGGTATTTCCAAAGATAGTTCCAGTTCAAAGTCCTTATATTTTTTTCGGACATTCTGCATTGTTATCATAATTCGCCTTTCTATTTCTCATCAAGTATAAGCTTTACAATCTCTAAAATTTCTTCTTTATTCATGCCAATTGCCACTGCCCGGTCAATGGCTTTGTCAAAGTCCTCTTCCACAGCAAATCTTCTCGCCTGCGACGCAAGCTGTTTATCCGAAGCGGTCACATATGTTCCCTTTCCGTGAACAGTCGTAACAAAGCCTTCCTCTTCTAACTTGTCATAGGCTTTCTTTACGGTCAGTGCGCTGATGCGAAGCTCCCCTGCAAGCGTCCTCACAGACGGAAGTGCCTCTCCCTCTTTTAATACAGACTGGATAATCTCTGACTTTATCTGCTCCATAAGCTGTTCGTAAATCGGAACCATGGAAGAATGATTTAATATAATATGCATATTTTTCTTTTCTCCTTTGTGATAAACAGTATATAACAGTTGATGTGTGTTGTCAACTGTTATATACTGTTTATTAAAAATATACAAAATAAGAGCCACTCTAAGGTGACTCTCATTTATTTTTATATTTAACTTAACTAAAATATTTTACCTATTTTTCTGTTAATCTACAAGAAGTTCCCTACAATAATATTTTAATCCTTTTTGAGCATTCTCTTTCTTATAAATATAAAAATCGTACCAAACTTTCAAAGTTTAGTACGATATCTCCACTATAATAGGATTATTTCCTCTCGACTATCCAACCAGATTATCTAACATTCCTACAATCTTTTCTCTTTCACCACAGCCATTAGTCTTAAATCTTAATAATGGAATTTCATACAAATCCATTATGCGATCCTTTAATAAATCTCTTGAAGCCTGTACGGTATCCTTTTTATGAAATTCATATCCATCAACTTCAATCGCTAAAACCGGCTTTTTACTGATTCTGTTGTAAATCAGAAAATCCAGATGTGTTGCAGGATTCATTGCATACTGGCACTCTCTGTCATTTAATAGTTGAGGATTTTTAATCAGCATATTCAATGGAAAATGACAAATAACATCTAAACTTGAATACTTATTATCCGCAATTATTTCCTGTATCAATGAATACATAAGATTCTCAGAGTCATATTCTGATATCTTTTTATATTTCTGCAAATATGCTATTCTTTCCTCAGTATACTGCTTGTAAAGATAATCAAAGATTGAATAAATCTTACTCTCAACAACTTCAAAATTATTATACTGAATGTAATCTATTAAATCTGTTATATTGTGTTCTTTTGACTGCTCATTTCCAGTCACAACCAACATCAGTTTCTTTTTTGCCCTTGAAACTGCAACATTAATCAAATACGGATTATCCGCAAAATCTGATATTTCATCATCTACAGTGGATATAATAATATTGTCTTTCTCCTTGCCCTGAAACTTATGTACGGTAGCTGCATCAATATCTGTTATCTCCCTGTTCAATGCTTCAACCTGATTCCTGTACGGAGCAATAATCCCCGTTTCTTCCGGGTTGAAATTATATTTAGGCATAATTTCATTTTTTATAACATCTATCTGACGCTGACTGTAATGATTTCGTTCATGATTCCCGGCAACTGTTTTCACCACTGACAAAACATCATCTTCACCATTATCCTTTGTCATAATAATCAGTTCACCACGATAAAATTTCTGATTACAGAAATTAATTATTTTAGGATGACACCTATAATGCTCTCGCAATAATGTCTGTGTTACATCAGGCATAATATCCAGAATTGACTGCAAAAAGCTCTTTGTAAACTGATATCCTTCTTTCAGATTATATGTATCAAATATAGCTTTTGCTCTGACCCTCATATCTTCTGTAACAACATTTGGAAGCTGCTTAGTATCTCCCACAATAACCACATTTCTCGCACAAGAAAGTGCTAAAGCCCCTGTTGCAATATCTACCTGTGATGCCTCGTCCATAATAAGATAATCATATACCACATCTGAATTCAGACTATTTCTCGATGAAAATGTGGTACTTAATATAACCGGATACTCCTTCAATACATCATTGGATTCCTTCCACAGATTATCCTCACTAAATACTCTCCGGCTGTCGTTCCCTTCATATCTTCTTGCCAGCTTGTCTTTTAGTAAAATCATTGAATTGTCACATAAATCGTCAAGCAAATGCTTATCAACACCGTTTAAATATCCCTCAATATCTGAAATCTGCTTAGATAATTCTTTTTCTTTTGCCTTATAATACATAGCCTGAAATGTTGTAATTATCTTTGAAAATTCCTGCTTATAAAAACTCCAGTGTGTTATGCCATACTTGAAAAATGTCTTTATTTTAAACCAGAATCCTATTGTCTTTTTCTCCTCTGATATTGCCTGACACTCCTGCCATAACATCATCCATTGTTTTGATGATAACATTTTCTTGCACTTTATATTATCTGTATTAACATCGGATTCTTCAACATACTGGTTAAAATATTGCTGTTCTGTAACTAATTGAGATAATTCCTGCCTTAAATAAGCAAGTTTTTCCTGTTTATCAAAAAATTCTTTTAACCTAACGGATTGCTCTGATATTTTCTTACGCATTTCACCAAATTCTTCAAACATTTTCCAAGTTGAAAAATCAGGATAAGATGAATCCTGATGTTCAACAAATGTTTTCTTATTTTTAGAACTTCCCAGTGTTGCAGCAACAAATCCCAGATTATACTGTGGCGAAGACAGTTTGTCATATACATTTTCAGTTGCAGAATTATTATTAGATACAATCTGTACCGTTTTGTCCAGCATCAATATATTAGCGATAATATTTAATATCGTCTGTGTTTTACCTGTTCCCGGCGGTCCTTGTATTACACTTATCTGATTCTCCATCGCATTTTTTACAGCATTATACTGACTGTTATTACAGCCAAATGGAAATATCGGAACATATTCTCCCCCTCTTTTACCAGTATTCAATAAAGAAGGATTCAAATATTTCGCTAATGCAACCTCATTACCAACATAAGTAATTTTATCAAATCTTTTAGGTGATAATTTTTCCCCCGTCTCTTCATTTCTAATATTACTCAATTCAGCAATCTGCTTTATATATTGGAATACATCGGCAGACCTTTTATCATTCAGGCACGACTCCGCAATATGTAAATCGTGCTCATAGTAATCCCGTTCACTGCCGTCTTTAAAACAAATATGCCAATAAGACTCCTGTCTGCCTCTGAACACAGATATTGCATCTATATCAAAAAACTCCCGTCCCTCTCTGCTAATACGATACGACTTAGGATTTAAAACATCCGGCTTAGTTAATTTCTCAACATTCATATATGCATAGAGATAGCTTTTCCCATTATTAAATTTCACGTTCCATTTATGTGTCTCCGTGTCGTACACACATGACATTACTTCGGTTGTCTTTATCTCGCCCTTGATAATAATCATATAATATCTTGTATCCATTTAGGCCTCACTGTTTCTGGTTGTTATTAGAAAAAATTATTCAAAATAGTACCTTTGAATACATAAATAACTTTTCTTAATCTATTCCTAATCGTTCATAATCTCTTTTATTTTCTTAATGCAGAAAACACACGCCTTAAAAAATCTATAAAAAGAAAAACCATTTTTACTATTGCTTTGTATGTAATTTATTATATTGTTATCGTTATTTGTATAATACATTTAGGTTGGAATCTTATGGAGTCTATCACTTATGTGTTAAGTATACCACCTATCATTATTCCTTTTATTATTAAAATGATTAAACCAGACTTATCTCTCAAAGTCTGGAATCATTCGTATGAAAATAAAGAGACTTATTTCTCAGCAAAAAGAATGCTGGAAACATATCAAGAAAAAGTAACACAACAAGATGCTTTAGTTAATAAGCTCACACTTGAACAAACCAAGTAATATTCCAAAAATTATTGTCACTCAACCAAAAACGAGCCAAGAAAAGCCGTAAATTCGGCATTTCTTGGCTCTTGTACATTACTCGAACTCGCAGAATCTAGTTTGATTTAGGTTATTTCAATATAGTTATCTATACTGTTTTGTATTGATATTTACATCTTTTCCACACGTTATTTTTCGTTTCACATATTTTTAGTACCAATCCAGTACCATTACATTCTTTCATTATTGTGTGTAGTTCCGATGGCTTGCAGGTTTGTTTACTATTCAGAGAATAATCATCTGATAGTTTGCAAATCCACCTATGGAAATTATAATCTCCGGACGATGTTTCTGCAACTAGAAATTTTGAGGTACTAATGGATAGCATCATTCTTTTCCATATCATTCATCAATTTATCAAAGTCACTTTCATATAGTGAATCCTGTATAACTCTGTATTTCTCAAACTCACTTTCTGCAAATTCCTTTGCAATAGCTGCTGTTACTTTTCCTTTATCCTGAAGTACATCCGCATCATTAAATCTAAGAAATGCGTCAAGCTTTGTTTTCCAATCTTCCATAGTCATAGGAATATGTCTTCGTGCCTGTCTTGTTGCATAATCAAGATACATTGTCACAATCTCATTTAATTCTGCAAGTTCATCTTTTTCCAAGTAGTTTTTTGCAATTGACACATCTGTTTTTACTATTTTACCATCAGGCGCATTTTTCCATGATTTAAGTCCCATATGTTCCTTATTATAATCAGCTCTTGCCACTATCACTTCTGCCGCTGTATTACCATGAACTGCATAATGCATCTTGTTCTGAACTGTTGCATAAAACTCTCTTGTCACCTGGGAATTCTTATCATAATCAACTGCTGTTGCATATATGTCTGTAATTTTCTGGTAAAATCTTCTCTCACTTGCTCTGATTTCCTGAATCTCAGCAATAAGATGCTCAAAATAATCTTCGTCGAAAATCTGTCCATTAATCAATCTGCTTTTATCAAGAACATAACCCTGCTTTGTAAATGTATCCAATACTTTTGTTGCCCATGTTCTAAACTGCATTGCCCGCTCTGAATTAATGCGATAACCCACAGCAATAATTGCAGCTAATGAATAAAATTTGTAGTTGTATGTTTTTCCATTATCAGCAACCTGTGCAAAATTTGCACAAGTTGAATTTTCATTTAATTCCCCCTCTTTAAAAATATTGCTCAGATGTTTTGTAACCACACTTCTATCTACATCAAAAAGCTGCGAAATTGCTTTCTGCGTAAGCCATACATCACCATTCTGAACCCTGACTTCTATTCCGTCTTCTCCTGCATCTCGTGTGAAAACTAGAAAATCCACAGTGCTATTTCTTATCTGTAATTCTTTGCTCATAAAAGCATTCCTTTCTCTAGATTCTATCAATACATCTCTATAAAACATTTTCCCCGGTTTCTTTCAAATATCAAGAAGGGAATTTCTGCTTTTGCCAGCATACTATTATTAACTGGAACATATTCATAATTTTCAATATCTGGTATACACTTTATAGCTTTCTTTTTATCTATACAATATAGATTATTTTCACTGCTGTTCCATAAAGCCTTTATCTTCAAAACAACACATTTTGTTTGAACCATCACCTTATATTTTTCAAGCCTGCTTTTTTCTATCTCCTTTGATTTATCACCATAAGAAATAGTAATATATCTGGAATTGGATTTTATAATGTGAACATCTCCATTCCTTACTACCTCTTTAGGGAATCCCAAATCTTCAAAAAAACTATCATAATCTGTAATGCATTCTGGGAGTTCCATTTTGACTGCATAACTGCTATTTATAATATTCTGTATATCCTTATCATCAACCCTGAACATATAAATATTCCATCCCGTGCTATCGCCATCATCATCTAATATTGGAATAGAACCATAAGGATTAAACATATGTAAATTAGACAAATCATCTTTTGTTGGCTTTTTAAATTTGACTATTTCAAATGTTATGCTCATAAATGTTCTCCTTTTCCGTCACTTTTTTAGCGACGAATTATTTTATACATCTTGCTTTTCGTCATTGCAAACTAACTTCTTATGCCCAAACAATTGTTTTAACAATTCTTTTGCGCTAATGGTTAGAACTGCGATTAGTATCTATGTACCTGGTAAAATCAATTACCTTTGCAGGCTTTCTCTTAGTAGCAATCCCTAGTCGTTCCATGTCTAATTTAAAAAGTTCGTTCGGATATCCATACGCATCAAATCCCTCTGGCTGGCAAATATCTCTGTTCAGATACTCACTAAGCTCCCATTGATACTTTGCTTCTTTCTCCAGCTTTTTACCAAAATACTGTGCATCCATTACCATTCTGTTAATGCCACCAACCGATTTCCTACCATGAGTTTTTGTTACAATTGTATCACCTGACATTTTAAAATACTGCCCTATCTGTTCCTCGGAATATCCCATTTCCTGCATCACGCCATGAATCACACTGCGAATATACATTGTATAGTAATTCCAGTTTCTTGGTTCAATATCTGTCATTGCTATTGTATAACGATTACTGGCATTCACAATAAACAAGACATTTCTTCCTTTTATTTTCGTCAAATGTGTGTCCCAGCAGAACACAAGTGAGTCGCCTTTGCTTTCTTCAATCTTTGTTGTTTTTAGTCGATCTTGAACTGCTTTTGTTGCACCAATCTCCATATGTATCACCTGCTCATCTCAAGTATTCTTTCACTTCCCGCCTCATTTCTCCACTGAATTCTGATAAATCATCATATGTAATTACTTTCAGTCTAATGAGACGAACAATATCCCATATTACCTCTGATTTACTCATATACATGATAACACCCGGATGACGCTTATCTTCTTTTATCCGTTTTCAAGTTCCAACAATTTCTCTGATGCAGGCTTTTTATCATCATTCAGAAAATTTGCATACTCTTTAACAAGACCTTCCATATAATTTTCCTGCCTGATAATCTTTCTCGAAATAATTTCCAATCCTTTTTGCTTATGTCCATGATTTTGAACCTCCTCAGTCTCAAGTTAGTCTCAGCAAACAATTTCAGAAATGAGACTGACTCGAAACTACAACTTTATAATTTACCTGCAAATCCCGGTTTTATCGCGTTTTGCTATATCATAGAGTCTCACTCAGTCTCAAATCTCGTGAGACTTCGTTGAGACTAACTTTGAAATATTAGTTTTTCAGAAAGCTCTTTAATCGTCTCTCTTTAGAAAGCTTTTTCTTAGAATATTCTGATTTTAACCACTTGATTTTTCTCAAAATTTCTATGACATTTTCTGTGACATTTCCCATCTTCATTATAAGCGTTACCTAAAACAAATTTGTACCTTTAATCAATTCAATTTTTACCTTCTCCCTACTTCCATACATAGAGCTTTTACTTTCATCAATAGTCTATATCTGATGTTTATTCTATGAATACATACTTTCCCTTTCCTTTACCATTTACCACTTTAACAACTTTCATGTCTCTAAGTTTTGTCATGACTGCTCTTGCTGTGGATGGTGAGCAATCAAGAATTTCTTTTATTTCTTTTGTTCCAAAAATCTGATTTTTCTCTATTTCATCATACACCTTAAGAATATTTGCCTTCGAAGGTTCATTATATTTTTGTTGCTCAATCGCCGACTTTATCCTATCAACCGCCGATTTTTTATCGTCAATCGCCGACTTTTCTTCTCCAATCGCCGGCTTTTGGTAATCAATCAACGACTTATTGACTGCAACAGCTAATTTTTTTAATGAATCAGCGGTTTTTTCAACAATATTTTTTCCAACTTTTGAATTATAAATAACCGCCTGCAACATAAAAGCATTTGTATGATAAACAGGATCTTTTAATCCCACCTGCTCCAACTCATTACACATACGATTGACACCTTCTCCAAATTCTTTTACAAATTTATAATTCTTTAAAAACTCTGCAATCTTAGGGTTTCTGGAAAAATGTGTGAAACGTATATTGTCCGCTCTTACAAGCCCTGGAAGTTTTCCCGGGCTTTCAACTACTATATGGTCATCAAACATTTTTATCTGAATATCCGTACCGGTAATACTGTAAGCACGATGAGTAACTGCATTTACGATCAATTCCTGTCTGACAAACTTAGGATATTCCTCATCTGTAACAAATGTTCCATCTGGTCCAAGATATGTTTTTTCTTTTACCTGCGTATCCAAATATGCAATTGCCTCATTTATCATATTAAGTAGTGTTCCTTCAAAGATAACATCCTTTATAACATTCATTTCTGTTCCAAATTTTTCTTCTGTTCCCTCATAACGTATAAAACGGATCCTAGCACGGGGAAAGAAATTTTGAGGATTCTTTCCAAATAGCAAAATTGCAGCGGTACTGATTTGAATCTCGCCATCTTTTTCTTTTATGAAGCCTCTGTTTTCTTTGAGATATTCCAATGGACTTTTCCCATAATCAATCTCATCTATATATTCTTTTACAAAGTCCATATCTATATCATCAATCGTAGCATCAGGCACAGCCTTATCTTCAAAGTATCGTTCTCCCTTGTCATAATTAAGCTGAAGGCGTTCTTCAAAAGTCTGTAATTTAGATTTATCACCAACTCTTAAGAATACATCATCTGCCTGATTTGCATGCACTTGTGGACTTGCATCAATATGCATTACAAGTACATGATTCTCTCTTCCCTTTTCATCAACACATGGAACTTTTTCTATTCCGACTTTAATAGTCGGATTGCAGAAATCAAATGGCACTCTTAGAAGTTCATTTAACTTCTTGGTTTCAAAATCAATGCCTTCAATTCTTTTTGTCTTATCGGTTATACCTATTGCAATATCTCCACCATCCGCATTAGCAAATGCAACAATCGGTATTGCCAAATCCTTTGGAGAAATATTTATACTTTTCCGATCAAATGTCTGATTTTCTTCCATTGATAAAATTTCTTCAATCGTCATTGCATTTACCTTCCTATAATTTTCCCTAGAATTATTTAACTATTATAGTAATCACTTCCCCTAAATCACAGACTTATACCACTGTATTTAGTAACTTTGTTTTTATTTCACAACTATTATACATAATTCATTATTGACAATTACAACAGCTCATATATATTTACGATCTGCTTCTTTGTCATCTTATACTGCCTCCACTTTGATTTCATCCCATCAATTTGTTCTTTTGAAATTCTATTTTCTTCCTTCATTTTCATAATCTCACATAAAATTTCAACAAAATCATTGGCATCAGATACTTTAATTAAAATCTGTTTAATGTCACGTAAATTTTGTACCGTAAACAAAATTTCTGAACTATGTTTTTCGTTTACTTCATACTGTACGCTCTGTTCTAAATTTAATGCTTTTTTCCCTATTTTCCTCGAGAAAATTGTTTGTCCATATGCTGTTTTCCATATATATACCTTTACATACATGTCTGCTCGTTTCGGTTTATCTTCTCTTATCTCCTTTAGTGTTATCTCTCCAAAAGGAAGACACTCTATACTTTCTCCTATTTTCAATGTTGCCATTTTCTCATTATTAAATAGCTTATATTTTTTATCGCTATTGAGGAAATCACACTTTTCATCCATCATTTGCTCTACAAGGTATTCAAATAATGAATAGTCTTGTACTCCCCTTAACTCTATTGGAATCCAATCTTTGCCGTTTAGAGCACCAGCCAATCCACCAACCATGGATGCCAATGTATCTGTATCTGCATTACTTAAGTTCGCAGTCTCATATATTGCCATTGTAGGATCATCCGCATACTTAGAAAATAAATAGATTGAAACTACCGCTGAGACATTCCCCGCACCATTTATTTTCGAATTATAACATCCCAATTTTTGAAGAGTATCATCTCTTAAATCCAAAATGCCTTGATTTAATGCTTCTTTTGCAATTTTTAAATAATTTATTGTTTCTATTACACATTCATTCCACATTCGGTCATAATCATATTGTGCATATCTTTCAGCTTCACTTTTCCATATAGCAATATTGTTCACCTCTGGAAGTTTACTCCATTGTTTCTCTTCTATTAATACATCTATCAATTCTCCATAACTTAACACAACATCCTGTTGTATCAATGTTCTCACTGCCATCGCATATAACATAGCCCCTATCAATGCTCGTGGATGTCCATGAGTATACATTCCATTTAAAACAACTTGTTCCATGATTTTTTCGGCATTTTCTTCATTTCTAAATATATGTGGAAGGATTCTCATTGCAACTCCATTTCCACCAGCCATAAAGTAATCCTTTATTTCTAAAGGTGAATTGCTTTTCTCATCCCACGGAGATATATTGTTAGCCCACTTTTGTGCCGCCCTCTTGGTTGCTCCTCCGCCTCCTCTTTCATACTTCAACCACGCTGGTAATTCTGCTTGGCGAAAAAAATTACTCCATTGGCGACCTCTTAATAAACTTCTAGCAGTGGCAATAATTAGTTGTGTATCATCACTATATTCACCCGCACAAATTTTTTCTTCATGTGGCCAGTATTTTCCGCCTGCACGACGATTCCACTCCACATATGTTCTTATGCTATTTCTATTCTTTCTAATGTTTTTACTATTTTGTTCATTTGGCCACCCCAATGCGTCACCTATTGCTGCTCCAATTAACGCCCCTGTATATTTTTCCTTTTTAGAACAACTCATTTTTTTCCTCCCTATATGGTCTTACTACTGGTTCTACTCCACTTCTTATTTTTCCACTTGTTGATACATCAAATAATTCTGGTGAAATAAACACATCGATTTTAGGAAATCCCATTACCTTCCATTCAACTATTTTTTGTCTTGCAATTTTCTCATTTTCAAATACTATTCCTTTAATCATTGATACTGGAATACTCTCATAAACTAACACTTCTGCTTGATCATCTGTAGGTGCATTCTGTAACATATCAATTGTCCTATTTTGCCTTCCTACATTTGCTGAAAACATTTCTCGAAATGCTTCTACTCCTTTATAAATATATGCACCATAGCGAGTAGCTGCATTAACCTTACAAAATTGTGTCGTTTCAATAGTAGCAACTATAGGATCAATAAATAGGATTGCCCAATCTGAAAATATAGGGTTATTATCTTTTACTCTACGTAAGTACCACCAATTGGGATATTGGACAGAACAATTAATATATTCCGTTTTGCCATCTAATCGCAATTTATCATTTTGAATCAAAACATCTTGATTTATAAAATCAACAGCTTTAACACCTTCATTGTTGTTCAATATATGTAAAAGTACATTTGTATGAACAAAATGACATAGCCTAGTTATATTTCTTTTTCTAATTTCCTCATATATTTCATCTATCATTTTAATTCCCTCTCATCATACAACGATTCATCTACTTCTAACAATAGCTCTGTTTTTTCTGCAGTATACGATAATATTAATCCTCTTTTTGCTCTTGTTATAGCTACATATAATAATTTTGCTTCTTCCTTTAATGCTTCGTCTCTGCCCTCATTTGCTAAAATTCTTTCTTCTGATGGCAGATATTTCACAGAACAAAAAGGTAAAAATACCATATCGAATTCTAATCCCTTAGCTGAATGAAAAGTTCCTATTGAAATTTTTGCATTTAAATCCAATACTCCCATCCGATTTTTCAGAATTTGTGGAATAATCTTTTTTGTTCTCAACTTTTCCTCTACTAAATCAACTAGTTCTCGGTTTCTAACCAAAATTGCAATGCTCTGATTTCCAGACATTCTTATCGCCGTCTCTACTATCCACTCTAACTCCGTCTCTTCATCTTTGCATTTTACAATTGCAGGCAATGGAGACGATGCTGTAGGTAATACTGGTTCTACCAAATCCTGCTTATCTTCAAAATATTTTGATTTTGAAATAGCTACTGCAAATTTAGCAATTTCTTTACTATTTCTATAATTACGATCAAAATACCATATCTTATTTTTTACTATTTTTAATCCAGCTTCTCTCCACGACAATCGTGATCCATAAATTTGTTGTGCAACATCACCAAAAAAAGTAAATGTTCCATCCTCCGGAATAGCTTTAACAAGTGACTTAAGCATTATAGGTGATAAATCCTGTCCTTCATCCACTATAATATGCTTATACATTCTCTTTTCCGTATCATTATCTAGTTCTTCGTATACTGTTTGTGCTATATCTTCCCAATCATATAAATACCCTTCCTCTTTTCTTACCTCAAGATATGCCTTATATACTTGAAAAAAATATTTCCTATTTTCTCTTATTATCCGCGTATCAAAGCGTCCAACACGTTCAACTTTCTCATATTCATCAAGTGTTTTTATTCCCATTTTTTCAATCCAATTTATCTCTTCTAGAAAAACTTCTTCTGATCTTTTTAATGTACTATTAGTTCCATTCTCTGCTTTCACCTTTTCCAATGCTCTTCTTACAAACAGTTGCTTTTTATTATCGCCATCTTCCATTCCCGAAACTATACCATTCCATCTCGGCATCTTGTTCCTATGTGCTAAATATCCTCTTGCAAACTTGTGATAATTTCTAACATCAATGTTTCTAGGAATTTCTGAGCCAACTATAGCCTCTAAATATTTTACAAGTGTCGTATTAAAAGTAACTAACAACACTCTTTCCTTATCATCCAAAGTGGCAAGATAAATTGCTCTATAAATAGCTAATGTTGTTTTTCCACTACCAGCTGTACCCAAAACAACATTATGTCCTTCTGGTTTTAAATCTAATACCTCTAATTGTTTTCCTCTCGGCTGTGATAATGCCATATTTTACCTCCATATATTTATTCATACTATAACACACTTAATGATTTCTTTATACTCCACCAAGTATTTTGAATACTTGGTCTCTTATATCACTATAATCCCCTCCCCCCATTTTTGTCACATATATCTTCTATGCCACGTGCAAAATACTTTTCATTATCTTATAAAAAATAATTGACACAAACTTCCCTAAACACTTCTGCTTTGTTTTTAAAATCATTTATTATTTTATAAACTAATTTTAGTTTTGCACAAATCATACATTTTCTTTTCATCTCAAACTAATCTTTAACTATTTTAGTTTCCATATACCTCTCTTTCCTCAGCCACCATCAACACATCATTTTTTTCTTGCATATATGTGTATCCGGCTTTTCTAAAATCCACAACCTTTTCTTCTCCCATATCATTATTATCTGTCCAAAGTTCACACTGTGTCATAACAGTCTGAACTGCATCCTCCATACCTTCAGGCGGATACTTATGTTTTTTCAGCAGTTTCTTTATAAGCATACGCATTTTTGCTCTTGCCGATTCTCTCTTCTGCCAGTCAATTGTTTTGTTTCTTCGGAGAGTGTCTGCAAGTTCTTTTGTAATTGCTATCAGTTCTTCATTTTCATAGAAATCCTTTATTGCCTGTGGCTTCGTCAATGCATCATAGAAGGCAAGCTCGTCAGCAGTAAGCCCAAGCTGGTCACCTTCCTTTTTGGCTGCTGCAATCTGTTTTGCAAGATTCAGCATTTCCTCAATAACTTCTTCATTTGTCAACATACCATTAAGATACGCATTAAGCGAACGCTGCATAATTTCACTAAACTTCTCAGATTTAACTACATTAGTTCTGCGATATACTGAAACCTGTTCTGCAATCAATTTTTTCAGAAGTTCAACCGCGAGATTCTTTTCTTTCATATTGGCAACTTCTTCAAGAAACTTCGGGTCAAACAGTGAAAATTCTTCTTTGATATCTGAGAAAAGATTGATAACTCCATCACTCTTGATACTCTGCTTTAAAAGCTCATTTATTCTTGTATTCATTTCTGGAAGAGAAATCTTCTTCCCAACTCCTGTATTAGTCAGTCTAAGGACAAGAACACGCACTGATTCAAAGAATGCTGCTTCAAATCGACTGTCTTCATCAACCAGAGAAGAGCAAAGAGACAATGCCTGATGCAGCATAAGTGCTTCTTTTACAAATGAGCCCTTATCATCCACTTTCTCTCTGTCCATAATAAAGTTGACTGCACCACTGATAGTTTTTGCTCTTTCAAGGTCTGTTCCACCTGTAAACTTCGAGTAATCATATCCGTGAAACATATCCCGACAAACTGAAAGCTTTTCCAAGAACTTCGGATATGCTACCTTTGCGACATCAGTATCACCATAATTCTTTTTATCACGAGAAGTATAATCGTTCATTGCCTGTTTCAATGCAGAAGCAATTCCAACATAATCTACAACAAGTCCGCCTTCTTTATCACGAAATACACGATTTACACGAGCTATAGCCTGCATAAGATTATGTCCAGACATTGGTTTATAAACATACATAGTTGCAAGTGAAGGAACATCAAAGCCTGTCAGCCACATATCAACGACAATTGCTATCTTCATAGGGCTGTTATTATCTTTGAATTTCTTAGCAAGTTCATCCTTATGATGTTTATTGCCAATAATCTTTCTCCACTCTTCCGGATCATTATTACCAGAAGTCATAA
Organism: Lachnospira eligens; assembly: GCF_009680455.1. GTDB lineage: Bacteria > Bacillota > Clostridia > Lachnospirales > Lachnospiraceae > Lachnospira > Lachnospira eligens_A. The sequence goes on from NZ_WKRD01000011.1 coordinate 38,863, forward strand.
CAACTCCAACTTTCTCTGTCCATGCAGGACGAAGTTCTAAGATACGCTTGTATATCTTCATCGCAATAGGACGAGAGTAAGCAACAATCATTGCCTTTCCTGTTAAAAGATTCTCTCTGTTATTCTCATAATGGTCAAGAATATCACAGACAAGGGAATTGATAGTATTATCATTGCCAAGAACAGCTTCCATCTTACCAAGTTCACGCTTGCTTTTCTCAACTACTTCTCCATCAGCATTTTCAGCCATAACATCATATTCACTATCAATCAACCTAAGAGTATCTTCATCAAGGTTAAGCTTGATAACTCGGCTCTCGTAATAAACAGGTCTTGTTGCTCCATCCTCAACCGCCTGTGTCATATCATAAATATCAATATAATCACCAAATACTTCACGAGTGCTGCGGTCTTTTGATGAAATAGGAGTACCAGTAAATCCGATATATATAGCATTAGGCAGAGTATTTCTGATAATTCGTGCCGTTCCAATTTTTATCTTACCGGTTTTGGCATCAACAGTTTCTGTCAGTCCATATTGTCCTCTGTGTGCTTCATCCGCCATAACTATAATGTTGTTTCGCTCCGACAAAGCTTCGTGAGATTCTTCAAACTTCTGCATTGTAGTAAAAATAATACCATTTGCCTGTCTGCCGGCAAGCAAAGACTTTAAGTTTTCTCTGCTTTCAGCATGTATCGGCTCTTGTCTTAAGAATTCTTTACACTTTGCAAATTGCCCATAAAGCTGATCATCAAGATCATTTCTATCGGTAATAACAACTATCGTTGGACTATCCAATGCTTCCTGCAACAAATGTGCATAGAATACCATAGAAAGTGACTTACCACTTCCTTGTGTATGCCAGAACACGCCACCCTTACCATCCGTAACAGTAGCATGTTTTGTGGATTCAATCGCTTTTCTAACTGCAAAATACTGGTGATATCCTGCAAGAATTTTGAATGCATTTATACCCTCATTTGAAAAACAAATGAAGTTCTTTATAATATCAAGCAGTCGTTCTTTCTTGAACATTCCCTCAAAGAAAGTATCAAACTGTGCAAACTGTGTATTCTCATAATCTCCATCTTTCGTTTTCCATTCCATAAAGCGGTCTTCACCTGAAGTGATTGTACCTGCCTTAGATGTCAACTGATCGCTCATAACGCAGATAGCATTATAAATAAACATAGATGGGATTTCCTGCATATAATTACGAAGCTGTCTGTATGCTTCAGAAGCGTCCGTTTCTTCTCGCGAAGGGGATTTCAACTCAACCAATACAACCGGTAAGCCATTTAAAAAGAGAATTACATCCGGACGCTTATTACTATTTTCAATGAGAGTCCACTGATTCGCTATGATAAATGAATTATTGTCATGATTTTTGTAGTCAACAAGATAAACGATAGAGGAACGCTCCTCACCATCCACAAAATATCTTACCGGAATTCCATTTTGCAGATAGTCCATAAAAGCAGCATTTTTCTGCACAAGTTCTCCATTTTCAAAGTTTTTAAGCTTAAATAAGGCATCCTGAATAGCATCATCAGGCAGGCCTCTGTTCAAACGATACAGAGAATCAAGCAGAACTTCCTCATATAGCGGATTGTAAAAATCTCTTTCTATATCCGGACCATAAACATATTCATAGCCTAAATCATTTCTAAATAGCTCTATAACTGAATTTTCATAATTAGCTTCCGTATAATTAGCTGACACTTTATTCACCTCTCTCATCCGTTGCTGTAATAAAATCTTCAACCATTTGGTTTAATAATGTCACAATCTGTTCTGCCTTTTGCTTCGCGGTATCCCTAGATTGACATTTTTTTAAATAATATCCTGTAATAGACATATTTATTTTGCTGAGTATTGGATTACGCTTATACCAATCAACAGTAAAATGCTCTTTTATTATGTTTAATACTTCCCTAACATCTTCTTCACCAATAATATCTTTAAATTGATCATCGAAATTATCAAGAATGTATTGTTCAAGTTCCGGTTGTTTTACACCTATATCCTGCTTATTGCTTGCAGACTCTTCTTCATATTTTGTAAAATCTGTAACAGGATTAACCAGATTACGATTTGCATATTTTATGTAACTTAATTGATGCTCTAATTCAGGAAACAAAGTAGCCTCATTTATGTTATACAGATCTAGTTCCTTTAAAATATTTTCTTTATCTTCTCCTGAAATATAAAAACATGTATCGCTAAATTCTTCTTTTAGTTTTCCCTTTGCTTTTGATATAACAGAATTCTTGACTTCATTCTCTTTATTAAAAGAAAATAGGCTTGTCAGTAAAAATACTCCACTTTGCTTTCTCAATCTTTCATTTGTATAAGTTGGCATTACCATGTAGTTATTTTGTATTATTTTTACAAACTCTCCGTAATTTACTAACCAATTATCCTTTGTTCTTTCGTCTATAATCCGATCATGATATAGTCTTTCAAGAACATCAGACAAAGTATTTTCTTTTTCCAAATCATAACTCGCCAAGGCAGACACGATTTGAATTTCAGTATCTGTGGATTGAGATGAGTAGTATTTGTCCGTGTAATAAATCACTCCATATGGTTCTTTTTCCACTTCTCCATCTTCTGTAACGTATTTTACTGTACCATGCTTTTTACATGCGAAGTAGAGTGCAACCAACGGATTCGTAGTCAAATCCAAAAGACGAGTACACATCCCATAATGCTGGTACTTAGTCATAATATCAAACATCGAATTCAAGTCCCTAAATTCTGTTGGTGACTTCTGCAATGGTATCTGCATCAATTTATGTTCAATACTCAGCATATCATCTCTAAATATACTCGGCTCAATATCCCAAAATTCAGTCTCCTGACCCCTGAAATACAATTCAGTGGAAGTTCCGTCTTGAGCTTCCTTCGTCTCTTTTACCTGTCTTATCATTTCAATAAAAGAACTAACTGAATCAATCAATGTTATATTAGATTCATCAATTTCTTTATATGCCACTTTATCTACTCCTTTGCAAACTAAACGATTATCCTTTGAAGTGTTTTGGCTAGCAGTGCACCACCTGCCAAATTAGCGCTCATAGTATATAAAATATCAAAAATTACACTTACGAATTCTTTCACTTTACTTCCCATGGCGTCATCTCCCTTCGCTTTTATTACTATCTTGACAACAGATACAGTAAATAAGACTACAAGCGATGAAATAGCAATTGGTGCAACTAACCCTTGCACTGCAAGCCAAAACACTTCAAAGTATGGTAAACAATAATTTAGAGCAGCAAGCTCAGGCGATATTCAAAGAATGGTTTATAGACAATCCCGAAAACAATGAATGGTCAACAGGAACATTCTCTGAACTTATTAAATCAACTTTAAATGGCGATTGGGGAAAAGAAGCACCAACAGGCAATAATACTGAAAAGGTTTATTGCATCAGAGGTGCAGATATTCCCGAAGTCAAAGCAGGCAATAAAGGCAAAATGCCCACAAGGTATATTCTTCCTAAAAACTTTGCCGCAAAACAACTTGCAGCCGGTGACATTGTTGTTGAAATTTCAGGAGGTAGTCCTACTCAATCAACCGGAAGATGTACAGCTATAACTCAATCATTACTCGATCGTTATGATAGTGGTATGGTTTGCACAAATTTCTGTAAGGCAATGAAGCCAAAAGAAGGATACAGTCTGTTTATCTACTATTATTGGCAATACCTGTATGGTAAAGGTGTCTTTTTCTCTTATGAAAACGGCACAACAGGTATTAAGAACCTTGATTTTTCAGGTTTTATCGAAACGGAAACTATTTTAATTCCGCCAGTAGATAAAATTATAGCATTTGACGATTATTGCAAATCAATTTTTAATCAGATTTTTGCCAATGGCAAGCAAAACGAACATCTTGCTGTACTTCGAGATACTCTTTTGCCAAAGTTGATGTCTGGCGAGCTTGATGTCTCCGACATGGACCTTTAAGCCGCTAAATTATTGTTTATTGCTCTGTTGTTTTTAATCTTTTCATCTATTTTTCGTAAAACGGAAGATATTCTCTTTTGTTCACCAATTTCTGGCAACTCAAAAGTGTATTCCCTCATTTGCTTTAAAGAAATGTTTTTTATTGTTGTTCCTGTTGCATTGCTCTCAAGATACTGCTTAAATGTCGGCGATGAAACGATATAATATATAAAATCTTTGTCCACAGATTCTTTAACATTAAAATAGCAGGCACTTTTTCCAAGAATTATTTTTTCTGAGCCATATACGCCAACATTACCCAAGGTTCCGTTTATGGAAACTAGAATTGTTCTATTTGTTAATGGTTTCTTATACTTATCATATTGGCTATAATCAACCCTTTTTGTTTCTTTTTTTATTAGTATTTCACCATCTACGAGGTTATTTCCATTGACAAATGCGTATTCTCCATTTTCTGTATATTTAGGTGTTCCATGTAGTCCGTCTCCCAAAATATCAGTACATTCTTCCAAGGTAGTGGTTATCCATTCAGCCATAATATTTTCCTCTCTATCCAATGTATTTTCGGTGGGCAATCTTAACATTGCTCTGTTTGACCATTGCGTATTGCAAGGTCGTATCTATCTTTCTATGCCCCAAAAGCTGTTGAAGCTGCTCAATAGGCATTCCTTTATCTATCGCCACAGTTGCAAGTGTACGCCTGAACTTGTGCGGGTGTACCTTGTTAATTCCTAATTGCTTTCCAAATTGTCTCAGACGAACTTCAACGCCGCCGATTTTTAACCTTTTGTGAGGCGATTTCAGCGAAACAAACAATGCCGGATTATCGTCCGTTCTACTATCCAAGTAGTTCTGCAAATGTATCTTTGTACGAGCGTCAAAATAGACCACTCGTTCCTTACTACCTTTACCGAACACGATACATTCTCTTTCATTGAAATCAATATCATCTCTGTTGAGCAGTACCATTTCGCCAACACGCATACCCGTTGAAGCAAGCATATCAATAATCGCCAAGTCTCGAAGCTCTGTGCAGTTATCCCTCATAAGCTCCAACACTTCATCGGAGTATGTCTCCTTAATGTTAGTACCAGTTTTTACTCTGTGTATTCGTCTGACTGGGCTTTTCAGTATGTAATCTTCATCCTCTAACCAAGAGAAAAAGCTGGATAAGATACGGCGGATATTATCTATAGTAACCTTACTTGACTTCTTCTTTTCTTGATATTCTGTCAGGTATCCGCGTATATCGTCTGTTACTATGTGTTTAACATCTTTTTGAAGTTCATCAAGCATGGCTTCAATAGTTGCCTTATAGTATTTAAGAGATTTCTCAGAGCAGCCCTCTATTCGCTTTGCTGATATAAATAATTCTATATAGTTCTGCTCCGAGTATTTCTCTTTGTTTTGATTTCCTGTTACCTCATACTTTGCAAGAGTGTATCGCAACACCTCTTGCAGTTTTTCATTTTGTGCATTATTCAGGTAAGGTAACATTCCCAGAATAACATCTTTGATTAAATCCTGTTTCACAGTCAATTCTCCTTTGAAATATTTTTAGAGAACGACTATGGGGCGGAAGTCCCCTGATATTAACTCCCGCCACCCACGGAAGTTATGGGATATGTTATAAACAATAATTTAGTGGCTTAAATCTTGATGTTTGAAACATCAAACTCACCAGACATCAGTTTAGGTAAAAGAGTGTCTCGCATTTGCTTTAATGCTTCGTTTTCTTGGCAATTTGCAAATATTTTTTTTGTAATGTTTCGAGCAATACTATCAAATATTTCTATATCTTCTTTTGAAGCAACATAGATAGAATGTTTGATTATATGAGTTACCTTAATACTTGGTTGAACAGAACCAATATTGTATGCTACTAAGTCGTTTTTTATGTAATTCAGATATTGATACAAGTAGAGTGGTGATATATCTTTTGTTCTAAATCCTACAACATTTTGAGCAATGCAGCCTATAGTTCCTAGAAAGATTTTCATTTCAGCCAAACTACCTACAGTTGAAATGAGAATATCATATTCTTTAGGGTGTCCACTTCTGAACCAATTATTGTATGTCTCTTTGGAAACGTATTTAGTACAGTTGGTGTAATCAATTATTCTTGAATTACTGGATAATGCTCTAACATCTATTATTGGATAGTCTGTTGGTTCGTCAGATAATGGTGGTGTTTTCCCTCTGTTATCGACACTTTCAATTAAGTCGCCTAATTTAATGTCACTATTATCAAGAGAATCTATAGAATGACCAAACATATTTACGAATAAGGCACTTAATTGTTCCTCTAAATTATTGTTTATCGTAGAATTCAGTTCTATTTTTTCATCTAAGCTCCTCAAAACACTTGCTATTTTTCTTTGAGTATCTATATCAAATATCGGCACTTCATATTGCATTATTGAAGTCTTATCGCCTCTTGGCATTTTTGTGCCTTTTGAAGTTGCCATTGAATAGGCAAAAAAATCATCATTAGCAAGTATATAGTAGAGGAAATCTCCATCTATGTTTGAATTTCCTTGAAATACTAAAACATCATTTGAACAACCACCATCACATTTCGCTTGCCATATTTTCTTAAAATATGGTCTGATGTTAGATACAAGGATATCTCCTTTTTTATATTCCTGAGTTAACTGAACTGTGGGAAGAGAGCTTGCCTCCGTAACCCCTCCTTTATTTGGCAACATATTTTCAGTAGATATATATGTTTTCAAGGTAAGTTTTGACACATCAACTTTCCCCTTACGAAAAACGCAAATATCCGACAACTTACATTTCATACCCAATCGCCCCCAATTTCTTACGAATTTCTTCTTCCAATTCATGAGACTTTGCAAACATATCTGAAAGCTCTGATGTAAGGCGTGTCATCTTTTCTTCAAATGGTTCTCCATCATCCGGAGTTTCTTCAATACCAACATATCTGCCCGGTGTAAGAATAAAGTCCTGCTTTTCGATTTCATTAAGATCTGCTATAGCACAGAATCCTTTCACATCTTCAAGCTTACCATCTTGAAATGCTGTAAATGTACCAGACAACTTCTGAATATCTTCATCGGTAAAATCTCTATGCTTGCGGTCAACCATATAACCCATCTTGCGGGCATCTATAAATAAAGTTTTACCTTTCTGCTTTTTGTTCTTAGAAATAAACCAAAGTGTAACCGGAATTGTAACGCTATAAAATAACTGCGTAGGAAGTGCAACGATACCTTCCACAAGATCAGCCTGAATAATATTCTTTCTGATTTCTCCCTCACCACTAGACTGAGATGATAAAGCTCCATTAGCAAGCACAAGACCGATTTTTCCATTCGGTGCAAGATGATGTATCATATGCTGAATCCACGCATAGTTGGCATTTCCTGCTGGCGGCGTTCCATATTTCCATCTAACATCATCTTTTAACTTGTCTTGTCCCCAGTTTGAAAGATTGAAGGGCGGATTTGCCATAATAAAATCAGCTTTAAGCGTTTTATGTAAATCATTGAAAAATGTATCTGCCTGATAAGGTCCAAAATCTGCATCGATACCGCGAATAGCCATATTCATTTTTGCCATCTTCCAAGTATCTGCATTAGACTCCTGACCATAAACTGCAATTTCGCCACGCTTACCACTATGTGCCTGAATAAACTTTGCACTCTGAACAAACATACCACCTGAACCACAACATGGGTCATATACACGACAATTTTTGAATGGTTTCAAAATAGCAACGATTGTTTTAACGATACTTGCAGGAGTATAGAATTCGCCACCCTTAACACCTTCATATGCTGCAAACTGCTGAATACAATACTCATATGTTCTGCCAAGAAGGTCTTTGCTTTCTTCTGTATCGCCCATATCCATATTGGTGAAAAGATCAACAACCTCGCCTAATACTCGCTTATCCAAATCTGGACTTGCATAATTCTTTGGAAGCACATTTTTAAGAGTTGTATTTTCCTTTTCAATAGCTCTCATTGCCTCGTCGATAACAGTACCGATTTCTGGAGTATGTGCTGCGGAAGCAATCTTGCTCCAACGGGCATCCTCCGGTACAAAGAAAATATTATCTTCTGCATATGCATCCTTATCATCTTCAAAGCCATCACCCTCTTCAACAAGCTGTTGATAGCGTTTTTCAAATGCACTTGATATGTAACGCAGAAAAATAAGTCCTACGATAACCTTTCTGTATTCTGCTGCTGGAATGTGTCCCCAAAGAACACAAGCCGCATCCCATATTTGTTTTTCAAATCCAATATTAGCATTATTTTGAACTGCCATTTATAAATTCCTTTCTATTAGCACCTTGCTATATTTATCTGTACATGTTTCTTCATTTTGCAATATCACTATCGTTCTATTTCCACAATATCATCAAAGCCACATTTCAATTCAACACATATCCTAGCTAAAATATCTAACGATACTTGTTGGTCGTTGTTCATTTTGGTAAATGTACTTGGTGCTATCTGTGTTTTCTTTCTTAATTCAGTTTTCGTCATATCCTTATCAATTAACAACTTCCATAAAGGTTTATAAGTTATTTTTACTTGATTTTCTGACATGTTATTTCCTCCGATTATCACGTCAAATAGTCTTTTATTTTAGTCTTATTATATCATTTGTTTTTCACTCATGCAATTTTAACTTTTGAGTTCTCGAAATTAAGAATATAATTTGTAACCAAACATAAAAACAAAAAGCTCGCAAATGCCCATTTTACTAGGCTTTGCGAGCTTTTGAAAATTATTCAAACTCTTGGGCAGAATGATTTATCTGGCTGTTTCTTGGTACACATTTGTTCATTTCATTCTTCATATTCATCTTATTTTTCACCTTTGTGTACCTCGTCTAGAATTTTTAGAGCCAAAATGGAGCCATTTCAAACTCATCATATAGTATTATTTGTAGGTTCCAAACATCAAGAAATATTTTCAATATCCTTTTCAATATCCCTTATTTCACGCTTCATTATTCTATGAAACTGTATTTCAACAAAATTTTCATCTTTATCAGACAAGTCCATCTGATATATGTCTGATAAAATAGCTTTCTTATCTTCCAATTTTAAAGCATCTAGATTGGGAATATACTTAGTCTCGTGCAATGCCATATGCATTTCCGCATATGTCCTAACAAATCTCTTTATTTTAATTTTACCTTCTAATTTATATCGTTTAATCAATTTTTGCACAACATCATCTAAATGAAAAAGTAAACTTAAATCTGTTATTTGAGAATAGAAAAATAGCCAACCATACTTGTGTTTTTCAAGAATAAAACCTGTAATCTTCAAATTTAATTTCCATTGTAAATATCCAATATTTTCTTTTTTTATTGTTCTAAACAATTCTTCTAAAGATTGTTCTATTTTTAATACACTACTTTTCCTTACCGTTACTTCACTATCATTTAAAACGTAACCTAAATATTCAAATGATTTTGTTACAAATCCCTCATCTTTCTTTTCGTTTAATTCCAATCCAAGTTTTTTTATATCATCACATATATTTTTCTTTACATCAAAATATTTATCTTCATTAACCAATATTAATATGTCATCAACATATCTGTAATATGATATGTAATCAAGTTTTCCATATTTTGTGTCAATATCCTGCATATATATGTTAGCCAAAGTATTTGAAATAGGCAATCCCTCAGGAACCCCTCTTGTCCTTTCTCCCTTTACAGTCTTTTCCTTTATAGGATAAAGCAGTGCCTCTGTTCTAATCGCGTTCCAAATAATTGAAATAATTTCAGTTTTATGTATTTTTCTTTTTATTATTCTAATCAACTTATCTTGATTTATTGAGCCATAAAATGATTTCACATCCAACTTTATAAAATGTGTGTACAATGAAATTTTTTTAGAAATATCATCTATAACAAGTTGCGGCATCATGGTCTTACATTTATCTCCATATACCCCCACCAACAATTCATTTAACACTGATGCTGTTAACTTATCTCTTAGAGTTGGTACACAAATTGCTCTAGGCGGTTTAAACGGTCCTTTCGTAAATAAAAGTTGCTTATATCTTGTAAAATGATAAGATCCATTCATAGATTTTCGGATAATAATTTCAATATTCTCATTCAAATTTTGTTCAAATTTTCGAGGTGACACTTTATCCAATCCGACAGAAGGCTTATCTTTTACCTTTTCTTCATAATGTTCAATAAGATGTTTTCTGGTAAATAATTTTTTCCATAAGTACGATGCCTGCATCTATAACACTCCACATATCCAATATAAAACTACTGGCAATAATATAACACATATTTTTAAAAGTAACCGCCAAGCTACATTACAATAATATCTGCGCCTTACAAATTTCCATTTCTTATCTCTATATTCGCCAGAACTACCATGAACTGTCTCATAATAATCAAATGATATATGATTACTACTTGAATCTAGTAAGTCGCAATACTTATTATATATGTTCTTAATTGACTCTACATCATCAATATCAATACTCTTTAATTCAAATTCAAGTTTTTGTAACTCCGTATAATTTTTCCTATATTCTCTAGCATGCTCTAAATATTTTTGTCCATTCAAATATAAAATAACAATAAGCAATGATATTGTCATAAATACTGTCATCAAACTTAACTTCTCATTACTATTCAATAATGAAAGTATAGAAAATATAATTGTAACACATGAATAATAAATGTTAATCCCCTGAAAAAATGCTTCTTTGTTTATTAATCTCTTTTCAGCATTAACTCTCGAAATTCTTGTTGTCCATATTTGATCTGGTAAATTTTCATATTTTTCCAATTTATACCCTCCTAAAAAAGTATTAGGGTCTCTATATACTAAGTGCAACACCTTCATAAGAAAGCCTATGAAATCTTTACAGATTGTTAATTACGTTATCTCCTAAGCGGAAATCATAACTTGCGTTATAAACCCTAATACAATATTATTTTATCACATCATACTATTATTCTCAATCCATCCTTCCCATTATCTTGTCCCATAAGACCTGTCATACCGCCTTATCTGCTGTTCTGTACGCTCCTGTTCCCTTACCTTACGAATAATCGTATCAATCTGCTCTGCACCAGCATATCTCTTCACACGCCCCAGATCATCAGCCTTTTCCTGCAACAGCTCTGTCCTATCACTCATATCCTTAATCTTACCCTTGTAAAACTCCACATCATCTGACAGTCTCTTCTTTTCCTTCCGAAGCTGTAATACTTCCTCTTTTAGCCTTACGCATTGGATTGTCAGGTTCTTTATCAAGGTCTTAAGTTTATTCACAAATGGCATTACCACCTTATCCCGAAATGACTTAGCACTTGCAAATGCTCCTGATTCCGGCAATTGCCACTCCGGTGCTTCATCATACTTCCTTACATCACGCTGTAATAACTGCTCCGACTGCACCATCTGCTCTATATGGCTCTTAAGCTCATTCTGTTGCTTTTCAAGCTGCACATTATTCTGTTGCAAATCATTGTATTTCTGTCTTAATGCCTGATTATCAGATTTCAATGAATCATTCCTTTGCTCCAGAGTGTGATTGTCAGCAGATAACTAATCATTCACATTCTTCAATTTACTATTCGTATATTGTAAATCTTCATGCCTTTGTTCCAGTTCTTCATTATCGGTCTGCAACTGTAGATGCTTTTGCTTCAAATCATGATTATCCATACGAAGTCTATCTTTGCAACTCCCAACTCTTTGTACCAATTATTACATTATCAACACTTTTGTCGGCATGCAACACAAACCTTTGATTAGGATATCCAAATTCTTCAATCAGCTCGCCCTCTTCAAATCCAAATTTCTTATATAATTTTCTAGGTGCAATTCCTTTAACATCATTTTCTCTAAATGTAGACACAGTTATATCTTTATCTCTGTCAAGCTTATCAATTGCTTCTCTTAAAAGAAGCGAAGCAATTCCCCTTTTTCGATAAGCCGGATCAACAGCCAAACAACATATCATATTATACTTCCTTGAATATAAAAGTACGCCAACAATCTCTTGTTCGTTCTTCACGCACAAAGCACGTTTGTCATTCATGAATTTCAGTACTATTATTTTGTGTTCATCTATACTCTGCTCTGTCTCTAATCCTGGAAAATTCCAACTTACTTTTCTCACTAATCGCATCCATGAATCAATATCTGATGTTCTGCCAAATTCTACCTTCATATTTTCTATCATTGACTATCTCCTCAAATCTGCTTTGAAACAAAATGTACAATTTCTTTCCCTGGCTCAAGAATATATGGTATCAACTCCAAAGGATATACCTTAGTACCTTTCTTTAAATCCTCTAGCGGAACCCAGCAGAAATCCAAATCAATTCTCTCATTATCCAGCTCATCATATCCATGAAACACTCTATCTAATGGAATATTATCATCCATCAGATGTACATTATAATATAAGCATATCTGATGACAGGGTCTTTTTCCCCATGGAAAATAAATTTCTCCGATTGCTAACAGATTATCTACCTCTATCTTAGCATGAAGCTCTTCTTCAAATTCCCGTTTAAGAGTTTCCATACTTGTCTCCATAGCCGCAACATGTCCGCCAATAATGGCATAATCATCATTCTTCGGACGCTGTAACAAGATTTTACCATTATGTTTCAATATACCGCCAACTCTGTATGAAAATACAAAATCATCATTTTTAAATAAAATATCCACTTAACCACCTCCAACCTGTTCATAAAACTTGTAGTAAAAATATATTTATAAGATCATAAATTTCCTGTTGCAAATGTATCTTTCTCACATATAAGGTAAATGTCTTTATTCATTTTCCCCTCAAAATATTGTTTCAAATTCATATTGGAATTCCACTTGTCCTGCGGATAAAAGCCATACCTTTTCTTTACGTCATTCATCCTATTTTCTATATCAAGAACTCCTTCCGCTCCTGCCAAACAATCGCACAATTGAATTAACCGGTCATATTCATCATATATGGTCTTTGCTAATTCAGTTTTTATAATTGTCAATTCTTCATCTGTAACATCAAATTTTCCGATGTATTCATCTATCGTATGATTATTAAAAGAATGGGTTAAACATATCTTTGCTACTTCATCATATCCCAATGATTTCATATATACGTATCCATCATAAACATGTCCAAGATGTCTTACACCAAATTTTCTTCCTATATCATGTAGTAAACCTAATATATATGCTTTCTCAACATCCATATCACCACATGCACCTGCTATTTTTTCTGCACAGTGTGCTGCTGTTAAACAATGTTTTCCCCAAGGTCCCGGATTAAATAATAACCCATCACGAATTAACTTCAGTGCTTCTTCTCTTGTTGGCAACATAGCTTGTACCTTCTTCCTTTTTTATTTACCTTTTCAAAACTGATAACTTCATTACTCTCCCCACAAATAGAGCCAAACCAGAGCCATTTGATAAAACAAATGCCGGAAGCTCGCATAAATACAGGCTTTCGGCATTTTAGTTCGTTATTCAAACTCTTCCCAAGGGAAGTATCATCAAATCAAAAATGCTGATTTTATGCGGCATTCCACCGCATCTGTTTCATCTAATGTTACTCTTTTCATATCGTTTTCAAAAACTTTAGTAGCAAATTAGTTGCAATGATTCACTATTGCTTCTATGAAATTCTTGGCAGATATAATCTACTTTTACTACTAAAAACGAATAATCAAATGTGGCTTGCGGGTGCTTAACTGTGCCTGCTGCCACCCCCACTATGAAAGGAGCTTTTCTATGAGCAATCAACACAAACATCCAACTATTAGTTTTAGAATCAGCGATGCTGAACGCAAACAAATCGATGCCCGTATCCTTGCCAGCGGCATGATGAAGAAAGATTACTTTGTCCGTTCCTGCCTCTATAACCGCATCTGCGTTGTCGGCAAGAAAGAAACTATATATCCTCTTGTGCAGACTGTTAATGCTCTGTATCTACAATTACTTAAAATGCAGAAAGCATTTATTGAATGCTGTGAGCACCAAACTTTAAGCAATCTTCCTACAAGCGATGAAATCAAGAAACTGCAGACCGACTATAACAATATGCTTACAGCCATCATTGATCTGCTTGATGGTGCTAAGTATCTGTGGGAAGGAGAACACCATGAAACAAAATAATCCTCGTTACCTGTTTGGCATGTATGAACCTGATACAGATTCCGTTATTGTTAATGCTATCAATCATACATATTCCGACACGCCTCTTACTATCAGTTGTGAAAAATGCAATTCAGCTGTCTTGCTCGATATATCGGATGATATTGTGTACCTATATAGACTGGCACAAGAGAATCCTCTGCTGTATGCTGAATTGGCTTGCAAACCTAATGGATTACAGGATTATGTAGATGCCATGAATGAATTTAATTAAGTTTATGCTTCATTATGGTTTTGAACTAACCTGACATAATTTTTAACTATCTTTTGATTGATAAAATAATTCGTCGCTTTTTTCGTCGCTTTTTATGTGTCGAAAAAGGCATCGAATTATTCTAATTATACATCTAACTCGACATTGACAAGTTAAACAACAAATCAAATCTCTTTATAACTCATATTGTAGTTAATTCATTTTATTTAAGTCCCATTCTAATATAAGGCTTATTTTTACATAAGGCACAAAGATTATTTAGAGCTATTGAATGGTTGTTGCCAAACCGATGCCATAGAAATATTAATTTTCTTATGTTTCAAAAATACAATAATGTATCAAGAAACAATTCAAAATATCCATTTCTATTTATCACTATTTTTATTGTAGTTAGAGATATTTTCTAATAAATATCGCGATACAAAATAAGGATTATTTTCATTTTTTAATAGTTCAATCAGAACAGCATCTTCATCAGTTTCCAAAACCCTATATTTATCGCCTTGCCTAAGAAATACACCTTCATTACTCTTTGCATCACGCATGATTGTATAAACAGCATCAGATTTATTTTCCTTACTTTTTACCTTATTCCATAATCTTTCTCCACCCTTAACAGCAAGTCCTCCTATAATCGCTCCCCCACCAGCTATTAACGCCACTAGATTTCTTGGTCCTCCTACTTTCTTTGCAAATGTCGTAAGTAATTGATATCCGCCTAAATTACTCATGAAAATTCATTCCTTTCTACTTCAAATATATCCTTCAAAGAATTCCATTATTTTCGATTTTGTGTATTTATTCTCAACCTCATTTAATATGTATATAGACAATTCATTCAACGAACGAGTAAGTGCAACATAAAGTTTATTCTTTGTCTTATTTGTCTCAGTATCATCATTAAATAAATACTCTGCTAAATCATTTGTAAGAATAAATAAGCACTTTTCGCCTTCCATACCTTTTATGTAATCTATTGACTTTACATAAATCTTACCTGTTTGTTTTAGCGCACTTTCATCCTCAAAAACATTTATGATAATACCATATCTCCTTGAATCTATTTTTTCATACTTTCCCAACAATGCCATTGCATCACTTTTCTTTCCAGTATTTCTATACTTTTCAAGCATTTTTCTAGCATAATAATATGCTGCTTTCTTTACAGCCATTATGTCTTTATTCGGATGATTCTCTAACAACAATGGTTCAAGTTCTTCAGCCAAATTATCTCTCATATTATTTTTTTGATAATCGTGTGTTTCATATATCCCCTGTTTTTTGGATATATACATCAAATCATATTTGTTGTTTTCAATTAATGTATGGCAATCAATTTCGCTTTCAAAATATACTGACAATTGACCATATTCCTTTTCTGATTTCTGTTTTTCATTTTCATCTACAAGATGATTTGACAGTTGTAAATGCAGTTGCGGACATCTATAGCATTCAGATATATACCTAACATTTTGTTCATATGTTTCCATAAGATTTCTTAAACAATTAAATCCTTTTAAATCTTGCTTTGGATCTCCCATAAGTGTCAGAGGAATTCCCATTCTACTCAATTCCTCAATAATTTCTTGCATATGTTTATCTATATCCTGTACCTCATCCACGCAAATTGCACCGCAATACTTAGAGAATGCATTTTTAATTATCATCCTACCTTCTTTTATGCTTTTTGTGTCCTTTGATTTTTTACATAATATCCATTTGGCATGTTCTGGAATTACTGTTTGGTGAAGTACATTCATATCATCAAGTCTTTTAATTTTTGCATTTCTATATTTTGCATCTTGTGGTAATTTCGCAACAGAAATTTTTTCATATCTTTTTTCATAAAGGAGATGATAATATGGCTTTATTATTTCCTTGTATAAAAACGAATGAATTGTACTAACAATTATACTTTCCGGAATCTGCACATAATGTTCACATAGCTTTTTACGAATACAGTCCACAGCACTATTAGTAAATGCAACACAATATATTTTCTTTTCCTCATCAATCTGATTACGAAGAAATATTATTTTATCAGACATTTTTGTTGTCTTTCCAGCTCCTGCACCTGCTATATTTATTTCCACTTTGTAACACCTCTTATGAAAGAAAATCTATAACCTCTTGTATGTGTTTTGGCATTTGAAATCCTTCTAACTCTCCAACTGCTAAATCCTTGCAAATTGTAAACATATCTGATGCTTTTGCATTTTTCCACGCTTCCGTAAGTTCTTCAAGTGTCATATTGCTCCATCCAAAAACATCGCCATATTTTTTCTTCAACAGCTTAAAGTTATTACCCGTATTTACAATTTCCGGTTCTAAAGTATAATATTCTGTTGTCCTAACACATATCTCCTTATCATCGTTATATTTATTATGTTGCTCTTTTGCATTAGGTTGATTATCATAATCACGAATAATACCTAGTTTATTACATGAACCTTCATTAATTTTTTTCCAAATATTCATTATTTTTTCAAAGCCTTTATGAAATGACAGTACTTCAATATCACTTAATTTTTCTTGTGAGTCAAGATACGAACGAATTAATAATTCTTCCGATATTCCCTCAAACAAAATACACTTGTTAGAGAAAAACAGTTTAAAGAGATCCAAATTAGGATTCTTTGCTAAATATGCAAAATCTTCTTCATCCAATTCATCTACAAATGAATAAGCCTTTCCATTATGTAGAACTACCACATTTTTCAAATTCATCTTATTAATAAATTCTGTACTATGCGTAGAATAAAACAACTGGATTTTTTTATTTTTATTTGTAAATGCTTTCAAAAAGCTTACCATTAGTCTAACATTATTAATACATAAATGCGCTTCTGGTTCCTCTATAGTCAAAACATTCAAAGCAGTATCTGTTTTCTTTCCAAGTAATGAATTAATTAGTACAAATAACAATACCAAATTGCGATACCCCAATCCTTGCATTGACAATTCTTCTTCTGCATATCCCAATCGTACACTATTCAAAATAGATTGCATGGGCGGCATGTTAGGAAGAATATTTATATGCGAAAAAAATTTCTTTGCTTCCTCCATCTCTGATATTTCTTGCCAATTGATTATGTCATTAATATCACTAATTTCCTTTAATGATTCAAAAAAATGACTATACTCTTTTTCTATTATCAATTTATCCTGATCTGAAAGTCCTTCTTTCAATAAATCGACCAAAGCTTTCGATCCTAATTGATTTTTTGTTCTTGAAAAATCATCTCTTTCTGCTTCAAGAGCCTCATACTTGAATGTTTTCAATGTATCATACGAAATATTTCTACCATCAGGAATTTTTATTGAATAATTATAATATTCTACAGGCAAAAGGTTCATTTTAACTTTTCTCAAATTTTCTTCATTAATTTCATTCTGAGATACGACTTCTTTTACCACTCTAAAAATATCTTCGCAATTCTTAGGAATAAATTCATATTTTAATCCGTATTGAATTTTATCATCTGCAATTGCATATGACATATCCTTAACATAATATTCCTCTGGACCATTTGCCTGAATATTTACTTCGACACTTACTATCGGTAATAATTTTATAAATTGCTCAACAGTAATTTTATCATCCTTAATTTCTTTCTGGATTTCAATAATTTTCTTATAGTAACGCTCTTTACTTTCATTGTTTATGTCAGTCCATGACAATCTTTTACTCGTATGTGTATTATCATCGGTCAAAAAAGGAAGTGTAATCGCTTTTAAAAAATTACTCTTACCACTATTGTTTTCCCCTATAACTGCAACTGTATCTGATAATCCTATATCAATATCTTTCAAATTTCTATAATTACATATTTTTACATATGCTATCTTCAAATTTTCACTTCCTTTTAAATTCTACTTTAAAGTACCAATTTATCAATAATATCTTGCACCTTCTCCGACTGTATCAGCATCCTCATCTTCTCATCCCCACATTCAACCTCAGGCTTACCACACCTCAGATTATCCGGATGCTCTGACACACAACAATCTTTATACCAGCATTCACCCATAAGAGTTCCTTTAACAGACCACTTCTCATTTTGTGTAAATTCACCAACCAATGACTTAATCACACGTTCTGTAGAATATCTCTTAAATCCAGCTATGTACTGTAATGTTTTCTTATCATCAATCCTTGATAAATCTATTCTGTGATTCTCAACTGCCGCCAAAACTTTATCACGGATTTTTATTTTATCGGTCTTTCCGGTGCCTGTCCATTCTACCAGCTTATCAAATGCAAGAATCAGGTACTCAAAACAAATCATATCCAGAATTACAATCTTTCCTTCCGACGTATCTGTTATTGATTTCAACATACGATACTTGTTGCGAATGTCCTGATTATCAACCACATAATCAAACGCAACGAAGTATTCATCTCCATCTTCAGTCTCCAAGTCTATTAATGCATCCAGTAAACCCTGATTGCTCCCTTTACTCTCAACTACAAGTTCATTGTCAAAAAAAAGCTGATTAACTAATTTCCAGAAGTGAAGTCCTGCACCGGTATCCTCTGTCCATAAATATCTCATATCACAACTCCTCTTCTAGTGTTATCCTGTTATTATCAAACTTCAGCACCTTAAAGCTCTTATCAGATACATTAAGTCCGTCACAATTTCGCAGGAAGAGCATATACTGATTTGATAACTCAAAATTAATGAATCTCCTTACATTATCATTAATCAGACAATCTGCATTATCTATCACAATAAAACTATTTCTACACTGTTTTATTGCTTCTAAAAAATCATCTGATTTGTAGTTAAATAGCTTGATTGCTTTGTATTCATCTGTCAATCTTATATCTTCCAACATTTCATAAAGTACTGTTTTACCGGTACCACTGTCTCCACCAACAAGAGTAATTCTGTCATCAAATGTCAAATCATATGAAAATGGAGCTACTTTAAATGTAATATTCTTATAAATCATCTGCTTCTCTCCTTTCATATTCCTTACTCCACCATGCATTATAACCTCTCCCTCCGGTCACTATATCAGAATCATTGAATCTGATTTGCACATCATCCGGAATATCAAAAAGCGTTGGCCTCGACATATAAATCTTAATTTTATCCATAGTAAAAATTACTTTAAGAACATTCGGTCCACATTCCTCAACATTTACCACCTTATCGGGATGTTTCACAATATTAAGTAATGTCTTACAGCCTGACGATAAATTACGGATTGTACCTAAACCATATTTTGTTTCTATATGTTTATCAGGTGTCAACTTAGCATCATCTATCTGCTGGATTAAATCAATTTCACTTTGTGTCATTTCTTCATTGCCGGTATTCAGATTGAAGTACAGATCATTCTGAAATATCCAATTTTTTGAATCGCTCTTATTTGTATATATATCTATCATTTATTGTTACTCCTTTTCGCTGTCACTTCATCCATTTCTATTGTTTATAGATAAATAATCTATAAAATATCACCCTCTGTACGATATTTTACTATACCTAAATGCAACATCATTATATTTATACTTTCCACAAAGTAATTGAAAATCTTTCAATAATATATGGTTATTTGGACCACTAATAACTTCTTTTATTGGTTTTTCAGATATATCTGATAATTCTAAATGAAAATATGGTACTATGTCATCATTCAAAATATTAAAATCAATCTTATTTTTCATCACTTCTACCATTTCATCAAATAGCACGCTTTTATTACGCTCTTCTCCATATATTAATTCTGTTTTTTTCGTAATTGGATATTTAAAAAACATTCTCCATTCATTTTCCTCTTGAAATGATACATTTTTGTACTGTAATGAATCCATAAAAACCATATTTAGCATTTGAATAAAGAAAAATATCATATATTCTTCCTGCTTACTATCATCACAATGCAAATTATCTATAATCCATTTACGCAAATTCTTCAACTCATTCAACAAATTATTTGCTTTAGATATAATAATATCATTTATTTCTTCCACCGTTTTATACTTTACTTTTCCCATTGTTATGATATCTTTGTATTTTCCACTATACTGTGTTAATTCTCTTTCTGAGAATCCAATAGAAACACCTCTTCCATTATCCGCATAACCTCTCCACTGACTTAACTTGTCACCTTCCTCACAAAAACATATAACAAAATTAGTAACCCCACCCTTGTCAAATTCCATTTTAAAATAATCATATGCTAATCTGAAAAGAATCTCCATTCCTCTTTCATCTGTTTCACCCGCAAACTCAAAAGGAAATGAATTTTTATAATATACATCCCTCATAGCATATATTATACCTGGAAAAAACATATATACTTCATCGTAATCATTGCTCTTAGTTATATCGCTCATTCTAAGTTGTCTTCCAGACATAATTCCATACATTTTTTGTGTACTACAATAGTGATACAATATTTTGTCCATTTACTTTTTCCTCATTTTTCACCAATTTCAAACCAATACTAAATTATCTTGTTTAAAATCCTAATATTTCGTAACTTTCCAATTTCTACGAGCAAATAAATCATTTTATTTTTATTATATCATCGAAGCTAATATATTCCAAACCAAATTTAAATATTTATGCAGTATTTGCTGTGTCGTATAACTTTTCCATAGTGCATTCACTCCCTCTCCCCGACAATTGCCCGTATGTATGTCAAATTTGCTTTTACAAATATGATATCTCTGGCTCTGCCTCATAAAAACCGAGTATACTTACGAATTGCACATAATTATTCGTAAGATTTTACGCTTGCTTCATATAATTGGGATAATTTTTGAAAATAAAAAGAAATGTGATAATAGAAAATACTTATGACTCTTCTGTTTAGTACTCATTAATATCTGTGGTACTATCAAAAACAGGTATCATATAGGTATCACAATAAAAGAAAAAGCTTCATAAATAGCTTGTTTACGCCATTTATGAAGCTCTGTTTACTATTCAAACTCTTGGGCTGAAAGATTTACCTAGCTGTTTCTTGGTACACATTTGTGTGTTTTATTCTTCATATTCATCTTATTTTGCATTTTTGTTTACCTCGTCCAAAATTTTTAGAGCCAAAATGGAGCCAAAACTTTCCATTACAATGGCGAAGCCGAATTGATTATTATCGCCTCAGAAATATATCTCATTAGTGGAATTTCCATTGTTAATTCTTGGCTATTTGCAAAAGGATTATATACACCTCTTTCACTTAAACGACTTTCATTCGATTTACTATGTACTAATGCATTTCTAGTCTTATATATCCTTGCTGCTAACTTTTTAAACACTTTTTCATTTGAAGCATCTCTTAAATCAACAGTATCTCCTTTTGAAAAACTAACCTCTGATGATTTATAATAATCCACAATAGAATTACTAAATTCTGTCAAGTCATTAATCAACTCACTTATATTAACAAATTTTTTCAATGTCAATTCTAGTGCTTCCAATTCTGAGCCTTGAAACTCTTCCTTATTTTGTCTGTTTTTCTTTTTTATTAAATCCACAATCTTAACGATATCTTTCGTCCTTTTTGCCGAAAAACCGGGGTGCTGTATAATATGCTGCACACTTTTGAAAATATCTTCGTTATACACTTCTTCATAAAAATGTTCCATTATATGATAAAATCCTACAAACTTTACAAAAGGTTCCTCAGAAGTTAATGCCATATAATATTGTTCAACTAATTGCTCTTTATACAAAAGTTGAGGTGCCATAAGTTCTGAAACATTCTGAATTCTTCTTCTTGGCAAAACATTTCTTTGTGGAAATAAATCATCTATTTCTGTTACCGCTTTAAATACAAAATCAAAATTATATGCAATGTTGAATAAATACGATTTAGCATACCTTTGTAATTGCTCCCTATTCTTTTTTGTATTCGTTTCTATATATACCGCCAATGGTAAACGTGTAATCATTTTTATCAAGCTAAATATGTCTTTTTCTGCTAAAGTTTCACACCTACGTTCAAAAATCTGAGATGGAATACTAGAAAAGACTCTTTTTCTTACATCAAAGTCTTTAATAACATACCAAATCAATTGTCTCGAGATTTCATGAAACGAATATGTAATATCAGCCTCTTCATCACTTACAATTAATTCCGTCAATTTATCCTCAAGCCCTATGGAAAAACGTCGTCTTGAATCAACATCTGGTATATCAACAACTGATTCATAACTATTTCCATCACATATCGAATATCTCTCAAAATCATATTGTTCTGCTTGCTGCCTTAAATCATTATAATTGTCTATTGTATATATGTACTCCTGTGTCGCAATAATGTATGAGATTTTATTATTATCATAATTAAATTGCAATCTATTTTTGCAATTTCCTAACATTCTAGAAACTTTTTCGCAAAATTCATTCCATTCCATCTAATCTACCTCCAATTACAAAGAGCACTCGTATCTTTACTTAATAATATATTCTACTACAACAAACTTCATTTTGAAAGAATCTATCAATATTAGATTATTCAACTCTCATACCTAAAAAAACTCCCTAGCCATCATCTCCGCAGTAGCCCGGTTATACCCCTTCTTCAAATACCCCTGCACAATCGTCCCAAACATACCCTTGACCATATTATCCTCAATATCACAATATGCCTGCATCTCCCCAGACAAAGCCATTGCCACATACTCTATTGGCTTGTTATCCAACAACCTATGCAGCTTCGTCAGTGACTGCTCTGTTGTCCTCAGAGCAGCCTCCACTTCTTCGCACTTTATCCGCAACATATTTCCATCTGTAAACCACACTTCAACATAGCCGTTATCCATGTTATAAGCACATTCTACGATATTATCCATTCGATTATCTTTCATATCATCAATCCATCCTTCCCATTATCTTGTTCCATAAGACCTTTCAGATTGCCTTATCTGCTATTCTGTACGCTCCTGTTCCTTTACCTTACGAACAATCGTATCAATCTGCTCTACACCGGCATATCTCTTGACACGCTCCAGATCATCAGCCTTTTCCTGCAACAACTCTGTCATATCACTCATATCCTTAATCTTGCCCTTGTAAAACTCCACATCATCTGACAGTCTCTTCTTTTCCTTCCGCAGTTGTAAAATTTCTTCTTTCAGCCTTACACACTGGATTGTCAGATTCTTTATCAACATCTTAAGCTTATTCATAAATGGCATGACTACTTTATCCCGAAATAACTTAGCACTTGCAAATGCTCCTGGTTCCGGCAACTGCCATTCTGGTGCTTCTTCCTTACATCACGCTGTAATAACTGCTCTAACTGCACCATCTGCTCTATATTGTTTTTAAGCTCATTCTGTTGCCTTTCAAGTTGAACATTATTCTGTTGCAAATCATTGTATTTTTGTCTTAATGCCTGATTATCCGATTGCAACGCATCATTCCTTTACTCCAGAGTATGATTGTCAGCGGATAACCGATCATTCACAGTCTGCAATTCACTATTCGTGTATTGTAAATCTTCATGCCGCTGTTCCAGTTCCTCATTATCTTTCTGCAACTGTAACTGTTTCTGCTTCAAATCATGATTTTCCATGTGAAGTCTGTCTTTGCGGATTTCAAGCCTTGAGTTTTCCATTCTCAAATCCTGATTACCTGCAAGCAATATTTCCTTCTCCTATTGTGATGTAGTTTTCTCTCCTTTTGCCTTCTGTACAGCTTCCTCTGCTAATTCCTTTTCGGCAGATACATTTAGCAATTCCCGTTTCTTTACAGAAACCTCTTCTCCAAGCTGTGCAACCACCGAAGATATTTCCTGCTTCTGGCTATCCAATTCTGCCACTTCCTTTGCCCGCTCTTTCTTGTAAACATAAAAAATCGCACCAAACATTCAATGTCCAGTGCGATAACTCCAATTTAATAAGATGCAATGTATGTAAAATCTTCTCTTATATTCTGGTTTTATGCACTAGACTAAAAGACCTACAAGCTATAACCTAATGCACTAACCTTGCATGTTTATAGCCGTGTACGTCCGTAATACATGTACATATAATGTCTTGAATATAAGTTCTGATTCATGTGTATGTTCTCCTTCAGCTTTTTTATAAGATTAATCTATATTCCTTCTTATGTCAATATTTTTATAATAAACACATTACACTCACCCTATTTATGCCAAACTTACGATGTCATTCTCTTACACGCGCTTCTAAATTTTTGCATCAATTGATTAAATTCATCTTCCTTCATTAAAGCATACATTTGTATCATATATTCCCTTTGAAATAATAATATCTTGCGAACTGAAAAATTGCACTCACGAAATATAGCTGTCCTATGATGCAATCTAATTCTTTTATCTTTTTCTTCTTTAAAAGTCATTCTTAGAAATAACACTTCATATTTTGAATATAATTCCAATATATATTCTAATGGAATTATCAATATTAAATAAACAATCGGTATCATAAAACTTACCAATGTATTTATTATATTTAATTGCTTGTATTCATTTATCCCAATCTTTATTGTCTCATAAAAAATCCAAAATCCAGCGATTGCCAATATACTATCCAATAATTTATGAACACTTTTATATTCTTCTTTTTTTTCTGCAATTACATTCATAACAGTAATTATTGTAATAACTGGAATAATCGCAAGTTCAATCCATATATTAAATGTAAATGTGCTCATAAAAAATTCTAAAATCATGGTAAATTTCAAATTATCTTTAAGGATTTTTTTAATGTATGTTTCATCAGCTTCACTCGAAACCGCATTCATACAATATATTAATCCAGAAAAAAGAAACCATATAATAATATCTTTGATATATATATTCTCCCAAATAGGCAAATAACAGAATACCATTGTAATCGTTAGAACATATAGCAATATTATTTCCCATAATATCCTTAACTTCTTGTCAAAAAATATTACTATGACATTCCACAAACTTTTTCTTATTTCCCTATGGCATAATACATATAACATGAAAATACATCCCCATATTAATGTTGCCCATTCTCTTGTTGACAAGATTGACATAACGCCGTTCTCCTTCTGTATATTCTAGCTCATTACTCTCCCCACAAATAGAGCCAAACTAGAGCCATTTGATAAAACAAATGCCGGAAGCCCGCATAAATACAGGCTTTCGGCATTTTAGTCCGTTATTCAAACTCTTCCCAAAGGAAGTATCATCAAATCAAAAATGCTGATTTTATGCGGCATTCCACCGCATCTGTTTCATCTAATGTTACTCTTTTCATATCGTTTTAAAAAACTTTAGTAGCAAATTAGTTGCAATTATTCAATCATGCATCTACGAAATTCATGGCAGATATAATCTACTTTTACTACTAAAAACGAATAATCAAATGTGGCTTGCGGGTGCTTAATTGTGCCTGCTGCCACACCCACTATGAAAGGAGCTTTTCTATGAGCAATCAACACAAACATCCAACTATAAGTTTTAGAATAAGCGATGCTGAACGCAAGCAAATCGAAGCCCGCATTCTTGCCAGTGGCATGATGAAAAAAGATTACTTTGTCCGTTCCTGCATCTATAACCGCATCTGCGTTGTCGGCAAGAAAGAAACCATATATCCTCTTGTACAGACTGTTAATGCATTATATCTGCAATTACTTGAAATGCAGAAAACATTTACCAAATGCTGTGAACACCCAGCTTTAAATAATCTTCCTACAAGCGAAGAAATTAAGGAACTTCAAACCGACTATAACAATATGCTTACAGCCATCATTGATCTACTTGATGGTGCTAAGTATCTGTGGGAAGGAGAACATCATGAAACAAAATAACCCTTGTTACCTGTTTAGCATGTATGAACCTGATACAGATTCCGTTATTGTTAATGCCATCAATGATACATATACTGGCACACCTCTTTCTATCAGTTGTAAAAAATATAATTCATCTGTCTTGCTTGATACGCCTGATGATATTGTGTATCTGTACCGACTGGCACATGAGAATCCTCTGCTATATGCTGAATTAGCTTGTAAACCTAATGGATTACAGGAATATGTGAACGCTATGAATGAATTCAATTAACACCTAAAACAGTCCTTTCACACAACTTTGTTAGGACTGTTTTTTACTCGCAAATTACTTTCTCATATTTATGATATGTAATTGAAACCCCTGTCATATCTTCTAAACTATATGTACCCTTTTTTAAAATAATTGTTTCGTCTTGTATTTCACAACTCATAACCACAAATTTACCATCATAATTTGATACTATAGCTCTATTCTGTTCAATAACCTCATACTCTTTCTTATCAGCAATTTCATAGTTAATTTTTATTGAAATCCCTATAGCTACATTCAAAACATATAGTATCAACGCTATTGCTAATATTATCTTTCCGCACACACTGTATTTCTTATTTTTCCAGAAGAAATTCCTTATGATTATAAAATAAGCTATCACTATGTCGACAATTGTTGCATAATTATCTATAAATCGTCTCAACCATGCCCAAGGAATAATTTCTATTAGGTTAATCGTATAAGAAAGATTTTGAAAGAACATAATATATACCGTTATAATAAATGTAAATATCACATATAATTTGCTATTCATTTTTTTATTTATGTATGAAAATATAAATGGGTAAGCAAACAATGCCAATGCACAAAAAATAAAAATCAATTTATTCTCGAACATTTCTGTTCCATCAAAGTATTTTCCATCTATTCCATAAAAATTCGAACACGAAACAGAAAAGTTTTTTGAAATTACCAAATTTATCATTTCTACTAAAGTTATAGTTGTAGCCAAACCTGTACTCAAAATATTCCATACATTATCTTTCAAAAATTGTTTAGTCTTATTATCTTTTATACTTTTAATAACATTTCCTTGACTGTCAACTATGTCCCTGTTTTTTTTATCCTGCATATCTGCTCTTCCTTACACTTGCTTCATCATCCATAATAATACCCAAGAATATATGAATGTTATAAACAAATTTAACCAATTTCTTGAAATATCATCCCCGTTTCAATTCTATATCATAATAAATAATTTAACTTGAGACAAGGATATTCATTTCAATATTCTAATACTGTAAATTCACAAATCTTTGCTTTCTAACACAATGTTTTTTTACTTTTCATTCGATTTCTGTGATATTTTCTTATTCATTATCCATTGGCTATAAGTATAATAATTTTCTTTTCCAACAAGTTCCATTAAAAATTCTTTAAAAGTCTGATCTATAGGAATCGTCACAAAGAAAAATAACCGCTTTCTTGGTCTTGAACAACAAACATAAAACAAATTACGATTTCGTTCAAAAGAAATCTGCTTTCCACTCGGAATGGAAGCCTTTCCAGTTATCATAGGTGCATATGTTTCAAACTGGTACATATTCCAGCCCCTACTAATGACAAAAATAACATTGTCATATTCTTCTCCTTTGACTCCATGTTCTGTGGAAAATAACGCTTCAGGATATAAAAATTCTATTGCCGAAATGAATTGCGTATAATCCAACTCCAAAAATGCTTGAATTGACGCATTAGATGAATATATTGTTCCCGGTGCATTACGATACAAATGATACCATCCATCCAATTTAGGTGGAAAAGGAATTAATTTTGTTTCATTTATAACCTCAATAACATCAATTGCTCTTTTCTCTCTTGCTTCTCGTAATTTCTCTTGAAAAATTTTCCACTTCTCTTTCTCCGATTTTTTAGTAATTGGATATCTCTTAATTCCTAAAGTATCAAAAAGCAACTGCATATTTAATGTTTCTAATGCATGGTAAATTGGTTCAACGGTGTCCATAAAAAACAAAAGAAAGGGATCTTCCTTGTCACGTAAACCATCGTTAATGATACTTAAAAGTCGTTCATATCCCTGTTGTGCAGCCAATACTTTATGTGTAATCATTAAAATTTTTAATGTATCAGAATCCGCTGTATTTTGTTTTATTTCTTCGAAGATTTTATTTAAACGTATTTTTAACTCTTCTGGTGGCAATTCGCCTTGAAAATTACGATCAGTACGACGTTCTCCGTCATAATCCTCACATGTGATTACAACTACTTCACCCTGAAAGTTATCTATCGCAGATGTTTGTGGCAAATCTGGTCGTATATCATTCAAAAGTTGAACAATTCTTGGAGAAGATCTAAAATTTGCACCTTTTTTTATCACTTCTAAATTTTTATGTTCTATAATCCCACAAGCTTTATTTGACTGATAAATAGTTTGCCACGCATCTCCGAAAAAAGCAAATTGTGGAGATTTCTTTTCAGCAATAAAATATTTAATAAAGCGTTCGATAATCGGTTTATATGAGTCTTGATATTCATCAATCAGAATCAAAGGATATTTATCAGAAAATACACGTCTAAATTTCGCATTATCCAATAGTTTACAAAACAGCTTAAGAACATCATCATGATAAAGGTACTGAACTCCATTTTCCTTATATCGATGTCCTAAAGTATATGTAACTTCATTAACCTTAAAAAAGTCACTTTCATCTGGTAAAAAATCAGGGTCTGTTGTTACAACATCCACAAGATAGCTTTGATATTGTTTGATTGCATTCCAAGCAAACGAATGAATTGTAGATGGAATAATAAATGAATCTTTTGATAATCTTTCTGTGATTACCTCTACAGCAGCGTTCGTATATGTAATACAAACTACATTTTGCTTTTTTCGACTATATTTAGACCACATATTTTCTTGTATCCATTCAATGACTCTATTAAGCGAATAAGTCTTTCCTGACCCCGCACCTGCTTCAACACGAAAACTATGTCCATCCCGTAATGCTTCAATAATTTTCTCGTCTACTTTATCAGCTTCAGCTTTTGCTAATTCATAATTTGCACCATGATAATTTTCACACATAATCCATCATCCTTTTTATTCAAGTACCTTTTGGTTATTAAGCCATATTAATCCAGATCTAATGTATGTCGGAATGTTATAATCAGTACACTCATAAATAAGTTTAAGTGCAAAATCTGTTTTACATTTTCCAGAAAACTCCAGATCATCTTCGGTCGGGCTATCACTTAATCCATAATGTGAACGATTGACATTCCGAATAGCTTCTTCTAAAGAATGTCCACATAATTCATTCTCTTTTGTTTGGAATTCAATATGACATTTTCCTCTGGTTTTATCGTCAGAAGACATTGATATTATATCTGCCAAATCAATTTGGGTTTTATCATCGTTCGACAACCCTTTATTCTTTCGAACCCACCATTTTAAAGTTTCATTAGATGTTGTTTCACCACACGAAACCGGAACAGATTTATAATATATTTGTCCATTTTTACCTTCTTGCCCCAATACAGAATCTACATCCGTAAGTATAAGACACGGAATACCTAAAAACTCAATAAATGGAATAAACTTATAAGCATACGCACCACCTATTTCAATTATAGTATAATATTGAGCTGGTAATTTATATTTCTGTGAACTAAAATCTCCTGACTTATTGCACTTATCTATCATATCAGGTATTAATAACCGTTCTGATGCTCCTTCAACCAAAATTGCTTTATCCGCAAAAAACAAATCACATTTGGTTAATGTAAGATATTTTCTAATAAAATCACTATTATCTGGATTTTCCTGTGCAAATGAATTTAAATTTCTATAAATAACTCCTTCTTTTGTTTTTTGTGCATATCGAACTTTTGAGAAAGCCATAGTATTAGCAACTTGAGCAGAATGTGAAGTTAAAAGAGTCTGAATTCCTACAGAAGTAATTTTCCCAAGAAACGCTTCTAAATATTCCGCAAAAGCATGCTGCATCTGTGGATGCATATGAGATTCCGGTTCCTCAATAAAAAGTAATGGTATACAAGCATTTCCGCACTTTTCTATCTTCTTCGCAAATGCCGCAAGAAGAAACTCCATTTTAATTAGATTTTTATAGCCCAATCCATTATATGTACCTGGAAGACATTCATTACTTGTACCTGCTGTGTATGAAAGCTGAGTTTGATTTTTTATCTGATCATCAATACTTAATTGAGTAGTAACTCCTAGTTGAAGTTCTTCTCCGTTTGGATACCCAAACCCAACCGAATCATTTACAAGTGAACTTAAAATGCTATCACTTTGTTTCTGAACATTTTTATTTGCTTTCTCAACAATAGCACGCAACTCCTTGACTTTTTCTGCAACACTTGGATCCAGTTCTTCTTCATTCATTTCGAAAAATTCTGAAATAAGCGAAGAAAGAGAACTATTCTGTGTTCCATCCTCTCCAAGGAGACGTTCTGCCGGAATAATATGAAATGGGAAAAGTTCTTCCAATTCTTTATGTTTCTTTATTTGTGTTTCCTTTGGATTTTTAGGATTCACTGCATAAATTACTAATTCAAAAAGTTTTGAAAAATTAGTACTGATAACATCCCGAGCCTCATCTGATGGTACAAAAACACCATTTGGGTAATAGCTTTCTTCCAATGTTCTCCATAACACTTTTTCATCTGGCTTTAACCGAAATTCCACACGAATTAATGCAGTGGTAGTATCTACATCCACATCTATAATAAAAGGCGATAGTGCCCCTAAATTATCCTCTAAATCTTCTAAAGAATAATCTACAAAGAACTCTATAGATATTGGTTCTAATTGCTCACATAACGATTCAAAAGAAATTTCTTTTGCCATAAATGAAGCTATTATTTCATACAATGTTTTTCTTTTAACCAACGGATAGTCATCAAAGGAAAACGGATGTCCATTCAACACATTTTCTATACATGCCAAACATGATGTCTTAGCTGTATTATTTCGACCAACAATTAACGTAGTCTTAGCATCAACTTCTAATTCAGCATCTATAAGCAATCTGTAGTTTTTTATTTTTATTTTCGATATATACATATTTGCATCCTTTCCACTGATACACGCAGAAGTAATCTGTGTACTATCTTTATCCCGAAATACCTTTTATATCATTTATAAAAATATTTTTCTATTTACTCCATCCCTCTATGTAGTACTGATGAATGCAATCAATTTGACCATTAAAACTGCCATCCTGCACCAAATAATTTTCCAACACATTCCAAACTACAACAAATGCATTATGTGTAGGCGGAAAAATATCTGCCGTTGTATAACCAACATATCTTTTTACTTCAAAACCAAAATCATACACTAATGAATACATATAATCATTAGAATTTATTCGATATGTTATGTTGTTTACACCTGCACTTTTTGCGTTATACCAATCTAAAAATTCTGATGATAAATACGCACGTTCCCCATAATAATGTATTCTTCCTTCTTTTCCCCATGCCCCTTGATTATCATTACTTTCAAAGTGAAGTTCTATCAATCCTGAATCATTTATATTCCTATAATGCAACCTATTTGCCAAATACCCAAGAGCAAACGCAAATGCTTCCCATGAGCTGTATCTTATTCCTGAATGTTTCCAACGTGGATTATATGTTGTATAATCTAATGTAATCATAATATTTCTCCTATCATCATTTTTTATCTTCTACAATTTGTCTAAGTTCCTCTACTGAAACCATATAATTTCTAAACCTATGTAGCATCCTATGGCAATTTGAACATACACATATTAGATCTGTTGCAGGATTTACCACAACTTCTTCATCTAAATCGGAAAGCGGTTTAATATGATGAACTTCTATATAACCTTTACCTAATTCTCCATATTTCTTTTCAAAATCGAAACCGCATATCATGCACTTTGTTCCATGTATACGAATTGCTTCTTCGCGATTTTGAGCACTTCGTTCATACTTTGTTGTGTAGTAAACAGTCTTCTTTCCCTCTGTGCGTAGTTGCGCTTCTTCCTGCTTCGTTTCTCCTGTCAAATTAATATCATACGCAGATATATTTCTCACTCTCTTAACAACTTCACAATTCCAATGATATCCTCGATAAAAATCATTTTCATATTCTTTTGGCACTGTTTCCAAAACTTTTTCAAGAGACTCTTTGTATAACCATTTAGTAAAATCACTTCCTGTGGGATCGACTTCCTTGATGAAATAATGATTTTCTTTTAGATTTCTTACATATTTTGTTTCGCTAATTCTTCCATCTAAACTTGTCTCAAATGCTTTCATTAAAGGTTCTGGTAAAGAACTAATATCCACATTCCTTAATAATAATCTCCCTTGTAGTGCCCATGCTCCAGATTTATCATTACTTTCCGTATAAACCCTTATATACTCTTCATCTTTTGCCAGAAATCCTAGTACTTCATAATACTCTCTCTCATCAGCAAATTTTAAAACATTACCCCAATCTAATTTCATAAACGTACCTATCCTCTGATTCCTAATTCTTTTGCAATTCTCTTTACTTGCAATATGAAACTATCTCTTTTTCGTTCGTCTGTCATTTCTTTTGTTGTAGTCACCGACCATCTATAAATCTGTTCTATACTGCCATATCCCCTTTTAAATAACCTAGCATATTTCACACAATTTTCTTTTGTAGGTGCGTCAGATAAAATAATTTTCAGTTCTTCATCTGTCCATTTACTACCTTTATTGGAAGTATCACGCTTTTCTTCATTATCCTTTTCATAATCCACTAATAAATTATGCACAAGTATCATTTTATCGTCATATGACATTCCATCCACAACATTATTCAATGCCTCAAACAATGTTTCCTTAAATTCTTTTCGTTTCATTTCGTATCCTCACTAATAATATTTTTCAATCTTATTTAGCAATCCGTCAAAATCCATCTCCTGCACTTCAAAGAATTCATCTGTTTCTAAGCCTGTATTCAATACATTTTGATACAGATAAAAATCGTATATTACAGGTTCATTCTTATGCCCAATTAAATTGTCTCTTATTGAACCAGTCTTTGCAATTAAACATAAATATTGGTATGCCCGATCAATATACTGAGTATTATTATTCGGATGCGCATAAGTAAAATGTTGCGTAGGAGTTAATGCAATCAGATTTTCTAAATAATCTGCAATCTGTGGATATTCATTGGCAGGAAAAATATGATGCATCTGAGTTGCCGGATCATCTATGTGTCGCTCATCATACACTTCCGTTTTACTATTACGATATACATCATTAAATCTACGAAGATTTCTCTTGGCTCTGTTTATACGATATGTGGTCATATAGTCTTCATCTGGTTTTGGCAATGTAACTTCATAATCTACTCTAGTCATATCTTTAGGCTTCTCCGATAATATATCCCGCCAATTTCTCTGGTTATACATAATTTTATCTTGAGTAATAATATCTTTTGAAATATGACCTCTTTCAGTTCCACACTTTTTGTATTTACATGCTAAGGGATTTAACACTTTTGTAAAAATACGCCCACATTCCGTTGCACCATTAATAGGTGTATTTTGTATAGTAAACGATGTATATGAATCTTTTAATTCTTTGAAACTATTCTTATCTTGTAAACGAAAAAAATACTCAAACATTCTATAAATTCCACTATCTCTAAGCACTTTTTCAATATAAAGACAAAGAAAATTATAGCAGTTTCGTTCTCTAAAGCTTATATATTCTAATAAATCCTGATTGACTATAGAATAAACATACCCATGTCCATTTTTCTCTCCATGAATTATTCCAGCAGCATCTAATAATTTTATCGGCTGACCAAAATACTTATCATATTCATTGGATGCCTTTTCTGTTGGATTTGGCTTGCTAAATATCTGTTGTACATTATCTACTGTATAATCATTGTACCAAATATCATTTACAGTAAAGCTTTTTCTGTTTCTACCACTTGTATATTCAACAATACAGTCTGATACCAGACACACAACGTCCATTGTGCATTTTTGATCTATCCAACGACCATTATGTGTCTTTCTAATATCATAATCATGTTCATCTAAAAACTCTTGTATAGTTGCATTATCCATTACAGCACTCCTTTAGTACACCATAGAAAAAAACACTTGTCGCATCTACATTTAAAGAACGTGTCTGGTAATTTCTCGCTATTTGATAAAATTTTCTATATTCATCAGACGAAAAATATTCCATCTGTTTCTCTGTTAAATGAATATCCTCTTTTGGAATTAACACAGCTACAGAACCATTTACAACAACATTCTTTGTATTACGCATTACTCTTGGTTTATATGTCATATTAGGTGTTAAATATACATTTTGATTACCAACATACTTATAAGCACTCAAAGCCTCCACTGTTTCCTTTTTAATATAAGAATCATATCCTGGTATATCAACTATTTCTTTTCCATCATCACTTATATTTCTTGACTTAATAACTCTTAGGCAATCAGCTTTTTTCTCCTGTGTTGTATTAGAATTTGTTATTTGACGATCTCTAAACACAGTAAACTTATCAAATTCAAGCCTTTGAGAGATATTATCAAAGAATTTATCTCTATAAATAATCCAATACGGATATTTCATATCTGTAATATATTTTTGTTTTTGTATTACAGACTGCTTCAATGTCAATGATTCTACTTTGGTTTCATTTGGTATTCCAACAGTATCAATAAACATACATATTGTCTCAACCAATACCCCTTTAAACCCATTTTCTCCGTAATCCTGAATACAATCTATCTTCTTATGTGAAAGAATTTCCCTTGTATCACTAAATTCTGGTGTGTTTAAAATCGCCTTTGGCATTATCATCGATACATAATCGGAAATAGCTAATGCTTTCTCTAAGAAAAACTCAAATGTATTGGTTGTATTCTTATTTATATTATTCTCCAAATACTTTTTTGCATCCTTTGCTTTCAGTTTTGAAAATGGTGGATTCCCTACAACCAAATCATATCTCTTCTTGAAATCGTACAATAATGTATCTGTGTTAATATAATTTATATTTACATTAGATGGCATCTTTTTCTTCTGCAACAATAACTGAAGAATCTGTAAATTCTTTTTATCAATATCAGCCACATCAATATTAACTCTTTTTACATTCTCATATTTTTTAAATAGAAATGGCAAAAAATTTCCCACTCCAACAGATGGTTCAAGTATGTTAATTTCCTCCTTTTCAAATTCAGGAAGTTGCTTATATATTTCATTCACTATGAACTTGTTTGTGTAATATGCAGCATTGTTCTCTCTTTTAGAATTTGTCAATTCAGCTATTCTAGCCAAAGAGGCACTTCCTAAATTAAGCGGATTGTTTACAATAAAATCAATTAAATTATCAGGACTATCCAACTGGTAATCT
The DNA here is from genome assembly GCF_009680455.1 of Lachnospira eligens. Lineage (GTDB taxonomy): Bacteria > Bacillota > Clostridia > Lachnospirales > Lachnospiraceae > Lachnospira > Lachnospira eligens_A. The sequence continues at coordinate 74,440 of NZ_WKRD01000011.1, forward strand.
TCAATTGTTTTGTTAATCATAGAGTTATCAAAATGCTCCTGCTCCATAAAACCTCTGATATTACATGCAATTTGGAAAAAGATTTCTGTAGGTACAGCCTCTCCTATGCTTTGTCTTATCTTTATCTCTTCTTTTTTTAAAAGAGCTCTTTTATTCTTTTCTGGTAAAGCATTCAATTCCTCTAAAGTCTTATCAATCCACTTAAATTCCGGTGGAATTGTCATAATTTTCATAAGTTCACGAATTGAAAATACTCTGTCTTCTTCTGGATGTACAGTATTTTGACTTGCCAATTGGTCATTTCTTGTATGAATACAAGGTGCAACCTTATCCCAATATTGACGAGTATATTTATCTCCATTTTTTTGTTTATTAGGTACTACTACCCCGTCAACAATCTTATGTGGACGTTTCAATTCATCTTCATTATCAAATGCACTTTGTCCTTGCTTCAAATCATGAATCCAACAACGCATTTCTTCTGGATATGTTCTAAATGAGTGATAAAAATCTGTTGGGCAAATTTCACCCCACTCCAATTTAGGCATATCGCCTATTACATCTCTAAGAGTTCTCTCTTCTACATATGTTGGATACAACTCAATAGGTGCAACATATTCTGCTATATCCTTACTTACACCGATAACAACAGTTCGCGTTCTTGATGAATTTGAACCATAGTTTTTAAAATTAAGAATTCTACTGACAATAATATATTTATCACTCAATTCCTCATAAACCACATCACCTATCGCTTTAACTGTTCCATCAGGCGCTGTACAACCTGTTTTCATAAATGCAGCTACGTTTTCAAAGATAAAAAATCTAGGCGCTACTTTCTGTATTAAATGTACTGACTCAACAACCAAGCTATTACGAACTATTTCATTTTCTGCTTTTTTATGATTTGCAACAGACATTCCCTGACAAGGGGGTGTTGCAATTAAAACATCCACCCTGTCATTTCCAAGCTCTTTCCATCTGTCTATTTCTTTAAATATTTTATTTTTTGTCTCATCTGTAGTTATATCATCGCAAATATATCCTGATTCAAATCTACACTTATTATTATATTTTTGAACGTTTAATCTTCTTTCTATCAGCTCATTCGTAGCTATACACTCAAATCCAGCTTTTTTAAATCCAAAACACCCAACTCCAGCACAACTAAAAAGACTTATATATGTTAATGTTTTATCCTTTAGCATACCAATACACCTCGTTTACTATGATTGTTTTTTCTTGCATCTTCAGGCTTTTCTGCATCACATGGTATAAGCCATGTTTTTCCCTTTTTCACAACGCCATCTATTCGACCTTGCTCGCATAAAATTGCTATCCGTCTCGAGGTAATTCCCCATTTTTTTGACATTTCTATGGTAGTTAAATAGTTCATTGTATTCCTCCAATCATATATTCTATTATATTCACTTATCTGAATAATTACAAGTTTTTTTTGCCAAACATCTGTTCTTTTTATATCTTCCATATGGAAATCATCTGCCTTTTAATACCCTGTTCTTTTCTATAGGTTCTTCTCTATGCTTATCAGCATTTCTAATAACACTCTCATCATAAACCCTCTGAAACTCCTCATAAAGCCCATCTCCATCCAGCTTTATCTCCAACCGTTTCATTACGTCCGAAAACAGTCTTATACTTCCACTCACATCTGCAATATCAAATCCAAATACATCAACCTTAGCAGAATCGTCGACATTCTCATAACCACCAAGCTCTGATATTCTCCTAACAATCCAGCCAGCTTTATCCACAGGTTCAGTTTCTCTAATTTCCACAAATTCATTTTTATCTGTTACATCAGTTATACTTTCGCCCACTCCTGCCACATTCATGTCAGACGAATTATGAATCTCTGGTATTCCTATTCCATCTAAATCAGTCTGTTGTTTTCTCGCACTATCAGATTGCTCTTTCAGTCTGCTTATTTCATTCTGATTATTGTTAGGATTCATCACCTCAACATTTTTATCAGGCTCAACGACTGTTGCCGTTGCTTTCTCAACCGCAGTATCCTCTTCCATCCCCGGTATCTCAACATCCCTGTCAGCAACAATCTCCTCCTTCCCCGACACCGCATAATAAGCCGTATACAAATCTTCTTTTATAATGTCATCAGCAAGCTGTATCTGCCTCTTAATTTTCCTTTTCTCCTGCTTCAGTTCGTCCAGTTCTTCCTGCACTTCCACATGCCATATCTGATATTCCCGGTACTGCTCTTCATTCTTTATACTGCGTTTCCGACTAGAGCTTTCTCTGTATATCTCATGCTGTCTGTCCTCAATCTGCTGAATCTTTTCTTCCTGCTCATTTATGAAATCCACAAGATCCACAACACTTTTGATGTCATTATTTACAATCAGCAGATATTCGTCCTGTAACTGATGAAACCGCTTCAAATCCTCTGTATACTTTGCTCCACCAACTGCAAAACGCTTCTGCTCTACAATCCTTAATCTGTATAGCTTTGCATAAAACTTCTTCTGGAATGGTGACAGCTTCGCCCTGTGCAATCCTCTTATATCAGACGAATAAAAGTAAGGCTTTGCCATCCAAGGCATATCCACATGATGCCGTAACATATCCTCTGAAAACATCTCGTCCAGCTTTGCCAGTTTATGATAATATCGAAATCCTGGTGCCTGCACTTCCATCCACGCATCTTTCTTGAATACATATCCAAGTCTTTTCATCAGATATTTAAAATGCTCCACATTTCCGGCTGCATATGCACACATCTTGGCATCACGAAGAATTATTTCTTTCATGGACATTTCCTTTTCCCACTTGTCCCTGCTGATATTCTTTGGATTCTTGCTGTACTCTGCCGGCATTATGGAAAGTCCAAGTTCATCACAATATTTATTTGTGATAGGCTGGAGATGATTCTTCCAGTTGCTTTTCGGTGAATTGTATTTCTTGCCGGTTGTCATGCTGACACTGTTCCAGATAAGATGTCCATGCATATGCTCTCTGTCTGTGTGGACTGCATACACAGCCTCATAATCATCACCAAGCACATCCTTCGCAAAGTGCTCCAGCACATACATTGCCTGCTCTGCCGTCACTTTTTCTTCCGGTGAAAATGATATGATCACATGATACCCCTGCCTTTTACCCGTCTTATGAAAAATGTTCTTTGTCTCTTCCATCTGCTCAAATGCTGTATCCGGCAGGCAGTTAATACCGCCCACCAGTACACATTCTTCTGTCTTATCCGGATTCTGAATATATTCCAAAGCATTCTTCAGGTGCGATGCCGGATTTCTGCCTTCCGATTCCATGATATTCAGGATCTTTGTAATCGCCATATTTCCAGCACCTCCCCAAATGTTTTCTTTACATCATCCAGACCGCTCTGCAGTTTATCAATATCGCTGTAATATAACTTTCCCTGTGAATTGCCAAGCTTTACTGCCTGATTAATATTATTTGCAATACCGGCAATAACACGGATTGCTCTTGCCCTTTCCTCAGGATAACTTGTATCTATATTGCCACCTGTCCGTATTAATTCTCTTATATAAGCACTTGCTGTCATTCCTGTCCGTTTAAGTGCCGCTTTTAGAATATCCATATCTTTTTCCGACAGCTTCACAGAAACCTTATAATCTTTCCTGTCAGACTTGTATCTTCTCTTTCCACCTGCCATACGTTTTTCCCTTTCATAGTTTTCTAATGTCGTATAAAACCAATCTTTTTTTATCTGTACCATTGCTTTTTCATCCTTTCTAAAAGTTCTGCTTATAGGTTTTGCAAGATGCGGAAAAGGTCGGACCTTTTCCCGAAAAAATATAAACGCATCAGCGTTTACATAATTTTTCGTCTTGGCAGGAGCACCTGCACCCTGTATATGATATGTAGTGGTTAATGTACCACCACGATTACTGATATGGTGATTGAAGTTCCACTTGATTTAAAAGTGGTGGCGCTTTTTGCCATCACTTTACTGTTTTAGTGGCGTTTTCCGCCACCACTTTTCCATTTTGACGGCACTTTCCGCCACCATAACTTTTTTCTCGCTTATCTGAGTGGTGGCGCTTTTTGCCGTCACTTTGCTGTTTTGACGGCGCTTTTTGCCCCCACTTTTCCATTTTGACGGCACTTTTTGCCGTCACACTTTTTCGGCTCTGATTTGTGCGGGGGCGCTTTCTGCCCCCACTTTGTGGTTTTGGGGGCGCTTTCTGCCCCCATTTGCACGTTTTGGGGGCGCTTTTTGCCCCCACTCGCTGGATTCACCTATTCAGTTGTCTCTTTCACCATTACATCTGCATCCAACATCACATTTTCTGCTATCTCAGCACCATCTTCCGACAATTCATTTGTTTCAGGCGGTATATCCACTTCATCCTGTTCACTTATCACAGAATCCCCAACTGCCGCTTCATAATCCATTTCTTCTACAACCTTGCTTCGGTTACGCTGTGGCTCATAATCCGGATTGTAATAATCTTCGTAACCATAGATTTTCTGTTCAAAGTACTTCCTTGGACATTTGCCCCGCATGGTGAAATAACCTTTTGCCTCAAGCTCTGCATTATATTCCTTTATAATTGCATATGCCTTTGTCATCCCGATACCAAGCATCTGGCTTATCTCACCTGCATCTATGAATGCTTCCTTTATACCCTTCATGCAGCTCCTCCTTTCATAAATTGTTATTTTAAATACGTGTTTTTACAAAACAGCTATCCTGTTCTTCACTTAATCCGTATCTCTAATTCGTGTTTATTTTAATATCCTTTTCAAAATTTGTCAATAGAACTTTTTATAATTACGCACTTGAAATTCGTTTTTATTTATGATAAAGTAATCGTACAATCATAAACAAGTCACTTACTGATACGTATTTCATTTAATATCAACCCAATACGTATCTTTACAACGGACTATTTTATATAAAGGAAGGTGAACCACATGGCTTACATTATGGACATTCCGTCTCCACAGGAGATTGGAAAGAACATCCAGAAGCACCGCAGGGCTCAAAAGATAACACAGAAGGAATTTGCAAAAAGACTTGGTAAATCAGAACGCACCATTCAGAAGTATGAATCCGGTGAGATTATCATGAAGCTGGATGTAGTAAAGGAAGTTGCTAATGAGCTGAACATTCCATTTCAGGAGCTTTTATATCCGGCAGGAATTGATAATGCTGCAAAAGAACCAATAAAACAGTCAACATCATATGAATTCCACACTATGTCAGATGTAATCAATGTTCTCTTTGCCATAACTGAACTTACTGATTTTTCATTTGAGCTGACCAACACCAAACCTCCTGAAAGTCCTGAATGGACTGCCGGGATTAAGGTTAATGGCAAAGGCAATGGAAAATATGATGCAGACTTCTGTCTCTTTATGGAAAACTGGATAACAAAGAAGAATATGCTTCAGACAGGAAAAATTTCAAAAGAAAAGTTTGATTCATGGAAATCAGATATGTTGGCATATTATAAGGATTCCAGACTGGATAATGAAGCCGATTAAAAAACTGAATAATTGCAGGCTTACACCTTTAGTAAAGAAAAAGCTCCGGCATACTCCTTCTCGCAAAAGGAATAACCGAAGCTATGTAAGTGATTGACCCGAAGGCTTTATAATCACCCTGAACAAGTAGATTATATCATAGCCTTTTGATGATTGCACAACAATTTTACAAAAAGGAGATGATATTCATGCCAGCTTACAAAGATGAAAAAACTGGTAAATGGTTCGCCAAGTTCTATTATACGAACTGGCAGGGAATCAAAAAACAGAAGTGGAAAAGAGGCTTTGCCACCAAAAAGGAAGCCTTAGGATTTGAAAGGGATTTTCTGGAAAAGCAGTCTGCCAATCCTGACATGACATTTCAAAACCTTTATGAAATTTATATGGAGGATATGGCTGCAAGACTTAAGCAGTCAACTCTTCTGACAAAAAAGGCGGTACTACAGACGCATATTCTTCCATTCTTCGGTAGCAAGCCGATAAATGAAATCAAAGCCTCAGATGTACGAAGATGGCAGGCGAAGCTTATGAGTTCGCCTAATAATTACTCCCAGACCTATCTGAAAAAGATTAACACGGAGCTTAACAGCATCATCAATTACGCCAAGCGTTTCTATGACCTTAACACCAATCCCTGCGGCAAGGCAGGCACCATTGGAAAAGCAAAGGCTGAGGAAATGGATTACTGGACTTACGATGAATATATTGCTTTCCGTGAGGGTGTAAAAGACAAGTCGCTATCGTATATATGCTTTGAAGTCCTGTACTGGACTGGTATGCGAGAAGGTGAACTGCTTGCTCTATCACCTGCTGATATTGACCTTGATAACAAGACAATATCCATCAACAGAACATATCAGCGGATAGAAGGAAAAGATGTATTTACATCACCTAAGACAAGAAAAAGTAAGCGAAAGATTCCGATTCCGGATTTTCTCTGCCAGGAGCTATCAGATTATATCCAGTCAAGGTATATGCTTGACGCAGATGAAAGGCTGTTCCCGGTAACAAAATCATATCTCTCACACGAGATGATAAGAGGTTGCAAAAACACAGGTGTAAAGAAGATACGAATCCACGATATCAGGCATTCGCACGCCAGCTTACTTATTAATCAGGGCTGTGATGCGCTGATGTTAGCAGACAGGCTCGGACACGAGAAAGTATCCACAACACTTAACACATACTCTCATCTGTTTCCACATAAACAGCAGGAGCTTGTGCATAGTCTGGAATCATTGCAGGCGACAGATTCGCCAACACCTGAACCACCATCTGATAACCCTCTGCTTGAAGCAGCAGGTATAACATGTGAAGTGCCGCAGACTCAGGACAACGGCTCAGATGTAACAATCCGACCTCAGTTCGGTCCTGCGTTAGTACCACCAAATACCGTATCAGGGAAAATCATCCAGATGCCACAAAGAAAGATCATATAGAAGAAATCCAGCAGTCATCAGGGTTTCTTGCTATTAAAGTTAATGACAACCAACTGAAAACGATAGAAAAAGAGTAGTTGCTATTAGTAGCAAATTAGTAGCAGAGCAAAAGAAAAAGTCTCGGAATCCGCTTGTTTAGCGGGTTCCAAGACTTGTGGCTCTTATTCAAACTCGCAAATAAAATCTTGTCACTATACTTTTTAGTATTGGTATTATGGTTCTATTTGGTTTTATATGTGTTCAACTGTCCTAAATCCATAGGCTGTACTGAACAGTGTTATCAAATTGTTATCACATCTCTGTTATCAATCAAAGATTCTCGTAATATCCTGATATCGGTTAACTACACGATAAATCTCTACATATTCATTACCAATCTTGTAGATAATTACATAATCTTCCCATATCGCATATTTATAATCTGTCCGAAAGCTGACCCGTTTGGATAAATCCGACCCCATTCCCGGAAACATCTGAAGATTTTCAAATTTACCATAAATCTCTTTTATCGTCTTTGCAGCATATTCTTCATTATCCTCAGCAATGTAATCTCGGATATTTTTCAAATCCTTTGCAACAATCGGATTGATCCGCAATTTTAACATCTTATTCCCCCACAAGTGCTTTTAATTCATCCAAATCCAGCCAGCCTTCTCCGTCTTTCACTGCTTCTTCGGCTTCCTGCAGCTTCATCAGAAGCTTTTTCTCTGCCCGGTCACGCTCATAATCTTCAATATCCATGACAACGAAACGTCCTCTGCCATTCTTGGTCAGATATACTGGTTCTCCTTTGTGACAGTTCTTCAGGACTTCGTTATAATTTCTCAAATCAGATACTGGTAAAATATTTGCCATATTCTTTCAGCTCCTTCCTTTGATTTCAAATTGTTTCTTCTACTTCTATTATACACAAAAAGCTGTAAAATTCAACGTGAATTTTTACAGCTTCTTTTATTATAACCAGCTTCAATTTTATTCTATAAATCGGAATTTGTATGGCTCAACTCCTTATCGACCGTCCATAGCTCGTTTATAAAGTAGACCTTCTTTTATAAGTAACAACAGAAAAGCCACTGTTACTGCATATGGTTCTCTCGCAATCGCCAGATACAAAACAGTAATAATACTAAGCCCTACAGACAAAAAAGTAATCACCTTTTTTCCCTTTTCAAATTTGAAATTGACCATTAAAATATTCACAATTCCAATAATCGTTAATGCGATAAAAAGACCCCAGTATGTCATACGAATCCAAATTTCATTATCTACATACTCAATAAGACTTACTGAATAGATATATCCATCAACCGGTTTGGAATACAATGGAAGAAAAATAAGCATCAAAGAGAGCAAATCGGTAAATCCAAATAACAAGTCACATAGACCATTGAGATTTGACTTGTTTTCTTTTTCAGCAATCAAAACCAACTGATCTCCGGATAACAGCTCATCAATGGACACAGAGAAATATCTGGATATTTCCTTTAATGAATCTATGCTCGGATATCCTCTTCCCGTCTCCCTTAATTAAAGATATTGTTGGGTAAAAAAGAAAGGTCAGTCGATTTTGCCGATGAAGCGGTAGTAGAT
>NZ_WKRD01000012.1 GCF_009680455.1 Lachnospira eligens
ACATGATGAATATGAAAGCGGAAATATAGATAGAGTAGTGAAATACATAGAAGAAAATTGAAACATAATCTCTTAGATGAGCTTATCAAATTTTAGATTTTCAATAATCATGGGATAAAAATAACAGGGAGGATTATAGTTTTCGGAATAAAGCCGATATATAATATTAGAAACAATAAATAATAAAGAACGGATTCAGAGAAGGAGGACAAAGGATATGTCAATGAATGTGAATACAACGGGTACTGTTTATGGAAGTTATCAGAATACCTACAAGGCAGGTACAGTAGATAAGAAAAAAGAAACAGCGAAAACAACAGAAAATGATAAGGTCAAGAAAAATGTGACAGAAAGTATAGCCGAAAAAAATCTAAGTAAAGAGGCACAAAAAATGCTTAAAGATATGCGTGGCTCAAGAACAGATATGGACTTTATGGTTGCAGATTTTGAAAATGGTGATAATGCTAAAGATATTTTAGCACAAAGTGATAAAGAGTTTACGGTTATTTTCTCAAAGGAAGAAATGGAGAAGATGGCATCCGATCCCAAATATTATGCTGAAAAGATGCATAGTATTGAAGGTGCTTTGCGTATGTCGGATGAAATCAATGCTCAGTTTGGATTTGAAAGAGCATTTGGTAAGACAAACGGAATAGAAAACAGTGCAGATACTGATACAAAAATAACAAAGTTTGGTATTTCTTTTAATAGTGATGGAACTACAACATTCTTTGCTCAATTAGAAAAAACATCAGCTAGTCAGAAAGAATATCTTGAAAAAATTCAGGAAAAGAAAGCTGCGGAGAAGAAAGAGGCGAAGAAAAAGGAACAATTAAAGCAAATTGAAGTAAAAAAAGCTACTGTTCAAGCAAATTCAAAAGATGAACTTTTGGATAAAATTAAAAATATTGAATGGAATTCTATCAAACCAGAGGATAATAAAATCGGTGGAAGATTTGATTTTTCAATTTAGTATATTTAGATGGGGATGATTACATAAAGTATGGAGGTAGATTCATTATGAGAAAACGTTTTTTTTCTATTATTGTATGTGTTGTCATGCTTTTTACAATGAATGTCACAGCTTTTGCGGCAGAAACTCAGGAAAATTATTCGGAGACGGAGAAAACAATGACATTTGAAATAACTCCGACAGCATTAACTTCTGGATCATCACGACATTCTGTTGGAATGTTAAATTCCTTTTTTGGAACAAATGATACAGTGGCAACTTCCGCTCTTGGTTCTTTTACAATCAGCAGCACATCTGTTCCGTCAGGCTCCACAATCAGTAAAATAGTGGTTACATCCACAAAAAGTAGTGGAAGTAGTGGAAACATCGAATTATTTGTTGCTAAAGATGAGGATAATGGAGATGGCACATTTGACAGATATACAGACAGCAAAAGTTGGAATAGTTCTCTTACTTTTGCAGATTTTGGCAATTATAATTTAAGCCCTGTTGGAAATTATTATGTTCAATTTGAATCTACAAGGTATTCAACGGGAACTGTTGCAGCAGCAACATTAAAAAATATTTATGTCACAGTATACTATCATTAAAATTTTATAATCCCCATTCTAAACAAGCAAAGATGTTGTTATTCAGTTAGCAGCATCTTTGCTTTTAATTGTATAATTGATATGACTATTGAGTTAGAATGACATTGATAGCGATAGAAAGCTATATATTACAGAAGCAGACTTTGATAAAAAAGCATTTGAGAGATTATATAAATTGAATATTATATAATCAGAGGTATATAGAACATGCACAGAGACACTATATTTCAATATGAAACAATGGTGCCTGACACAATAAAAACGCATAGCCAAACTTCGCTCGGTATAACTGCCTGATTGTGTCGAAATTCGTATTTTATCAATTATATCTGATAAAACTGGATTTGCGGTATTGAAAATCAGTTATAGCCGTGGTACCATATAGACAGTTTCAGAAGGGAGGCTGGTCTACATGATTAAACGAGAAATTTATATGAGCCGTATCCGTCCTTTTATCGGAAATGAGCTGATAAAGGTTCTGACAGGGATTCGCCGTAGTGGAAAATCTGTCATGCTGAGCCTGATCCAAGAGGAACTTGCCCAAAACGGGGTCCAACCAGAACAGTTTATTTCCCTGAATTTTGAGAACATGAGCAATGCACACCTTTGTACGGCTGTTGCATTGCATGATGAAATCCTTCGCAGAACAAAAGAAATCAGCGGCAAGGTTTATCTGTTCTTCGACGAAATCCAAGAGGTGGCTGATTGGGAAAAATGTATCAACTCTTTCCGGGTGGAGCTGGATTGTGATATATACATTACCGGTTCCAACGCCAAGCTGCTTTCCGGTGAGCTTGCCACTTATCTTGCCGGACGGTATGTGGAGTTCGTGATTTACCCGTTTTCATTCAGAGAGTTTATGGAGCTGTATCACACCGTTTACGAAGGTGCAGACGAAAGACAATGCTTTACAAAATATCTGACGCTGGGAGGAATGCCCTATTTGAGCAACCTTCGCTACGACGATGCCGCCAGTCGTCAGTATTTGCGGGACTTGTTCAACTCCGTAGAGCTGAAAGATATTATCAAGCGAAACAATATCCGTGATGTGGATATGCTGGAGAGAATTATTGCTTATATAACTTCCAACATCGGCACTACCTTTTCTTCCACAGCCATTTCCAAGTATCTGAAAAGTGAAGGGCGCTCCGTTTCACCAGAAACGGTACTGAACTACATCAAAGCCTGCACGGACGCATTCCTGTTTTATCAGGTGAAGCGCCAAGACCTCCAGGGAAAGAAAATCCTGACCGTCAACGAGAAATACTATGTTGCAGATCATGGTGTCCGGGAAGCCGTGTACGGTGGCAACATGAAGGACATTAACCTTGTCCTTGAAAATGTTGTCTACATGGAGCTGCTGCGCCGTGGTTATTCTGTGACTGTTGGGAAAGTCTCTGACAAGGAGATTGACTTCGTATGTGAAGATCATGGGAAAAAGCTGTATGTTCAGGTTTCCTATCTACTTGCCTCGGAGGAAACCATCCAGCGTGAGTTTGGGGCGTTTGCCGGTGTTCGTGACAATTTCCCGAAATACGTTGTAACGATGGACGAACTGGATATGAGCCGAGATGGAATCAAACACCGCAATATTCGTGACTTCCTGCTGGCAGAGGAATGGAACTGAAATGTTCTTCTTTCACCAGAAGATATGCAGAAGTTCTTCCAATGCCGAGAATGAAAAAACAATGGTGCCTGACACAATAAATATTATGATATGTCTGTATTTAACCGCTGTATAGAAACCGGGAATGTTCTCTTAATACTGGAATGTTGGCAGGATGTCCACCCGGCGCTTGTCAGTATCCCAGTGAAATGGGAATACAGCTCGCCGTATGGACTTTTGTATGCTCTGAATCCGCCGGATGATGTTATGCAGTTTGAAAACAATGGTGCCTGACACAATAAATATTGTATAAATGTCAATGCTGTTGTGGTACATGTTGTATTCTGCGTAAATGGTATTCATGTTGTGTCTCCTTTAAACCAATAAAAATATAGAAGCATTTCAATCAGTTCACAATGTCACTTTTATTTTGTGTTATACTGTTTTATATAATTTTCTTGCCCTTGTTTTTGCCCTTATCAGAGTTCGTAAACACTGGTGGGACGATATAACGCAAGGGAAACAATAAGGGAAAGCTCACCTGCGATAAACTTTGTGTTTTCAAGGGATTGAGAGATATTTGATAATAAAATATAACAGTTATTAAATCCCTTGGAATATATGAAATCTCAATTCCAGTTTGTAGAATTAAGAAAATCGGGATTTATAAAGGAGAATATTGATGAAACTATTTTTATGTTCGCACTTTTCAAGTGTAGGAAGTCTGATAAAGGAAGAAATTGAAAATAAGAAAGTCGCATTTATTCCAACAGCTTCACTGCGTGAAGGCTACACCGGTTATGTCGGCTCGGCTCGAAAATTATTCAAAAAGTTGGGAGCAATCGTAACTGAAATTGATATTTCAACGGAGGCTTATTCAACGATACAGTCTGTTTTTGAAGAAGCAGATGTGATATATTTTACCGGCGGAAATTCTTTCTTTCTTATGGACCAGCTCCGTAAAACGGGAACTGATGGACTGCTGAAAAAGGAATTGGCAAATGGAAAATTGATGATCGGCGAGTCGGCAGGCGCAATTATATGCGCTCCAAGCATCCAATATATCGAGCAAATGGATGAAAAGCCGGAGGACTACTCACAAGAAGATGATGCAGGGATTGATTTGATTGATTTCTATGTTCTTCCGCATTATCTTACAGCACCATTTAAGAAAGTTACCGAGAAAATAATGACTGAGTTTTCGGATTTGAATCTATGCCCAATTAACAACCGTCAGGGAATTGTAATTGATGGTGAAGATTCAAAGGTTATTTGCAAAGACTAATTTGAAAATTCAAGTTTGTCGAATTGAGAGTGATAACTATTTGAGGTATAAGCTATGAAACTGAAAAATATTTTGATTGTTGTTAATGATATAGAATTAGCCAAAAAATTTTATCATGATTTGTTTGGACTTGAAGTATTACTTGATAGTGATGGAAATGTAATTATGACAGAAGGGCTTGTGCTGCAGGATGAAAAAATATGGTGTGAATTTGTGAATAAAGATATTGTTCACAAAAATAATTCAATTGAGTTATATTTTGAAGAGAAAGACATAGAAGCTTTTGTCGAGAAGCTAGAGAAACTATATCCAAAAGTTGAATATGTTAACCACCTTATGACTTACAGCTGGGGGCAAAAAGTGGTTAGATTCTATGATTTAGATGGTAACTTAATAGAGGTAAGAACGCCACTGTAATGTGATATGGTTTGGTATTTCTAATAGATTACCACAAAGACAATTAAAATAATTGGGAGTATTGAAGCTGTGTTAATGATTGTAACACAGCTTTTTTTTAACTTATTTTTTAAAATAGACATATATATTATGCTAACCCGTGAATATATGTCATACTATCACCTTTTCGTGATGAAAGTGAATATGAAAGTATTTCATTGTTCCATAAATCCATAAAAAGTGTTAGTTCATAATAACTTCCCTTTAAATGAAATGCGGTCATATCACTTACAACACACTGTAAATTTTTCATTTTAGGCACTGTATTAGCAAGAGGAATTCCTTGTGCTTTCTTATAATCTGTCATGTATTTATGTGCACAGGATTCACTAAGACCATAAATCTCCATAGCCTCCTTGTATGTAATCTCATGTAAATACATACGTCGTCCTATATCCATTCTTTCTTCTAAACTGTGCTTCATGTGACACCTCCATGATTCCATTATTGTATAAGTGACTACCTTATAAAAAATGGTACTCTTATATATAAATAATGTCTACAATAATTGGGTTGGTGTCTACTTTTAGATTACCACTTCAAAAAAGCTTATACTATGGTGTGAATTACCAATATATAAAAACTGCCGCCGGATATCGCGAGGATTCCGGCGGCAGAGCTGTGTGTCTGCAGTTATTAGCGGGCACTTTTTTTATTGTAAACAGTTACACATGCGAATGTAGCAGCACAAGCAGCTAAGAGCAGGTACATGTAAACATTAACATCACCAGTTGCAGGTGATACTTCATTGTCGGTAGAAGGTTCTGTGGCTGGCTCAGTAGAAGGCTCAGTAGAAGGCTCTTCTATAGGAGCGTTCTTTGCGTCTGCAATAGCCTTAACATCAGCGGTTATATCAAATGGGTTAGTTTTACTCTCAAGAGCATAGAGGTAAGTGATGATACCCTGTAATGCATCAGGTGTTGCTGATTTGAAGTCTTCCTGACCAGTGTATGTATTAATATAAGCACCATTACCTGAAACTGATTTGAACTTATTAACAATTGAATTATATAAAACAGCAGTATTAACATCCGGATTGTTGTACTGAGCAAAGAATGCAAGGTTCATACCAGACGAATTAGTGTTGCCAGGTGTTGGATATTGAACACTATATCCTGATGTGCCATCTGTTAATATAGTCTGCTTAGAATAGTCTGCAGCACTGTCAATAGCTTTCTTTACATCAGAATCTGTATCATATAATGATGCAAAGAATGGAAATACAAATCCATTACTATCAGTTGAGTTTCCCCAGTTGTCAATACCATTACCATCAGCAGTACAAGCTGCAAGGAGAGCTGATTTGATATCAGCTAATACTTTGTCTGAGTTACTGATGGTGTCTCTGTAAGCATTAACTACTGAATATACTGAACCAATGTGATAGATATTCATGCTGTTATTGCTTAAGTCATCAACTGAAAATGTGTTGATAATTTTATCAAATTTACTGACAACATTGATTCCGTTGAAATCAGTAGCATCAATTCCTGATGCAGAAAGAATCATTATAAGATATGTATAGCTTGAAATATAATAATTCTTAGCGTTGTATCCGTTATTGATGTTTATAGTTCCATCTTCGCTAATGTTATTCTTAACGAATTCAAGATATGCAGCAAGCTGGTTAGAGCAGTCATATCCTGAACGGATTGCAAGGAACAGGTCTCTTGAAACTCCATAGAATACGCCGGTATCAGCATATGTAGAGAAATCAATACTGTTCATAAGGTAAGAAGCAGTAAGCTGGGCTTCCTGTCTTACATCGGCTGCAGCAGGAGCTGTAGCGTCTGTTGTTGTATCTGCGAAAGCTGGTACGATATTCATGCAGATTAAGCATGCAGCAACCAGAAATGCAAATATCTTTCTTTTTAATTGTTTCATGTTTTTCCTCCTTGACCACCTCTCACCAGGTGATGTGAAAATTTATAGTGCAGTAAATATCCTGACTTGCCGCTTAAGCCATTTCTTAAGCCTTCCCATGCACAGTGCCATGCTTAAGTTAAGGATGAATGTATAGCGTATTCAAAACTAAAACTGCTGCTGATTACAGTGGCATAATATAAAAAACGTGTCGGCATACAGTAGAGTGAGCTGTTATGGATTCTGACCATATTCCTTACTGCCTGATTGATTGTACCTTTATGTAGAAAATGTGTCAATTACATTTACCTTAGCTTTACATATATTTTACATAACTCCGATAGTGGATTTTACACACCAGTGTGACAATAAAATTATTGCCAAAGAAAAGATGTGGTTAAGAGAAAAATGAGGAATGATATGAAATTCACAGAAATTAAGAAAAAGTTTTTGGACTATTTTCGGGAAAAGGAGAACGGGGCAATGAGCATAAACACTAAAGAAACAACACAGAGAGGATGTTACACAAACAGGGAGTTATCATGGCTTGCATTTAATGAGAGAGTATTAAATGAAGCAGCTAATCCTAAAGTTCCACTTGCGGAAAGACTTACATTTGCATCAATATACCAGACTAATCTGGATGAATTCTTTATGGTACGCGTGGGAACTCTTATGATACAGATGCAGCTTCAGGAAAAGGAAAGAGACAATAAAACCGGAATGACAAGCGAAGAGCAGGTAAAAGCTATTCTTGATAAGGTGAGTGAGCTTGAGAAGAAAAAGGGCAGAGTGTATGAACAGCTTATGGGAGAACTTGAGACAGCCGGGATAAGAATAATTAATTTTAATAAGCTGTCTAATGATGAAGGTGCAATGCTTGAGGAATATTTTGATATGCATATAGCACCATTTCTCTCACCTATGATAATAGGACAGCAGCAGCCATTTCCTTTTCTTGCAAATAAGCAGTTATATGCAATTGTGCTTATGAAGACTAAGAAGGGTAAGAATAAAATAGGAATAGTACCTTGTTCAAACAGTGTATTTAAGAGACTTATAGAAATTCCTACAAGACCGGGAACATTTATGCTTTCTGAAGAATTGATTCTGCATTTTGTATCAAAGCTGTATGAGAAGTATGAAATACAGGAAAAATCAGTTATGAGAGTTATCAGAAATGCAGATATAGATGCTGGTTCATTTGATGACGAGGACCTTGATTACAGAAATATGATGGAACATATGGTTAAGCAGAGAAACAGGCTTAATCCGGTATGTGTACAGTTAAATAGAGAAATAAACGACAAAGCAAAGAAAAAGCTTACAGATTATCTGGAAATAGGTGCAAAACACCTGATTGAAGAGAGAACTCCACTGGATATGTCATTTGTATTCCAGCTGCAGAACGTGTTAAAGAATAAGCCTGAGCTATTTTATAAGAAAAGAGTTCCACAGCCAGGTAAAGAAATCAGTATGAATGAAAAGATAATTCCACAGATTGAGAAGAAAGATGTTGTTCTTTCATATCCATTTGAGAGTATGAGACCATTCATATCTATGCTGGAGGAAGCAGCCAGTGACCCGACTGTTGTATCAATAAAGATGACTCTTTACAGAGTTGCTGACAGAAGTAAGATAGTTGAGACTCTTATTGAAGCGGCTGAAAATGGTAAAGAGGTTATTGTTCTTGTGGAGCTGAGAGCCAGATTTGATGAGGCTAATAATATTGAAATGTCTAAGAGATTAGAAGAAGCCGGATGCCAGCTTTTATATGGTCTGGGTGATTACAAGGTACACTCAAAGTTATGCCTTATAACACGTTCGGTTAATAATACATTTTCATATATAACACAGATAGGAACAGGCAATTATAATGAAAAGACTTCCAGATTATATACCGATCTGTCACTTATTACAGCTAATCAGGAGATAGGTGCGGATGCGGCTGCAGTATTTGCTGCTTTGCAGAAGGGAGAAACGGTGGATAGTTCTAACCAGCTTCTTGTTGCACCAAACTGCCTGCAGAACAGAATTCTTTCAATGATAGATGAGCAGATTGATAAGGCAAAGAATGGTCAGGATGGATATGTTGGAGTTAAGATTAATTCCCTTACAGACAAACTTATTATTGAGAAATTAATTGAAGCTTCACAGGCAGGTGTTAAAATAGATCTTGAAGTAAGAGGAATATGCTGTATAAAGCCGGGAGTTAAAGGATATACAGATAATATCCGTGTGGTCAGTGTTGTTGGACGTTTTCTGGAACATTCAAGAATATATCGTTTTGGAAGAGGAGATGACCAGAAGATATATATTGCATCGGCAGACTTTATGACAAGAAATACCACGAGACGAGTTGAGGTTGCTGCACCTGTGCTTGATAAGCATTGTCAGGAACGCATAATTCACATATTTGATCTTATTATGCAGGATGATGAGAAAGGCAAAGAGCAGAATAGTGATGGAGTATACTGTGACAGACATATCAATAATCCTAAGATTGATTCACAGGAAACTTTATACGAAGAAAGCTATGAAGCGGCAGCCAGTGCAGAATAATTAAGAAAATGGAGGCTAACAGGTATGAAGATAGGTATGCTTACAAGTGGTGGAGACTGCCAGTCTCTTAATGCGGCAATGAGAGGTGTTGCCAAAACTTTGTATAATAATACAAATGATGTTGAAATATACGGATTTCTTGATGGTTATAAAGGAATGATTACTAAGAATTACAAACTGATGAAAGAAGAGGATTTTAGTGGGATTCTCACAGAGGGAGGAACAATTCTTGGAACTTCCAGAACACCTTTTAAATATATCAATGAGCCTGATGAGAAAGGACGCGATAAGGTTGCAGGCATGATTAAGACTTATAAGGATTTAAAACTTGACTGCCTGGTAATGCTTGGTGGAAACGGCTCGCATAAGACTGCGGCTCTTTTATCGCAGAAGGGGTTAAATGTCGTTACTCTTCCTAAGACTATTGATAATGATATAGAAGGAACTGAGATGAGTTTTGGATTTCAGTCAGCTATAGATGTTGCGACAAGAACTATTGATGAGATCCACACAACGGCAGCCTCACACAGCAGAGTGTTTATTGTCGAGATTATGGGACATAAAACAGGCTGGCTTACACTTCATTCAGGAATTGCAGGAGGGGCAGATATCATACTTATACCTGAAATTCCATATAATGTTGATGAGGTGTTGAATACAATCAGAAAGCGTGAAAAGCAGGGCAAGAAATTTACTATAATTGCAATGGCTGAGGGTGCAATATCAGATGAGGATGCAAAGCTGTCAAAGAAAGAGCTGAAAGAAAAGAGAAAGACATATACATTTCCATCAGTAGCATATCAGTTGAGTGATGAGCTGCAGAAAAAAGCCGGTCAGGAAGTAAAAGTTACAATACCGGGACATGTACAGCGCGGCGGAATTCCAAGTGCATCAGACAGAATACTTGCAACAAGAATCGGAGTTGAGGCTGCAGGACTTATATTAAGAAAAGATTATGGCAATATGGTATGCATCAAAGATGGAAAATTCTCTAAGATACCACTTGAAGAGGTTGCAGGTAAAACAAAGATGGTTAACGTAGATAATGAACTTATAAGACAGGCTGAAAGCTTAGGCATTAGTCTTGGCAGAAAGGCATAAGTGGTATATAATACAAAGCAAATGCTTCAGGAAAGAAGGGAAATGCTTTGAAGAAATCAGACAGACTAAAGATAGTTATTCTTGGAATAACTGGATTACTTATTCTTATTGGAATCGGAATATTTATATTTATAGGTCAGAGTATATGTACCATGGCTGGTGTAGGGCTTTTTGTTATTGTGTGTCTTGGAATGGTTGTTGTTGCAGGAAAAAAAGATGACCAGACAGAAACAATAGAACAGCTTAACCAGACAATATCTGAACAGAGCAGAAGGATAATGAATACTGAGGGGCAGCTTGCAAGATATAAGAGAGAACTTGCAGAGGCGACTGGTAAGAATGAAGCATAATAATTAAATATTAAGGAGATAGTCATGTTACTAGAGATTTTAAAGGCAATTCTTTTCGGTATAGTCGAAGGAATTACAGAATGGCTGCCTATAAGCAGCACAGGGCATATGATTCTGCTTGACCAGGTAGTCAAACTTAATGTATCCGCAGATTTTTATAAGATGTTTCAGGTAGTTATCCAGCTTGGAGCAATAATGGCCGTAGTTATATTATTCTGGAATAAATTGTGGCCTTTTTATATGAAGAAGACTAAGAGTGGTAAGAAAGCAGCTTGGAAAGATGGCGCACTTGCAATGTGGATTAAGATTATTATTGCATGTATTCCGGCAGCGATTGTCGGATTGATTTTCGATGATAAGATAGATGAATTATTCTATCATCCAATTCCTGTTGCTATTGCACTTATCGTTGTAGGTATAGTTTTTATAGTTGTGGAGAATGCAAAGAAAGGCAGCAGGCCAGCAATCAGAAGTATAGGTGAGATAACTTATAAGGCAGCATTAATAATAGGTCTGTTCCAGCTTATAGCAGCAGTATTTCCAGGTACATCAAGATCAGGTGCAACAATTATCGGAGCACTCATAATCGGAGTATCGAGAAGCGTTGCGGCTGAATTTACATTTTTCCTTGCAGTACCTGTAATGTTCGGAGCAAGTCTTTTAAAGATTGCTAAATATGCTGCTGTGGGAATGGCTATGACAGGAACAGAGTGGGTTGTCCTCATTGTAGGCTGCCTTGTTGCGTTCTTTGTATCAGTATTCGTAATCAAGTTCCTTATGGGATACATCAAGAAGCATGATTTCAAGGTGTTCGGTGTGTACAGAATAATTCTTGGTATAGCAGTTATTGCACTCAGCTTTGTATTGTTTTAATTCTAATACACTTCAAGGTATGAATTGTATACATAACCGCTTGTACCATTATAATCAATAAGGGTGTAATAAGCACCAACAGATGATATAGAACCGGTAGTCCCTCCTGGCACAACTGCAAAGGAGTGGCTGCCGTTTTTGTCTTTATGCATATTGACATAGGAAGCACCTGTCACACGGTAACTTTTAAGAGCAGATGTATTGGTTATGCGTCCATTTGCAAATGTATACGATGGCTGGGCGGCTGTTTCAGGCTGTGTGTTTTGGACTTCAGTCTGAACGGTTTCTGGCTCGGAGGATTCACAGGATGTTTCAGATTCTACAGTTTCTGTCTGAGTTTCAGTCACGACGGTGGATTCCTGTTTTGTTACATCCTGAGAAGAAGCAGTTTCTTTAACTGTTACAGCAGGCGTTGTTTTAGACACAGTTTCTGAACTGATATCTTTAACAGTAACTGGCTGGGTTTCAGAATTGCTGGCAGTGTGAATGTTTTTTTCAAGACCGCCACCGCCAAAACCGATGTTTTCAAAGATGACAACTCCGGTTATAATTATTACAAGATATATACATAAAAATATTTTAACAATAAGATTATTGATTTTCATTGTGACTAAAGACCTCATATTTTCTATAATAAATTAATATTAGTTCTTTTTATGGGGCAGGTCAATAAAAAAAGTGATAATCCAGAGGTGTAAAATGAACATAATAGGTCACATTTCAACAGATTTTCCAACAAAATTTGGGATTCCAAGACAGAGTGGATTGATAGAGGAATTAAAAGGTGTCATAACATTTGAACCAGAATACAGACAGCCAGAGGCTTTCAGGGGATTGGAGGATTTTTCACATATATGGGTTTTATGGCAGTTTTCCAAGTCGCAGAAGAAAACTATAGCGTCAACGGTAACTCCTCCAAGACTTGGAGGGAAAGTACGAATGGGAGTGTTTGCAACAAGGTCACCGTTCAGACCGAATGATATTGGAATGTCATGTGTGAAATTAGAGCACATAGAATATACGGCAGATAAAGGACCGGTACTATTCGTTTCAGGTGTGGATATGGTTGATGGCACGCCAATATACGATATCAAGCCGTATGTAAAATTCACAGACTCACACCCAGAGGCAAAAGAAGGATTTACGGCAGTCACTTATAACAGAAATCTTAAAGTGATATTTCCATCATACCTGCTTGCAATAATGCCGGAAAACAAACAGACAGCAGTGGTTAAAATATTAGAGCAGGACCCAAGACCGGCTTATGATACAGACGAGTCAAGGGCTTATGGGGTAACATTTTCAGGCTTTGATATCAGATTCAAGGTGCATGGGGATGTGCTGACTGTGTTTGAAGTGGTGGATATTGAGGCGGCTGGTGGATATAAGAAGGTAAAGTGAGCTGGTGTCAATTTCACTTGATAATCCAGCTAAAATGTGCTTTACTTATATGGACTAGGTAAACAATTAATGTTGCAATCAAGATTAAGGAGGAGCTAT
This sequence comes from Lachnospira eligens, assembly GCF_009680455.1. Lineage (GTDB taxonomy): Bacteria > Bacillota > Clostridia > Lachnospirales > Lachnospiraceae > Lachnospira > Lachnospira eligens_A. Next base: position 13,160 of record NZ_WKRD01000012.1, read on the forward strand.
ATGAGAGTTGGAATGGGATATGATGTTCATAAACTGGTTAAAGACCGTAAGCTTATCATGGGCGGAGTTGAGATTCCATATGAATTAGGTCTGCTTGGACACTCTGATGCAGATGTGCTTCTTCATGCCATTATGGATGCATTACTGGGTGCGGCTGCACTTGGAGATATAGGAAAGCATTTCCCGGATACAGATGACAGATACAAGGGAATATCAAGTATCAAGCTTCTGGAAGAGGTTGGAAAGAAGATAGATGAGGCTAATTATATTATAGAAAATATTGATGCTACTATTATTGCACAAAAGCCTAAGATGCGCCCATATATTGATGATATGAGAAAGAATATCGCAGATGCTTTAAAGATTGATGTTGACAGAGTCAATGTTAAGGCTACTACAGAAGAAGGACTTGGATTTACCGGAAGTGGAGAGGGTATTTCTTCACAGGCAATATGCTCACTTAATTCTGTTTCTAATTATATATACGGTGCGGCTGATATGACAAACTGTAGACCTGACTGTGGTGGCTGCATGGGCTGTCAGAACAAATAGAACTGACAATACATTCGCAGCTTTAATTCATATAATATAATTAAGAATAGAAAAGTCAGGATTAACAGATTATGAAATATAGAGATTATGTAAAGCAGGAAATAGCGGTAATAAAGGACAGAGACCCTGCTATTAAGTCGGATAAAGAGGTATATCTTTATCCTAGTTTTAAGGCAATACTTAAATATAGAAAAGCCCATAAGTTATATCTTAAGGGCGAATATTACAAGGCGAGAAAGATTTCACAGAAAACTGCAAGACAGACTGGAATTGAGATACATCCGGGAGCGCAGATTGGCGAAGGACTTTTTATTGACCATGGACATGGAGTTGTTATCGGAGAGACAGCTATTATCGGTAACAATGTAACACTTTATCAAGGCGTTACACTTGGAGGAACAGGCAAGGAACAGGGGAAGAGACATCCTACTCTGGGGAATAATATTATGGTAGGAGCAGGAGCAAAGATTCTTGGCTCAGTTACCATAGGTGATAACTGCAAGATTGGTGCGGGTTCTGTTGTATTAAAGGATGTGCCAGCGAATTCTACAGTGGTTGGTGTTCCAGGAAGAGTTGTTATTCAGGACAGCGTAAGACTGTTTGATGATTTAGACCAGATACATCTTCCAGATCCTGTTATGCAGGATATCGAGAACTTAAAGCAGGAGAACGCAAGACTTAAGAAGAGACTTGCACACCTTGAGAACAGCGTCAATGAAAGCCGCAGCTCGTATGATGATAACTAAAGTGTGATTATGAAAGGAAATCTGACATGAGGATTTATAATACTTTATCCAGAAGAAAAGAAGAGTTTAAGCCATTAGAAGAAGGTAAGGTTAAAATGTATGTCTGCGGACCTACTGTATACAACCTTATTCATATTGGTAACGCAAGACCTATGATTGTATTTGATACAGTAAGAAGATATCTTGAGTATAAGGGATATGATGTTAATTATGTATCTAACTTTACAGATGTAGATGACAAGATTATTAAGAAAGCTAATGAAGAAGGTGTATCTGCTGAGGAGATTTCAACAAGATACATTGCTGAATGTAAGAAGGATATGGAGGGCATGAATATTAAGCCTGCAACAACACATCCTCTTGCAACTCAGGAAATCGGCGGAATGATTGATATGATACAGACTCTTATTGACAAGGGTTATGCTTATGAAGTCAATGGAACTGTATACTACAGAACAAGAAAGTTCGCAGAATACGGAAAGTTATCTAAGAAGAATATTGACGACTTGGAGGCAGGACACAGAGATGAGGCACACAGCCTTAAGGTTACAGGTGAGGATGAGAAGGAAGACCCACTTGATTTCGTTCTCTGGAAGCCTAAGAAAGAAGGAGAGCCATCTTGGCCATCACCTTGGAGCGATGGAAGACCGGGTTGGCATATTGAATGCTCTGTTATGTCTAAGAAGTACCTTGCTGACGAAATCGATATCCATGCAGGTGGAGAGGATTTAATATTCCCTCACCATGAGAATGAGATTGCACAGTCAGAGGCAGCTAATGGAGTACCATTCTCTAAGTACTGGATGCACAATGCATTTCTTAATATTGATAACAAGAAGATGTCTAAGTCTTTAGGCAATTTCTTTACAGTAAGAGATATAAGCAGGGAATATGACCTTGAAGTGTTAAGATTCTTCATGTTAAGCGCACATTACCGCAATCCTGTTAATTTCAGCCATGACCTTATGGAATCAGCAAAGAACGGATTAGACAGAATCTTAACTGCAGTTGATAATTTAAGACATCTGTCAGAGAATGCCAAAGATGTTCCAATGACAGAGGATGAGAAGAAGATAATAGCTTCTATAGATGACATTTATAAGAAATTCGAAGATTCAATGGATGATGATTTCAATACAGCAGACGCAATATCAGCTATATTTGAACTTGTAAAGCTTGCTAACTCTAATTCAAGCTCAGACAATTCCAAGGAATACATCGATACTCTTATGAAGAAGATTACAACTCTCACAGATATTCTTGGACTTAAGACAGACAAGAAGGAAGAAATGCTTGATGAGGATATAGAGGCACTTATTGCCGAGAGACAGCAGGCAAGAAAAGATAAGAATTTTGCAAGAGCTGATGAAATTCGAGATGAGTTATTAGCAAAGGGAATTGTTCTTAAGGATACAAGAGAGGGCGTAAGATGGAGCAGAGCCTAGATAACGACCTTGTAAAATGCATATATGAAGGTCTGGATATGAAGCATACAGAGCCTTCGCAGTTATCACCTCTTGTTCTTGCATATATCGGGGACAGCATATATGACCTTGTCATTAAGACATGGGTTATAGAGCAGGGCAATATGCAGGTTAATAAGCTTAACAAGAAAACGAGCAGTATTGTTAAGGCAGAATCACAATCTGCCATGATAGGTGTAATAGAGCCAATGCTCAGTGAACATGAGGAAGCTGTGTATAAGAGAGGACGTAATGCAAAGTCATACACATCTGCCAAGAATGCAAGCATTGGAGATTACAGAAGAGCAACGGGTTTTGAGGCTCTTATGGGATATCTGTATCTTAGCGGGCAGTATGAGAGGATGATGGAACTGGTTAAAGCGGGACTGGAAAGCCTTGAGATAAAGTAGAGCCGGTAAAGCAGAATCCATATCTGTAATGGATAACTGGATTCTGCTTTGTTAATATAAGGAGAAATATATGAGATATAATGAATTAACATTTCAGGGGAGAAATGCTGTATTAGAGGCATTCCGCTCTGGTAAAACTATTGATAAGCTTTTTATTCTTGACGGCTGTCAGGATGGACCAATAAAGAGTATTGTCAGAGAAGCAAAGAAAACAGATGCAATTATCAATTATGTTGATAAGGAAAGACTCGACAGACTTGCAGGAACAGGACATCATCAGGGAGTTGTTGCCATTGGCGCAGCTTATGAATATGCAGAGGTTGAGGATATACTTGCAGCAGCTAAGGAAAAGGGAGAAGATCCATTTATATTCATTCTTGATGAGATAGAGGATCCTCACAATCTTGGTGCTATTATAAGAACTGCCAACCTTGCAGGTGCACATGGAGTTATTATTCCTAAGAGAAGAGCTGTCGGACTTACAGCAACTGTAGCTAAGACATCAGCAGGCGCGATTAATTACACACCTGTAGCTAAGGTTACTAATATTTCACAGACAATCGAGGAACTTAAGAAGCAGGGACTCTGGTTTGTATGCGCTGATATGGGCGGGGAGACAATGTATAATCTTAATCTCAAAGGACCTATCGGCCTTGTTATAGGTAATGAGGGCAATGGAGTAAGCCGTCTTGTTAAGGACAAATGTGATTTCATCGCATCAATTCCTATGAAGGGTGATATTGATTCTTTAAATGCCTCAGTTGCAGCAGGTGTTCTTGCATACGAAATAGTCCGTCAGAGACTTAATTAGGGAGTTTTTTTATGAAGCATATGGAAGAGTATCCTGATGAAGAGCTTATTGATATGTACAGGGCAGGTAATGAGCAGGCAATTGAGTACATATTTGAGAGATATAAGTATATAGTGCGAAAGAAAGCAAAAGCCATGTTTCTTGCCGGAGGAGACAGTGATGATTTAATCCAGGAGGGAATGATAGGCCTTTATAAGGCTGTCCGTGACTATGATAAGCAAAAGGATGCTTCTTTCATGACATTTGCAGGAATGTGCATAAACAGGCAGATTCTTAATGCGGTTACAGCTTCTAACAGAAAGAAGAATACACCACTTAATACATATGTTTCTTTTGATGAGCCGGTCAATCCAGAAGATGATTCTCAGGTAAAGCTGGTGGATGTACTAAAGTCTGATAAGGAACAGAATCCGGAAAGACTTTTTATTGATCAGGAAAATGCTGAAAGTTTAGAAGATAAATTATACAGTGTGTTAAGTGATTTTGAAAAAAATGTGCTGGAATTATATATGTCTGGCAAAGATTATATAGCTATTGCGCAGATGCTTGATAAGCCGCCAAAATCTATAGATAATGCTATACAAAGGATAAGGAATAAAGTTGACAAAATAACCAACCTATAATATTATGAATAGGTGTGTTAAGACACATGCTATTGTAGCTCAGGGGTAGAGCACTTCATTGGTAATGAAGAGGTCACGGGTTCAATTCCCGTCAATAGCTTAATTTAATGTTTGTGTTTTTTAAAACAGATTGGAGGACGCTATGGTAAAAGCTATTGTAGGTGCTAACTGGGGTGATGAAGGAAAGGGTAAGATTACTGATATGCTTGCCGAAGAATCAGACATCATCGTAAGATTCCAGGGAGGAGCTAATGCGGGACATACTATTATTAATGATTATGGAAAGTTCGCGCTTCATCTTTTACCTTCTGGAGTTTTCTATAACCATACAACAAGTGTCATTGGCAACGGCGTAGCTCTTAATATTCCATATCTTGTTAAGGAATTAAAGAGCCTTACAGACCGTAATGTACCAATGCCTAAGATTCTTGTATCAGACAGGGCACAGATTCTTATGCCTTATCATGTTGCATTTGATACATATGAAGAAGCAAGACTTGCTGGTAAATCATTTGGTTCTACCAAGTCAGGTATTGCTCCATTCTATTCAGATAAGTATGCTAAGATTGGTTTCCAGGTTAATGAATTATTCGGAGACGAGCAGGAACTTAAGGAAAAGATTGCTAATGTATGTACATTAAAGAATGTTATGCTTGAGCATCTCTATCATCAGCCACTTCTTAATGAAGAAGAGATATTCAATACTCTTATGGAATATAAAGAGATGGTTGAGCCATATGTATGTGATACATCAGCATTTTTACATCAGGCACTTAAAGACGGAAAGAAGATTTTACTTGAGGGTCAGTTAGGTTCTCTTAAGGATACTGACCATGGTATATATCCAATGGTAACTTCATCATCAACATTAGCTCCTTATGGTGCTATTGGTGCTGGTATTCCGGCTGCATCAATTACAGATGTTGTTACAGTTGTTAAGGCATATTCTTCAGCAGTTGGTGCCGGAGCATTTGTAAGCGAAATCTTTGGTGATGAGGCAGATGAACTCAGACGCAGAGGTGGAGACGGTGGTGAATTCGGAGCTACTACAGGACGTCCTAGAAGAATGGGATGGTTCGATGCAGTTGCTACACGTTATGGCGTAAGAATGCAGGGAACAACAGAGGTTGCTCTTACAGTTCTTGATGTACTTGGATATCTTGATGAGATTCCAATGTGTGTTGGATATGAGATAGATGGAAAGATTACTAAGGATTTCCCAACTACTCCACAGCTTGAGAAGGCTAAGCCGGTATTAAAGACTATGCCAGGCTGGAAGTCAGATATCAGAGGAATTACTAACTATGAAGAACTTCCTGTTGAGTGCCGTAACTATATTGAGGCTATTGAGCAGGAAATTGAAGCCCCTATCACAATGGTATCTAATGGCCCTGGAAGACATGAGATTATCCACAGAAAGAGTAAATTTTCTAAATAATAATATTTAACATTACCGTATCTGCAGTACAACAGTTTTGCAGATACGGTCTTTTTATAGGTAATTGAAGGTAAATCCCTCTCCTCACCTGAGGGGAATGTGCTTACAATAAGCACATGGATTTTGCTTCGCAAAACAAGGAGGGAAATATGAAGTTTAATAAATATTTTGACCACACTGACTTAAAGCCGGAAGCGACTAAGGATGATATACGTACATTATGTGAAGAAGCAAAAAAGTATAATTTTGCATCAGTATGCGTTAATGGAATATATACAGCATTTGCAAAAGAATGTCTTTCCGGAAGTGATGTTAAGACATGTGTTGTTGTTGGATTTCCGCTGGGAGCTATGAGTACAGACGTAAAGGCTTATGAGACTAAGAAAGCCGTAGAAGATGGTGCGGATGAGATTGATATGGTTATTCCTGTAGGACTTCTTAAAGCAGGTGAATATGATGCTGTGTATGAGGATATTAAGGCAGTAAGGGATGCATGTGCAGGAAAAGCTTTAAAGGTTATATTCGAGAACTGTCTTCTGACTGATGAGGAGAAGATTAAGGCGTGCGAACTGTCTGTTAAGGCAGGAGCTGATTATGTCAAGACTTCAACAGGATTCTCTACAGGAGGTGCAACAATAAGTGATGTTGCACTTATGAAAGCCCATGTGGAAGGAAAGTGTAAGGTTAAAGCGGCAGGCGGAATAAGAGATTACAACACAGCAGCTGCCATGATAGATGCCGGAGCTGACAGGCTTGGAACAAGCGCTACAATTAAGATTATGGAAGGAAGGCAGTAAAATTACTGCTTATTCCTTCCTGAAAGAATCTTGTATACAAGTGTCATTGCATATATTACAACAGGAAATACAATGTCTGTGAAGAGCAGACCTGTAAATACTTTATGACATGCCTCATTGTCTATGAATGCAAGTATTAAAGTGGCGATTATCATTATGCCCCAGAGTATGACTGCAGTTAATGCAGCAAATCGTTTTAATCGTTTCATGAATAAGACCTCCAATGTCAGATACTTAATAATATACATTACATTGGCATGCCGCTCAAGTTATTTATAAAAATGTTGCGTAACAGATAAAAAATGTTATAATTAAATGAGGCATGGAGGCCGATGTAACTATTAGGAAACAGAATCAATAGACAAGGAGGTATGCATATGTCAATTAATGCTTATAATGCCAGTACAATATCAGCATTGTTCGCAGGACTCAATAATTCGTCTAGTGGAACATCATTGTCATATGGCATTGATTTTACAACTTATAATTCAATAAAGAATGGCTCTTATAGCAAACTGATGAGGAAGTATTACAGCAATAAGGCTTCTGAATCAACGGATGGTGCGACTGCCAATAAGAATACCGGTAAGGTACAGAGTATTGATATACAGAAGAATAATGCGACGGTAAACAGAGACAACGCAGCATCACTTGTGGATTCAGCATCAGAACTTAAGAAGTACTCTCTGTGGTCTAAAGTTGATAAGACAGATAAAGATGGCAATACAGCTAAAGAATATGATACTGATAAGATTGCAAAGGCAGTATCTTCATTTGTTAAGAATTATAATTCTTTAGTATCATCTACAGCAGATTCTTCAAGCAGATATGTGCTTAACAGTGCATCTAATATGGTGAATTATACAAGGGTTAATGCTGATCTTCTTAAGAAGATTGGTATATCTGTCGGCTCAGATAATAAGCTGACGGTAGACGAGGATAAGTTAAAGGCTTCAGATATGGCTGTGGTTAAGTCGGTATTCAAGGATTCCGGCTCATTTGGACAGACAATATCTGCCAAGGCTTCAACTATATATGGTAATGCAGTATCACAGTTATCAGAATTATCTACTAAGAATTCTTATACATCTAATGGACTGTATTCATACTCATCTGGTTATACATACAACCAGTACACATAATTAATATTTTGAAAGGTAACAATCAGACATGGCATTATTAGAAACATGGAGAAAACTCGCATACGAGACAGAGATGGATCAGAAGAACGCTTCAGAATTCTGGGGTTCATATTTTAATCAGGAGAAGGCTATTTATGAGCAGATTCTCGCAGATTCTGATACAGTAGTTAAAGGAACTGTTAAGGAATTAGCAGAGAAGTTTGGAGTAGAAGTACTTCTTATGACAGGATTCCTTGATGGTATCAATGACAGCTTAAAGACTCCTAATCCAATTGAAACTATGGATGAGAATACAGAAGTTAGTCTCGATTATGACAAGGAAAAACTTTATTACAACATGGTAGGCTGCAAGGCTGACTGGCTTTATGAATTGCCACAGTGGGATAACCTTCTTGATGAGCAGACAAGAAAAGACCTTTACAAGAAGCAGAAGCTTTCTGGAACTGTTGTTAAGGGCAAGAAAATCGGAAGAAATGATCCGTGCCCATGCGGAAGTGGAAAGAAATATAAGCAGTGCTGTGGAAAGAATGCATAGCTTTTAAACACTAAGACCTGCCAGATAATGGCAGGTCATTTTAATGTTAAGTACAGGAATGATAAGAGGTAATTATAATGGATGCATATACAGGCTTTGCATATGTTTATGATGAGTATATGGATAATATTCCATATGAGGAATGGGGGCAGTACATGATTGCTCTCCTTAAGGAAAATGGTGTGTCAGGTGATTCATCAGTGCTTGAATTGGGCTGTGGAACAGGAACTGTTACAAGAATGCTTGCTAAGGAAGGCTATGACTGTGTTGGACTTGATATGTCTGAGGATATGCTGTCTATAGCTTCTGAGAAAACATTTGAAGAGGGTTCGCAGGTTATATATACATGTCAGGATATGAGGGATTTTGAAGTGCCTTATGAAGTAGACGGTATGATAAGTATAGGGGATTCCATGAATTATATTACATCTGTTCCTGACCTTGAAAGTGTATTTGCATGTGTTAGTGAGAACCTTAAAAAAGGCGGTGTATTTATATTTGATTTAAAGACAATACATTTCTTCAGGGATATACTTGCTGAGAATACATATGCTGAGAACAGGGAAGATTCTGCATTTATATGGGACAACTATTATGATGAGAAAGAACGCAATAATGAATATGAGCTTGCTGTGTTTGTTAAGAATGAGGATGGTACATTTGACAGATTTGAAGAACAGCACTATCAGCATGGCTTTACTATAGATGAGGTTACAGGTGCAGTTAATAAGGCTGGACTTACCGTGAAAAATGTGTATAATGCATTTACTAAGGATATGCCTGACGATAAGTCGGAAAGATTATATTTTGTGATTGAGAAATAATAAGGAGATAATTATGGGTGATTATATTGTTAGAGCCACAGCAGCAGGTGGCCAGGTAAGAGCATTTGCCACTACAACGAAAGGGCTTGTTGAAGAAGCAAAAGAAAGACATAACATGAGTCCTATCGCAACTGTTGCACTTGGAAGACTTCTTACAGGTGGTGCGATGATGGGCGCAATGATGAAGAATGATGCGGATATTCTTACTGTACAGATTAAGGGCAATGGTCCAATCGGAAGTATGACAGTTACAGCTAATCCTAAGGGGGAGGTTAAGGGATTTGTTGGCAATCCACAGGTTATGCTTCCACTTAAGGATGGAAAGCTTGATATTGCGGATGCGGTAGGAATTGGTGTATTAAGTGTAATTAAGGATATTGGACTTAAAGAGCCATATGTTGGTGATACTATTCTTATCACAAGTGAGATTGCAGATGACCTTACTTATTATTTTGCTAACAGTGAGCAGGTTCCATCTTCTGTAGGACTTGGCGTTCTTATGAATAAGGATAATACTGTTGAGCAGGCTGGAGGATTTATTATCCAGCTTATGCCGGGAGCAACGGATGAATTTATAGATAAGCTTGAGGCTAGAATTAAGGAGATTAAGTCTGTTACAGCCATGCTGGAGGAAGGAATGACTCCTGAACAGATTCTGGAACATATTCTTGGGGATATGGAGCTTGATATTCTTGACACTATTCCAACAAAGTTTTACTGTAACTGTTCTAAGGACAGAGTGAGCAAAGCTGTTATCAGTGTAGGAAAAGAAGAAATACAGAAGATGATTGATGATGGTGAGCCAATTGAGGTTAATTGTCACTTCTGTAATTCACATTATACATTTACAGTTGATGAGCTTAAGGAAATGTATGACTGCTGTACAAGATAAATCTCAGGCGTATGGAGGTACACATGAATAATATTATACTTATAGGCATGCCGGGAAGCGGAAAAAGTTCACTTGGAGTAGTGCTTGCCAAGAAGATAGGATTTGGATTCATTGATTCAGATCTTGTTATTCAGCAAAGAGAGGGAATGACTCTTGAAAGGATAATTGAAAAGCACGGAGATGCAGGATTCATACAGATTGAAAATGAAGTGAATTGTTCCATCAGTCCACACCACACGGTTATTGCAACAGGTGGGAGTGCTGTATATGGAAAAGAGGCAATGGAACATTTTAAGGATATTGGTACTGTGGTTTATCTTGAACTTCCACCAGAATCACTTGAGGAGAGACTTGGAAGTCTTAAAGAACGTGGGGTTGTGTCTAATGGAAAGACAACTGTGGAAGAGATATATGCTGACAGGGCCGCACTTTATAAGAAATATGCAGACATTACGCTTAATGAGCAGGGAAAGCAGATAAGAGAAACTGTGGAGATGCTGTATGATATTATAATGAATAAAGACCAGTATAATTAAACAACTGGTTGAACTATGTAAGAATTTAGGGTACAATAATCTTTACCTTTTAAATACGAAAACAAGGAGGATTAACATGGAAAACGAAGCTCTTTCTAAGAACTTTATTGAGCAGATTATAGATAAGGATATTGAGAGTGGCCATTGCAAGAAGGTCATTACAAGATTTCCACCAGAACCTAATGGATATCTTCATATTGGACATGCCAAGTCTATATTATTAAATTATGGACTTGCAAAGGAATATGGCGGACAGTTTAATATGAGATTTGATGATACTAATCCTACTAAGGAAAAGGTTGAATTCGTAGACTCTATTAAGGCAGATGTTGAATGGCTTGGAGCAGAGTGGAACGGAGACGTCCTTTTTGCATCAGATTATTTTCCACAGATGTATGAAGCAGCTGTAAAACTTATCAAGAAGGGAAAAGCTTATGTAGATGATTTATCTGCGGAGGAGATTAGAAAGTACAGAGGAACTCTTACTGAACCAGGTAAGGAAAGTCCTTATAGAAACCGTTCTGTAGAAGAGAATCTTCAGCTTTTTGAGGAGATGAAGGAAGGAAAATATGCAGACGGAACGAAGGTTTTAAGAGCTAAGATTGATATGGCATCTCCTAATATTAATATGAGAGATCCTGTTATTTACAGAGTTGCACATATGACACACCACAGAACAGGAGATCAGTGGTGCATATATCCGATGTATGATTTTGCACATCCTATTGAGGATGCAGTAGAGGGAATTACACATTCTATATGTACACTTGAATTTGAGGATCACAGACCTCTTTATGACTGGGTTGTAATTGAGACCGGTTATAAGACATCTCCAGAGGAGAATCCTAAGCAGATTGAATTTGCAAAGTTATATCTTACTAATGTTGTAACAGGTAAGAGATATATTAAGAAGCTTGTAGAAGATGGAATTGTTGACGGATGGGATGATCCAAGACTTGTATCTATTGCAGCTTTAAGAAGAAGAGGATTTACTCCTGAAGCTATTAAGATGTTCGTTGAGCTTGTTGGTGTTACTAAGGCACAGGGTTCAGTTGAATATCCAATGCTTGAATATTGTATAAGAGAAGATTTAAAGCTTAAGGTTAAGAGAATGATGGCTGTTCTTGATCCTGTTAAGCTTGTCATTGATAATTATCCTGAAGGCCAGGTTGAATATATGGAAGTGGCTAATAATCAGGAAAATCCAGAGATGGGAACAAGAAAAGTTCCATTTACAAAGGAACTTTATATTGAGAGAGAGGATTTCATGGAAGAGCCTCCTAAGAAATATTTCAGACTTTTCCCTGGTAATGAAGTGCGTCTTATGAATGCATATTTTGTTACATGTACTGACTATGTCAAGGATGAGAATGGAAAGGTTATAGAAGTACATTGTACTTATGATCCTGAGACTAGGGGTGGAAATTTCACAGGCCGTAAGGTTAAGGGAACAATACACTGGGTTTCTGCTACAGAAGGCTGTAAAGCTGAAGTCAGATTATACGAGAATATCGTAGATGAAGAAAAGGGCGTTTATAACGAAGAAGATGGTTCTATGAATATCAATCCGAACTCTAAGATTGTTCTTACAGAGTGTTATCTTGAACCAGAGCTTATGAAAGCTGTAAGTGAAGATAAGTTCCAGTTTGTAAGAAATGGCTATTTCTGCGTTGATAATAAAGATTCAGAACAGGGTAAGCCTATATTTAACAGGATAGTTTCACTTAAGAGTTCATTCAAATTACAGAAATAGTGAGGTTATCCTGATGGAAGGTATTGGACAAAAGAAGGAAACAGATTATATTTTTGATAAGACAATCAAATGTGATGTATGTGGGAAGGAATTTAAAACAAAGCAGGTAAGAACCGGAAAAGCAAGATTTATTGGGACAGATGATATATTAAAGCCTCTATATGAAGGAATTGATACATGTAAATATGATATAATAATGTGCCCACATTGTGGCTATGCAGCCAGTTTACGTTTGTTTGGACATCATACTGAAAAACAGAGGCAGGCTGTAAGGGACAATGTGTCTTCAAGATTTACTGCAAAGGAGCCGGAAACAGAAACTTACAGCTATGAGAGAGCTGTGAAACGATGCAAGATGGCGATGCTTACAGAGATGGTGACAGGTGGCAAGATAAGTGAGAGTGCATATCTTTGCTTAAAGCTGGCGTGGATATATCGTGGGGAGATACAAGAGGCAAAGGCTAATGGAGCAGCACAAGAACGTATAAGTATGTATGAGAAATATGAAAAAGAGTATCTGGAAGATGCATACAGAGGTTTTAAACAGGCAAGAGAGACTGAATATCCTCCAATAGCGGGAATGGACGAGAATACGATAACATATCTGCTCACAAGCATTGGAATCCATTGTGGAAAGATAGATGAGGCAAGAAGATATGGTTCTGCTTTGCTTATATCCAGAACAGCCAGCATGAAATTAAAAAATAAAACAAGAGATGTATTGGAGACTATTAAAAAGAATTAGCACTAAAGGGGCGTATAATCATTATGAACAGGGTTAAAGCTTTTGTACAGAAGATATGGACCTATGATCTGGTTCACACAGCAGTTTATTCTATTGTTCTTGAACTAATAGTTGAATGTTTTAACAGAAGAGGAATAATGGGACTTGCATTTCCATTTATGCATCCAATTATTTTTATATACAATACACTTATAATAATGACAAGCATGGCACTTGCATTATTTTTTAGGAGAAGAATGTTTGTGTATAGTGTGGTTTCTGTTTTTTGGATTGGATTGGCACTTACTAATTTTATAATACTTTCTTCAAGAAAAACGCCATTTACGGCGATGGATTTTTATCTTATAAAAGATGCTATAAAGGTTGCGGGATTATATGTGAGTGTTATACAGATTATTCTTATTGCATTACTGGTTATAGCGGTTATTGCAGGACTTGTTTTTCTGTGGCGGAAAGCCCCAAAACTTGAAGTGACAATTAAGAAAACAAAGTTTGTTGCATATGCAGCAGTACAGATGATACTTGTATTTCTTGCAGCATACGGAATGGGAATTACTCTTCTGTTTACAGGAGCTGTTGAAGGTCACTTTGGTAATCTTGCCCAGGCATATAAGAAATACGGATTCAGTCACTGCTTTGTGAGCAGTGTGCTTGACCGGGGAATTAAGAAATCAGGAGATTATTCTGAAGAATATATGGATTCACTTAAGAATGATCTTGATAATGTTGATGTTGAAGCGAGTGAAAAGACTCCTAATATTATATTTGTCCAACTGGAGTCTTTTTTTGATCCTACACATGTAAAAGGAATAACTTTATCAGAGAATCCGCTGCCTAATTATCAAAAACTTATATCTGAATGTTCTTCAGGATATCTCTCAGTTCCATGCTTTGGAGCAGGAACATGTAATACAGAGTTTGAAGTACAGACAGGAATTAATATTGATGATTTTGGACCAGGTGAATATCCATATAGAACAATTATGAAATCCAAGGTATGTGAGTCTATGGCCTATGACCTTAAGAAACTTGGTTATTCAACTCATGCAATACACAATAATGATGGAACATTCTATGATAGAAATCTGGTGTTTTCACATCTGGGATATGAAACATTTACTTCAATTGAATATATGGATGGGTTTGAAGAAACGCCTATGGGATGGGCTAAGGATTATATTCTTACAGGAGAGATTACTAAGGCACTTGATTCAACAGCTGGAACTGACTATGTGTTTACAATATCTGTACAGGGACATGGTGATTATCCATCTACACCAATGGAAGGATACACACCAGAGATTAAAGTGACTAACTTTCCAGTTGCAGAACAGCAGACATCATTTGAATATTATGTAAACCAGATTCATGAGATGGATAAGTTCATAGGTGAGCTTATACAGTCTTTATCAGAGAGAGATGAAGAAACTGTACTTGTGCTTTATGGAGATCATTTACCTACATTTGATTTTACAGATGAAATGCTTACTAACGGAGATAAATTCCAGACACAGTATGTAATCTGGAGTAACTTTGATATGGACAGACAGGAAAAGAATATTCAGGCATATCAGTTGTCTGCGTATGTAATGCAAAGACTTGGTATATCTGAGGGATATATCATGAAATATCATCAGTCAAAGCAGAAACTTCCAGAAGATGAGTATTTGAAGAATCTCAAAATTCTGGAATATGACATTCTGTATGGTAAAAAGGAAATTTATGGTGGAGAAACACCATATGAGGCTACAAATCTTAAGATGGGTATTGATGATATTGAGATAACAGATGTCTATAATTATAATGATACGGTGTTTATTGAGGGCAGCAGTTTTAACGATTACAGTTGTGTTCTGATTAACGGGAAAGAATATACCACGGAAAAGGTGAGTGACCGTCTTTTAAGAGTTAATGGTATTAATGTAAAGAAGGACGATGTAGTTGTTGTTGCACAGAAGGGCGATGATAAAGTTGAACTCAGCCGTACAACTTTTACAGTAAAGCAACAGAGTAAGAAAAACGCACAACAACAGTAAATGTGCTATCTTTAATTGACAGCGGGTACCTGAAATGGTAATATTAGTAAGGTGTTTCAAACATCAAGATTTTTTTTGGAGGTACTTGAAATGAAGGGTACAGTTAAATGGTTCAACAACCAGAAGGGTTACGGCTTTATCAGTGATGAGTCAGGAAAGGATGTATTTGTACATTACTCTGGACTTAACATGGAAGGCTTCAAGTCTTTAGAGGAAGGCGCTCAGGTTGAGTTTGATGTAACAGATGGCGCAAAGGGTCCTCAGGCTACTAACGTAACAAAATTATAATCGGTTGTTTTTCAGTGTGCCTTTTTTATATTATATATAGAAAGATATATTGTAACACAATAGGATTATGGGGGCGGTCACAATTAATATTGGACCGCCTTTTTTGATAATATAATCTGGAGGTTTTATGGAGAATTTAAATATTAATTATGACAAGACAGTGAGTAATGCAACTGTCAGTATGATATCAGCAGGCGCAATACTTGTTATATCTGTTCTGATAGTTCTTCTTGTGTTGGTAATTAAGAGATGGAAGGGAAGATTTATACCTTTGGCATTAGGTGTTCTTTCGTATGTTGTATTTGGGTTTATGTTTTCACAGCTTTTGATGAGTGTTCTTTCGCTTATACCTAATGTTGATCAGTCATTTACGTATAATACCAATGCATATGTGGTTATATATAATATTCTGCTTGCAGCAGGGTTTGGTATTGCAAGATGGTTTACGGCAAAGATGATGACTGACAGATATAACAGAACAGGGGACGTGCTTATGGCAGGAACGGGTCTTGCAATTGGAGATACCGTTATTACTTATGCATTGTCAATGTTTACATTTTTTGTATATGCACAGGCAATATCAGCTAATGGATTAGAAAAATTCATCTCGGATATGTTTAACAGCGGAATGGCTGAGAGTGATGTAATTACATTATATACTTCAAATGTATCACAGCTGATTGATTCGCCTGCGATTTTGTGGTTTTTAATGGCTGTATCTGCGGTTCTTGATATTGCACTTAATATAATGCTGTTTATGGTTGTATATGGCGTAGTAAAGAAACAGGTTAATTATATGTATGCATATTATGCGATAATTGCACAGTTTGTTTCTAATATAATGTTCCAGTTATATAATGCATTTTCACTTACTAATATTATTGTTTTGTTTATTGTTAAGCTTGTGATTGTGGGAGGAATAGCTTTATTTATCAAGCAATTCATTATGAAGGAGATAAAATACTCAAATGACTGATGTGAAAAAAGGACTAACAGCAGATGAAGTAGAGCAGTTAACAAATGATGGCATGGTCAATGTGTCAGTTGGAAAACAATCCAAGACCATTGGCCAGATTGTTGCGGGCAATGTATTTACATATTTCAACCTGATATTTGCTGTATTTGCTGTTCTTCTGGCTTTTGTGAGGTCATATAATAATATGACATTTCTTCCAGTAATTATTTCTAATATGTTTATTGGAATAATTCAGGAGATAAGAGCTAAGAAGGTTCTTGATAAACTTACGGTGGTTAATGCACCTAAGACATCGGTTATAAGAGATGGACAATTACATACTGTAGCTTCGGAGACTCTGGTTAAGGGAGATTTGTGCGTATTTTCAGCTGGAAACCAGCTGAGTGCAGATGCAATTCTTGTTGATGGGTTTGTTCGTGTCAATGAATCATTAGTTACTGGTGAGTCTGACGAGGTTGTCAAGAATGCCGGGGATATATTACTCTCCGGCAGTTTTATTGTGTCAGGAGAATGTAAGGCTGTGCTTACAAATGTCGGTCTTGACGCATATGCAGCAAAGCTTGCAATAGAAGCAAAGGCAGGACGAAAGAAACACAAAACAGATATGATGCAATCTCTTGATAAGCTTGTTAAGACAATCGGTGTCCTTATAATACCTATAGGAGCAGGACTGTTTTTACAGAGCAGATTTGCAGTCGGGGGCTCAATAAAGAGCAGTATAGATTCAATGGTAGCCTCACTTGTCGGAATGATTCCAGAAGGGCTGTATCTGCTTGCAAGTGTTGCACTGGTTGTCAGTGTTATGAGACTTGGAAAGAAGAATGTTATTGTACATGAGATGAACTGTGTAGAAACACTGGCGAGAGTTAATGTATTGTGTGTTGATAAAACCGGAACAATAACCAGACCAGATATGTCAGTTACCCATGTTGAAATATTGGATTACACAGATGGTTACGGAAAGCATACTGATTACCATGAAACAGAGAGAATTATAAAAAATGTAGTGGCAGCAATCAGTTCTGACAATGCAACAATGGAAGCAATACATTCGTATTATGGAATTGAAGAAGAATGTGAATGTGACCAGGTATTTCCATTTTCTTCTCAGAATAAATACAGTGGTGCAAGATATGGAAAAGATGTATATCTGTTAGGCGCACCTGAATATCTGCTTCTTGATTCATATCCTGATTATAGGAATATTATTGATAAGTATTCATGCAATGGAGAGAGAATTGTCGTGTTTGGGCTGGCAAATGAGCAGATAACAGGAGAGGCTGTCACAAAGGCGATAACTCCTATGGCTTTTATAATACTTGAGAATGAGATAAGAGAAACGGCAAAAGAAACATTTGAATATTTTAAAAAGCAGGGGGTCGCAATTAAAGTTATATCTGGAGATAATCCGCTGACTGCATCAAAGGTTGCAATACGGGCAGGGATAGATGATGCCACATATTACATAGATGCGACTACACTTAAAACGGATAAGGATATAGCAGATGCGGTTCAGAAATATACTGTTTTTGGAAGAGTTATTCCGGAGCAGAAGAAAAAGATTATAGAAGCATTTAAGATGGCAGGCAATGTTGTCGCAATGACAGGTGACGGGGTCAATGATGTACTTGCATTAAAATGTGCTGACTGTAGTGTTGCAATGGCATCAGGAAGTGAGGCTGCCAGCAATGCAGCACAGATAGTTCTTCTGGACTCTGATTTTTCAAAGATGCCGGATGTTGTTGGAGAAGGAAGAAGGGTTGTCAATAATATTAAGCGTTCAGCATCGCTGTTTCTTGCAAAGAATATATTCTCAATGCTGCTTACGATATTTACACTTATATCAGTTAATCTGTATCCTTTATATCCGACCCAGTTATCATTCTTAGGAATATTTACAATAGGTGTACCGGCTTTCTTTCTGGCATTACAGCCTAATAAGAGTCTTATAAAGGGTGATTTCCTGCTAAATGTAGTACTAAAGGCGTTGCCTACAGGTCTGACGGATTTTATTGTAGTTACGATTATAACAATATATGGCAATTGCACAGGTGCACCACATGAGCAGACAGCGACTGCAGCAACACTTGTGCTTCTTACCGTGGGCATGGCAGCACTGGTAAGAGTATGTAAGCCATTCGATATAATAAGAGTATGTGTATGCGTTGCAATGGCATGCGGAATTGTATTTTCAATGATATTTTTACGCTCATTATTTGCAATGGTTGTATTAAAGGGGCTGGCACTTAATCTTACTGTTATGATGATGGTTCTGTCGCTGCCTCTGTACAGATATGTATGCAGGATGACGGCATGGCTGATAGATTTCTTTGAGAACCATAACCGTCATTTCAGACACCTGCTTAAAGGCTGATATATTAAAAATGTATTACTGCTTATTTAGAGCTTTTTCAGAGAATTCAGTTGTTACAAGGCTGCTGTAAGGAACTGGAGATTTAAGCTCACCAGCCTGCGTAAGAATGTCCTGTAAAAGATTAAAACTGTCTTCGGTGAATACAGTAGAGGTTTTCCATGTATCCTGTGATTTATATCTTTCAACAATTGCGGTTATTGTTGCAATATCGGTTTCTTTAAACTGAGGTGCAATGATGGCCGCAATTTCTGCTGATGAATGTGTATTGACATAATCAAGCCCCTTCTGTGTAGCGTTAGTGAATTTCTGGATTACATCAGGATTTTTCTTGATATAGCTTTTCTTTGCACAATATGCTGTGTAAGGAACATAGCCGCTTTCTACACCGAGCGAGGCGATAACGTGGCCTTCACCCTGCTGTTCAAGTAAAGTTGCAGAAGGCTCAAATTCAACTGTGTAATCACCTATTCCAGATGTGAATGCGGCAGAAGTTGAACCAAAATCAACATTCTGAAGGATTTCAAGGTCTGTTTCAGGGTTAATATTATTCTTTTTCAGAATATATTCAAATAACATCTGGGGCATACCGCCGGCTCTGCCGCCGATAACAGTTTTTCCTTTAAGTTCAGACCAGTCAAAATTATCATTGGATTCTCTTCCTACAAGGAAATTGCCAGCACGCTGTGTAAGTCCGGCAAAGTTGACAGCATAGTCATCAGAGCCTTCGGCATATACATAGATTGATGATTCAGAACCCATGAATCCAATATCTGCATCACCGGATATTAAGGCTGTCATTACTTTGTCAGCACCAAAACCATTAGTTACGGTAAGCTCAAGCCCTTCGTCGGCAAAATATCCATTCTCAATGGCGACATATTGTGGTGCATAGAATATAGAGTGTGTAACTTCGCAGAGAGTGATTTTTTTAACGGAATTGTCTGCATTTTCTTTGTTGCAGGCTGTCATTGGAAATGTTGTGACCAGTATGATGGTCATAATAATAAATAATGATATATATTTGCTGAAATTCTTCAATGAAATTCTCCGTTGTAGCTGCTTTTATTGTTATAGTATTATTTTTCTGTAATTTTGTTCCACAAAAGTAATAAAAAGATTGTCATTTAATGAGAAATTATGGTATCATAATAGAAAATTACAGTGTAGATAATTTAATATCTGTATATGGAGGAGCGTTATGTTTAGAAAGAATAAAACAACAGCTAAAGCAGCGTCAGGTAATGATTTGAATACATTGCTTGATGTATTTGATAAGATAATATCTGGTGAGATATCGCATACAGGTGAATCACCGGCTGATATAACACTTTTTGAAAATCCTGAGGTTGCCAATAAGTTTAATGAAGTTGTTGAGACTTATAAGAGATTCAATAATAATTTCGTAATGAGACTTAATGAGGCTATGGAGTCAATTGGCGATAATTCATATGTAAAGAATATGATGGATGAGGTGCAGTCACAGGCTCAGGCTATTGGTGCTATGGGAGAGTCAGGACATAATCTTGAAGAATCTATTAACCACATTAATGTTGCCATGGCTGATATTAAGGACAATACTCATGAGATGCTTGCTGCTACACAGAACAGTACAGCTAATATGAATGAGAGTATTAAGGTTGTTAATGAGTCATCAGAAAAGATTTCGGATATTAACAGACAGGTACAGGAATTTCAGGACAAGATTCATAAGATTGGAGAGATTGTTGATATTGTGAAGAAGGTTGCAAGCCAGAGTAATCTGTTAGCTCTCAATGCTTCTATTGAGGCTGCAAGAGCAGGAGAGGCAGGAAAAGGTTTTGCAGTTGTTGCTGATCAGGTAAGACAGTTATCAAGCAGTACATCAGAATCTGCTGATGATATTGTTAATTATGTAAGGGAACTCAATGATGATATTGGAAGATTGGCAGTATCCATGGATGATACAACTGTTAAGCTTTCAGAAGGTAATTCAAAGGTTGAAGAATCACTTTCAGATATTGAAAGAATGAATAACCAGATGGTTGCAATTAATGATGCTGTTAACGGAATATTCGCAGATATTGATACACAGTCATCTATTACTACAGAATTTGCCAAGCAGGTAGACAGTATTGCGGCAAGCTATGATAAGTTATCTGATAACTGTATGGCTACAGGTACTCATATCTATAAGATTGGCAGATATATTGATACTGCAAGAAGTGATATGTTCAGGTCATTCTCTAATGTTACAACACAGGATATGATAAGAATATTCCAGATTGACCACTTTATCCTTATGTGGAGAGTATATAATAATGCTGTTGGATTTGAAACTCTTAAGGTTACACAGCTTAACAATCCGGATGGATGTAAGTTAGGTAAGTGGATGAAAGCACAGACAGATACGCGTATTACAGGAAGCAGACAGTTTAAGGATCTTGATGCGGCACACAGACAGATTCATAAATATGCTGTTGATTCTTGGAACGCCAAGGAGTCTGGTAATGTAGAACTTGCACTTGAATACTTCCAGAAGTGCTATGATGCATTTGGTGTATATAGTAATAAGATAGAAGAGTTCAAGAGCTATATGAGAACAATTGGTTATACTGATGAAACTGAAAAAGTGACTTTCAGAAAGTAATTAAAGTGAATGGTCTCCTATGGTGAAGCATAGGAGACTTATTTTAATGTAAGAAGGAATAGAGTGGTTTAGATAATTATAAGGAGATAGCAAACAGAGTATGGAAGAATATAAAGAAAAAGCAAAGGAAATTATGGTTATAGGCCATAAAAATCCTGACACAGATTCAATATGTTCGGCAATATGTTATGCTGATTTAAAGAATAAGATAACCGGAACAGATAATTATGTGCCTAAGCGGGCGGGACATCTTAATGAGGAAACTCATTTTGTACTGAACAGATTCGGTGTAGAGGCTCCGGAATATATTAAAGATGTACGTCCACAGGTAATGAACATAGAGATAAGACACACAGAGGGAATAGACAGAGAGATTTCGGTGCGTAATGCGTGGAAACTGATGGATTCACTTAATGTTGTAACACTTCCTATAACAGAAGGCAGAAAACTTACAGGCCTTGTTTCGATTGATGACATTGCCAAATCGTATTTTGAAACATTTGATAACAGAGTATTGTCGAATGCTAAGACAAGTTTTGCTAATATTGTTGAAACACTTGGGGGAAGAGTAATTACAGGTGATGAAAGCGAGATATTTGACAAAGGAAAGATGCTTATTGCAGCGGCTAATCCTGATATGATGGAGAGCATGATTGATGAGGGGGATATTGTAATTCTTGGTAACAGATACGAATCACAGCTCTGTGCAATAGAGATGGAGGCAAAATGTCTTATAATATGTGAGGGAGCAAAGGTATCCAATACAATTGCCAAGATTGCAAAGAGCCATAACTGTATTATTATTGAAACTGATTATGATACATATACTGTTGCAAGGCTTATGAATCAGGCAATTCCGGTTGGATTCTTTATGACACCAAGAGACAGAATTGTATGTTTCAAGACAACAGATTATGTTGAAGATATTCAGGAGATTATGACTAAGAAAAGGTTCAGGGATTTCCCTATAGAGGATGAAAACGGTAATTATGTAGGAACTATTTCAAGAAGAAATCTCCTTCGTTCAGGCAGAAAGAAAGTTATTCTTGTTGATCACAATGAGAAGAACCAGGCAGTCAATGGAATTGAAGATACAGAGATTCTTGAGATAATTGACCATCACAGATTAGGACCTATACAGACAATCACACCTGTATTTTTCAGAAATCAGCCTCTTGGCTGTACGGGAACAATTATTTATAAGATGTATCAGGAGACAGGAATTAGTATAGAGCCTGTTATAGCCGGGCTGATGTGTTCGGCAATTATATCGGATACATTAATATTCAAATCTCCAACATGCACACCTGATGATATAGAAGCGGCAATGGAGCTCGCTGATATTGCAGGAATTGACCCTGAAGTGTACGGAAGACAAATGTTTGGAGCTGGAAGTAATCTTGATGAAAAGACAGACAGAGAAATATTCTATCAGGATTTTAAGAAGTTCGCAATTAATGATGTTACCGTAGGTGTGGGGCAGGTTAATGCAATGGGACCTGAGGATATAGAGAAGATAAAAGCAAAGGAAGTGCCGTTCATAGATACAGTAACAGGTGATGGCGGGCTTGATGTAGTATATTTTCTTATGACAGACATATCAACGGAATGCTCTTATGTACTGTGTTCAGGTAAAAATGCGGATACAATAATGTCACAGGCATTTGGAGTTGACAAACAGCAGGATACATATATACTAAAGAATGTTGTTTCAAGAAAGAAACAGTTCCTCCCGGCCATTATGGAAGCTATGGAGCAGTAGAGAAAATGGAGAATAGTGATGAAGGCATTACGAAAAGATGATTTCTGCTGGTGTAACAGTGGGAAAAAATATTGTGACTGTCACATGGAATTTGATAGAAAATTAGATAATTTCAAGAGAAAGTTTCATAAGGTACCACCAAGAAATATTATAAAGAATGAAGAACAGCTTGCAGGAATGAGAGAAAGCAGCAAGATTAATATTGCTGTGCTTGATTATGTTGCAGAGAATATTCATGCAGGAATGACAACTCAGGATATAGATGATTTGGTATACCAGAAAACAACCGAGATGGGTGGAATACCTGCACCACTTAATTACGAAGGATTTCCAAAGAGTGTGTGTACTTCAATTAATGAGCAGGTATGTCATGGAATACCATCTAAGAATATCCAGCTTCTTGATGGTGATATAATTAATGTTGACTGTTCAACGATATTAAACGGATATTTTTCGGATTCATCAAGAATGTTCTGTATAGGTAATGTTGCACCAGAACATAAGAAGCTGGTGGATGTTGCAAAAGAATGTGTTGAGTTAGGTCTTGCACAGGTTAAGCCATGGGGACATCTTGGAGATGTTGCGGCGGCAATAAATGAACATGCAAAGGCTAATGGATATTCAGTAGTAAGAGAAGTTGGTGGACATGGAATAGGTCTTGAATTTCACGAAACCCCATTTGTAAGTTATGTAATTAAGAAGGGAACAGGAATGGTCATGGCACCGGGCATGGTATTCACAATTGAGCCAATGATAAATGCGGGACTTCCAGACATATATATAGACGAGGGCAACAACTGGACAATATATACAGATGATGATTCGTACTCAGCACAGTGGGAAATAATGGTGCATGTGACTGAGGACGGATATGAGGTTATGAGCTACTAAAAGTTTGTGTATATTCGCAGATGAACACAAACAATAAAACAGACACAACACATCCGTCCTGACAGGACATACAACAATAAGTGAAAAGCTCCATATACTGTAGTGATACATGTATATGGAGCTTATTTTATGATGATGACACAACAGGTTCCGGCGATGTGCTATGTACCGTGGCAGCGTTGGGATGAATTATATGAGCCTTCGCGGGCAATTATGCGGGGAACTATGTTTCCTGTACTTGATAAACCATTTACAGGAGGCAGGTCATGAATTGTTGTAATAATATTAGAAATGAAAAAGCTATGATTATGAAGAATATTTATGAGCTTGGCTTTGCACTTGTTGAAACTATGCTTTATCTTGATACCCATCCGGATGATGCAGCAGCTATTGAATATTATGCAGAGATTAAGGATAAATATGTACAGTTTATGAAAAAATATTCAGATTATTATGGACCTCTCAGCATGGAATATATGGTAAATGACAACTACTGGATGTGGGTGGCAACACCTATGCCATGGGAATATAAGGGAGGTATGTAATATGTGGAATTATGAAAAGAGACTTCAGTATCCGATTAATATAAAGAATTGTAATCCTACGCTGGCAGCAATGATTATTTCGCAGTATGGTGGACCAGATGGTGAGCTTGGAGCATCAATGAGATATCTTTCACAGAGATATTCCATGCCATACAGGGAGGTTGCCGGATTGCTGACTGATATAGGCACGGAAGAACTTGGCCATCTTGAAATGGTCAGTACAATGGTTCATCAGCTAACAAGAAATCTTACAATGGAACAGATAAAAGGAACTCCGTTTGAGGCATATTATGTTGATCATACGGTTGGAGTATGGCCGCAGGCTGCAGGAGGTGTACCTTTCTGCGCAATTGAATTCCAGTCAAAGGGGGATGCAATAACTGATATTGCAGAGGATATGGCAGCCGAGCAGAAAGCAAGGAGTACTTATGATAATCTGTTAAGACTCTGCCGTGATGATCCGGATGTGTATGAACCGCTGAAGTTTTTAAGAGAAAGAGAAGTTGTGCATTTTCAGAGATTCGGAGAAGCTATGTCGATTATACAGAGCAAGCTGGATTCTAAGAACTTCTATGCATATAACCCGGAATTTAAAAAATAATAAATAGAATGATATTAATAAAATATTATGATAGAATACATTTATAAAAGACTGATTAAAGGAGTACTTATGAAAGAGAAGATATATACTATACCTGTTAATGATGCATTTTCATCAGACTGTGAATGTCCGATTTGTTCAATGTATAAGGCACTGGAGGATGATGCAGTAAGCTATACAATGGGACCTAGTTATATGGAAGATGATATAAGGGCTGTGACTGATAAAAAGGGTTTCTGTCAGAAACATTTAAAGAAAGTGTATGACTGTGAGAACAGACTTGGCTTTGCACTTGTCATGAAGACACATCTTGATAGGGTGATTAATGATATTGAAAGTCTGCAAGATGGAAAAGTGGCAGGAAAGTCTATGTTTAAGAAAGCAGATAAACCGGCTGTGACAACGTATACTGAACAGCTTGAAGGCACATGCTTTGTATGTGAAAGGATTGATAACACATTTAAGAGATATCTGGACACTATATTTCATATGTATAAGCATGATAGTGATTTCAGGGGAAAGTATAAAGCATGTAAGGGATTCTGTACGAAGCATTATGGCATATTGCTTGAGCAGGCAGCTAATTCTTTAAAGGGGGATATGTTAGATGAATTTATTAAGACAACTAACAGTCTCTATATTGAGAATATGAAGCGGGTAAGAGATGATGTTGAATGGTTTATTAATAAGTTTGACCATAAATATATTGATGAGCCATGGAAGAATGCGAAAGATTCACTGGTAAGAGCTATGATAAAGGATGGTTCTTATATAGCAGATGAACCAGGAAAAAGGAATAATACGAGATGATAAATAACAGCCCTGTGGTGTGAGATACCGCAGGGCTGTTTGCACATGTAATAATATCTGTTAATACGAAAATGTAACAGAATACATTGTATAATTGTTTCGTATGGTTGTTTTATATGAGTACGAAAGCTGTACACCGGCACTGGAAACAGCGGATTTAATATCAAGGTCGTTAGTTGTTGTGAATTCTATATGCTGGGAACGGCTTTTAATACACCTTAATATATAACGGTCAAGTTCATACTGTGTTCCAGCTGAATGAAGCTTAGCCTGAACAGGATATGTATATATATATCCATTAGCTGGATTAGTTTCGTTGAAATCAGATGTCCATGTATGATCAATTGCCATATCTGAATCAGATATATTGAAGTAACTGTGGTCAATATATTCCTGTGAGCTGCCTACCGGGTCATCCCATGTGACATCTACCTGATACCAGTCATTATCAAGCTTAACAACATTCCATATATGTTGTTCGTTACCAGCCTTTCCGGATATTGTATAATTCTCGATTCCTAACATATCCATAAATGTTTTGAAACTTTCTGTATAACCGCTGCATACAGCCTCACCATTAATCATAGCGTCATAGGCATTAAAAGTTGAACCACCATTATCAATGTACGTTATATGTGATACAAGATAATCGTGGATTGCCAGTTCATTTTCATAATCGCTTCTTGCAGGTGAGGTTACTTCGGCAAGAACTTCTATGTATTTGTTATAGAGTTCAACCTGACGGCTGTTTAACTGGGAAGTGTTTCCTGAATTAAAAGCTTTTATAATTGCATAATTATCCCAGCATTCAAATGTTACAACAAGGTTATAACCATCTTTAATTCTACGATATTCACATTTTATCTGCTCAATTCCGCTTATTCTTGTCAGCCATTCATTGGCATCTATAAGGTCAGGGTCGGGAACAAATATGTTACATGAAGTCTGGTTATCCGACATTGCTTCTATGATGAAATTAATTATATCTTCTGTGTCAGTTGCTTTATTGTCAAATGCTGTATATGAAATCTCTGTAGAACTGTCAGAGCTGTTATCATTCGTAAACGGTAATGTGCATCCGCATAGGGATGCAAGAATTACGGCTCCGGTTAAAAGAGACGCCCAATATTTTATATGTTTCATGTGTGGTCTCCTGAAAATTCTGTTATAATCATATACGATTGTATAACGAGATAATTGCAAATGTAAAGCATATTTATGGAGGAATTTTATGTCAGATTATAAATTAAAAAATGTATGTGATTTCGACCTGGCACAGACATTGGAATGTGGTCAGTGTTTTCATTTTGTAAAGCTTGATGAAGAGGATTATGTATTGGCTGCAAAGGGGCATGTACTGCATGTTTCACAGGAGGACGATACCGTTACATTCTATGATACGGAAGAAGATGAATATGTAAATGTATGGAAAGATTATTTTGATATGGACAGGGATTATTCGGCAATTAAGAAAAAGCTGCTGGAAAAAGATGATAAGTTAAAAGATGCAATTGAAAGTATGTGGGGAGTGAGGATTCTTAATCAGGATTTTTTTGAAACTCTTATATCATTCATTATATCGCAGAATAAGCAGATACCCCATATTAAGAAGATAGTATCTGATATATCTGCAAAGTTTGGTACATATAAGGGAACATATGGCGGAGTAGATATGTATACATTTCCATTACTTGATCAGCTTGCTAATGCAAGTGAAGAGGACTTTAAAGAGTTAAAGACAGGATTCCGTGCACCTTATATTATGGATGCAATAAGAAGGAATAGGGAAGGCCAGTTTGATGAAAATGAACTTAAGAGCATGGATTATGATTCGTGCATTAAGGAACTTATGACAATAAAAGGTGTTGGAGAGAAGGTTGCCAACTGCGTAAGCCTTTTCGGACTTGGAAAGAAAGAAGCATTTCCTGTTGATGTGTGGATTAAAAGAATTATGGAGACAATGTATTTTGACGGTGTGGACACTCCAAAGGATAAGATTGCTGCTTTTGCAAAGGAACAGTTTGGGGAACTGGGGGGATTTGCACAGCAGTATCTGTTTTATTATGGAAAATCAATAAAAATGGGTGTTAAATAATAATTATTAATAAAATCTAAAAAATATAATATATTTGAATTAGCTGTTGACAAATAAAAGCGTGAAGTGTTACATTATGTGCAGTGGTTAGCACTCGAAAAGAATGAGTGCTAACAGGAAAATGAATGCTGCCATGAAGGGTTCACTCTCATGTGAAGACAGCGGAATGGAGGAATATATAATGAAATTAGTACCATTAGGAGACAGAGTTGTTATTAAAGCATTAGTTGCAGAGGAGACTACTAAATCAGGAATCGTCCTTCCTGGACAGGCTAAGGAGAAGCCACAGCAGGCAGAGGTTATTGCTGTAGGACCTGGCGGAGTTGTTGATGGTAAGGAAGTTGTTATGCAGGTTAAGCCTGGTGATAAGGTTATTTATTCTAAGTATTCTGGAACAGAGGTTAAACTTGATGAAGATGAGAATCTCATCATTGTAAAGCAGTCTGATATTCTTGCTATCATTGAATAATTGACAATGTCAGTTGCAGATGAGGGTAGTTTGAACATATAAGAAGTATATTTATTTAGGAGGCTATTATTATGGCAAAGGAAATCAAGTACGGAATTGAAGCTAGAAAGGCTTTAGAGGAAGGTGTTAATAAGTTAGCTAATACAGTAAGAGTAACAATCGGACCTAAGGGACGTAACGTTGTTCTTGATAAGTCATATGGTGCACCACTTATCACTAACGATGGTGTTACTATTGCTAAGGATATTGAACTTGAAGATGCATTCGAGAATATGGGTGCACAGCTTGTTAAGGAAGTAGCAGCTAAGACTAATGATGTTGCAGGTGATGGTACAACAACAGCTACTGTTCTTGCACAGGCTATGATTAATGAAGGCATGAAGAACCTTGCAGCAGGCGCTAACCCAATCGTATTAAGAAAGGGAATGAAGAAGGCTACTGATTGTGCTGTTGAAGCTATCGCACATATGAGCGAAAAGGTAACAGGCAAGGATCAGATTGCTAAGGTTGCAGCTATTTCAGCAGGTGATGAAGAAGTTGGACAGATGGTAGCTGATGCTATGGAGAAGGTTTCTAACGATGGTGTTATCACAATCGAGGAATCTAAGACAATGAAGACAGAACTTGATCTTGTAGAAGGTATGCAGTTCGACAGAGGATACATTTCAGCATATATGGCTACAGATATGGATAAGATGGAAGCAGTTCTTGATAATCCATATATCCTTATCACAGATAAGAAGATTTCTAACATTCAGGAAATCTTACCAGTTCTTGAGCAGATCGTTCAGAGCGGTTCTAAGCTCCTTATTATTGCAGAGGATGTTGAGGGTGAGGCTCTTACAACACTTATTGTTAATAAGTTAAGAGGAACATTCAATGTTGTTGCTGTTAAAGCTCCTGGATATGGTGACAGAAGAAAAGAGATGCTTAAGGATATCGCAATTCTTACAGGTGGCCAGGTTATTTCTGAGGAACTTGGACTTGAACTTAAGGATACAACAATGGATATGCTTGGTAGAGCTAAGTCTGTTAAGGTTCAGAAAGAAAATACAGTTATCGTTGATGGCGAAGGTGCTAAGGAAGATATTGATGCAAGAGTTGCACAGATTAAGGCACAGCTTGAGGAGACAACTTCTGAATTTGATAAAGAGAAGTTACAGGAAAGACTTGCTAAGCTTGCAGGTGGTGTAGCTGTTATCAGAGTTGGTGCTGCAACAGAGACAGAGATGAAGGAAGCTAAGCTTCGTATGGAAGATGCTCTTAATGCAACAAGAGCTGCTGTTGAAGAAGGTGTAGTATCAGGTGGTGGTTCTGCTTACATCCATGCTTCTAAGAAGGTTGCAGAGCTTGTTAAGACACTCAGTGGAGATGAGAAGATTGGTGCCCAGATTATCTTAAAGGCCCTTGAAGCTCCATTATTCCACATTGCATACAATGCAGGTCTTGAAGGTGCTGTTATCATCAATAAGGTAAGAGAGTCTGAAGTTGGTACAGGATTTGATGCATACAAGGAAGAGTATGTCAACATGATAGATGCTGGTATCCTTGATCCGGCTAAGGTTACAAGAAGTGCATTACAGAATGCTACAAGCGTTGCTTCAACACTTCTTACAACAGAATCAGTTGTTGCTAATATTAAGGAAGATGCTCCAGCTATGCCAGCAGGTGGTGCAGGCATGGGCGGAATGATGTAATTCCACAGAATAATTAAAACTTACAGCCCGGTGGGGAATTTCCCGCCGGGCATATTGCTTTAAAGAAAGGTTATTGAATTATGATAGAAGGAACAGTAGAGCAGATTGTTAAAGTTACCGCTCCTAAGATTTCAATTTTTTACAGAATAATACTTGTGATTGCATGTCTGCTCGCAGCGACAACAATTGTGCAGACAGGATGGCTGGGTGTAATAGTTCTTGTTATATTTATATTTTTTACGGTGTTTGTATTTGAATATTATAACGCTGAATATGAATATTCATATGTTAACGGAAGCCTCACTATAGATAAGATTATGGCTAAGTCTGTGAGAAAGAATGTGGGAAGCTTTGACCTTACAAGAGCAACTTTGGTTGCCAAAGTAAACAGTCAGGAAGCTTTGGGCAAGGCAAGGCAGCAGTTAAGGACATACAATTGTTCATCAGGAGTTGATGACCCCGGAGATATTGTAATATACACATATGACAATGACAGCAATGAGATGATAAGACTGTTTATGCTTCCGGATGATTCAATGAAAGAAGCAATTGTAAGTGCTGTTGGCAACGGAGTTGCACATTTATAAAAAATATTTGACTTTTAGCGGCAGTTTTGTTATATTCTCTTGTAATATATTTATAAACTGACTAAGCTGTCAGATACTCGTAGAAACATCCGGATTAATTTATTTATTCGGATTTTTTCTATATATTAAAACACAACAGAAAGCGAGGATTTTAGCAAATGGGTAAAATTATTGGTGAAGGCATTACATTTGACGACGTACTTTTAGTTCCACAGTATTCAGAAGTAACACCTAATATGATTGACCTCTCAACACAGCTCACTAAGAATATTAAACTTAACATTCCTTTAATGAGTGCAGGTATGGACACAGTTACAGAACACAGAATGGCAATCGCAATGGCTAGACAGGGCGGTATTGGTATTATTCATAAGAATATGTCAGTAGAAGCTCAGGCAGAAGAAGTAGACAAGGTTAAGCGTTCAGAGAATGGTGTTATCACAGACCCATTTTTCTTACATCCAGATAATACATTACAGGAAGCTAATGACCTTATGGGCAAGTTCAGAATCTCCGGAGTACCTATCACAGATGATAATGGCAAGCTTGTTGGTATCATTACTAACAGAGACCTTAAGTTTGAGGAGCATTTTGAAAGACCAATCAAGGAGTGCATGACAAGCGAGAATCTTATCACTGCTCCTGTTGGAACTACTCTTGAAGAGGCTAAGAAGATATTAGGCAAGGCAAGAAAAGAGAAGCTTCCTATCGTTGATGATGATTATAAATTAAGAGGACTTATTACAATTAAGGATATCGAGAAGAGCGTTAAGTATCCATCTTCAGCACATGATTCACAGGGCAGACTTTTAGCAGGTGCTGCTGTTGGTATCACAGCTAATGTTATGGACAGAGTTCAGGCACTTGTTAATTCAAGTGTTGACTGTATTGTAATTGATTCAGCTCATGGTCATTCTAAGAATATTATTACAACTCTTAAAGATATTAAATCAGCATTCCCTGATCTTCAGGTTATTGCCGGTAATATTGCAACAGGTGCAGCTGCAAAGGCTCTCTGTGAGGCTGGTGTAGATGCTGTTAAGGTTGGTATCGGACCTGGTTCTATCTGTACAACAAGAGTTGTTGCAGGTATTGGTGTTCCACAGGTTACAGCCGTTATGGATGCTTATGCAGAGGCTAAGAAGTATGGTGTTCCTGTAATTGCTGATGGTGGTATCAAGTATTCAGGAGATATCGTTAAGGCTATTGCAGCAGGTGGTAATGTCTGCATGTTAGGAAGCCTTCTCGCAGGTTGTGATGAAGCTCCTGGAACATTTGAGTTATTTCAGGGAAGAAAGTATAAGGTATACAGAGGAATGGGTTCTATCGCTGCCATGGAGAACGGAAGCAAGGACAGATATTTCCAGACTGGTGCCAAGAAGCTTGTTCCTGAGGGTGTTGAAGGACGTGTTGCTTATAAGGGTCTTGTTGAAGATACTATATTCCAGCTTATGGGCGGTTTACGTTCAGGTATGGGATATTGTGGAGCACCTACAATCCCAGTACTTCAGGAAACAGCTCAGTTTATTAAGATGTCTTCAGCAGCTTTAAGAGAGAGTCATCCACATGATATTCATATCACAAAGGAAGCTCCTAACTATTCAGTGGAAGATAAGTAATTAATAATAGTATTCAACCCGGACAGATTGTGTTGTCCGGGTATTTTTTTTCATGATAAAATGTAATTTCTTCTGAAATTATTGCTATTGAACAATGGTATGATGTATAATGGACTAAGTATTTATATATTAATGTGAATGAACAGGGTATATTTTGGGGCGCTAAATCAACGAGAAGGAGAAAAACTATGAAGGACAGAATACTCGGCAGATATATTGCAAAGAATCACTCAGATAACGTGTTCACTGACAGAGAGTTACAAGTCATAAAGCAGGGAGATACGGATACACTTGTTGAAACATTTCTGCATATGGACAATGATTATTACAAGACGCAGATGCAGTGTACATTGAAAAGTCTTGGAATGTTCATGGATTGTAATATTGAACTGAACCAGATAGATTACGAAAGAGAATATAAGGGTCAGTTTATTGGCTGTCAGGTTATGGATGGGGATATTGATGTGTTTCTTGGCGTAGCTGGTGATAACAGGGAACTTTTGAAAGTGGCATCGACATTTGCACAGGAAGATATTGAAGAATTCGATGAAGATGCTTATGATGCATTATGTGAACTTATTAATGTGATGAATGGGGCATATGCAACTAAACTTGGGGAAGCAGATATTGAAGTAACACTTCACCCGCCAGTTTTTTATAAAGATACAGAAGTTACGGCAGATACCGGTTTTTATGTTGTGACTTTCAATATTGAAGATAATGTATTTAAGATTTTAATGGCTGCTGATAATAAAATCCAGCTTTCAGCTTAATAAGGAGAATAGTTATGGCAAAAATTTTGATAGTAGATGATTCTAAGACATCAAGAAAATTTTTAAGAAATATGCTTGAAGATGCAGGACATGAGATTGTATCAGAGGCAGTTAATGGGGTAGAAGGCGTAGAAAAATTCAGGTTGTATAAGCCTGATGTTGTTACAATGGATATTACAATGCCTGTTATGGATGGTATAGAAGCAGTAAGAGAGATTATTGAGATTGATCCTGGGGCAAAAGTTATTATGGTAACTGCCGCTGGTCAGAAGACTAATATGGTTGAGGCATTAAAGAGAGGTGCTGCTGATTTTATTCAGAAGCCATTTGATAGTGCTGTAATTATTAATACAATAGAAAAGGTTTTGGAAGACGAATAATGTATAATTACCGTATAGAGATAGAGTACGATGGTGGAAGATATGATGGTTGGCAAAGACTGGGCAAGGATGCCAGCACGAATACTATAGAGAGCAGACTGTGTGAGATAATAGCAAGAATGACTGGTGAGACAGTTGACATGTATGTTGGATCAAGAACAGAAAAGGGCGTGCATGCACTTTGCCAGACAGCGAATTTCAAGCTTGAGAAGGAAGTTAAGGCACTTGATATTAAGAATTATCTTAACAGATATCTGCCGAGAGATATTGCGGTTATGTCTGTTTCACAGGTTGATGAAAGATTTCACAGCCAGCTTAATGCAAAGTCCAAGATATATGAGTACAGACTGGATACAGGTAATGTAGCTAATGTGTTCAGAAGAAAATATGCGTATCATACATTCAGTATGCCGGATTTTGATGCCATGAGAAAGGCTGCCGGATATTTTGAAGGAAAACATGATTTTAAGGCATTTACAACAGCAAAGAAGAACAAAAGCACAGAGAGAACTATTAAGAGGATAAACATTCAGTATGAAGGAACAAGAGCTTACATAAGGATTGAAGCTGATGATTTCCTTCATAATATGGCAAGATTTATGATTGGGATGCTGCTTGATGTAGGTAATGGTATTAAGAAGCCGGAAGATGTGAAGAGATGTCTTGATGGGGAAAACGTACAGATGTCATTACCGGCAGAGAGTTATGGGCTGTTTCTTGTAAAGGTGGTTTATTAGATATTGTAAAAGGTGGAGAATATGAAGACGATTATTGAACTTATTACTGATGAGATTAAAAATGTATTCACTGAATGTGGATATGATGAGGCATATGCGAAAGTTACAGTTTCTAACAGACCTGACCTGTGCGAGTTTCAGTGTAATGGTGCTATGGCAGCAGCCAAAGCATATAAGAAAGCACCATTTATGATCGCTGATGAGGTCGTTGCAAAGTTAACGGATAACAAGATGTTTTCTAAGATTGAGAGTGTTAAGCCTGGATTTATCAATATTAATATATGTGAGGATTATCTGGCTGGATATCTTAATGAGATGTCTGAAACAGAGAAGTTTGGATATTTTAATGCTGATAAGGAAAAGACTGTTATTGTAGATTATGGCGGAGCTAATGCTGCAAAGCCACTTCATGTCGGACATTTACGTTCTGCAGTTATAGGAGAAAGTGTTAAGAGAATCAATACATTTGCTGGAAATAAAACTATAGGTGATGTCCATCTTGGAGACTGGGGTCTGCAGATGGGACTTATCATTGAAGAATTAAGAGATAGAAAACCAGAACTTCCGTATTTTGATGACAGTTTTACCGGTGAGTATCCAGAGGAAGCACCATTTACTATCTCAGAGCTTGAGGAGATTTATCCGGCAGCTTCTGCAAAGTCTAAGGAAGATGCTGAATTTGCAGAAAGAGCTCATGAAGCTACACTTAAGTTACAGAGCGGTGACAAGGCATGCCGTGCAATATGGCATCATATTATGAAAGTTTCTAAGGCTGATCTTAAGAAGAATTATGATAATCTTAATGTACATTTTGATTTATGGAAAGGTGAATCAGATGCACAGCCATATATTGACGATATGGTTAATAAGATGATTGCAGACGGAATTGCTTATGAAAGCCAGGGTGCAACTGTTGTAGATATCCAGCAGGAGGGTGATACTAAGGAACTTCCACCATGCATCGTAAGAAAATCTGATGGTGCGGCACTTTATGCAACATCTGACCTTGCAACTATTGTTGAAAGAGAAAAGTTATATCATCCTGATACATATATTTATCTTGCTGATAAGAGGCAGGAACTTCATTTTACACAGGTATTCAGAACGGCTAAGAAGGCTGGGATTGTAGCGCCTGATGCAGATATGAGATTTGTGGGCTTTGGTACTATGAACGGTAAAGATGGTAAACCATTCAAGACGCGTTCAGGTGGTGTTATGAGACTTGAGCATCTTATAGCTGATATTGATGAAGCTGTATATGAGAAAATTATGTCTAACAGAACTGTTGAAGAGACAGAAGCAAGAGATACAGCTAAGATAGTAGGACTTGCTGCATTAAAGTATGGAGATCTTTCTAATCAGGCATCAAAGGATTATGTGTTTGATATTGAGAGATTTTCATCATTTGAGGGTAATACAGGACCATATATTCTTTACACAATTGTAAGAATTAAGTCTATCCTTAACAAATATACAGAAAATGGTGGAAGCACAGATAACCTTAAAATTATGGCTGCTACAGAAGAAAGTGAGAAGAATCTTTCTTTATCACTTATTAAGTTTGCAGATATAATTGATGGGGCATATAAGGATAATGCACCACATAAGATATGTCAGTTTATATATGAGGTATCTAACGCATTTAATGGCTTTTATCATAACAATAAGATACTTTCAGAACCTGACGAGGCTAAGAAGGCAAGTTATATTGCACTTATCAGCCTTACGAAGAGCATTCTCGAGCAGTGTATTGATTTACTTGCGATTGAATGCCCTGACAGAATGTAAAGGAGAAATTTGATGGGTAAATTATTATCATTTGCAATACCATGTTACAACTCCGCAGAGTATATGGAACATTGTATTAATACAGTGCTTGCCGGTGGGGATGAAGTTGAGGTTATTATAGTTGATGATGGTTCAACAAAGGATAATACATATGAAATAGCCAAAAGATATGAAAAGGAATATCCAGATATTGTCAAGGCTGTACATCAGGAGAATGGTGGACATGGTGAGGCTGTAAATACAGGTATTAAGCATGCAACAGGAAGGTTCTTTAAGGTTGTTGACAGTGATGACTGGGTAGATGGCAAAAGTTATAAAAGAATGCTTGCTACATTAAGAAGCTTTGAAGAGGGCAGTGAGCCGGATATGGTTATTGCAAACTATGTATATGAAAAGGTCGGAGCCAAGAGAAAGAAAGTTATCCACTACGAGAATGTATTTCCTGTAGAGCAGATGTTTACATGGGATGATATTAATATAGGCGATTTTAAGGTTGACCAGTATATTCTTATGCATACTGTTGTATATAGAACACAGCTTTTAAAGGATTGTGGATTAGAGCTTCCTAAGCATACATTTTATGTTGATAACATATTTGTGTTCGAGCCACTTCCGTATGTTAAGAACATGTATTACGTAAATACTAATTTCTACAGATACTTTATTGGACGAGAAGATCAGTCTGTTAATGAGAGTGTTATGATTTCAAGAATTGACCAGCAGCTTTCTGTTAATAAGAGAATGATTGATTCGTTTCTTTCAGAAAATCCTCAGGATATTAATTGTAGAAAATATATGATTAACTATTTAAGAATTATGATGGAAGTATCGTCTATATTCTTAATTGTATCTGGAACAAAGGAACATCTTGCGAAGAAGAAGGCACTCTGGCAGTATGCTAAGGATAAGGATGAAGTGCTTTACAAGAAGTTACGACACAGTCTTTTGGGCTGGTCTGTTAATATCCCTACATCTGCAGGAAGATGGATATCTAAGCAGGGATACAAGATAGCTAATAATATAATAGGTTTTAATTAAAGAGATTTAGAAGGAGAAGAATATATGTCTATAATTGATGCATTCAGACTTGATGGAAAGGTTGCAGTAGTAACAGGTGCCAATACAGGTCTTGGACAGGGAATGTCCGTTGCACTTGCGCAGGCAGGTGCTAAGGTTGTAGGTGTTGCAAGAAGATCCTGCGAGGATACTAAGAAGCTTATTGAAGCTGATGGAGGAGAATTTGCTGAGGTTATAGCAGACCTTTCAGATATGTCAGCTATAGATGTTATTGTGAATGGTGCACTTGCAGCTTTTGGAAAGGTTGACATTCTTGTTAATAATGCAGGACTTATTAAGAGAAATGATGCTATTGATTTCACAGAAGATGAATGGGATAGTGTTATTCAGGTTAATCAGAAGATGGTATTCTTCTTAAGCCAGGCATTTGCAAAGCAGTATATTAAGCAGGGACATGGTGGTAAGATTATTAATATCAATTCCATGCTTTCATATCAGGGAGGCATAAGAGTTCCTTCTTATACAGCAAGTAAGAGTGCTGGTATGGGACTTACAAAAGCTATGTGTAATGAGTGGGCATGCCATAACATTAATGTTAATGCTATTGCACCAGGATATATGGCTACTAATAATACGGCACAGTTAAGGAACGATTCTGACAGAAGTGAAGCTATTATAGATAGAATTCCGGCAGGACGCTGGGGAACTCCTGATGATATGAAGGGAGCCGTTGTGTTCCTTTCATCAGCTGCATCGGATTATGTTAATGGATTTACACTGGCTGTTGATGGCGGATGGCTTGCAAGATAACTTAAAAGATGATAAAAGGCGTTTCAACTTTAACTGTTTGAAACGCCTTTTGTGTATTGTTTTTAGAAGTTGATTTTGCAAATGTTTCTGTCAACATGAGACTTGATATACGCAGGAACAGCAGCTTTAATATCATCGGGCATGTCCTTCTGACTTAACATGACAATCATACGTCCTTTGTTAAATAACATGTAATAGCCGAATTTGTTGTAAACATTAGTGAACTGATTCCACTCATATGTGTATACAAGATTATGCTCAGGAATATCTGCCATAATAGCATTATTCATAAGAGTAATTGTACATGGGGCTTCTTCTGATGGATCTCTGTGCTTTAAATGATAGTTAACACTTGATCTGAACTGGTATCCAAAAATATATATTGGGTAAAACCAGCATACAGCATAAAGAATCAGTAAAAAGCTGGAATAATAATGAAGGCATAGAAGCACAAGCGAAATTACGGCAGGAAGCCATGACAGAATAAGCTCAATGGGATTTCTTATAAATCTGTTCCAAAATACAATCTTGAAATAATCCTTTCCAGAAGCTTTTAATGTTGTGTTAAATTTAATAATGTCCATAATAATCCTCATAAATAAATTGATATAGAGATATAATAACACCCTTAAATAGATAAAACAATTAATTATCTGTGAAATTAAAAATGTATATTGAAATGATTGTAAAATCATGCAAAAATCAGTTTCCAAAAAGATTGTAATAGGCTATAATATTATTAGATTTGTGTATTGCTGGAGGAATATTTTGAGTAGTGATAATAACAGAAATATAGGGCTTTCAGAGATTATACGTATGCTTGAAAATAATGTTACATTTACTCAGGCAGCAGATAGTGTTCTTGAATGCATAACTGACAGCATGGATATATGTGATGCTGTTGTAATGCAGATAGACAGGGAAAGTGACACTATGCATGTGATATCTGAAACCGGAAATTGTTTTAAAGATGAATCAGGCACGGTTAAACGGTCAGAGTTTGTATTATGTTCAGATGCAATTAAGATTACATACGAAGGAAATGCGGATACAGCACAGAAAGGGCTTCTGGATAGACTTGGAGTAAAGCTGAGCATAACAGTACCGATTTTAATTAATAATGTAAAAGCAATGTATCTTATAGTTCTTAGTAATGATGTACAGGCAGTATCAGATAATAAGATTAAGGAATACATAAGCGACATGGCACTGGTACTTCATGGTATAGCACAGAGCAAGGTGATTAATAATTCACTGATATCATCTTATGATGTTTTACAGAAGATTCTTGATAATATAGGCTCTGGAATTATTGTGTGCAGCAGGTATTCTGGCAATATATTGTTTGAGAATGAGATGGCAGCTAATGTACAGGAGGTTCGGGATACAATAAGGGAATGTCTGGAGGATGTGTTTACATGCGAAGATGTACACAGAAATATCGGAGCATCCATGGAACGCTACAATACAGAGTCAGGATTGTGGTTTGAGGTGAGGTTTTCTGAATTGAAGTGGATTGACGGAAGTGAGGTTATTGTTGTGACCGCCGTAGATATTACCCAGAAGAAAAAGAATCAGCAGAAGATTGAATATCAGGCACATAATGATTTTCTTACAGGTCTGTATAACCGTATGAAATGTGAAGTCGATTTAAGAAAAGTTATAAGAAGAACGGAAAAGGCAGGACTTAAAGGAGCGGTACTGTTTATTGATCTTGATGATTTCAAGCATATTAATGATGGACTTGGCCATCAGTATGGGGATATACTTCTTCAGCAGATTGCGGCAGGACTTACGGGAATTCCAGGTTTGCGTGGACATTGTTACAGAATGGGTGGAGATGAATTTGTAATAATAGTTGAACCTGAAATATTTGGAGACATAGATAATATTATTGGCAATATAACTGCTTTATTTAATAAGCCGTGGTATCTTATGGAAACTGAATATTTCTGTACAATGAGTATGGGAGTTGCTGTGTTCCCGGATAACAGTGTTGATGTTCATGAAATAACAAGAATGGCAGATGTTGCGATGTATGAGGCAAAGAGGTCAGGAAAGAACGGCTATACTTATTACAGCAGTGAGGTTGAGAATTCGACAGCCAAGAGACTTGATATCGAGAATAACATGAGACAGGCAGTTTCTACAGGAATTGAGGAATTCGTAGTATTCTATCAGCCCGTTGTTGATGTCAACACACAGATGTGTACTTCCTGTGAGGCACTTGTAAGATGGGACAGCAAAGCACTGGGATTTATGGGACCGGGTGAGTTCATACCGCTGGCAGAATATCTTGGACTTATTACTTCAATTGGTGACTATGTTCTTGAGGAGGCATGCAGAAGATGTAAGCTATGGAATGATAATGGATATCCGGATTTCTATATTAATGTGAATCTGTCGGTAGTGCAGCTTTTACAGAAGAACGTGGTTGAGAATATTAAAAGAATTCTTGATAAGACAGGTGTTAATCCTAAGAATATAGTACTTGAGATTACAGAATCATTTGCAATTAATGATATGCAGAGGGTTATGGATATTATTACAGGTCTTAAGAAGTTAGGACCTAGGATTGCACTTGATGATTTTGGTACAGGTTATTCTTCACTTAACTATATAAAGCAACTTCCTCTTGATATCATTAAGGTTGATAAGACATTTATTGATGATATTGTTGAAGATGATTATGCACAGGCATTTATTAAGCTTATAGTTGACCTTTCCAAGACTATCGGTACTAAGATTGTTGTTGAAGGTGTTGAACATAAGGAGCAGTTTGAACTGCTTAAAAGTCTTGGTGTGGATTATATACAGGGATATTATTTTGGGAAGCCTGTACCAGCCAATATTTTTGAAGAGAAAAACTTAGAGGGGAGATTGGGCGAATGAATATACTGATTAAAGAGGGCAGAGTGCTTGACCCTGCAAGTAAAACAGACAAAGTTATTGATGTGCTTATTAAGGACGGATTTATTGCTGCAGTGGAGGAGAATATTGATGAGTCACAGGCTGATGAAGTGATTGATGCATCAGGATGCATGGTTATGCCTGGACTGGTTGACCTTAATGCACATTTCAGGGAACCGGGACTTGAGCATAAGGAAACTATAAGAACAGGCTCAAGAGCGGCAGCTAGGGGCGGATATACAACAGTCTGCATGATGCCTAACACGAAACCTGTAATTGATAATGTTGATATGCTGCAGTATGTAACAGATAAGGCAGAAGAGGTTACTGACATTAATCTGTATACAATAGCTGCCATGACAGCAGGTC
Organism: Lachnospira eligens; assembly: GCF_009680455.1. Taxonomy (GTDB): domain Bacteria; phylum Bacillota; class Clostridia; order Lachnospirales; family Lachnospiraceae; genus Lachnospira; species Lachnospira eligens_A. The sequence continues at coordinate 54,587 of NZ_WKRD01000012.1, forward strand.
AGGAGGGTGAGTATCTTACTGATTTTGAGGCACTTAAGGATGCAGGTGCTGTTGCAGTCAGTGACAATGGCGGAACTATTATGAATGCAAGAACTGCAAGGCAGGCTATGAGGCAGGCAGCAGAGGTTGACATTCCGGTATTTGCACATTGTGAAGATACTAACTTGGCTGCAAGAGGTGTTATGAATGCCGGAGAGAGAGCTAAGGAACTTGGTCTTTTCGGAATAATGGATGCCGTTGAGGATGTTATTGTTGCAAGAGATATTCTTCTTGCAAAGAATACAGGTGCAAAGCTGCATATAAGTCATGTGTCTAATAAGGAATCAGCATTTATTATAAAGATTGCCAAGGAACAGGGGATTCCAGTGACAGCAGAGGTTGCCCCACATCATTTCACACTGACAGAGGAAGCGGTGAACGGGGATGATGCAAACTTTAAGATTAACCCTCCTTTAAGAAAGGCAGATGATGTAAAGGCTCTTAAAGAAGCGCTTGCATCAGGGGTTATTGATGTTATTGCAACAGACCATGCTCCACATCATCCTACTGAGAAGGAAAGACCTTTTGACGAAGCACCGTTTGGTGTAGTAGGTCTTGAAACAGCAGTTCCGGTTACTATTACTGAGCTTGTAAGAACAGGAGTGCTTACTCCGTTACAGATGGTTGAGAAAATGAGTTATAATCCGGCTAAGATACTTGGAATTGACAGAGGAGTTCTTGCACCGGGAAAAGTTGCTGATATAACAGTTGTTAATCCTACAGAAGAGTATGATATTGACAGCAACAGATTTGCTTCAAAGGGAAAGAATACTCCATTTGAAGGAATGCATGTGTATGGAAAGGTTTTATATACGCTTGTTAATGGAAGAGTTGTGTATTCAGACCATAATGGAACAGAAATTCTTATTGAAAGAGAAGTTCCAAAGTTGTAGAATAAAGTGATTTTGCGTATGAATTAAGGAGGCTAAAGTAGATTAATGATTAAGAAGCTTGTTGATAAGATTGTAGAGACTAATGCACCAATAGTTGTAGGACTTGATCCGATGATGAAGTATCTTCCAAAGCATCTTGCAGATGTTGCATTTGAGCAGTATGGTGAGACACTTGAGGGAGCAGCAGAGGCTATATGGCAGTATAACAAAGGCATTATAGATAATATATATGACATTGTTCCAGCTGTTAAACCACAGATTGCAATGTATGAGCAGTTTGGAATTGAAGGACTTAAGGCATTCAAGAAAACAGTTGATTACTGTCACGAGAAAGGCATGATTGTTATCGGTGATGTTAAGAGAGGCGATATTGGTTCAACTTCTGAGGCTTATGCGGTAGCACATCTTGGAAAGGTAAATGTTGGCTCTAAGGCAATTACTCCTTTTGACGAAGATTTTGCAACTGTTAATCCATATCTTGGCTCTGATGGTATCAATCCATTTATTAAGGTTTGTAATGAGCAGGACAGAGGTATATTTATACTTGTTAAGACATCTAATCCTTCAAGTGGAGAATTCCAGGATCAGCTTATTAACGGAAGACCATTATACGAGTTAGTTGGTGAGAAGGTTAATGAGTGGGGAGCTTCAAGCATGGACGGAGATTACAGTAATGTCGGTGCGGTTGTTGGAGCTACTTACCCAGAGATGGGAAGAGTATTAAGAAAGGTTATGCCTAAGGCGTATATCCTTGTACCAGGATATGGTGCACAGGGCGGACAGGGCAAGGATCTTGTTGATTTCTTTAATCCTGACGGACTTGGAGCTATTGTAAACAGCTCAAGAGGAATTATTGCAGCATATACTAAGGAGCAGTATGCGAAGTTTGGTGAGAAGAACTTCGGAGAAGCTTCAAGACAGGCTGCTCTTGATATGATTGCTGATATCAACGGAGCACTTGGCAAGTAATTATACATATTTACACACAGGTTAATAATGGAGATTATTATGGCGTACAGAGAAAATGCGAAGATTCTTAAGGCGGATTGTCTTGCTGACGGAGTCTATGAAATATGGTTTGAAACAAAGGATATTGCTAAGGCCGCTAAGGCAGGACAGTTTATATCAGTATATTCTAATGATGGTTCAAGAATGTTACCAAGACCTATCAGTATATGTAAGGTTGAGAATAATAATTTAAGAATTGTATTCAGAGTTGCCGGCAAGGGAACAGAAGAGTTTTCTAAGATGAAGGCAGGAGAGTATCTTGATATTCAGGGACCCCTTGGCAATGGTTATAATCTGGGAAAAATTGCTGCAGAGATTAAGGCAGAAGGCAGAAGCTTTGATAAGGCTATTCTTTTCGGTGGCGGAATAGGTGTTCCTCCTATGCTTGAGCTTGCAAGAAGATTAGACTGCCACAAGAATGTTGTAGTTGGTTACAGAAACAGCCAGACTTTCCTTAAGGAAGATTTTGAAGCAGTTGCTGATACAGATGTGTATATTGCAACTGAAGATGGAAGTGTTGGAACAAAGGGAAATGTATTAGATGCTGTAAAACAGGAAAAGGTTGAGGCAGATGTTATATTTGCATGTGGACCAACTCCTATGCTTCGTGCAATTAAGGCATATGCACTTGAGAATGATATTCCATGTTATGTTTCGTTAGAAGAGAAGATGGCATGCGGAATTGGTGCATGTCTTGCATGTGTATGTAAATCAACTGAGATTGACGACCATTCTCAGGTTAAGAATAAGAGAGTGTGCAAGGAAGGTCCGGTATTTAATGTTAAGGAGGTAGAACTGTAATGAGCGATATTAATATGTCAGTGAATATTGCAGGAGTTGAATTAAAGAATCCTGTGACAGTTGCTTCCGGAACATTCGGTTCAGGCATGGAGTACGGAGAATATGTTGATCTTAACAGACTCGGTGCAGTGACAACCAAGGGTGTTGCCAATATTCCGTGGCCGGGCAATCCTACACCAAGAATTGCTGAGACTTATGGTGGGATGATGAATGCTATCGGATTACAGAATCCGGGACTTGATACATTTGTAAAAAGAGATATTCCATTTCTTAAGCAGTATGATACTAAGATTATTGTTAATGTATGTGGAAAATCTGAAGCAGATTATGTGGATGCTGTTGAAAAGCTTGGTGAACAGCCAGTTGACCTTCTTGAAATCAATATCTCATGCCCTAATGTCAAAGAGGGTGGAATTGCTTTCGGACAGGTTCCAGCTTCTGCAGAGGCTATTACTAAGGCGGTTAAGAAGGTAGCAAAGCAGCCGGTTATTATGAAGTTAAGTCCTAATGTTACTGATATTACAGAGATGGCAAAGGCTGTAGAGGCAGGTGGTGCTGACGCGGTTTCGCTTATCAATACTCTTACAGGTATGAAGATTGATGTGAACAGAAGAACATTTGCAGTAGCTAACAAGACTGCGGGTGTATCAGGACCTGCTATTCATCCAATCGCAGTAAGAATGGTTTATCAGGTTGCCAATGCAATTAACCTTCCTATAATCGGAATGGGTGGAATCAGAACAGCAGAGGATGCACTTGAAATGATTATGGTTGGTGCGAGTGCAGTTGCTGTTGGAACAGCAAATTTTAATGATCCATATACAACTATTAAGGTTATTGATGGAATCAGGGAATATATGGAAAAGAATAATGTAGCAGATATTAAGGAGTTGATTGGTTGTGTCAGATAGAATACTTTTCTTAAGTAATGGTTCTATATGCTATGACTCAACAACTTACTTTATTGAATGTATAAGTGAAGAATTAAAAGCTATGGGCTGGGAAGTCATGCATATCAGATTAGATAAAGCCACACAGAAGGACAAGCTGTGTGTGCTGGCTGATGAGTATGACTCTCAGCCTTTTGATTATGTGTTTGATATTAATACAAAGCTGGACGCAGTATGTGATGATTCAGGAAGATACTGCTTTGACAGACTTGGAAAAGCGGTCTGGCATTATATTCTTGACCATCCGTTCTATCATCATGACAGTCTAAAAGTGCCTTTAAAGAACATGAATGTAATATGTCTTGATGAGATGCATAAAAAGTTTATTGATGAAACTTATCCTCATATTAACAGCTGTATTGTTCTTCCGCTTGCTGCAAAGCAGGCAGAGAGCGGTCTGAAGCCATATGATATGCGTGAGAATGACCTGGTATTCACAGCGTCTTATACTGACCCTGATATGGTGTATTTTAAGGCAAAGAAGCAGGATAGTGAAAATGTTGTTTTTTTTAATACATTTACACAAATACTGCTTGATAATCCGGAGCTTACGCAGGAGGAAGCCATAAGGCAGATGTATCCGGGTATCAGCGGAACACAGACAGCAGAGAAGCTGCAGCAGAATTTCATGGCTGATGTTTATATTCAAGCGGCCATAAGACAGGAGATTGTGGTTCAGCTTATAAGAAATCATGTGCCTGTGAAGCTGTATGGACATAACTGGGATACTTTTCTTACAAAGGCAGAGGTTCTTATGAAGGATGATCTGCCATTTATTAAAGAGTTTGTTAAGGATTGTGGAGAGGTAACATATGGCGAGCTTCCGGCTATATACAATAATGCAAGGTTTTCAGTTAACCAGCTTCCATGGTTTAAGGCAGGAATACATGACAGGACGCCGCTTGCACTTATGAATGGCTGTGTGAGTATTACAGATGGAAGTACTTATATGCGCCGGGAGATTCCTATGGATTCAGGAGTTGAATATTATTCTCTTGATGAACTGGAAAATGTTGGAGAGAAGATTAAAAGCCTTGTGGATGATGTGGGGTCTATGAAGGAGAAAGTGGCAAGAGGCGTTCAGTATGCAGAAGATATGTGGTCGTGGAAGCACTGGGCTGTGGAGTTTGTGGAGGCTGCCAAGGAATGTTGAGGCGTGCTGAGGCGTGGCGCTTGAGACTGTTGGTGAGATAACTGTAATGTGGCGCTCAGGCTGGCGCGTCCTATAAGATTGTTTTTTATAGAGGTTTTATAGGCTGTTTTCAGACAGAAAAAGTGTTTTCGGTGCGGAATTACCTATAAGGCTGGCACGAGGAAGCTTTTGATAGGTGGATTGAGAGATAAAATGACTGGTTTAGCAGGCAATTTGCTGAAATTGTCCTATAAGAACTTGACTAATGCGACTATCTATAGGTATCACGTCAAATATGCATGTATTTAATCATGCCACAGCCATTATGGAAACTAAAGACAGGGATAAATTCTAAAAAGACATGACAGTCATTGATAAAAATGATTGCCATGTCTTTTCGATTATAATGAAACAATATAGTTATAATGTTGCTGCGATATCTTCTGCAATCTGTTCAGGAGTAAGGTGGTTGTCCTTTAATACTTCTGATGCATCGTATCTGTCGATAAATTCTTTCTTAATACCGAAGTTTAATACCTTCATATCAGAAGAACCATAGTATGCTGCAATCTTAGCTCCGAAGCCGCCTTCAAGGTAGCCGTCCTCAAGAGTTGCAACTACTGCGTGGTCTTTCTTTAATTCATTAAGAGTGTCTGCGTCAATACCTGAGATATAGTAAGGATTGATAACAGTTGCGTCAATTCCGTGTGAAGTCTTAAGAATATTAGCGGCTTTTACAGCAGTTTCATAGAAAGTTCCAAGCCCGAGGATAGCAACTCTGCTTCCTTTCTTAGTAATCTCGTAAGTGTCAAGCTTGCTGAAATCTTTAGTTACAGGTACACCTGTTGAAATCATGCTGCCGCCCGGAACTTTAATAGCAACAGGATACTCATTCTGTGTTAAAGACCAGTCAAGCATTGCAATATAATCTTCCTTGGTAACAGGTGCAAGATATATAAGTCCCGGAATGCTGTTGAGCATAGGGATATCCTGAAGTCCGAGATGTGTAACATCATTCATCCCGTACACAGAGCCTGCAAATACTGTAAATGTTACAGGACTGCCATTGATACATACATCCTGAGTAATCTGGTCATAGGCTCTCTGTATAAATGAGCTGTAAACACCAAATACAGGCTTTCCGCCGTTAGCAGCGATACCGGAAGCCAACGCAACAGCAGTTTCCTCTGCGATACCAACATCAACAAACTGTTTTCCTGCTTTAGCTCTCATGTCAGCAGTAAATCCCATAACAGTAGGAGTTCCGGCTGTGATTGCAACAACACTCTTATCATCGTCCATCTTCTTTAACAGATATTCTAAAGAAGCGTCAGAGAAATCAGGCTCTCCGCCCTTGGAAAGAGATTCGCCGGTTGCTATATCAAAAGGTGCATGCCAGTGCCATTTTTCTTTATTCTGCTCGGCAGGTGCATAACCTTTGCCTTTAAGAGTATTAATGTGGACAACAACAGCTTTTGTAGTGTCTTTAACCTTTTCAAATGCTTCAATTAAAGAAGCAATATCATTACCCTTGTCAACATAGATATAATCAAGGTTCATTGCCTTAAAAAGATTACATTCAGCCTGTCCATTTGTTTCACGAAGAAGCTTTAAATTAGCATAAAGACCACCGTGATTTTCAGCGATGGACATATCGTTATCATTAGCAACAATAATCATGTTGCTATTTAATTCAGAAGCAAAATCAAGACCCTCCAGAGCCTCACCGCCGCTTAAGGAACCATCACCTATAACAGCGATTATATTACCATCTTCACCGTTTAAATCTCTTGCTTTGGCAAGACCGCAGGCAAGACTTATAGAAGTTGAAGTATGACCTACAGTAAAGAAATCATGTTCGCTTTCGTCCGGATTAGTGTATCCTGACACATCATCATAATGTTCCTCATAAAGATATGCATCTTTTCTTCCGGTAAGCATTTTGTGAGGATAGCACTGGTGTGATACATCAAATACGATTTTATCTTTAGGCGAATCAAATACATAATGCATGGCGATGATTGCTTCTACCATACCGAAGTTAGGACCAAAATGTCCGCCGTGTTTGCTGGCTCTTGTAAGAAGGGCGTGACGCATTTCTTCTGCAAGGACATTAAGCTGCATAATGTTTAATTTCTTCACATCAGCAGGACTGTTAATATTCTCAATATACATGTTTTCTGATACTCCTTATCTTATATTTTAATACATTTTATATCATAGCACCTAAAGTTAGGTTTAGGTCAAGAGGAATGTGTTGGGAGTTTGTAGAAGTAAATTCTGAAAGATAGCAATTATATCTGATTAGCATGGATTAATTACTAAATGTCACATCAATATTGAAAGCTGATTGTTAAAATGATAAAGTTACCTTATAAAATATGAAAATGAGGATTTAAATGAAAAAAGTAGAGATAGCAGTATGCGATGATGAATATATACATGTAGAGAGGATTGTCAAATATATTGGAGTGTATTCTGAAGAGTGTGAAATTGATATCAATGTGACCGAATACAATTCTGGAAAGTTATTGTTAGAAGCTGTTGAGGGAGATACATCTAAATATGATATTATATTTCTAGATGTTGAGATGCCGGATTTTGATGGTGTGGATACAGCAAGAGGTATCCGTAAAGTTTCAGAAGATGTAATAATATGTTTTGTGACCAGCTTTGATAAATATGCCATAGCAGCTTATGGGGTAGAAGCACTTGCTTATGTTGTCAAACCTGTTACTTATCCAGAATTAAAAAGAGTACTTGGAAGGGCCGTTGTTATGGTTCAGTATGCTTTTGACCATAAAGAAGCAGAAGAAAGGTACATAGAAGTTCAGGTTGCTAAAAATACAAGAATAGTAGATGTAAGAAATATTCAGTATATTGAAAAAAGGAGAAATCAATGTGTACTTCATTGTTCAGATGCTGAGATAACATGTTATGAAACATTGAAAAAGATGTATGGCAAACTAGATAAAAATATATTTATATATATACATCAGGGTTATATAGTAAATTTTGATGCAATAAAAGAGGTTAAAGAAAATGCAGTATTTCTTGGAGATGGAGTAGAAGTGCCATTGAGCAGAAGTCACTATAAATCAGTTAAAGAAAGACATATGAGTAAGATAAGAAAGCTACTTGAAGAAAGAAAAATGAATTGACATACTTTACATAAAAATAATTAAGCTATTATTATATGTAATTAGGAATAAGAATATCAATGCTGAAAACAGATTCATTATAATTGATATCCAGTGTTCCGCCACTTTTTTCTACAGCATTAGTTATACTTATTATGCCCAGACCATGTAGTGAATTAGAATTCAAACCAGTAGAAGGCTTGCTTGAAATAAAGCGGCCTTCTCTTTTTTTGATTTTTTCGTTGTGATTGTTTTCGCAATGTATTGAGAGATAAGTATCAGCTTGTGAGATTGAAAGTCTGATGTATCCATTGTCAGTTTTAGACGCAGCAGTTATGGCATTATCAAGAATATTGCCAAGAATTGTTATAAGTGTAAAGTCACTTATATAAATATTATTGAAATCAAGCTGGAGGTCAAAAGTTATATCTGAATCATCACATATAAGTTTTTTAGAGTTAAGCAGAGAAGATATAGTGGAAGATGAAGATGAAATAGTTTGAGTCTGACTGAGTTCGTCTGATATTTTAGATATGTAATCGTGAATTTGCTCGTTTTTATATTCCGCAGAAAGGCTGTCTATCATGAGAAGGTGGTTTTTCATATCGTGTCTTAAAGTATGAAGCTGTTGTAATTTGTTATCAATCTGTGTGGTGTATTCGGCTTCTAAAGCGGATTTTTCAAGCTGAATTTTGTTGATAGCATTTTCTTCAAGTGTAAATATTATTTTACTATAAGTAGAGAGACAAAATGTTATTATAAATGCAATTAATACAAAAAACACAGGAAGAACCTGTTCTAAATTGAGTAAAGAAGGCTCAATAAGGACAGGTGATATCGAAAGCGCAATAATTGTAGCTATTGATATAGAATAATAAAGAAAAATAAATGATTTAGCTGAATTAAATTCTTTAACTTTTTTAGTATTGAAATACATGCAGGCAACTATATAAGAAGCAATTATACTTGAAATGGTATTGTAATTATTATACAGTTGATTGTTATATAATTGGTGAAAATCCTTTAATATAACCATGCGGATACCAAGAATTGCAATGGCAGACATGTAAGAATAAACATAATATTCTGCAAGAACAATCATACGCTGATATAATTTCTTATCACAGCATATAAGAATCTGCATACAGGTTAAGACATCTATTATGTATGAGCAAGAATAAAATCCAGAGATATCATATAATATTGTTGCCAGTAGAAAAAAAGGCATAAGAATATGTTGAAGTTTATGATTCTTCGTGTTAAATGTAATAAATAAATTTATAATTAAAAAGCCAAATAAATCCCCAATTATATGAAAAAATATTGAATAAAAATCCATTAAAAATCCCCTTTTTATAACATTATTTTTATTATACATAATTAAAAATTTAAGTCAATTTATACCAAATAGCACTGTTTGAATACCAAACAGCATATGGACATTGTATTTATAATTTCCAGATGTTATCTTGAATACAAGAGAGGAGATGAACATATGCAAAATACGCAATTTAGAGAATTAGAGGAACAAGAGATATTTGTTATTCAGGGTGGAGAATATGACAGAATAAATTCATGCTTTAATAGAGAAATAAATAATGAATTCAAGAAATAAATTAATGCTGAAATGGATAGGGATTCTGTACATTTTAGGTACAATAATAGTAGCAACTACTGTTGTTTCAATAACATTTTTACTGGGAAAAGATATAAGCATGGATATGCTTACACATATAACAAGCTGTGTGATATACATAATTGCTGGAATGATTACAATAAAGTTATATTGGGGCATTATATATAAAGATTTTGGTAATACAAAATCCCTGTGTTCGTGGATTTGGAAGACTATTATGTTTTCGATTATATATCTTATTATAAATATTTTGCTTACCAGATTATTATATTTACTGAATAATCTGATGATTACCCATAATGAACAGATTATAAGTGGATACGATAATTCCGGGATAGTAACTGTGTTGAGTGTTATAGCAATGTGCTTTATGGGGCCATTGGTAGAAGAAATTTTATTCAGATATATATATCAGAATTGGTTGGTCAGTAAGATGAAGATGTGCAATGGAATAATAGCCATAGTTATTGTATCAATTTCGTTTGGTATGATTCATAGCGGATTGTCAGTTCTTGAATTAAGTTATTATTCAATATTAGGATTAATATTAGGACTTATATATGACCATACAGATAGTATTACAATGGTTATAATGATACATATGATTAACAATACAGTTGGAATGTTGACTGATTAATAATGAAAATAATAAATTAAGATTTAGAGGTGATTATTATGAAAAAAGGTTTTACAGAAATAAAGACAAGTGAATTACAGGAAATAAATGGTGGAGGTATATTAACGGGATTATTGGCTGCAGGAGGAGTATTTCTTACTATAGTGGGGATTGCACAGTGCTGTTACGATTTATATAATGGTTGGAATGATTATAAATAAAAATTGAGGGGAATTATTTGTTATGGAATTTGAAAATATGAATGACAGTGAAATATTATTAATTCAAGGTGGGGGTAAAGGCGATATTTTTTATGATTTAGGTTGGTGGTTAGCATCAAAATATAAAGATGTTGGCGGTAATACAGGTATTTCTGGTGGGCATTTTTAGGTGTAATAATATAATGCTGTTATTTGTATATGGCGGTTTATTTAGATGACTTATATTGGACAAATTAAGTTATGATATAAAGGAGTTGAGATTTGAAAAATAAAATTTTAAAAATCGTTCTATTTATTATGTCATTAATATATATAATGTCTAATGTTTATACATTGATTGCATATCATAAGGTGACAATCAGAAATATTATTATGCTATTACTGCTCTTAATATGTTTGATTGGTTTGATTATTTTAAAATATAAAGATAATAAGTGAAATGTCAAACATTTGAAATGTATACCCCCACGAGGAGGTAGCTCGTGGGGGTTCGTGCATAGCTTGAATATAGTTATCTATCCAATGGCATTATGTCATGCGTTATTGGATAGATAACTATATTCTTTTTTAATGGAAGGATAAAATATTTGTTATAAGGAAATAATGTTTCAAAAACAATCGAATTGAAAATTGAAAATTAATCGGATTGAAAATATGAAATCAATCGGATTGGAAATCAAAAATCTGTCGGGTTGTAATTGAAAAATTAATCGGGTTGGATTATAATGATGAAGAAGAAAATGTATATAGATTAAGCTTAAACCAATAATATTAATAATATATAAGAATAGAATGGAGAGAATATGGAAAGAAAGGATTACAGACCAAGACTGATTGACAATATAATTGATAGTTATTTAGAGGCATTTGGTGCAGTATGTGTGGAGGGACCGAAGTGGTGTGGAAAAACTTGGACATCATCATATCATTGCCAAAGTGAAATTATGCTTGGCAATCCCGATGGTAATTTTCAAAATAGACAGTTGGCACAGATGAGTCCTTCATTGGTTTTAGAAGGAGAAACACCGAGATTGATTGATGAATGGCAGGAAGTTCCCCAGTTATGGGATGCTGTCAGATATAAGGTTGACCAAAATGGTAATAAAGGGCAGTTTATATTGACGGGCTCTGCGACACCAAATCATAAAGGAATATTGCATAGCGGAGCAGGAAGAATTGCAAAATTGAGAATGCGACCAATGTCATTATTTGAAAGCGGAAATTCCAGTGGAGATATTTCATTAAGAGATATATGTGAGGGCAGAATAGAGCCTAAGATACTAGGTGAGGTTGATTTGAGAAAGCTTATTGATTTCATTATAAGAGGAGGCTGGCCTGCTAATCAGGAGACAACATTAAAACAGGCGGCATATCTTCCTATACAGTACATCCGGGCTGTATTAGACGATGATGTATATAGAATTGATAATGTAAAAAGAGATAAGCATAAAATGGAGCTTCTTCTTCGTTCACTTGCAAGAAATGAAGCAACAACTGTAACAAATAAGAAATTAAAAAATGACATTAAGGAAATTGATAATGAAGATATTGATGTGGAAACAGTTGCTGCTTATCTTGATGTTTTCCAAAGACTTTTCCTCACAGACAATCAGAAACCTTTTGAGGCTAAACTTAGATCATCAATCCGCATTAAGCAGGCGGAAAAGAGACATTTGTCAGACCCATCATTAGCAGTCGCATTGTTAAATGCGACACCTGAAATGTTACTGAATGATTTAAATACATTGGGATTCTTATTCGAAGCATTGTGTGAAAGAGATTTGAAAATATATGCTGAGTCATTTGATGCAGAATTGTATCATTATCAGGATTATAATAACAATGAAATGGATGCAGTTATAGCAATGCCTGATGGAAAATGGTGTGGATTCGAAATCAAATTGGGTGCAAACCAAATAGATATGGCGGCAGAGAATCTTATAAAAATAAAAAATGAAATTAAAGCAAGTGGAGGAATTGCGCCAGATTCGTTATGTGTTATATGCGGATTATCTAATGCTGCATATCAAAGACCTGATGGAGTATTTGTTGTTCCGATTACAGCGTTAAGAAATTGATATTTGAACAGTTGAAATCACTCAATATCCATGATAACATAATAAACGAGTAGTTTTACAAAAACAAAAGAGAGGTAAACCTGCAGAAATGCAGGGACACAAAGCTACAAGTCTAAGTTGATTCAGTAGTCTGGGGAGTATTGGATATATTGAAGATATAAGATGGTTGAGTTGCAGATGATGTCACGGAATGTGATGTTGTCTGCTTTTTTGTTTTTGGAGGAAAGAGAGGATAATAAATATGTATACAAAGATAGGGATACCAGAAAATAACAGTTTAAAGAGCAAGATTGAAGAATTATATGAGTGGTGTGACAAGCGGGACAATGATGATGAGCTTGGAAAAACATATTTTAATGAACCAATAGATGAAGATAAATTAAATAAATGGGAGGAGGCAAATGGCGTAAAGATTCCAGAGACATATAAGGAATGGCTCAGATTTACAGAAAAATGTCTGATTGATGGATCGAGTGCAATGTTTTGGGGAACAGATGATTTCCATCATAATTTTATGCCAGATAATCTGACGGTTATAGGAGAAATGTCAGGAGATGGAGAAGTAGTATGCTTCTCCAATGATAATGGCGAATTCATGGGATATTATGAAGGTGATATTACATATAGAACAAATGATTTTTCTCAGGTTATTGACCAGATATTTGAGAGAAACAGTGCATGGGGTGGAATGTCTAAGGAAGCTATGGAATTATTTATGAAATTTTGTGAAGAAGAATAAAAGAAAAAGCAGAAATGGAACACGATGATTAATATATCACGGGTTCGGTATAAAGAGGGAAAATGTATGACAGCAATAATAGCTGCTTCATTAGCTGTAGCGTTGATATGGCATTAATTATTAATGTGCTTTAATAAAGAGATGCGGGGTAAAATTATGAAATATATATATGACTATATTTCAGAAGAAAGAAAAAAAGAAATAGCAGATATGAATATTGTTGATACATATCAACATACAGGGTATTTAAAGATTCCCACAGGTAGAGTTGTTAAAAGTAAGGATGAGCATCTTTTATTATGGAATAATTTAGCAGATACACTTTGTCTTAGGCAACAAATAGAAGAAACAAGTTCATCAGATATTGGAAAAGAAAGATATATATTCATATATGGTGATAAATATATGAATATAGAGATACCTGATGAAAATTGGATGGAAAAGGATGAATATCCCAATAATGATCCAACGTTTAATATAAATACAGAAAAAATGAAACAATATAACACAATTGATTTAAGCTTTTTAAGGAACTGTGGATATAAAAATGAAATATGTAAGATGCTTTCAAAATATATACATAGTTCGGCTGCATGGTTTAGAATTATAAAAAATAAAATTTTTATTGATGATGAAATTATAGTGGAGGAATTCTGATTGAAGTATATAATTAATTTTATGAGTGTGAAAGGGAAAATATATGGCAGCAATAATAGTAGTTGCATTAGTTGCAGCTTGGTTATTTATAGGAAATTATATTCCAAAGCTAATAAGGTATATTATAAGTGGTATATTAGATGTTGTAGCAATAGTGTTATTTATAGTGACACCAATGAATCTTATTATAAGAATAATAATTATAGCTCTATTGGCTTTTATGGCAATCATATGGCTAGCTAAGTTTAACAGATTTAATGGTAATAAAAAGATAGATTGGGGACAATCAAGAGTAGACGGCATTATGTTTACAGCAGGTGTGATAATAATTACATTAATTATTGATTTGTTTTAATAGAAATAAAAAACGAGGTAAAATTATGGATTATATATATGATTATATTTCAGAAGAAAGAAAAAAAGAAATAGCAGATATGAATATTGTTGATACATATAATCGTACGGGATATTTAGACATTCCAGGGGATAAGGTTGTCAAAAGCAAAGATGAATATTTTTTATTTTGGTATAATTCACCGGATACACTTTGTCTCAGGCAGCAGATAGAAGAAACAGGCTCGTCTAGTATTGGAAAAAAAAGATATATGCTCATATATGGTGATAAATATATGGATATCGAGATACCTAATGAGAATTTTGGAACAGAATATGAATATCCTGATAATAATTCGGGATTTGACAAAAATACGGAAAAAATGAAACAATACAATACTATAGACTTAAGCTTTTTAAGAGATTGTGAATATAAAAATGATATATGTAATATGCTTTCGGAATACATACATGGTTCTGCTGTGTGGTTTAAAATTATGAAAAATAAAATTACTATTGACAATGAAATTATGGTGAAGGAGTTTTGAGCTTTGTTAATCGAGATTTAAAAGAAAATGAAAGAAGCGATTATGTGCTGGAATATCTCATATGTGATTAGAAATATAAAAATCGTGTTTTTAAGTTTGAAGGTGTAACTTTTGTTTTCCAAACGATTGGGGAGAGATATACATAAAGTTTTGATAAAAGGTGTGGAAACCTATTAATTCAGTGTTCGATGTAAATTTGGTATATTATTTTGGCACATATTCAAGATAATTGACAGTAACAAGACCTACTAATCAGGCAGGAAGAAGCCTTTTTAGTAGGTTTTATAAGTATAAAATGAATGTTCATTCCTCTGGAAAGCAGGAAAAAGACCTACTAAGGAGAAACATTTTAACAGATTGGTAGGTGAACTGGCGGGAGAATGAAAAGCGGCTGCCTGAAATAACCTACTAAATTATGAGATTGATAATGGTTAGTGGGTTTTAGGGATTTCCGGCTGCCAGATAATCGGGAAAAGGCATACATAGTATGTTGATATTCAGATTTTAATATGTATTTGTAATGTTCCAAAGACGCATTGAAACGGGAAAACATTTATGATAAAATAAAAATCAATATTGAATATGAAGCAGCACCGCCGGACAGCGGGGATGAATAAGGAGGATATAATGGAGCAGTATAAGCAGGAATTTATAGATTTCATGGTAGAGAGTGATGTGTTAAAGTTTGGAGATTTTACTTTAAAGAGTGGAAGAAAGTCACCTTTCTTCATGAACGCAGGTGCGTATGTTACAGGAACACAGCTTGCAAGACTTGGTGAGTATTATGCAAAGGCTATTCATGAAACATATGGTGATGATTTTGATGTACTGTTCGGACCAGCATATAAGGGAATTCCAATCAGCGTAGTTACAGCAGTTGCATATGCAAAGCTTTATGGAAAGGAAGTAAGATACTGCTCAGACCGTAAGGAAGAGAAGGACCATGGTGCTGATAAGGGAGGATTCCTTGGAAGCAAGTTAAAGGATGGCGACAGAGTTGTTATGATAGAAGATGTAACAACATCTGGTAAGTCAATGGAAGAGACAGTTCCTAAGGTAAGAGGGGCAGCAGATGTTACTATTGTAGGACTTATGGTTTCACTTAACCGTATGGAAGTAGGCCTTGGCGGAAAGGTGAGCGCACTTGAGGAGATTAAGGAAAGATACGGTTTCCCAACAAGCGCAATTGTATCTATGGCAGATGTTGTAGAACACCTTTACAATAAAGAGTGTGAGGGTAAGGTAGTTATTGATGATGCACTTAAGGCGGCAATTGACAAGTATTACACAGAATATGGTGTTAAGAACGCATAAAACTGATGTTAATGGAGGGTTTTAATTATGGAAGAGAATCTTTATAAGAAATTAAAGTCAGTAGGAGCTTCTAATCTTGTATTTGGTATCCTGATAATACTCTTTGGTATCGGTGCAGGTGTAATGATGATTATTAATGGTGCAAGACTTCTTGCACACAGATCAGATAGCTTATTCTAGTGAAGGGGAACTGCCTGGTGGGTTAATTATGCCTGCCGGGCAGATTTGTTATGAAAAAGAAACATTATGTAACGCTTATAAAATGGGCGCTTTTTGTTATATATATGATTCTGCTCTTTTATGTAGTCTTTTTCGCAGAAGGAATGGGAAGGGCAGAGATAGCCAGCGGTTACAAATACAATCTTACACTGTTCACGGAAATCAGGCGCTATTGGCGTTATCTTGGACATTTTGACTCGCTTGGCTGGATAGCATTTCTTAATATAATTGGAAATGTGCTGGCATTCATACCATTTGGAATATTCGTGCCGTGGCTTTCCAATGGCAGAATTAATGTATTTGCTACATTTGCATATGGATTCGCACTGTCGCTTACAATAGAAACAGTACAGCTTATATGTAAGGTCGGATGCTTTGATGTTGATGACCTTGTACTTAATGTACTGGGTGCATTGTGCGGTTATGCGGTATATGCGATAGCATACAGAATTGTTAAAATGTTTAATAAAAAGGACAGGTGAAAGAATGAAACTTTTTAATAAATACAAGTTCTCTGATAAAAGTCAGGCACTTGGTGGTTTGATATCGACTGCGATGGGAATACTGTCATTGCTTTCTTTGGGTTATGGAGTGTATCTGTCTTTTAAAGCAGCAGGAGAAGGCGGCTTAAGAGTAGGAAGTCTTGGAATATTAAGCCTTATCTTAGCGGTAATTGGAACAGTAATCGGACTAATCAGCTTCAAAGAAGATAATAAGTTCTACGGAACTTCGAGATTTGGTTCAATGCTGTGTGGGGTAATAGCAGTATTTATGATAGCAGTATTCTTAATGGGAATATAATCCTTATCAGGGCAGAAGGAGAAAGAAATTGTTTAATGATAATGTAGAAGAGCGTTACGCTCTTGCAATAGAAAGAATTAAAGAGATAGCAGAGGAGCCGGGGCTTAAGACGGATGGGTTTGCAGATTATTTCAAATGTATCGCTACATTTATTCTTAAGATGGATAAGCTTGCGGCTGACTTAAAAGCTGATGTTTTCAGAGATTGTTCACTTGAAGAGTATAAGAATGTGAATACAGGACTGTATGAAGATGTAATTGGCAAGGCTTATGAGACAAGCTACGCTAATCCGGCATATGCAGCTTCAAAGTTAGGGCTTTCAGAGGGAAGGCTTTTGTCATTCCTTTACGTTGAGATAAGAGGAATGATTGTGTATGCATATGAAGGCAGAATGGCAGAAATGACAGCACTTATGGAGCTTTTTGTTGAAGTGTACTGCATGTGTGCATCGACTGAGGAAGACAGTGGAAAGCCAGATTATAAGCAGATGAAAGAGTCTGTATACTGGTATGTTAGTGATTACAGTGATGACCTTATGGAGTACCGGGTAAGAGAGCTGTTAGACCCTGAACTTGATTTTGCAACTAAGATAATTATGGAGTCTGACCTTACAGATGTAAGATATCTGTACAGATTCGGTGAGTATGTCACAGACAATGAGATTAAGACAGCAGAGTATCTTAGTTCGCTCAGTGAAGAAGAAATCCAGAAGATGGCGGACACATTTACAGAAGGGTACAGAATCGGATTCGAGCTTACAGGCAAGGATTTGTCTAAGAAGAAAACAGTTAATATAAGATACTGTCTGGGATTTGAAAGACTTGTGAGGGCTGAGATTAAGAATTTTGAAAAGCTTGGACTTAAGCCTACAATATACAGGGCAGCGGTCAACACGATTAATAAAAGACTTAACATTAAGGTTGGCTATTACGGAGCTAATCCTAACAAGCAGATGGATTTCGACCATCGTTTTGACAATGCACTTTATATGGATGGCGAATTTGTTGAGAGAAAGACTGGTGCATTAAAGCTTGCATATGAGAAGAACAAAGAGCTTGCAGCGGTGCATGGTGGACCTGCTGTTATGGAGGTGTTTGGTGAAGTGCCATTTGAGCCACAGATTAAGAGCGAGGCTTTAACACTTGATGCAAAGCAGCAGAAGCTTTCTGTGAAATACAGCAATGACGCAGGAAGCATTGTTAATGAGTATATCAAAGGCGAAGAGAGAAGCTTTACAATAATTGCTTATCCGATACCTGAGATTGGCGAGAATTTTGAGGAAATATTCGAGGGTACTGTTAAGATTAATACCCTTGATTATAACAAATATAAAGCTATCCAGCAGGCACTTATTGATGTACTTGATACAGCACAGTATGTTGAGGTTAAAGGAGCTAACGGAAACTGCACAGACATGAAGGTTTCTATTATGAAGATAACCGACCATAAGACGCAGACTGTATTTGAGAACTGTCTTGCGGACGTTAATATTCCGCTTGGAGAAGTATTTACATCACCTGTGCTTAAGAAAACAACAGGTGTGCTTAATGTGAGCAGTGTATATCTTAATGATATTAAGTTTAATAATCTTACGGTATGGTTTGAGGACGGATTTGTTAAGGACTACACATGCACTAACTTTGATGATGAAGCTAAGAATAGAGAGCTTTTCAAGGCAAATGTGTTATATGACCATGAAACTTTACCGCTCGGAGAGTTTGCTATAGGAACTAACACTACAGCATATGTGTTTGCCAATAAGCATGATATTGTGTATAAGCTTCCGATTCTTATTGTTGAGAAGATGGGACCACATTTTGCAGTCGGTGACACATGCTATTCAAGGGCAGAAGATGTGTATGTAACTAATCCGGACGGCAAGGAGATTATCTCAAGGGATAATGAGGTTTCACTTCTTCGTAAGACGGAGCCGGACAAGGCTTATTATAACTGTCACACCGATATTACCATTCCGTATGATGAGATTGGCAATATTACTGTTGTGGCAGAGGATGGAACAAGAACAGACTTAATTAAGAACGGCAGATTCGTGCTTGATGGCACACTTGCGCTTAATGATGCATTTTTACAGGAACAGTAAAGATGTAATATGGGCTTTTTCTTGACGCGTAGTTTAAAACAAAGTACAATGATAATTAGTGTTTTCACTAATTTTAATATTATATCTATCGGACATAGGAGGTTAATATGGCTTTAGTAGGAATTGTTATGGGAAGTGACTCTGATATGCCTGTTATGGCAAAGGCAGCAGACATTCTTGAACAGTTAGGAATTTCGTATGAGATGACAATTATCTCAGCACACAGAGAGCCTGACGTATTCTTTGAATATGCTAAGAGTGCAGAGGAGAAGGGATTTAAGGTTATTATTGCAGGTGCAGGTATGGCAGCACATCTTCCGGGTATGTGCGCAGCTATTTTCCCAATGCCTGTTATTGGTATTCCAATGCACACAACATCACTAGGCGGTAGAGATTCATTATATTCAATAGTACAGATGCCTACAGGTATTCCTGTTGCAACTGTTGCTATTAACGGTGGTGCCAATGCAGGCATTCTTGCAGCCAAGATTCTTGCAACATCTGATGCAGCACTTCTTGAAAGGCTTAAGGATTATACTAAGAATCTTAAGGAAAGTGTTCAGAAGAAGGATGCCAGACTTCAGGAAGTCGGTTATAAGAATTATTAATTAGTAACTGAATAGTTACATTAACTTACATTTATCATAATATTGAAGGAGAAAGAATCATGGATTACAAGAAATCTGGAGTTGATATTGAAGCAGGTTACAAGTCAGTTGAGTTAATGAAAGAGGCTGTTAAGTCTACTATGAGAGAAGAAGTGTTAGGCGGAATCGGCGGATTCTCAGGTGCATTTTCACTCGCTAAGATTAAGGAGATGGAAGAGCCTGTATTACTTTCAGGAACTGACGGATGTGGAACTAAGGTTAAGTTAGCTTTCATTATGGACAAGCATGATACTATCGGTATTGATGCAGTTGCTATGTGTGTTAACGATGTTGTATGTGCTGGTGGAGAGCCACTCTTCTTCCTTGATTACATCGCATGCGGCAAGAATTATCCAGAAAAGATTGCTACTATCGTTGGTGGTGTTGCAGAGGGCTGCAGACAGTCTGAATGTGCACTTATCGGTGGTGAGACAGCAGAGCATCCGGGACTTATGCCACAGGATGAATATGATCTTGCAGGATTTGCTGTAGGTGTTGTTGATAAGAAGGATCTTATTACAGGCGAGAACATCAAGCCGGGTGATACTCTTATCGGTATCGCTTCAAGCGGTGTACACAGCAACGGATTCTCACTTGTAAGAAGCGTATTTACAATGACAGAGGAATCTCTTAATACATATTACGATTCACTTGGAAAGACATTAGGAGAGGCATTACTTGCTCCGACTAAGATATATGTTAAGACAATGAAGGAAATCAAGAAGGCAGGCGTTAAGGTTAAGGGCTGCAGCCATATCACAGGTGGTGGTTTCTATGAAAATGTACCTAGAATGCTTCCAGACGGTGTTAAGGCAGTAATTAAGAAGGACAGCTACGAAGTACCACCAATCTTTAAGATGCTTGCAGAAGATGGCAATATCGAAGAGCATATGATGTATAATACATTTAACATGGGTATCGGTCTTGTACTTGCTGTTGATCCTGCTGATGTTGATACAGTTATGGCAGCAGTTAAGTCTGCAGGTGAGACTCCATATGTTATCGGAAGTATTGAAGCTGGCGAGAAGGGAGTTACTTTATGCTAAGAGTTGCAGTTATGGTTTCCGGAGGCGGAACTAATCTTCAGGCTATTATCGATGCTGTTAAGGATGGAACAATCACTAACACAGAGCTTGTAGCAGTTATAAGCAATAATGCCGGAGCATATGCACTCACAAGAGCTAAGGATAACAATATTCCAGCATATTGCATATCACCAAAGGATTATGAAAGCAGAGATGCATTTAACGATGCGCTGCTTGATAAAGTGAATGAGCTTAATGTTGACCTTATAGTACTCGCAGGATTCCTTGTAAGAATCCCAGAGAAAATGGTTCATCAGTACAGCCACAGAATTATTAATATTCATCCATCACTTATACCTTCATTCTGCGGAGTTGGTTTCTATGGACTCAAGGTTCATGAAGCAGCTCTGGCAAAGGGTGTTAAGGTATCAGGTGCAACTGTGCATTATGTAGATGAAGGAATGGATACAGGAGAGATTATTTTCCAGAAGGCAGTTGATGTACTTGATGGTGATACTCCTGAAACTCTTCAGAAAAGAATTATGGAGCAGGCTGAATGGAAGCTTCTTCCTAAGGCAATTAACAAGATTGCCAATGAACATGTTAATTAATGATTACTGACTAAGTATATAGATAATGATATGCGGAGGAATTAAGATGAAAGTATTAGTTGTAGGCAGCGGCGGAAGAGAGCATGCAATATGCTGGAAGTTAAGCAAGAGTCCTAAGGTTGACAAGATATACTGTGCACCGGGTAATGCGGGAATTGCAGAGCTTGCAGAGTGTGTTGATATTAAGGCAATGGAGTTTGACAAGCTTGTAGCATTTGCTAAGGAAAACAGTATTGACCTTACTGTTATCGGTATGGATGACCCACTTGTCGGTGGTGTTGTTGATGTATTCGAGGCAGAGGGCTTAAGAGTATTCGGACCAAGAAAGAATGCCGCTATTCTTGAAGGATCTAAGGCATTTTCTAAGAACCTTATGAAGAAATACAACATTCCAACAGCAGCTTATGAAACATTTACATCAGCCAAAGAGGCCAAGAAGTATCTTGAGACTGCTGAGTATCCTATCGTTCTTAAGGCTGACGGACTTGCACTTGGCAAGGGTGTTCTCATCTGTGAGAACAAAGAGGATGCACTTGCAGGTGTTGATGAGCTTATGCTTGACAAGAAATTCGGAACAGCAGGTGATACAATTGTCATTGAGGAATTCATGACAGGCCGTGAGGTTTCAGTACTTTCATTTGTTGATGGTAATACAATTAAGATTATGTCATCAGCTCAGGATCATAAGAGAGCTAAGGATGGTGACCAGGGTCTTAACACAGGCGGAATGGGTAACTTCTCACCATCACCTTTCTACACTAAGGAAGTTGATGAGTTCTGTAAGAAATACATTTATCAGGCAACTGTTGATGCAATGAAGAGTGAGGGCAGACCATTTAAGGGAGTTATCTTCTTTGGACTTATGCTTACTCCAAAGGGACCAAAGGTTCTTGAGTACAATGCAAGATTTGGTGATCCTGAGGCACAGGTTGTTCTTCCTAGAATGAAGAATGATATTGTTGATGTATTTGAGGCTTGTATCGATGGAACTCTTGATAAGGTTGACCTTCAGTTTGAGGATAACGCATGTGTATGTGTAATTCTCGCATCTGACGGATACCCACTCGCATATGAGAAGGGCTTCGAGATTAAGGGAATGGAAAACTTCAAGGGTAAGGATGATTATTTCTTATTCCATGCAGGTTCTAAATTCAATGAAGAGGGCAAGGTTGTAACTAACGGAGGACGAGTTCTCGGTGTTACAGCACTTGGCAAGGACCTTAAGGAAGCAAGAGCCAAGGCTTATGAAGCTACTGAATGGGTAGATTTCGATAACAAATATATGAGACATGATATTGGTAAGGCAATTGATGAAGCTTAATTAGTAACTGTTAAGAGTCAGGCAAAATGCGAAGCATTTTCGATACTGGCGGAAAATAGTTAGTATTAAAGAAAATGGGGGCAGATGGCTGGAGAATACCGGTTATCTGCCTTAGTGTGTAAATGAGGAGACAATTATGAAAATAACACCAGTTAAGGGTACTAATGATTATCTTCCTAATGAGGTTGAAATCAGGGATTACCTTCAGAATGAGATATTAAAGGTATATGTTGCTAATGGATTTGAACACATTACAACACCTATTATTGAGGATATTGAGAATCTTGATAAGAGTGATGGTGGTGAGAATTTAAATCTTATATTCAAGATTATGAAGAGAGGCGATAAGCTTGAGAAGGCTGTAAGTTCACTTCAGGAAAATCCTAAGACAGGAACAGCCTGTGAGAATGAAATTGCTGATATGGGATTAAGATATGACCTTACACTTCCGCTCAGCCGTTACTTTGCTAACAACAAGGACAAGCTCACTCTTCCTATGAAATGTATTCAGATGGACAGAGTGTACAGAGCTGAAAGACCACAGAAGGGCAGACTTCGTGAGTTTGTTCAGTGTGATATTGATATTATTGGTTCTGATTCTACAGATTCAGAGGTTGAACTTATTCTTACAACAACCAAGGCTCTTAAGGCTATTGGCATGAAGAATTTCAAGGTTAAGATTAACGACAGAAGACTTCTCCGTTCATTCCTTCAGAATTGTGGATTTACCGAGGATCAGCTTGATAGTGTGTGTATTACATTTGACAAGATGGATAAGGTCGGACTTGACGGTGTTAAGGCTGAGCTTACAGACAAGGGATTTGATGCTGCTGCAATTGAGAAGTTTATCGGATTCTTTGGAAGTGTTTCAAGTGCACAGGAGATAAGCCTTGAAAGTGTTGAGGCTATACTGGATGATAAAGCTCCAGCAGAAAGCGTAAGAGGAATTATTAACACTGTAAATGAGCTTTCAGACGGTCAGTTTGATGTTGTATTTGACCTTTCTTTAGTAAGAGGTCAGGGCTACTATACAGGAACTGTATTTGAAGTTGAAAGTATTGATTTCAAGGGTGCTATCGCAGGTGGTGGAAGATATGACAACCTTATTGGCAAGTTCTTAGGACAGCAGGTAAGTGCTGTTGGATTCTCAATCGGATTCGAGAGAATCTTCTCAATCCTTATGCAGAATGGTGTTGAGACTAAGGCATCAGCAGACAAGATTGCTGTTATGTACGATGAGGGACAGGTTAAGGAAGCCTATGCAATAGCAGAAAAATACAGAGCAGAAGGTAAAGTATGCTCATTATATGTAAAGCCTAAGAAGATGGGAAAGTTCCTCGGAAAGCTTGAGGAACGTGGATATAAAGGATTTGTTAATGTCAGCAATGGGGACGAGATAAGCTTGTTCTAGTGTTGATGTGTAAGCCCCGGGCAGGTTAGAACTATTTCACCGGGATAGTTTGCATAAACCTACTAAACTTAGAAAATATATATTAATAGTAGCTTCCTGTATAATTCAAAGTGTAAAGAGTAAATGATTTTACAAAAATAGATACCTAAGTTAAACTGTCA
>NZ_WKRD01000013.1 GCF_009680455.1 Lachnospira eligens
AAGAAGGAGAATACAACAACTGCTGGTAATGAAGGGAACTCACAGGTTAGCCAGACGCAGGAAAGCAGTTCTAAGAGTGAAGAAAAGTCAACTAGTCAGAGTAATGACCAGTTAGAAAGTCAAATTAGTATATTTAATGGATTTACAGCACAGATACCTAAGGGATATACATTTACTGGTGGCGGTGGAAAAATAATATATAATTCGAAGGACAAGACAGACCTATATATATCAAGATCATTTGATAAAAAAAGTGTATTACCACTCACATCTGTTACGAAAGAGACTATAGTTGAAAGTATATCACAGCTTTTATGGACTGATGATGGTATTTCAGAGCAGATAAATGGGTATACAAAGGATGTTCCTGTGACAGTAGCATCAGTTACTGATACAGAGATTAATGGAATAAAGATGAAGAAGTTTGAAGGAAAGCTTACTCTAGCAAAGTCAAGTAGTGATAAGGATACGACATGGGATTGTTATATATATGGATATGTGCTTGAGGCTGGTCCTAATACTGTTGGTTTCTTCGGTCTTGAGCAGGAACAGTCACAGTCAGCAGATAAGATTGAGCTAATAAAGAAGAATATGGATGCAATGGTAAAGACAATTAAGCTTATTTAATTAAGATAATAAATTGAGAAAAGTACCATCATAATTCATAAAAATGTATATTAATTTCATACAGGGAAAATTCGCACTTGAAAAGTGATATTGACTATGTTATCATTTAACTATATGAATATCTTAAAGACTGTGAAAGAGACTTCTTTTCATGGAACCTGACAGGAAAGCGATGCCACCGACTGAAAGCATACGCAGGGAATTGATAAGAGGAACGCTCTGGAGTTGGATGGTTGAGCAGCCACGGCTGGGTAGGTCATTCCGTTACACGCGTTAAGTGCAATGAGATGAAAAGTTTAGAACTTTTCAATGCGGGTGGTACCGCGGATAACACAGTTTATTCGCCCCGGGATGTATATTACATCCTGGGGCTTTTTTGCGCGAAAAAGCATAGCAGGATGTTAGGTATTATTATTTTATTTGACAGGACATAACATTTTGCCTGTCCAGAAAAGAAAGGAGATTGCAATGGCAAACATGTACAGAGATGTTAACTTAAGTGAAGTTAATGAAAGTTACATCGGCAAGGAGTTAAAGGTTGCAGGATGGGTTGAGAACATCCGTGACCACGGAGGAGTTTCATTTATCGATTTAAGAGATATGTATGGAGTACTTCAGGTAGTACTTCGTGATACAACATTACTTGATGGTATTCATAAGGAAGAGTGTATCGCTATCGAGGGTATTATGGAGCAGAGAGATGAGGAGACATACAATCCTAAGATTCCTTCAGGAACAATTGAGCTTGAAGCTAAGAAGATTACAATACTTGGACAGGTATACCAGCAGCTTCCATTTGAAGTACAGACTTCTAAGGAAGTAAGAGAGGATGTACGTCTTAAGTACAGATATCTTGATTTAAGAAACCAGAAGGTTAAGGATAACATGATATTCAGATCAAAGGTTATCGCATTCCTTCGTCAGAAGATGACAGACATGGGATTCCTTGAAATCCAGACACCTATTCTTTGTGCTTCATCACCAGAGGGCGCAAGAGATTATATCGTACCTTCAAGAAAATATAAGGGTAAATTCTATGCTCTTCCACAGGCACCACAGCAGTATAAGCAGTTACTTATGGTATCTGGTTTTGATAAATATTTCCAGATTGCACCTTGCTTCAGAGATGAGGATGCAAGAGCTGACCGTTCACCAGGAGAATTCTACCAGTTAGATTTCGAGATGAGCTTTGCTACACAGGAAGATGTATTCAGAATTGGTGAAGAGGTTCTTACAGAAACATTTGCAAAATTCGCACCAGAAGGATATGAAGTTACACAGGCTCCTTATCCAATCATCAGCTACAAGCAGGCAATGCTTGAGTTTGGTTCAGATAAGCCAGATCTTCGTAATCCACTTAGAATTATCGACCTTTCAGAGTTCTTCAACAAATGTACATTCAAGCCTTTCCAGAACAAGACTGTAAGAGCAATCAATGTACATGCAAAGCTTTCAAAGGGACAGCATGAGAAGTTACTTAAGTTCGCTACAGGAATCGGAATGGGCGGACTTGGATACCTTGAGGTTCTTGAAGACGGAAGCTACAAGGGACCAATTGATAAGTTCATTCCAGAAGAGCTTAAGGGAGAAATCAAAGACCTTGCAGGACTTCAGCCAGGAGATACAATCTTCTTTATCGCTGATAAGGAAGACAGAGCAGCATACTTTGCAGGACAGATCAGAAACGAACTTGGTGAGAGACTTGACCTCATTGAGAAAAATGCATACAGATTCTGCTACGTTAATGACTTCCCAATGTTTGAAAGAGATCCAGAAACTAAGAAGATTGGATTTACACATAATCCATTCTCAATGCCACAGGGTGGACTTGAGGCACTTAATACAAAAGATCCACTTGATATCCTTGCATACCAGTATGATATTGTCTGCAACGGTGTAGAGTTATCATCAGGCGCAGTTCGTAACCATGACATGCAGATAATGGTTAAGGCATTCGAAATTGCCGGATATGACGAAGAAGTATTAAAGGCAAAATTTGGAGCATTATACAATGCATTCCAGTTTGGTGCACCACCACACGCAGGTATGGCACCAGGTGTTGACCGTATGATTATGCTCCTTAGAAATGAAGAGAATATCCGTGAGATAATTCCATTCCCAATGAGCGGAACAGCACAGGATTTAATGTGCGGAGCACCAAATGAGGTAACAGAGCAGCAGCTTAGGGAAGTTCATATTAAGGTTAGGGATTAGGAGGCATACGGACGACTGCGAGGTTTATAAGTTCACCGCAAGGCACGCTCTCGCTGCGAGCGACAAGTAGCGAAAGCGTGTCTTGTGATGATTTATCCAATTTCTCCAGGCGTATATAACGACAACGAAAGGAGACGCACACATGGCTAATGTAATTAGTGATGAGACAATTGAGTATGTTGGTATCCTTGCCAAGCTTGAACTCTCTGATGAAGAGAAGGAAGCTGCCAAGAAGGATATGGCTAGCATGCTTGATTATATTGACAAGCTCGGAGAGCTTGATACTACAGGGGTAGAACCTATGTCACATGTGTTCCCTGTTAATAATGTAATGAGAGAAGATGTTGTTACTAATGGTGACGGAAGCGAGGCAACTCTTGCTAATGCACCTGAATGTAATGAATCAGGATTTATTGTACCTAAAACTGTTGAATCATAGAAAGGACGCATATGAGTTTATTAGATTATACAGCTGTTGAACTGGCTGCTAAGATTAAAGCGGGTGAGACAACAGCAACAGAGGCTATGGAAGCTGTTATTGCACAGATTGAAAAATCTGAAGATGAGCTTAACTGCTATGTCACATTTGACAAGGAAAAAGCTCTTGCAGCAGCTAAGAAAGCAGATGAGGATATCAAGGCAGGTAAGCTTACAGGACCTTTGGCCGGAGTACCATTTGCAATCAAAGATAATATGTGTACAGAGGGCATGCTTACTACATGCTCATCAAAGATACTTGGTAATTTCGTTCCAACTTACACAGCAGACGCTGTAGAAAGACTTCAGAATGCCGGAGCTGTAATTATCGGAAAGACTAACATGGATGAATTCGCGATGGGTTCTACAACTGAGACAAGTGCATTTGGTGCAACTAAGAATCCACGCAATCCTGAGCATGTACCTGGTGGTTCATCAGGTGGTTCAGCAGCAGCTGTAGCAGCTAATGAGTGCTTTGCAGCACTTGGTTCTGATACAGGTGGATCAATAAGACAGCCAGCTTCTTACTGTGGTGTTGTAGGCTTAAAGCCAACTTATGGAACAGTTTCACGTTACGGACTTATCGCTTATGGTTCATCATTAGACCAGATTGGACCTTTATGTAAGGATGTAACTGACTGTGCAACTATTATGGAAGCTATCGCAGGCAAGGACGATAAGGACTCAACATCAATTGGAAGAGATGATTATTCATTTACAAAGGCATTAGTTGATGATGTTAAGGGAATGAGAATCGGTATTCCAAGAGATTATTTTGGAGAAGGTCTTGACCCTGAGGTTAAGGAAGCTGTTCTTAACGCTGCCAAAGTTCTTGAGAGCAAGGGCGCAATCGTCGAAGAGTTTGATTTAAGCCTTGTTGAGTACGCAATTCCTACTTACTATACAATCGCAGCAGCAGAAGCAAGCTCTAACCTTGAAAGATTCGATGGTGTTAAATACGGATACAGAACTAAAGAATACGAAGGACTCCACAACATGTACAAGAAGACACGTTCAGAGGGCTTTGGACCAGAGGTTAAGAGAAGAATTATGCTCGGTTCTTTCGTATTAAGTTCAGGATATTATGACGCTTATTATCTTAAGGCATTAAGAGTTAAGGCTCTTATTAAGAAAGCATTTGATGAAGCATTTGCAAAATACGATGTAATTCTTGGACCTGTTGCACCTACAACAGCACCAAAGCTTGGTTCATCACTTTCTGACCCTATTAAGATGTATCTTGGAGATATCTATACTATCTCTGTAAATCTTGCCGGACTTCCGGGACTTTCTGTTCCATGCGGTAAGGACAAGAATGGTCTTCCAATCGGCTTACAGCTTATTGGCGACTGCTTTAAAGAAAATAACCTTATCCGTGCAGGCTACGCTTATGAGCAGGCACGAGGAAGATTTGAATAGGAGGGAGGCATAAGTATGAAAGATTATGAAGTTGTAATCGGACTTGAAGTCCATGTTGAATTAGCTACTAAGACAAAGATTTTCTGCGGATGCTCAACTGAGTTCGGCGGAGCGCCTAACTCACATACTTGCCCTGTGTGTACAGGTATGCCAGGTTCTCTTCCTGTTCTTAATAAGAAGGTTGTAGAATATGCAGCAGCAGTAGGACTTGCAACTAACTGTACAATTACACAGGACTGCAAGTTTGACAGAAAGAATTATTTCTACCCTGATAACCCACAGAATTATCAGATTTCACAGCTTTATCTTCCAATCTGCCGTAACGGTCATGTTGATGTTACATTATCAGATGGAACAGAAAAGACAATAAGAATCCACGAGATTCATATGGAAGAGGATGCAGGAAAGCTTGTTCATGATGAGTGGGAAGGCGTGTCATATGTAGATTATAATCGTTCAGGTGTGCCTCTTATCGAAATCGTTTCTGAACCAGACATGCGTTCAGCAGAAGAAGTTATTGCTTATCTTACTAAGTTAAGAACAACAATCCAGTATCTTGGTGCTTCTGACTGCAAGCTTCAGGAAGGTTCTATGAGAGCCGATGTCAACCTCTCTGTAAGAGAGCGTGGTTCAAGCGAGTTCGGAACAAGAACAGAAACTAAGAACCTCAATTCATTTGCAGCGATTGAAAGAGCAATTAAGGCCGAGACAGCTAGACAGATTGACTTAATCGAAGCAGGCGAGAAGGTTGTACAGGAAACAAGAAGATGGAATGATGACAAGGAATATTCATATGCTATGCGTTCAAAAGAAGATGCGCAGGATTACAGATATTTCCCAGATCCAGACCTTGTTCCAATTCACATCAGTGATGAGTATTTAGCAGAGCTTAAGGCAAAACAGCCAGAGTTCAAGGACGAGAAGAAGGCACGTTATATTGAAGAATTCGGACTTCCTGAATACGATGCAGAGATTCTTACAGATTCTAAGAAGTTCACAGAAATCTTTGAGGAAGCTACAGCAATCTGCAACCAGCCAAAGAAGGTTTCTAACTGGATTATGGGTGAGACAATGCGACTCATGAAGGAAGAATCAGCTAAGACTGGAAGAGAATTCAGAGCCGAGGAATTAACATTTTCACCTGAAAGCCTTGCCAAGATTATTACTCTTGTTGAGAAAAAGGAAATCAACAATGCAGCAGCTAAAGAAATATTTGAGCATGTATTTGCAGAAAATGTTGATGTTGACGCATATGTTGAAGAACACGGTTTAAAGCAGGTTAATGATGAAGGCGCGCTCAGAGCAACAGTTGAGAAGGTTATTGCTGATAACCCACAGTCAGTTGCTGATTATAAAGGCGGCAAAAAGCAGGCAATCGGCTATCTTGTCGGACAGACAATGAAGGCAATGCAGGGCAAGGCTAATCCGGGAATGGTAAATGCTTTGTTACAGGAGCTTTTAAAGTAACACATGAACTTAAAACTAAAAGGAGATGTGGAATGAAAAAAGTTAATTTTGATGTAAAACTCCCGGCATTTGTTGACAGAATAGTATATGTTGACAACTATGGTGCAAGACCATACTGCTATACTATTGAAGATGCATCAAGAAATGCTGATGCTATAAACAGGGCTATTAACTATATCTCAGAAAAGGGCGGCGGAACTGTTGTGATTCCTGAGGGAATCTGGTTTACAGCGCCAATCGAGATTAAGAGCGATGTTGAGTTAAGAATTGAGAAGAATGCAATACTTAAATTTTCTAAAGATATTGACCAGTATCCACTTATTATCACTAACTATGAAGGTCAGGAGTGTATAAGAGCCAAGTCTCCTATCACAGCTGAAAATGCTATTAACATCGGTATAACCGGTGGCGGTGTTATTGATGGAAGCGGTGATCTGTGGCGTCCTGTAAAACAGTTTAAGATGACTGAGAGACAGTGGCAGGAGCTTATGAAAAAGAGCCAGTACACAATTGATACTAAAGAGGGCGGCATATGGATGCCGACAGAAAGCTCATTTAAAGGTAATGAGCATAATATCCAGCTTGACGCTGAGAATGCACTTGAGAAAGCAAGCGAGTATTATGATTTCTACAGACCTGTAATGGTAAGTCTTCGTCACTGTAAAAGAATTCTTCTTGATGGTGTAACATTTATGAATTCACCGGCATGGAATATACACCCATTTTTCTGTAAGAATCTTACAGTAAGAAATGTTACGGTGAGCAATCCATATTATGCGCAGAACGGTGATGGAATTGATGTTGAATCATGCAAGAAGGTTCATATACATAACTGTACATTTGAAACAGGTGATGATGCAATCTGTTTAAAGTCAGGCAAGAATGCCGTAGCAAGACAGATTGAAGGACCTTGTGAGGATGTATATATCCATGACTGCCTTGTTAATAAGGGACATGGCGGTTTCGTTATCGGAAGTGAGATGAGTCGAGGCATTAAAAATGTACTGGTAGAGAATTGTACTTTTCTTGGAACTGATGTCGGAGTCCGCATTAAGAGTGCACTCGGACGAGGCGGCGTTATCGAGAATATTAATGTAAAGAATATTAATATGGTTGATATTAAGGAACAGGCAATAATTCTTACAATGTCATATGTGCTTAATTTGCTTAACAGAAATGAAGAGATTAACGGAATTGACAAGGACGATATTCCTTATATTAAGAATATTAATTTCGAGGGAATTAATTGCCTCGGAGCAAAGGAAGCGGTTGTCATAGAGCCGTTAAAGGATATGCCTGAGACAATCACAGATATACACATTAAGGCTTCATCATTCGTAACAAGCGGTGAGAACCGTGTTGGATGCGACTGTCTTACAAGCGAACAGACAACTTATGAGATATTATAAAGAAATCCCGGCAGCACTGATATATGTGTTGCTGGGATTTATGCGTTGTGTATTAATTTTTCTTTTCTGCTTGGGCTGCTAATAATTGTTCGTATTTAGCTTTCCACTTTTCGGTTTCTGATATTTCATTTTGCAATTTTATGTGTAATTCAGTTTTTTCTCTTGTGAGATTTTCCTTATCTTCCTCTAGTTTCTTCAATTTATCTTGCATATGTTTTTCTTCAATCTCAGCCCGTCTTCGTGCTTCACACTGCTGGCGGATTGTTTCGTCACTATTAAGCTCATACAAAGTCTCTGCTGCATCTTTCATATATTCATTACTCTGAACAGCCATACGCAACTCCTCCCATGTCTTAGCCTTGAAGACAGTGGCCCATGTGTCTATTCCATAAGCCTTGTCTTCATCACTCGCCATATCTATCTGAGTTAAGTCTAACACACTGATACCAAGTTTGTCACTATACCTTCTGTGAGTTTTCTTATTCAATAGTTCAAATTCAGCGTAGAATTCCGGTGCGTCTTCAAATAAAGTATAATCAAGAATACCAATATTGATAACAGGTTTAATATCTTCGTATGCGTCACCTTTATTAAGCTGGCTGAAGTCTGAACATAAATAACATAATGACCTGTTTTCCCAGTTGTGCAGATTATTAACCTGCATCTCAAGGTTCAGCATTCTACTGTTATTAAGCAGAATATTTACATCAAGTATAAATGTTTTGGCATTAATGCTTTCACCTAATATTATAGGATTGGTTATTTCAATATCCTTAATATCTTCAGGGTTAAGATGCAGCAATGCACTTGCTAGTCCAATCAGTGTTTTTCTGCTTTTTTGCAGTATTGCACGAAACATATAATCATTAGTCAGACCATAATCAATCTTTCCTTTTGCCACCATAATAGGTGCAGTATTCCCCATAAAATTCCTCCTCTATTCGTATTGCTATATTGTTTTGTGGATATAATTGGCGAAATGTAAAACCTGCCAGACAGTTAAATATAATATTTAACATAATTGTATAATAACATGAAATATATTCTAATGCAATACACAATAGAAAGAAAATATTAAATAGATACGGTATTTAATGAGAACAATTAAAAAGTTGCATGTTATTCATTATTAGATTGAATGGCATGCAACTTTTTCCATTGTGTCATAATTTTTCTTTTCTGCTTGGGCTGCTAATAATTGTTCGTATTTAGCCAATGGCTCTCATATTGCATTAGTTGCCAACTTCTTCCTGAATCAATTCCAATGCATATAAGTCAACACTCAGATACTGGTTTTTGTAAAGAATTGCAGGGCATTTTACAATAGACAGTTCTTCAGAAGAGCCATCTTTATATTGTATGTTGAGTACATACTGTACATATGAATCAGCATCATTATAGAAAGTAACCGGGTGCGATGGAGTGAAAGCCAGAGCATCTGTTAAATCTTTAAGTTTATTTCCATCAAAAACGGCAGTCTTATGATTAGACTGGTTGGTGACAGTAATGCTGTCAGCATTGGCTATGTTAATTGTTACAAGACTTTTGTTATAAATGTTGTCGAGATAATCTATAACATTTGCTGCTGATTTTCCAAATGGACGGTAAGTTATGTTGTTAATTGTGACTTTGTTGTTGAGTATAATAATGTTGTTGGTACGGTTATCAGTAAATATTCTATATGTCCAGCCAGTTGATTGCGGATACAGCCACGGCATAACAGTTATATCTTCTATTATGTCAATTAGCTGGTTCTTCTCATTCTGTGTCAGGCTGATTTCGCTGCCTTCTCTTACAACAGATAAGTCGTCTGTGTCTGACAAACTGACTTTGATATGACGTGGTCTTAGTAAGATTATTAAAATAATAATTAAAACTGCACCAATTAAGAGACATATCTTTTTCTTATTCATAATAATTACCTACTATTGAGGGGATGTCTATTGTGACTCTTTATTCTTTTTCAATCTTAGCCTCATATTCATCAAAGATATAACCAAGAATCGGTGCCATACCGACAAACTCGCAGCCATAAAGATAATTGTCAGTGCCCTCAATCGCCTGACTTCTTATAATCTTGACAACACTGTAGAGAGTATCTGTTTCAGAGCCAAGATTAAGTGCAGCGTTAAAATAGAAGTTGATAGGCAGCATGCTCTTTGATTCAAATGCAATTCCACCTTCAGATATATTGATAACTTTAATAGGAGAATCAAGATTTTTAATCTCCATGTTATCCTGCTTAAATAAAGATGAAACATTGAGTGACAGGTCTGCTTTCATTCTTTTAAAACGTCTTTTTTCAATTCCATTAGCCATAATAAAATCTCCCATCTTAATATTATTATCCAAGTGAATAGTACACTTCTAAAAACTGACTATATTTATATTTTTAATAATACACTTTAATGAGGTAATGCGCAATGTATTATTGCAAAAGATAAAGTCTATTGATTTTGAATGGACGCTGGTATATAATATTTTTGTTTGTTTTTAAACCGCATAAACACTACGGTTTGATAACTTTTTAACTAATAATTATATTAAGAAGAAAAGGATGGATGAACTCATGGGAAAATGTGAATTACTCTATGAAGGAAAAGTAAGAGAAGTATATGATTGCGATGACAAGCTTGTTATGGTCGCTACAGACCGTATCTCAGCATTTGATCACATTTTAAAGAATAAGGTTACAGAAAAGGGAGCAATTCTTACACAGATGTCAAAGTTCTGGTTTGATTATACTAAGGACGTTGTTGCTAATCATATGGTTTCAGTTGATGTTAATGACATGCCAGAGTTCTTCCACAAGGATGAATATATTGGAAGAAGCATGCTTTGCAAGAAGCTTACAATGCTTCCTGTTGAGTGTATCGTAAGAGGATACATTACAGGTAGTGGCTGGGCAAGCTACAAGGAAAACGGAACAGTCTGTGGAATTAAGCTTCCAGAGGGACTTAAGGAATCAGAGAAGCTTCCTGAACCAATCTACACACCAAGTACTAAGGCTGAGATTGGCGACCATGATGAGAATATTTCATTTGAGAAGAGTATTGAAGTTCTTGAGAAGCAGTTCCCAGGTAAAGGTCTTGAGTATGCTACTAAGATTAAGGATGCAACTATCACTCTTTACAAGAAGTGTGCAGAGTATGCTTTAAGCAAGGGTATTATTATTGCAGATACTAAGTTTGAATTCGGTCTTGATGAGAATGGTGATGTAGTTATCGGTGATGAGATGCTTACACCAGACAGCTCAAGATTCTGGCCATTAGAAGGATACGAGGCAGGAAAGAGCCAGCCATCATATGACAAGCAGTTTGTAAGAGACTGGTTAAAGGCTAATCCAGACAGTGATTATTTACTTCCAGATGATGTAATCGAGAAGACAGTTGAGAAGTACAAGGAAGCATATAAGCTTCTTACAGGCAAGGATTTTTCCCGCAAATAATCACAGGCGATAAGGAATGGAGAATTATGAATCAGATTGATATTAATGACAGCCACTATGCTGAAGATGAACTTCATGAGGAATGCGGAGTTTTTGGTGTATATGATTTCGATGGCAATGATGTTTCATCTACAATATATTATGGCCTTTTTGCCCTTCAGCACAGAGGACAGGAAAGCTGCGGTATAGCAGTCAGTGATACAGAAGGACCTAAGGGAAAGGTTCTTTCATATAAGGATATGGGACTTGTTAATGAAGTCTTTAATCCTGAAAAGCTTGAAAAGCTTAATGGTAATATAGGTGTCGGACATGTAAGATATTCAACAGCCGGAAGCAGCAGCCGTGAGAATGCTCAGCCACTTGTTCTTAACTATGTTAAGGGAACTCTTGGTATGGCACATAACGGTAATCTTCTTAATGCGGTTGAACTGCGTGAAGAGCTTTCTTATACAGGAGCTATCTTCCAGACAACTATTGATTCAGAGGTTATTGCTTACTTAATCGCAAGAGAAAGACTTAATGTTCCTACTGTTGAGGGAGCTGTGTTAAATGCGATGAAGAAGATTAAGGGTGCTTATTCACTTATCGTAATGAGTCCTAGAAAGCTTATCGGAGCAAGAGACCCATTTGGTTTCAAGCCATTATGTATCGGTAAGAGAGATAATGCATACTTCTTATCATCAGAGACATGTGCACTCGATACTGTAGGTGCAGAGTTTGTAAGAGATGTTGAGCCTGGTGAAGTTGTTACTATTACTAAAGACGGAATCAAGTCTGATAAGTCACTCTGCCAGAAAAATACAGCAAGATGTATATTTGAATACATATATTTTGCAAGACCAGACAGCAAGATTGACGGAATGGGCGTATATGAGTCAAGAATTAATGCAGGTAGAATCTTAGCAAAGACTCATCCTGTAGAAGCTGATATTGTTGTAGGTGTTCCAGAATCTGGTAATCCGGCAGCACTTGGTTTCTCAATGGAATCAGGAATTCCTTATGGTAATGCATTTATCAAGAATAACTATGTTGGACGAACATTCATCAAGCCTAAGCAGGAACAGAGAGAATCAAGCGTTAAGGTTAAGCTGAATGTACTTAAGGAAGCAGTTGCAGGCAAGAGAGTTGTCATGATTGATGACTCGATTGTACGAGGAACAACAAGTGCAAGAATTGTTAATCTTCTTAAGGCAGCAGGTGCTAAGGAAGTTCATGTAAGAATAAGTTCGCCGGCGTTCCTTCACCCATGTTATTTTGGAACAGATATTCCTTCAGAAGACCAGCTTATCGCATCAGGCCATTCTGTAGATGAAATCTGTGAAATTATCGGAGCAGATTCATTAGGCTATCTTGAGGTTGACAAGTTAAGCGAGATGATATGTGGACAGACAGGTTACTGTGACGCATGTTTTACAGGCAATTATCCAATTGAACCGCCTAAGATTGATATCCGCGGTGAGATGGGCTGATAAAGCGATTGCAGCATGCTGCCTGGAGGACATCTCTGATGTGGCGGTTGGTTGAGGCTTGCTATAGCCGTGTCGCGGACAGTGGATGTGCCTTGAAAGCATAATATTGCTGAATATGAAGGCAATTTCTGGCTGAATACCTATAAGATTAACATATGTGCTGATTTGGTAGGTGTTTTTTAGCAGAATAATAGAATATATGACACAAGATGCCTACTAAAAGCATGGAATATGTTATTTAGTAGGCATTTTTAGTAAAAATGTAGTACTATTATAATAGTCACAAACGAAATTTACCTACTAAAATACTGAATATGCGACTATTTATAGGTATCATGACAACAAGCAAAGAAAATCAGGCTAAAGCAAACAGAAATTAACAGTTTCAAAGTGTATCATGACAATAATTACAAGAAAAGGGGAACAGGATGAGTTATTTTCCGTTTTTTAGAGAAATAGAAGGGGAGAAATGCCTTGTTATCGGTGGCGGTAAGGTGGCAGCAAGAAAGATAAGCAGGCTGAAGGGATTTGGCGTGAAGATTAAAGTTGTTGCACCGTCTATAGTTTCTGACATAGAGGCAGTGGCGCAGGCTTGCGATAATATAAGTGTTGAAAGAAGAATATTCACACCACAAGATATTGAAAATGTGGATTTTGTTATCGCGGCGGCTGGTGAAGAAGTGGATAAAGAAGCTACAAGATTGTGCAAAGAAAAGGCAATTCCTGTAAATGTTGTGGATAACCAGGAGTTATGTGATTTTATATTCCCTTCAATTGTGCAGAAGGGTGATATGGTTGCAGGCTTTGTTACAGGTGGGAAGAGTCCGCATGTTGCAGCTAAGTTAAGAAGAGATTTTGAAGCAAATGTATCTGATAATATAGAGAGCATATTAGATTATC
This sequence comes from Lachnospira eligens, assembly GCF_009680455.1. GTDB lineage: Bacteria > Bacillota > Clostridia > Lachnospirales > Lachnospiraceae > Lachnospira > Lachnospira eligens_A. Next base: position 13,431 of record NZ_WKRD01000013.1, read on the forward strand.
TTTCAGAGGTCAGGACACTTGCCAAAGAAAAGATAGATGATGACAGAAAAAGAGCAGCATTTATAAGAGAAGTTTCTGAATTCTGCATGAAAGCAGACAGAGTGTGCAGCAACAAGGAAGAAAATGCATTTTTACAGAAATATCTTGATAACAGGAGTGAGACAGTGCTTCCGGGGGCAGCACTTGTTGGAGCAGGATGCGGCTCATATGAACTCATCACAATAAAAGGTCTTAATGAGATAAGACGGGCAGAGGTTATAGTGTATGATGATTTGATTGATGAGCATCTGCTGGAATTTGCACCGGAGAGCTGTGAGCTTATATACGCCGGAAAGAGGAGTGGCAGACATTCCAAGGCACAGGAGGAGATTAATGAGCTTCTTGTAGAAAAAGCTCTTGAAGGCAGATATGTTGTGAGACTAAAAGGTGGTGACCCTTATGTGTTCGGCAGGGGCGGAGAGGAAGCACTTGCACTTAAAGAACATGGAATACCAGTGCATGAAGTTCCGGGGGTTACATCAGGTATCGGTCTGTGTGGAATGGCAGGAATTCCGGTGACACACAGGGGTGCAAGCCGTGGATTTCATGTGATTACCGGACATACGGCAGATAATCTGTCACCAGAGGTTGAGGAAATCAGGTGGAAATCATATGCGAAGCTTGATGAAACATTTGTATTTCTTATGGGTTTAAAGAGTATAGACATGATTACGGAAAAGCTGATGAGATATGGAAAGTTGTCAGATACGCCGGTTGCGGTAATTCACGGTGAGAATACAGATGGTACATATGTAAAGCTTGTCGGAACACTTTCGGATATTGCAGCAAAGGTGAAAGAAGTAGACTTCCCATCACCAGCTATTATAGTTGTTGGCGAGGTTGCGTCACTGGAATTGACGGATTAGCAGAAACTTAAGATGCGCTGAAAAGCAGCGCAGGAATAGAGGTTAACATGGATAAAGACAGACTTGACAGACAGATAGAGTTTATAAGAGAGATTGATAAGGAAAAGAGCATTGGCAGACAGACGTATCTGGCGGATGCGTCAAGAAAGGAAGATGACGCTGAGCATGCATGGCATATGGCAATTATGACTGTGCTGTTGTCTGAATATGCCAACGAAAAGATTGATGTGCTCCGCACAATGACAATGCTTCTTATACATGACCTTGTAGAGATAGATGCAGGCGATACATATGCTTACGATGAGAATGCTAAGAAGACACAGCGTGAAAGAGAGTTAAAATGTGCTGACAGAATATTCAGTATTCTTCCAGAAGACCAGGGGAAATATATGCGTGAATTGTGGGAGGAATTCGAGGCACAGGAAACACCAGAAGCAAAGTTTGCAAGAACTATGGATAACTTCCAGCCTGTAATTTTAAATGATGCTTCAAAAGGAAAAAGCTGGGCAGAAAAGGGTGTGCATCTTAGCCAGATATTAAAAAGAAATGCACGAACAGGAGAAGGCTCAGAAGAACTCTGGAAATATTCGTATGAAAAATTTATAATGCCTAATGTGAAAAAAGGGAATATTAAAGAGGATTAAAATAGTAGAAATTCGAGTTAAGGGGGTAAAATTTACAAAAAAGTAAAAAAATACCCCCTTAACTTAAAAAAACATTTCTTTTGCTATAATAAAAATATAAAACGGAAATTTTCCGAAAACAATATTTTATGATAATCCAGACGATAAGAGAACATATATTAAGAGTGTTATAGGAGAAATATTAGAAAAGGATATTAAGCACAGGGTAAAGATACGTAATGTTTCAGTTTTTGAAAAAGTGCAGACATATCTTATTAACAACTTTGGCTCAACAACTAGTTTGAAGAGTATCTTGAAAGAACTTCATAAATCTGGAATGGACATAAAGAGAGAAACTTTGAACCGTTATATTAATATATTAATGGATGCAAAAATAATATACGAATGTAAGAGGTTTGATTTAAAATCCATAAATGGTGAGCAGAAGTATTATTTATCAGATATGGGTTTCTATTTTGCAACAAATACTGATAACAGAATTAATTATGGACCAGCCCTTGAAAATGTTGTTTTTAACTATGCAAAATCAAAGGGGTATGATATCAGTATTGGAAGAATAGGAAAGTTAGAATGTGATTTTATTATGAGAGATAATATGAACAACTATGGTTATGTTCAGGTGACGATGACAACAATGTTAAACAGAGAAACAGAGGATCGAGAGTATGCTCCATTAGAGATGATTAAAGATAACTATCCTAAATATGTGCTTACAAGAAATGATATGATACAAAAAAGAAATGGAATCATTCATGAAAATATACCGCAGTTTATGGCATCTGGAAAGCTTTTCTAAGGATGCTCCAGCATAACCACAACGCGGAATTCCTGCTTTTCCTCCGAGTAAACATAATTGAGCAGACCATTATATTTATCTGCAATGCGCTTTACACTTTTAAGACCATAACCGTGAAAACCAGTGTCCTGTTTTCTGGAATGAAGTTTTCCGTCATGGCCTAAAGGAGATGATTTGCATGAGTTAGCAATGCTTATAAGGTCAGCGTTGCCGCCTCTGATAAGAGAAACATTACAATCTATATATGGTTCATCACATGATAGGGATGCATCAATGGCGTTATCAAGAAGATTGCAGAATATGGAAGTGAAATCCTGTGCGGGAAGATATTCAAGGGTGTTGGCGCGTATGTCTGCCTCAAAGCTTATACCTGAATTACTACATTGTTCGGCATATCTTGAGATAATTACATTCAGTATATCAATTTTGCAATATCTTTTGGATTTTCTTAGTGCATCACTTCCCAGAATGTTATTGATATATCCGGTTATTTCGTCAATATGTTTTCCATCATTCAGCTGGCTGATAGTATTAAGGTGGTTCTTAATATCGTGAATAAGAATGTGCTGTTTCTCATTAACTTCCTGAACATAATTATAATAATGTTCAGTGTCAGTCTCTTTCTGTAATTCAATCTGCAATCTGGCATATTCAACATTTTTCTGGCTGATATCCTGCTGCAGATAGAAAGTCAGGATATTGATTGAGAGCAGCAGAACCAGACATATGAATACAATAACAGAGTCAGAGCCAGACAGTTTACCGTTGAGACATATATAGCCAAGAGAAACGGTAATGATAGAGGACATAACAGGTATCAGATACAGCATAAGGGTGCTTTTGCGTATAGAAGCATTATTGACTGTATTTTTAGAGAAAATTCTGGTTACTAACTGTGAAATACATAAATAGACAGATTTGCTTAATATAACAAATGTAAATGCCGAACTATGTATGTTTCCATCACGGAATGCATATATCGTTATGTCAGGAATAGCTGCGGCAATAAGTCCTTCTGATAATGCCATAAGAATTGTCAGGGCAAGGGCATGAAACAGTGCCCAAACCGGTTTTGAATCATAATTAAGCACGATGCAGCACAGATAGACAATGAATGAGCAAAATGCATTGAGTGCCGCATTAGTGAGAATTGCTACAGGTATAAGCAGACTGAACATGCCAATAGTGATTAAAAGAGATAAAAATGTGTTCTTTCGTGAAGTAAATATCCGGTTGCAGTATAGCCATAGAATAATGGCTTCTATAAGATATACAAATAAATAGTACAATATTAAATTCATAAATCCCCCTCTGATTAATAAACTAGCGCAATGTTGTAAGAAATGCTGAATAGGTATTAAAAAAATCATTATACTTGCGCAAGGCAATATCAGCGTAAAGATGATTTTCCATATATATTCTGCTGTTATTATAAGACATAATATAATTCATATTCACTATATAACATCGATGGCTCTGATAAAAGCTCCCAGACGGAAGCATTGATTTAATGCTGGCGAGAGTCTGGGTGGTTGTATATGTATCTGAAACCGTGTGGATAGTAAGATTGCGGCAGTGAGGATTAACCTCCACCATAATGATATCCTTTGCTGATAATACATATGTTTTGCCTTTACATTTTACAATAATCCTGCCGCCAATAGAATTGAATTCAGATATGGCGTCTTCAAGGTTACGCATAAAACGTTTACTTTCAACAGGCTTTGAAATATAACGGAATACATGAAAGCGCATGGCTTCGTCAAGATATTCCGGAAAGGAAGTTATAATAATTATTATTGCTGCCGGATAAGATTTAACAAGCGAATTACCAACGGCAATGCCATCTATGCCAGACATCTGGATATCTAAATATACAATATCGGGTTTGATATCTGAAGCCAGAATGTCTTCACCAGAGTGAAATATGTAAATATCAGGTCTTTTCAGTTTATGTTCAATATAATAACTTTCGCACAGAGTTTTAATCTGCTCGCATATCAAATTGTCATCATCACATATAAATATATTCATTATCCAATCTCCATAAAATAAAACTATTGTTATTATAACCGATGAGAATATTAAAATAAATGTTATTTTAAACACGAAAAGTGTCATTTCACGCAATTGGTATTGAATTAATAAAATAGATGTGGTATTAAAGGCTTATATAAAGCGTTGTACACATATGCGCATGGGTATGGGAGAAGACCAGCTCATGTATATAGATAAGAGAGAAATTGAAAAAGCCGAAGAATGGAAAAATATTTTTAGTGAGCCAGTTCATTTACTAGGGAGATGATATTAAATGAAGAGAAGAGGCATTAGGTATGTGATTCCAATTATATTTATTGCAGTATTGGTGGGAGCAATGGTGACATATGTTCTACTCCATAAGAATACAGAAGCAGAGAAGGGCTTAGATTATGCAAGTCTTATCGGGGTAACAGGAGACAGTGATTTTCAGAATTACTGGGATACAGATGGATGGTATGATCTGGCTGCAGTTGAAGATGGATATTATTACATGAATTTTGAACAGAAGTTGTTGTTTTTGAATCTGGAGACAAATGATGTTATACCTGTGTGTGCAAAACCTGAGTGTGATCATAAATCTTCAAGTTGTAATGCTTTTTTTGGAAATGGAGCGGCATTGAGGAGTATATATTATTATAGTATATATATTATTTTGGACTTTCTAATGGCATGGCACAGTTATGCCGCATGGATAAGAGTGGCACAACAAGAGAAGTTATAGGTGAACTTATACCTAATGATGGGGTTGACTCGATTCGAGCTGTTTTTCAGGGGGAATACGCTTTTATATATGATGGGAGTGGCCTTGCTGATGAGCAAGAGACTACAAAGAGCATAATAGAAGTATCTCTGACATCAGGAGACAAGAAAATTGTATATGAAGTTACTGGAAAAGGGATATCAATAACTAATGTTAAATGTTTTGGTGATAAAATATTTTTTACTGTGAGGGAAGCCGATTCCATATCAGATAAAGCCATAAGTGTGCATAGCAGAGGTTTGTTTAGCTATTCGTGCAGCAATGATGAGATAGAAGAAGTGAGTGGACAGAATATTAATGATTATTATGTTGTGGATGGAACAATGTATTACTTTGTTACGGGAGAGGGGCTTTACAAGATAGATATTGGAAGTGATATATCACAAAAAATATGGGAGTCAACAGAACAATGTGATATGTGTAGTGTATCTTCAGATGGAGAATACATTTATCTTAATAATCATAAGTACTGTTATTATATGTGGGAATTATATGGCTTTTCAGAAAACAGATATATAGTTATTGATAAAGGTGGAAATGTTATTAATGAGATATTGTGTCCTGATGCATTGGCGTTATATTTTGGGGATGACAGGTATTTATTTTATAAAAGTATGAACGATGCAGAAGGTCTTATGTATATGAAAAAAGATGATATAGAGACTGGTGGAGATTGGAAGCAGGTGTTTGAATGACAAAGTATATAAGGCTGTTTAAGAAAGGAATGTATAGATTTTGTATGATGTTTCTTCTTATATTGATATCATCAGGATGCAATGTAAAGGAAATAGAAACACAGACACAAACAGAGACTAATAACCAATATGCAGTACAAGAACCAGAAATGACAGTTATAGATGGAATAAATTATATAACGGAGCAAGGCATTAAGTTAAAGGTGACATACCCAATAATATCTAAAGATATCGCCGATGGTAATTTGGTTGGAACATATATGGTAAATCCAGTAAAATTAGGCAATGGATTGGGAGAAAAGGATGAAATGGCGTATATTGTTGCCGGTATTATAGAGTGGCCATCATTATATAATGATGAAAATATAGAGAAATTAGAGTATACGGCATATAATGCATCCTGCATATTTGATTACAGTGATATGAGTGAGAATAAATATACAAAAAAACAGATGGATATAAAAGGCGAAACAAAAACAATATATGGAAATGATGAAAATAAGTTAAAGTTAATAATTATAAATGAACTCCCAACATCTGATAAAGCAGCTTATAGTTATATGCAGCCTGAGTATGTTGAGATAAAGAGTGTTATTGACGATATCAATAAAATGATTGTAGGAGTCCATGTTTATTATATGGATGGGAGCGAAGATTCTGATTATTATAGAGTAGAAAGTATATCTAAGAGTGATATAAGCAGGATACAAATATACAGGTTATGATTGGCATATAGGGGGAAATATGCAGGAATTAAAACGTATCATCAATTATAAACGGATTATATTGTTGTTAATTGCTGTAACAGTTAATGTTGTATTCTTTTTGTATGACAATAAGCCGGTAATGGATGAAGATATAATCAACAAAGAAAATGTTGCTCATGAGACATATATTAAGAATTATCACGAAGAAGTGAATGCAATAATTGATAATGCTGATAAACTTAAGAAATATAGTATTTTTAATAAAGCTGGAAGTTTTTCGTATGCGAATATATTGCAGACGGCAAGGGATTTTGAACGAGTAAAGAACGTTATTTTACCAGAGGATGAGTATAAAGGGGTGCAGGCATATACAACTTATTATTATCAATATTTCTTTACTATGCTTGTAATGATGTTTGTTATATACGATATGTTTGCACAGCGGGATAATGGCATGTGGAGCATAACATATAGCTGCGCTAATGGAAGAATCATGTATGCGATAAAGCAGACGAGAGTTATTGTTGTTACAGGAGCTTTTACACATACTCTGATATACTGGTCCACGTTTATTGCGGCAATGCTGCAAAGAGGAGGCGTCAGGGACTTAGTAAATCCAGTGCAGACAATTGAGACATTTGATAAATTTACATATCCGTGGAGCAAAATAAAGTATGTGACGGTGCTATATCTGATATCAATGGTGTGTATAGTTGCCCTATGCATTACTATATGGGGTGTTTTTGTTATGTTCCGTAATCGTGTCTATGCACTGGTTACAATGCTTATATTTGCGGCTGTGGAGCAGTTTATATATTCTCATATAGATATACATAGCGTGTGGAATGGTCTGCATTATATTAATATTATTAATATAATTAATATAAATGCTACATTTTCATCATATAGAAACTGGGGTGTGGGAACTTATGTATTTCCTGTATTTTCAGTGGTGCTGTTCGTGCATATTATATGTGCAGGTGTAATAGGTTATATTGCTATAAATGTGTCTGCTTCAATGAAACCATACAAAAATACAACATTTATAAAACGGTTTACAGATTGTGTATCAGCTGGCTGTCAGAAAATTCTTGCAAGGATTCCGTTTCTATTTAAGGAAATACATAAATTTATATTTACTTCTCATTGTGGCTGGGTTGTTGTGGTAATGCTGACAGTTACAGCGTATGTATGCCAGACAGGCCAGTATCACTATACAGATGACAATAAGTATATGGATAGTGAATACATGTTACATGGAGGGAAAGATTATACATATTTTCAGGATTATCTTGATAATCTATATCAGCAGAGAGATGAGCTGCAAGCTGACATAGATGATTATGGAGATATATTGACAAGAGATGAAAGCGTTGATATTGGTAGTTATGTTAATCTGAAAACAAAACAACAGCAGATACTAAAGCTGATAGAAAGTCGTAGGGAATACGCGGACAAGATTGAATATATCGGACATATGGATGAAACATTTAATATAAGAGCATGGATGATATCGGACAGAGGATATGAAGTGATATTGGGCAAGAAAGGACTGTATCGCAGAATAATGGTAAATCTTGCACTGATATGCGGTTTTATACTTATGTCAGCAGATGCAGGAAGACTTGAAAGAGTCAGCGGCATGATACTTTTTGAACATAGTACAGCATTGGGACGTAATAAGATGAGATGCAATAAATATTTGTCGTGCATAACAATTACAATAATAATGACTGTTATTATATGTGGAATGGAATTCTTATGGATGAGACATATATATGGGATACCTTACATGAATGCGCCGGTCGTGAGTCTTACATTTATGGGGAATAAACTTGGAATGGGACTATATGCATCTGGAATTCTTAAGTGGATGCTGTTACATATGACAATATGGCAGTATATGCTTATGCAATTTATCATGAGGCTTGTAATATGTCTTATATTAAGCGTTGGCATAATGAAAATAACAAGAAGCATTAAGAATATAAAATAAAGGCATAAATTGCAAACGCAGTTCTGCTATGATATACTTAATCTGTATATAGCCCTGCGATGGCTGAATAATGAATTTTTGATATATGAAAGGCGGATACGAGATGAACGACAGATATCAGACACCACTTGCAGAAAGATACGCAAGCAAGGAAATGCAGTACATTTTCTCTCCTGACATGAAGTTTAAGACATGGAGAAGACTCTGGATTGCATTAGCAGAGACAGAGCATGAACTTGGACTTCCTATTACACAGGAGCAGATTGATGAGTTAAAGGCTCACAAGGATGATATTAACTATGAAGATGCCAAGAGAAGAGAGAAGGAAGTAAGACATGATGTTATGTCACATGTATATGCTTACGGACTTCAGTGCCCTAAGGCTAAAGGTATCATACATCTTGGAGCAACTTCATGCTATGTTGGTGATAATACTGATATCATCATTATGACAGAAGGCTTAAAGCTTGTTCGTAAGAAACTTGTTAATGTTATTGATGAGCTTTCTAAGTTCGCAGATAAATATAAGGCACAGCCTACACTGGCTTTCACACATTTTCAGCCAGCACAGCCAACTACAGTTGGTAAGAGAGCTACATTATGGCTCAATGAATTAGTTATGGACCTTGAAGACCTTGATTATGTACTCTCTACAATGAAGCTTTTAGGCTGTAAGGGTACAACAGGTACACAGGCATCTTTCCTTGAACTTTTCAACGGAGATCAGGATAAGATCCGCCAGATTGACGGAAAGATTGCAGAAAAGATGGGATTTGACGCATGTGTTCCAGTTTCAGGCCAGACATATTCAAGAAAGGTTGATACAAGAGTACTTAATGTACTTGCAGGAATTGCTGCGAGCGCACACAAGTTCTCTAATGATATCAGATTATTACAGCACCTCAAGGAAGTTGAAGAGCCATTTGAAAAGTCACAGATTGGTTCATCAGCTATGGCTTACAAGCGTAATCCTATGAGAAGTGAGCGTATGGCTTCACTTGCTGATTTCGTTATCAGTGACGCACTTAACCCTGCTATTGTTTCATCTACACAGTGGTTTGAGAGAACACTTGATGATTCAGCTAACAAGAGAATGTCAGTTCCAGAAGGCTTCCTCGCTGTTGACGGAATCCTTGACCTCTACTTAAATGTTGTTGACGGACTTGTTGTATATGATAAGGTTATTATCAAGCACATGATGGCAGAGCTTCCATTCATGGCAACAGAGAATATTATGATGGATGCTGTTAAGGCTGGCGGAGACAGACAGGAGCTTCATGAGAAGATCAGAGAGCTTTCTATGATAGCAGGAAAGAGAGTTAAGCAGGAAGGTCTTGATAATAACCTTCTTGAACTTATTGCAGCAGAGCCAATGTTCGGTGTTACTCTTGAAGAGTTACAGTCAAAGCTTGATCCTATGAAGTATGTTGGCCGTTCTAAGGAACAGGTTGACGAGTATCTTGCTAATGTTATCAAGCCTATTCTTGATTCTAATAAGGAAGAGCTTGGCATGAAGGCAGAGATTAATGTTTAATTAATAATTTGGAGGTGTTATAACATGAAGGTTGTATTAGTTAATGGCAGCAGAAGAGATGCAGGCTGTACATATACAGCACTTTCTGTCGTTGCTAAGGAATTAGAGGCACAGGGAATTGATACTGAGATAGTTGCAGTTGGCAGCAGAGTTGTTAAGGGCGAGCTTGACGCAGTTGTCAAGGAAGTTGGCGCTAAGATAACTGATGCAGACGGACTTATTGTTGGTTCACCTGTTTATTATGCTTCTCCAACAGGAGAGATATTAATGTTCCTCGACAGATTATTTGGTGCATATGGTAACGAGCTTCGTTACAAATGTGGTTCTTCAATTGCATCTGCCCGCCGTGGCGGAACAACATCAACAGTTGATGTGTTGAATAAGTATTTCCAGATTAACCAGATGCCGGTTGTATCATCTAACTACTGGAATATTGTACATGGCAATACACCTGATGAGGTTGTTAAGGACGAAGAAGGCATGCAGACAATGAGACTTTTAGGTCAGAATTTTGCATGGCTTGTTAAGTCAATAGACGCAGCAAAGAAGCAGGGAATTGAGCTTCCACAAGGCGAGAATAAGATTAAGACCAACTATATCAGATAATTTATAATTCTTCATAAATATTTAATGTCATAAGAGGCGTGCTGTATATATAATTATGTATATACAGCACGCCTTTACTGCCCGGGCAGTGATGAGGATAGACAGATATTTAAGGAGTATTGTTGTGAAGTCTTACAATAGGAGAAAACTTATGAAGAGAATAATTCTTGGGGCAGTGATACTGCTTGTGGTGCTTATTGCCGCAATCGTAGCCTGCGCCCTGATAAGTTACCACAAACAGCCAGAGCTTACTGCTGATGAGATTAAACAGCTTGATGAGCAGGGCATATGGAAAGAGAGAACAAGTGCCGAGCGGGCGCGCATTATTGAGGATAATGACGAGGCGCTTAAAGAGCGGATAAGAATGATAAGCAATGCAAAGAGTGAGATTATACTCTCAACATTTGACTTCAGGTCAGATGACAGCGGAAAGCTGATGCTTGGAGCACTTATTGATGCTGCAGACAGAGGTGTATCGGTCAATGTTATAGTTGACGGGGTATCCGGTTTTACCAAGATGAAGGGCAATCCTGATTTTAATGCACTTGCGTCATCAGACAATGTGAATGTGAAGATATACAATAAGGTCAATCCTTTTAAGCCGTGGCAGTCAATGGGAAGGCTTCATGATAAATATGTCATAGCCGACAGGACTAATTATATACTTGGTGGAAGAAATACATTTAACTATTTTCTGGGAGCATATCCGGGACATAAGAATTACGACAGAGATGTGCTTGTGTACTGCGAAAGTCCTGATGAAACCAGCTCTGTGAATGATGTTCTTGCTTATTATGAGAGTGTCTGGAACTATAAGGAGAGCAAGGCATTTTTAAAGAATAACAAATGTGCAGGCAATAAGAAGGTCAAGGCGGCAAGGAAAGAACTACTTGATAATTACGACATTTATTATGCAGATAACAAAGATTACCTGACTGACACTGATTATACAGATGAAACAGTTGAAGTCAGCAATATAGCACTTCTTAGCAATCCGATAGAATGTGGCGCAAAAAAGCCGGTAGTGTGGTATCAGCTCACGAAGCTTATGGAACAGGCGGATACACAGGTTAAGATACATACGCCTTATATTATCTGCAATGAGTATATGTATGACGGATTAAAGAAGGTATGCGATTCTGTTGAAAATGTGTCACTGATGACTAATTCAGTAGGCAATAATGGCAATCCATTTGGATCAGCAGATTATTATGCGCATAAGGATAAGGTGCTTGGCACAGGGCTTGAAGTGTGGGAATATGAAGGCGGATATTCATACCACGGAAAGTCGGTTCTTATAGATGATGATATATCGGTGGTTGGCTCATTTAATATTGATATGAGAAGCGTGTATCTTGATACAGAGCTTATGCTTGTTATTGACAGCAAGGAGATTAATGAACAGCTTGGAGGTGCCATGCAGACGTATGAGCATAGTGCAAGAAAGGCTAATGCTGATGGCACATACGATAATCCATATAATGTGCAGCCTGTAGCGCTTACGCCTAAGAGAGAACGCAGAATGAAGCTGATTAAGAATTTCCTGTTGTGGACGAGGTATTTGTTCTAATTAAAATTTTGTGAAAAAAGTTTTGAAAAAGTCAAAAAAGTGCTTGACAGGTAGCACATTTTAATATTATAATAGCAGAGCAGTTTGCGAGAGAAATCAAGCGAATTGTTCTGAATGTGGGGTCTTAGCTCAGCTGGGAGAGCATCTGCCTTACAAGCAGAGGGTCACAGGTTCGAGCCCTGTAGGCCCCATTTCTTTTTAAGACATTCAGTAAATATTATGGCGAGATAGCTCAGTTGGCTAGAGCACACGGTTCATACCCGTGGTGTCGTGGGTTCAAATCCCTCTCTCGCTACTATCTAAGAAGTGGAAGCAGGCGATGCTTCCACTTTTTTTGCGCGAGTAGCGATGAGAGAAGCCATGGAAAGTTTACAGCCGTGCTTGCACGGACTTGGAACTTTGTATGGTTTTACGAGGAGCACCGCGACAACGACAGAACGAAGTTCTGGAGTATGAGCTGCTCGCGCAACCCGCGGCGATGAGCCAGCTCACACAGGAGGGGAATAATGACACATTTACAGGAAGAATTGTTTAAGCTGCAGGACACAGAGTACAGGGATTTTAACAGCAGTCTGATTCCGGGAATTGAGAAAGAGACAGTTATAGGAGTAAGGACTCCGGTTTTAAGAAAATTTGCAAAGGAATATGCAAAGAGCGGAGAAACTGAGCAGTTTATGCGTGAGCTGCCACATAAGTATTATGAGGAGAATAATCTTCACATGATGTTAATTGGGCAGATTAAGGATTATGCTGAGTGCATAAGTGAGCTTGAAAAGTTCCTTCCATATATTGATAACTGGGCAACCTGTGATTCACCGCTTCCAAAATGTTTTGATAAGAATAAAGAAGATATTCTTGAAAGGGCGAAGAAGTGGATTGCAGCAGATACCACATATGTTAAAAGATACGGAATGGGCGTTATGATGCGCCTGTTCCTTGACGAGGATTTTAAGGAAGAATATATACAGCTTGTTGCAGGTGTTAAGTCAGAGGAGTACTATGTAAATATGATGATTGCATGGTATATGGCTACAGCACTTGCTAAACAGTGGGATGCGGCGATTCCTTATATACAGGAACACAGGCTTTCTGAATGGGTACACAGAAAGTCAATACAGAAGGCTGTAGAGAGTTACCGCATTACACCAGAGCAGAAGGATTATTTAAAGGGTTTAAGATAAGGTTATGAAATCAAATGAAATAGATATGACGACAGGTTCCCTGCCAAAGAAAATATTAATGTATTCAGTGCCGCTTATGTTGTCAAATGTACTGCAGGTTATGTTCAACCTGTGTGATGTGGCGGTAGTTGGTAAATTTGTAGGACCACTGGCACTTGGTGCGGTAGGTTCAACGAGTATAATTATTACATTGACAACCGGCATCCTGCTAGGACTAGCAGGTGGTGTCAACGCTGTAGTCGCGCTGTTTGTGGGGGCTAAGAATAGTGCAAATGTAAAGAAAGCAGTCCACACTTCAATTGTAATATGCATGATTGCGGGACTGCTGCTGCTTTTGTCTGGACTGTTCCTTTCAAGACCGGTGCTGAATCTTATAGGAACTAAGAAAGAACTGATAGATGGTGCAGTTATATATCTTACAATATATCTTCTTGGTTCACCGGCACTTGCCATGTATAACTATGGTAACGCAGTGTTAAGTGCAGTTGGAGATACCAAAAGGCCACTTATGTATCTTATTACAGCGGGGATAATTAATGTGGTACTTAATCTGTTCTTTGTAATAGTATGCAGGCTTGGAGTTGTCGGTGTTGCACTGGCAAGTATAATATCACAGTATATATCAGCATTTCTGATACTTAAATTCCTGTTTGGCTGTGGCAAGGATTACGGACTTTATATAACAAATATAGGAATGGATTCGCATATAGCAGCGAGAGTGTTAAAGATTGGATTGCCTGCAGCAGTACAGTATTCACTTTTTGCAGTTGCCAATCTGTACATACAGACGGCAGTTAATTCATTTGACCATGTAGTTGTTGAGGGCAATTCGGCTGCGGCTAATGCTGATAACATTGTGTATGATATGATGGCGGCATTCTATACTGCATGTACAAGCTTTATAGCGCAGAATCTAGGAGCAAGAAAGCGTGACAGGATTAGGAAAGCATATCTTGTTACACAGATGTATTCATTTATTATAGGAGCAGTGCTTGGTGCATTGCTTGTAGTTTTCAGGACACAGTTTCTTAGTCTGTTTACAAGTGATCCGGATGTGCTGCATTACGGCTCAATAAGACTGGGAATAATGGGATGCTCTTATTTTGTATCCGCATTTATGGATAATGCGGCAGCGGGAGCAAGAGGACTTGGCAGAAGCGTTATACCTACAATAATAGTTATAATGGGTTCTGTTGTATTTAGAATCATATGGGTGTGTACAATATTTGCAAGTATACATACACTGATGTCACTCTATCTTGTGTATGCGAGTGCGTGGGCATTTACATCTATTATAGGAACGGTGTATTTTATAATAATATTCAGAAAGACTTTGAGATAAAAGGGCTGTGTCTTAACACATATAATCGTTAAGGCACAGCCTGTTTAATATTAGTTATTATTAGCGATAGCAGCTTCTGCTCTTTCTAAATCTTCTTTGGTATATTTAGTTAATATCTGTTCTTTAGTTATTCCGAATTCTAGCATGGAAATTATTGAATTGACTTTTTCAGTGTCTATGCCAAGTTCAATACCCTCATTTCTGCCTTTGCTTTCACATTCAGCCTGAAATCGTTTCATTGCTTCACACATATTAACAGTCCCTCCTTGTTCATTATCTATACATAAGTCCATAAGCTTTGGAACTGAGGTTATGCTACATATCAGTTCCATTACATCAATATCTACATTGCGGGATTCATATTCACGATATATTGAATCGAAATCATCGTTATATATGTTCCTTATAATATTAAACACATTTCTTACATCTTCATTATAAAATGTATACTTATCAGAATCAAGTATCTGAACCAGATTTAACTTATAGTCGGAGAAGTAAGTTTTGATATTATCAGGCATGGAAACCATCATGTCAGAGAGGCATGATGGGCCGTCCCATAATGAATCACCATAGTATAAAACGAGCGTGATGATAGGGTGGAAGCGGTCAGATTTGTCAATTCCAGATAAGAATTCTTCAGGAGAGCTGAAAGAATCCTTATTTAGCTTATGCTGTTTCTTGATGTCGTTGTATTCCTTTATGTAGCCGAGTGCGTCATAGGTCATGGTTCGCAAAGGCATGGCATAATGTGTCTTATCCTGAATCTCAAGACCGAGAATATTAAACTCTACGCCGTCTGACATCTTCTTTACAACATCTCTGTTTCTGGTAATAGATTCATTGTAATTCTTAGACTGGATAGTAGCAGAAACATCAGTGTCCATCTCAGTAAGCTTATCAGGCTTAAGCACCTGCCTGCCATTAAAGACAGTAGCATTGAAAAGGTCTGCAAAATGTTCATTATCGCGCCAGAAAGTCTTAAGAGAGACATCTTTCTGGTGAGTAGTGCGGTTGTTATTATTCATATGTCGCCTTTCTTAAATGTTTCATATGTGAGATATAGTTAAAATATAAAATGATGCATCAATGTGTAATATATAATAACAATATGAAAAGTATATGTCAATATAATTTATAAAATATATTATACATCAATATTCTCAATGGTAATCATGAAGAAATTATGAAAAACGGCACGATTTTAAGGATGATACAGATACTGCTGTATGTCTAAATAAAATAATCAATCACATACATTTTACAAAAACTTTACGAACGTGAGATTATGCATTTTACATAACATTGATAACATACCCTCTGCAAGCAGATGCAGAGGGTTTTCTTTTTTGAGACGACTCACATATCATTCGGTCAGGAAACTGATTCAAGCCCCTATGAAAATCTTCTGTTAATGCTTGCAAATAAAAAAAGAGGAAGGTAACGAAAGTTATGAGAAAAGGAATTAAAAAGTTACTTACAGTTGCATTAACAGCAACATTAGGTCTTGCAGCATTAGCAGGCTGTGGAACAGGTACATCATCAAATGGAGATGGCTCAGCAAACGGAGGCACAACTAAGGAGCTTTCAGGAAAGATTCAGTTAGCAGGAAGTACATCAATGGAAAAGATGTGCGGCGCTCTCATGGAAGCATTCATGGAAGAATATCCTAATGTAACAGTAACAACAGAATATACAGGTTCAGGCGCAGGTATCGAGTCAGTAACATCCGGAGCAGTTGATATTGGTAACGCTTCAAGAGCTTTATCAGATAAAGAAAAGTCAGCAGGTATTGAGGAGAATATCGTAGCAATTGATGGTATCGCAATGATTACTGATAAGAACAACAAGGTTACTAATGTAACAAAGCAGCAGCTTACAGATATCTACACAGGAAAGATTACTAACTGGAAGGACCTTGGCGGTTCAGACGAAGCTATCGTAGTAATCGGCAGAGAGGCAGCTTCTGGTACAAGAGGAGCATTTGAGGAACTTCTTGAAGTTAAGAATAAATGTGCATATGCACAGGAACTTGACAGTACAGGCGCTGTACTTGCCAAGGTAGCAGCAACTCCAGGTGCAATCGGATATGTTTCATTAGATGTAGTTGATAAGACAGTTGCAGCTTTAAAGCTTGATGGTGTAGATGCAACAGAGGATAACATTAAGGCTGGTAAGTATACACTTTCAAGACCGTTTGTAATGGCTACTAAGGGTTCTGTTTCATCACAGAGTGAACTTGTTCAGACATGGTTCAACTTCGTAAAGTCTGACGCAGGCAAGAAGGTTATCAAGGGTGTAGGCTTAATCCTCCCAGAGTAAGCCGCGGTTAATATAGATTCTGAATGGAGAGATTGACATGGATGAGGTTATAAATGTTGGTATGAATAAAATAAATAAAACGCCAGAAGCTGTTAAGGCAACAGCAAACAGTTCGTTAAAGGGTAATAAAAAGTCAAAGCATGCAAGTGAAAGCGTGGCACGGTTTATATTCCTTATATGTGCGGTAGTAGCTATCCTGGCAGTCTGCTCCATTACCATCTATATGTTTATAAAAGGAACAGAGAGTCTTAAAAGTGTCGGAATAGCAGACTTGCTCTTTAAAACAGTATGGGCGCCAACTGCTACACCGCCTGCATATGGAATTGTATACATAATTCTTTCATCAATAGTAGGAACAACACTTGCGATTCTTATCGGAGTTCCAATTGGATTATTAACAGCAGTTTTTTTGACAGAGATAGCAGGAAAAAAACTTGCAGCAGTAGTTCAGCCGGCAGTTGAACTGCTTGCAGCAATTCCTTCTGTTATATACGGACTTCTCGGATTAATGCTATTAAACCCCCTCCTTTATAAATTAGAAAAGCATGTATTCGCGAATTCCACAACACATCAGTACACAGGAGGAGCCAACCTCCTGGCTGCAGTGCTGGTGCTTGCAATTATGATACTTCCAACAGTTATCAATATGAGCGCGTCAGCAATCAGGGCAGTTCCAATGAATTTAAGAGCAACATCGCTTGCTCTTGGTGCAACTAAGATACAGACAATATTCAAGGTTGTAGTTCCGGCAGCCAAGTCAGGAATTATAACAGGAATCGTTTTAGGTATAGGAAGAGCCTTAGGTGAGGCAATGGCTATTAATCTGGTAGCCGGTGGTTCAGTAAATCTGCCGCTTCCATTCAACTCAGTCAGATTTCTTACAACACAGATTGTAAGTGAGATGAGTTACGCAGATGGAGTACACAGACAGGTTCTTTTCACAGTAGGACTTGTTCTTTACATTTTCATAATGATTATTAACCTGATAATTACTTTAATGCAGAAGAAAGGGGAGAAAGCAAATGGATAATCTTAAAGCTAAAAAAAGGCATACGGAAGAGATTGCAGTATACTCAGCGATATATGTGTGTGCAGCATTTTCAGTTCTCCTGCTTTTAGGAATTATTATATATGTGTTCGCAAAGGGCGCAAGGCGTGTAAACTGGGCATTTCTTACAGGTGTTACATCAATTCTTCACGGAACTGTGGGAATTGCCGGTAATATTCTGAACACATTGATAATAATATTACTTACTATGATAATTACAACGCCAATCGGTGTAGGTGCTGCTATTTATTTAAATGAGTACGCCAAACCGGGAAAGCTTGTTACAGTTATAATATTTGCAACAGAGACACTTGCAGGAATTCCATCAATTATATTTGGCTTGTTTGGAATGCTTTTCTTCGGACAGTTATGTCACATGGGATATTCACTTCTGACAGGTTCTCTTACACTTACATTAATGGTGCTTCCGCTTGTTACGAGAAATACACAGGAAGCGTTAAAGACTGTACCTGACAGTTTCAGAACAGGAGCGGTAGGTTTAGGCGCAGGTAAATGGTACACAATCAGAACAATTCTTCTTCCGTCAGCAATGCCTGGAATTGTAACAGGAGTAATCCTTGCAATAGGAAGAATTATTGGTGAATCAGCAGCATTGCTTTTTACAGCAGGAAGTGCACATCTTCTTCCAAAGACTTTCGATGCATTTCTTGAGAAAATATTTCATTCGGGCGGAACACTTACAATCCAGCTTTATTTAAGCGCAAGCAAGGGTGAATTTGAGGTGGCATTCGGCATAGCGGTTGTACTTCTTGTAATTGTACTTCTTATTAATTTTGGTACAAAGAGGCTCGCTAAGAAGCTCGAAAAGCACTAATTGGGAGGAATATATGAGTAATAAGATTAAAGTTAAAGTTGAAAATCTGAACCTGTATTACGGTGAAAATCATGCCCTTAAGGATGTGAACATGGATATACAGGAAAATGCAGTGACAGCATTTATCGGACCATCTGGCTGTGGTAAATCAACATTTTTAAAGACATTAAACCGTATGAACGACTTGGTTGACGGTGTAAGAATAGATGGCAAGGTGCTTCTTGATGGTGAGGATATATATGATCCATCAGTTGATACTACAATCCTTCGAAAGAAGGTTGGAATGGTATTCCAGCAGCCTAATCCTTTTCCTATGAGCATATACGATAACATCGCTTATGGCCCAAGAGTTCATGGAATAAGAGATAAGAAAAGACTTGACCAGATAGTCGAGGAGAGTCTCCGTGGAGCAGCTATATTTGATGAGGTTAAGGACAGATTGAAAAAATCGGCCATGGGTCTTTCAGGCGGACAGCAGCAAAGAATCTGTATAGCAAGAGCTCTTGCGGTACAGCCTGAAGTTCTTCTTATGGATGAGCCGACATCAGCTCTTGACCCTATATCTACAGCCAAGATTGAGGAACTGATGGAAGACTTAAAGAAGAAATACACAGTAATCGTGGTAACACATAACATGCAGCAGGCAACGAGAGTTTCGGATCAGACAGCATTTTTCCTTGTAGGGGAGATGGTGGAGTTTGGAGATACTAAGCAGATATTCTCTTACCCGCAGGATAAGAGGACAGAAGATTATATCACAGGAAGGTTTGGATGATGAGAAGTAAATTTGACGAACAGCTTGACAGACTTAATAAAGAAATGATGAAGATGGGCTCTGCAATTGAAGATTCTATACGAAAGGCAGTTGATGCGCTTGTAAAACAGGACGCAGAGCTTGCTAAAAAGGTTATGATTCAGGACGAGGAGATTGACAGGGAGCAGAAGACTATTGAGAGTATCTGCTTTAATCTTCTTATCCAGCAACAGCCGGTTGCTAAGGATTTAAGAACAATTACAGCAGCTTTAAAGATGGTTACTGATATGGAAAGAATTGGTGACCAGGCAGCAGATATCGGCGAGATAACTATTAAACTTGCCAACCAGCCATACATAAAGAAGTTAGAGCACATCAACCAGATGGCTTCTGAGACAATGCTTATGTTAATCAGAAGTATTGAAGCTTATGTTGAGAAAGACATGGACAAGGCAAGAAAAGTTATAGCATATGATGATGTGGTAGATGACCTTTTTGAAAAGGTAAGAGATGACCTTATTGCAATGATACAGGCAGATTCAGCCAATGGTGAGCAGGCTGCAGATCTTCTTATGGTTGCCAAGTATTTTGAGAGAATAGGAGACCATGCAACTAACATTGCAGAATGGGTAATATTTGCTCTTGATACGAAGGGAGGTTTTGATGAAAATGCTTCTGAACATTTGTAAAAATACTAATTTAACTGAAAAGAAATATGAATATCTGTTTCTTCTTCTTAACACCCTTGCATGGTGTGCAATCGGCTTTGTAGTGTGGGCGGTTGTAAGCATATTTGCATTCAAAGGAACGGAATGGATGTTTACATTCGTTGGATATTTTGGACTTATTCCCGGCTTTATCGGAGGGGTTGTTGAGGTCTGGAGGAATGAGCGGTAACGGGACTTTTATTTATATTAAAAAAGGCATAGAATATAGGCAGAGGTGATTGTTATGAAATTTGCTATGAAACACGGAGGCTTATGTTCTATGTCTTTTGTTTTGCGTATATGTTTATGTGTTGTATTCTTGTGTACATGGGTGGCGTTTCTTTGCGCGTGTGAGGGTAATGCAAGCAAAATCAGTAACACAGGTGTTGAGGAAAGCACTTACGTTTTACAGTCTGGTATTGGAACAGATGCAGCCACTTCTTTAGAGGGACAGCCAGTGATGAGAAAAGGTTATAATCCACAGATGGATTTTGCTTATGATGAGCATGATGATGTAGATATTGACGAGAATTATGTTGGCAGCTTATGCGGTGAAGCCACAAAAGAACTTGAAACAATGTTCGGACCAGCAGAATTCTATGTGACAGCAGAAAGTAACGAAGATGACAGTTACACAATCGATGTGTATTATAATGAAAAAGCTGCGTCATTTTCAGATGATGAGGTGGAACAGATAAGAATGTATATTAATCAGGAATACAAAGAAGTGAGACTGTCAGAGATTAATATACAGGGCTGGTAGTTGTAAATTAAGCCAGCTTATGTTATATTAATTGAGGCGTTGAATTGGGGACACCACTTTTCAAGACCAGCAGACAGGATTATATGAATGAATCATGTCAGCGAACATACAACAGGCGTCGGTAATAAAAGATTTCCGGCGTGTTTATATTATGATTTTAAAGGCAGAACCAGCTGGAAAGCGGTTCTGCCTTTTTTGCGCGAGCAGCGATGAGAGAAGGCATGGAAAGTTCACAGTCGTGCTTGCACGAGCTGTGAACTTTATATGGGTTCTCAAGGAGCGCCGCGACAATGCCAGAATGAAATTCTGGCATATGAGCTGCTCGCGAAGCAATGAGCCGTGCAAGCTGGAATGTGCTTGCACAAATTCCAGCTTATACGGCGAATGCCCATAATGAACAACGAAGGGAAAGGAGAGTCTATGGTACAGATTAACGGAGAGCAGGTTGAAGCTTCAAAGGTTGTGGGGAAAACACTTCTTGCTTATGTAACAGAGGCAGGGTATGACCCTGTAGGCATTGTGATTGAGAAGAATATGGAAATAATTCACAGGGAAGACTTTGACAAGGTTAATATTGCTGATGAAGATGTGATTGAGATATTGCATTTTGTTGGCGGCGGACAGTTTTAATATGAGTTTAGTCTGAGAGCAGGGAGTCTGGCTGCTTATAAGCAATGTCAGAGCGGTTAATAATAGGCAAAGACCTACTACAATTACAGAATTTGAAATTGAGTAGGTTAATATTTGGCAGGGAAATATTAAGAAACCTACAAGGCGTGAGAAAATCAAGATTTAGTAGGCTTTTGTGATAGCTGACAGCCTATAAAAGCGAGATAAACAAGGTATTTATAGGTCGTATTAAAACATGAGAGTAAAGAAAGACCTATAAGAAGCTTTATAAGAGTTTGATTAGTAGGTTTTCTGAAAATAAGAGAGCTGACGCGAACCTACTAAAAGACAGAAAATACATTTTTTATAGGTTTTCTAGCGGTAAGAGGACAAATTCAATCAGCAATTACAAGATTGAGAACATAAAAGAGAGGCAGGACAGACTATAGGTGC
The DNA here is from genome assembly GCF_009680455.1 of Lachnospira eligens. GTDB lineage: Bacteria > Bacillota > Clostridia > Lachnospirales > Lachnospiraceae > Lachnospira > Lachnospira eligens_A. The sequence goes on from NZ_WKRD01000013.1 coordinate 35,698, forward strand.
AGGAAGTATTGCCAGAAAAAGAACAGTCATCAGAAACATAATAAAAAAGATAACAGGAGGAAGCAAAGATGGAAAATAAGGCACAGGACAAGAAAGAAGATAAGTTAATATTAGGAGGACATGAGTTCAACAGCAGATTCATATTAGGTTCAGGAAAGTACAATGTGAATCTTATTAAGGCGGCAGTTGAGCAGGGCGGTGCTGAAATTATCACACTTGCTCTTAGACGTGCCAATACAGAGAATAAAGAGAATATTCTTGATTTCATACCGAAGGGAGTAACTCTTCTTCCTAATACTTCAGGAGCAAGAAATGCAGAGGAAGCGGTAAGAATTGCGAGACTCAGCCGTGAGATGGGATGTGGAGATTTTGTAAAGATTGAGATTATGCATGATGCAAAGTATCTTCTCCCAGATAACTATGAGACAGTGAAAGCAACAGAAATACTTGCTAAGGAAGGATTTGTTGTAATGCCATACATGTATCCTGATCTGAATGTGGCAAGAGATTTACAGAATGCCGGAGCTGCCTGCGTTATGCCGCTTGCTTCACCGATTGGAAGCAATAACGGACTTTCAACCAAAGCATTTATACAGATACTTATTGATGAGATTGATCTGCCAATTATCGTGGATGCAGGAATTGGCAAGCCTTCGCAGGCATGTGAGGCAATGGAGATGGGAGCTGCTGCGGTTATGGCTAATACAGCGATTGCGACCGCAGGAAATGTTCCAGCAATGGCAGAGGCGTTTAAGAAGGCTATAGAGGCAGGAAGAAGTGCATATCTTACAGGAATGGGAAGAGTTCTTGCAAGAGGTGGAAGTGCATCTGACCCATTAACAGGATTCTTACGTTAAATGTGGAGAGCAATCTGCAAGAGGAATTGTGGTATTAAAAAATAAAATAGAAAAGAAGGCAGAATAATGAACGAAGAAAATCAGGTGTATTTTATAGACAGTGACCAGCTTCCACCGGCTGCGTTAGAGAGAAAACATAAGTTAGAGCAGGATCCGTCATTCAGAACAGATTACATGAAATATCTTGATGACATGGAAATAATTGATTCAGATATTAAGGATAAAGTCTTAAAGGCAATGGATGAGTATGATTATGATTCATACGCAGCTGCAGATGTGGAGAGGGCATTAAGCAAAGAAACATGTAATATTGAAGATTTTAAGGCATTGCTTTCACCAGCTGCAGCACCTTATTTAGAGCAGATGGCAAGAAAAGCAGAGAATGAAACTAAGAAACATTTTGGCAATACAGTGTATATATTTACACCTATCTATATAGCTAATTACTGCCAGAATTACTGCATATACTGTGGCTTCAACTGCTACAATAATATTCATAGAAAGAAACTTTCATTCGAGGAAATTGAGCATGAGATGAAAGTTATTGCAGATACAGGAATGGAAGAAATCCTGATACTGACAGGAGAGAGCAGAAAATATTCAGACGTTGAATACATTGGTGAATCAGTTAAGATTGCAAGAAAATATTTCAAGAATATCGGCATAGAGATATATCCTGTAAATGTGGATGAATACCGCTATCTTCATGAGTGCGGAGTTGATTATGTAACAGTATTTCAGGAGACATATAATCCTGTAAAGTATGAGACATTACATTTGTTAGGTCATAAGAGAGTATGGCCATACAGATTTGATGCACAGGAAAGAGCACTTATGGCAGGTATGAGAGGTGCAGGCTTTTCAGCATTGTTAGGACTTGATGATTTCAGAAAAGACGCACTGGCAACAGCACTGCATGTATATTATCTTAACAGAAAATACCCACATGCAGAACTGAGTCTTAGCTGTCCGAGACTCCGTCCGATAATCAACAATGATAAGATTAATCCAAGAGATGTCGGCGAAAAGCAGTTGTGTCAGGTGCTTTGTGCGTACAGATTATTTCTGCCATTCGTTGGAATAACAGTTTCAAGTCGTGAGAGTGCGCAGTTTAGAAATGGTATAACCAAGATATGTGCCACTAAAGTTTCAGCAGGTGTTTCAACAGGAATCGGCGACCATGAATCTAAATATACAGGAAAAGAAGATGGTGATGCCGGAGATGAACAGTTTGAAATCAATGATAACCGTTCATTTGACAGAATGTATAAGGATATGGAGGATGGCGGGCTTCAGCCAGTCGTGAATGAATACATTTATGTATAGAAAATATATATGTATAACGAACAGACATCTGGTGAACGGCAGCGGTGGCGCAGAGTGTACCATGGAGGAGTACATTATGCAACTTGAAAAATGTGTGGCACTGCACCCATATGCCATGATACTTCGTGAAAAGGATATGGACAGGCAGGACTACAGGGAACTTGCCAGACACATACAGGTAATGTGCAGGAAAGCTTCTGTTAAAATGTTTGTTCACAGTGATATCAGTGCGGCAAAGTATGCAGACTGTGGAAATGTACATTTTTCAATGGAACATTTTAAACAAATGTGTGAAGAACAGGCAGATGTGATAAAGAGGCTTGATTGTGTGAGTGTATCGTGTCACAGTATGGAAGAGGCAGTGAATGCTGTCCGCGCAGGAGCAGACCAGATTGTGCTTGGAACGATATTTGAGACACAGTGCAAGCCGGGGAAGATGGGAGCAGGACTTAGTTTTCTTAAAGAAGTGAGTAGAGCGGCTCATACTGTTAATCCCACAGTAAAAGTGTTTGCGATTGGAGGAATTAAGCCTGATAACATTAAAAAAGTGCTTGAAGCCGGTGCAGATGGCGGATGTATGATGTCATGGTTTATGCAACATAATTAATATAATATACAAAGAAAAACTTCTGTGATATAATTTCGCGGAAGTTTTTCTTTTTTTAAAATTTTTTAAACTTATTTAAACTTCATTTCGTATAATAATATATAGAACTAAAGAAAGGGCAGAAAATTATATGAAAGACATGTTAAGACTAGGTACTAAAGATAGAAAAAAATATCTAATTATAAGCGTAGTGTCAGTCTTAGTTATAGCATTAATAACTGTTTCCATAATTGCTGTGCAATTAAGACATAATAAGAATGAAAAAAAGAAAAATGTAGAAGAAACAACTGTGCATACAATGATGGTGCAGGAAACTACAGTGCAAGAGACTACAGAAGAGGGAACCACAGAAGAGGATACAACGCAGGAAGAGAGTGCAGAAGTAGTAGATAGGGAAGTGGTTGAAGAATTTTTTGAAAATGAGATATCAACAGAAAATGAGGAGGCATTTGAACTTCCGCCAAGGCAGCTTACGGACGAGTTTATCCCATATGATGGACAGAAGAGAGAAATAACATGCTATGGGGATAGTATGATGGCCGGAGCAGGAAGTGCAACTGAAGGAAAAGTAAATGGAATTGATATATATGGGTGGACTACACCTGTTACAATAGAAAAACTGACTAATATACCAACACATAATCTTGGAGGGTCAGGAGAAAATTCAAGTCAGATTACTTTTAGGGCTGGTGGAACAAAGGTTTATATAGACAGGGATATTACAATAAGTGAAACTGATTCGGCAATAGCTCAGATTATAGATGAAAATGAAAATGTATTTGAAACAGATAATTATAGTGGATATGGATTTGATTATGATCCTTATCCGGGTGATATGTATATAAATGGTTATTTGTGTGATGTTAAAAATACAGGTGATGGTCAGGTTGAAATTAAACTTACAAAGGGATATGCAGCATATGACAATTCTACTGATAATAGTGTTGTTATATATGAAAGTGAAACAGCTGCATATTCAAGACAGGGAGCAGATATAAAAGCAGAGAGTGATATAGTAACAGAATATGACACAGTGATAAAAGAAACAGAGTCACAAACATCTGGTGAAAAACCAATGGAGAAGCCAACAGAAAAACCAGCAGAAACTTCAGGCGTAGAAAAAGTTACAATTTCTGGCGGAACACAGGCAATGACAAGGGCATCACAGGAAAGAAGTGCGAAAGATATATTAATACTTGAAATGGGAAGTAATGGCGGCTGGGAAAATGATTATCAGCAGCTTATTCTTCAATATGATAATATAATACTTAATTCCGGCTGCAAATATTATATAGTACTCGGAGATACGGATGATCCGGCTGATTCTGTAGATGTTAATCAGGGAGAGTATGGAGAAGACGGTAATTATGTGGGAATCGGTGATACAGCATGGGAAGCAGCCTTAAGAGAAGCATATGGCGAGCATTTTTTTAATACGAGAACATATATGATTCAGAATGGATTAAGTGACTGCGGACTTGATACAACAACAGATGACCTTGAGAATTTCAAGAAAGGTAATATATCTGAACAATTAAGATATGACTGGACACATTTTAACTGTTATGGATATTATACAAAGGGAATTGGTGTATACAAGAAAGGCGTAGAACTAGGATACTGGAGTTAGAATTTTACAAGAATTATACATGAATATGATTACACCTTTTACATTAAATGGTTATTATGAATATGCATTGAAGGGGGACAGCCAAAAGACGGGGATGGCTGTGGTTCCCGGATATGTAAACTTATAGACCATGGAATGTAGAAAGGTGGTACTCATATGGAAGTAGCTATCTTAAAGCATTCGCAGCGTAAGCTGCTTTTTTTATGCCCTAAAATGTTAATTTGTTAAGAAGGTTTGAATAGATTGACTGTATATGTTATTATTTCAAAGTAAAATCAATAAGAAATATTAAAGAGAAATATGAATGTTTAACAAATACAGAAATATAAAAAAGATTGGTCTTGTGTTAATAGGTCTTGCCTTAGTTATATTTTTAATAACCAATGTAAGAATCCGTTCTGTTGATTCCTACAGAAAGCAATTCAGTAATATGGCAGATTCGGGTCAGACACAGCCCGACAGACCAGATAATAATGATAGATTACAGGATGAAACCATCAGTACCGATAATGCCAATGCCACAGACAACGGCAGCTTTGATGGAACGGGTGATGGAACAGTTTCAGATGACAATTCTGCTTCTGGCTCAACGGATAATATAACAGTTACAGATAATAATTCCGGTTCAGGTGGTAGAGAATCAGACAGGAGTAACGGAAACGCCGTATCAGGTGGCAATGATTCAGAAAGCAGCAATTTAGGGAATAATACTTCAGAAAGTAACAATTCGGGAAATGATGATTCAGGGAATAATTCACAGAATACCAGACCGGCAGGCAAGGTAATCAGTTGTACTATAGAGATAAGATGCGATAATGCGACAGCGAGAAAAGACACTGTTAATCCGTCAATTGCATCACGTATCCCTGATGATGGAACTATACTTGAAGTTACAACATACACTGCAGTTGAAGGCTTTACTGTATATGATGTTCTTGCAGCAGTTACAGCAATGCATGATCCTGTAATTCCGATAGTTGCTAATTCTGATAAGTCGTATGTATCAAGCATTAATAATCTGTCAGAGAAGAATGTAGGACCACAAAGTGGCTGGACTTACAGAGTTAATGGAGTTCTGCCTATGATGGCGGCTAATCAGTATACAGTAAAAGATGGAGATGTAATAAAATGGATATACGTGTGCCAGTTAGGCGACAAGTAACTAAATATTCAGCATTTGCAGTAATGCATCCGTGGACGAATTTCATCTACATTGCACTTGTGCTGGTGATAACCATGTTCACAATGAACCCGGTGATACTGGCGGTTTCGTATGCAGGTTCACTTGCCCTTGGAATATATATGCAGGGTGGTTCTTTTATTAAGAAGAATATTATGATAACAATTCCTGTTGTTATATTCTCTGTGTTAATCCAGCCAATTTTTAATCACAGCGGAGTTACACCGTTGTTTTATATTAACGATAACATGGTATGTCTTGAGAATATAATATACGGCGCAGTTATAAGTCTTTTATTAATTGCAGTCATACAATGGTGCAGTGTTGCAGCCAGTTATCTTTCTTCGGAGAAAATGATGTATCTGTTCGGAAGTTTTATTCCTTCTGTTGGCATGATATTTTCTATGATATTAAGAATGATACCGCTTATGAGAAAGAGATACAGACAAATACATGACGCACAGATGGGACTTCGAGGAGTGGAGAATAAGAATGGCATCTTTGAAAAAATCAGACATTTTGCGAATGAATTTTCAACTCTTATAACATGGTCACTTGAAAGCTCAATGGAAACTTCTATGTCTATGGAGAGCAGGGGATATGGACTTAAAGGAAGGACAAGCTTTAACAGATTCAGATTCACACTAAAGGATACCTTTACGATAATTATAATGCTTGTATGTTTTGTGATGGCTGTTATTCCAATAGCAGGAAAGAAGCTTGCAGTATATTATCTACCTGTAATATATTATACGAAATCAGGTGTAGAAGGAGTGCTGGCAGTTACAGCATTTGTAATACTGACAGTAACTCCATTGATAATAGAGATAATAGGAGATGTGCAGTATAAGAGACGAAGTTCATATAACGAAAGGTAATTGCATAATGACAGACACAATTATTAATGTTTCATCACTTTCTTTCGGGTATGCAGGAAGTGATGTATTGGTACTTGAAGATATAACATTTGATATAAAGAAGGGCGAGGTTGCGCTGATTATAGGCGCTTCAGGAAGCGGAAAGACTACGCTTCTTAAGATGCTTGGTAAAAGCATGATTCCAGAGGGGAGACTTAGTGGAAAAGCAGAATATTACGGCAGACAGATAAGCAGCTTAAGTCAGGCAGAAGCGGCAGTTAAGATTGGATATGTCGGACAGAATCCTGACAACCAGATTGTTACTGATAAGGTATGGCATGAACTGGCATTTGGGCTTGAAAATCTCGGCGTGCCAAATGCAGACATAAGGCGCAGGGTTGCAGAAATGTCTGAATATTTCGGTATTACCGGCTGGTATGATAAGAATACAGAGGAATTGTCTGGCGGACAGAAACAGCTTCTTAATCTAGCTTCCATAATGGTTATGAGACCAGAGGTTTTATTGCTTGATGAGCCGACGGCACAGCTTGACCCGCTTGCTAAGAAGAAGTTCATAGATACAGTTCTGGAGCTTAACAAGGATTTTGGAATAACAATTATGTGTGTTGAACACAATCTTGCGGATATCTATTCTAAAGCGGACAAAGTGCTTGTGCTTGAGAATGGAAAGCTTATATATAATGGTTCTCCTAGAAAGACAGCAGAAAGTCTTGTTAAGACAGAGAATCCGCTTGTTTATGGGCTTCCTTCATCTGTAAGGATATATGAGGGCTGTAAGAAGGATATTACATTTGAAACAGACTGCCCGCTTACAGTTAAAGAGGGCAGGAAATGGATAGCCAGTCTTAATATTAAAGGAGAATCTTATGTATCACAGGATAAGCATTACGAAACCGGGGATACAGCGGTTTCAGTTAAAAATGTGTTTTTCAGATACACTAAGAATTCTGCAAATGTACTTGAAAATATCAGCTTTGATATAGAGAAGGGCAGGATAACTGCTCTGCTTGGAAGTAATGGAGCAGGAAAGACAACGCTTTTAAGACTTATGTCAGGAATTAAAAAGCCTATATCAGGTAAGGTGAAGGTGAATGGAAGATGTGCAGTGCTACCGCAGAATCCTATGGCATTGCTTAATCAGATAAGTGTTGAGGAAGAATTAGCATCAGCAGTTATGGATAAGAGAAATTCGTCTGTTAAGAATATGGACAGAAAACAGAGAATTGTGCTTGTTGAGAATATGCTGGAGCGGACGGGACTTCTAAGGGTGAGAAAGCAGCATCCGTATGATTTGAGTGGAGGGCAGCAGCAGAGGCTTGCATTTGCAAAGATTCTGCTGTATGAACCGGATATTATTCTGCTTGATGAGCCAACTAAAGGAATTGACCCGTTCTTCTGTAAAAAGATGGGTGAATGGCTGGAAGAATTAAAGAATATGGGAAAAACTATTGTGATAGTTTCACACGATGTGGAATTCTGTGCATTATTTGCCGACAAATGTGGATTAATATTTGACAGAAACATAGAAAGTTACACAGATTCACACAGCTTCTTTGCAGGCAATATATTTTTCACAACGGATACTAACAGGATTATGTCCGATTTTTTCAAAGATTGTGTAACATGTGATGAAGCTGTTGAAACGATTCACAGATGTTTAGAGGATAATAGATAATGAGTGTTAATTATATGCTTATAAGCATTATTATACTGGCTGTTGCAATTGCCATTCCTTTCTTTACATTTGAAAAGAGGAAGCCGAAGGCAAGGCATGTTGTGATGATTGCAGTTATGTCAGCTCTTACAGTTGTTGCTAATATAATATGTGCGTATACGATACCGCTTCATGCGGGTACAGAACTTGTCATAATAACAGGGATTGCATTTGGACCACAGACAGGATTTCTTACAGGTGTACTGTCAAGATTTGTATGTAATTTCTTTATGGGGCAGGGGGTATGGACTCCGTGGGAAATGGCTGCGTGGGGGCTGCTTGGTGTTCTTGCGGGAATTGCATTTTATAAGCCGGAGCTTGTCGGATACTTTGATGATAAGAAAGAGATTGTAAGAAAGCAGGCAAGAACAGGTCTTTCGGTTATGGCTGTTCCCGTTGTGTGTATGGTTGTCTCGGAGCTTGTAGGATATATTGTGTATTTATTTACCACAAAGCCAGGAGAGACATTTTTTGGCTGGAGGTTGTATGCTTTCGGACTTGCTGGAATTATTATGGCAGTTCTTCTTATGAGAAGCCGCATACCGTGTAATTTCATTACAGTGACAATATTTACATTTATAAGTGTGTTTGTTATATATGGTGGAATTATGAATATTGCAGCCATGATGATGAACAGCACATATACGGATTCAGGCAGTGCCAATATATCATGGGAGGCACTGAAACTTCTGTACATAACAGGTGCGCCTTATGATGCAATGCATGCGGGCGGAGCGGCTGTGTGTGCATTTCTTTTTGGTGATGGACTGCTTGGAAAGCTTACGCGTGCTAGAATTAAATATGGGTTATAGAGAGCTGCTATAATTTGGAAAGCCTACTATAATAGCATTTTTAGGCGATTGAGTGGGTTGATTGAGGTATATGAAGGAATTATTAAGGCGTGTGCCATAGTTAACAGTAATTCTAATAAAGAGTATAAAAGGGTAGCGTGGAAAGTAAATGAAAGAGATAATAATGTATGGATAATCCATGCTCTTGCAGTGCGATATGAGTACCGCGGTATGGGTCTTGCTACTTAATTTGTAAAAAACTTAATATCATATGCTAAGTTAGAAAACATAGAAGCCATTCATCTTGATGTAATAGATAAGAACACACTAGCTGACAAGTTATATATCAGAGCTGGCTTTAAATATGTAAGTACTGAAAACATTTTTTATGAGGTAGTTGGAAACAGGCAGTTTAGAATGTATGAGTATGTGATAGAGTAGAAAGTATTAGAAATACGCATATAATGTGCAGTATCTGCCTTACAGGAAGCTATAAAAGAAAACTAAAGGGGATAACAATGGGATTAACGGACACAAGCAAATTTTTAAGTCTCATTTTGCGGCATAAGCCGGAAACAATAGAAATCAAATTTGATGAACATGGCTGGGCAGCAGGCATGGAAAGCCTGTGGTGTATAGGGTGGCAGCCGGAAAGATGGCAGATGAAGGATTTGAGTTTTTCTTATCTGTAAATGGAGTATGGCTTACGAAGGCTGTTCCGGCAGAGTATTTAAGCAAAATATAGTAATATAAGAATAAAAACTAAATATAAAAAGCAATAGTAAAGAAGGAATGATTGTGAATATAAGATATGCAACAATGGCTGATTTAGACGATATTGCATCG
>NZ_WKRD01000014.1 GCF_009680455.1 Lachnospira eligens
ACCATTGCATCCATATTCTTCTTTATTAAAGCAATCTTATCTGCTGGCTGTGACTGCTCCTGCTCAAGTCCATAAAACACCATGGTATTTACCCTTGTTTCAAATACATATCCATATATATAACAATCCCATGTTGTATCCGTATCACTACTTGACTTAGCCAATGTAAGCTTTCCTTCAAACTTCTTCATCTTTATTCCATTAACCTCTGTGTCAGCAACTGATGTTAATGTCACAGGAACATCTTTTGTATATCCACTTATTTGTTCTGAAATACCATCATCAGTCCATACATGCTGTGATATATACTCAGATATCTTTTCTTTAGTTATATCTGATAATGGCTCTGTTTTCTTTGTATCCAAAATTTTTGATATATACAAATCAACCTTATCATTTGCATTAAATATTATTTTCCCTGAATTTCCTATTTTTTTATATCCATTAGGTATTTGTGCTGTATATCCTGTAAAATTTTCACCTTTACTCTCTAACATCGCTTCACTTGAACTTGTCTGCTTTTCTTCACTCTTAGAACTACTTTCCTGCGTCTGGCTAACCTGTGAGTTTCCTTCATTACCAGCAGTTGTTGTATTCTCCTTCTTCCCACATCCTGCTAATACTGATGTAATCATCAATGCTCCCATTACTGCATATGCTATTTTTCTTGTCTGCATTTTAATCCTCTCCTCATTCTCATATTGTACAATTCTTACATAGAATTATTGTGAGAATTATAGCACTTTTCCCCCCCCCATTGTAAATATTTTTATAGTATATCGTGTCTTTTTATCAATCTGAAAAGCAGACTGCCATATTCATAATAAATCCATTTATGTCTGTTTCAAGACTTCTATCCCTAACTCTTTATGAAAATATTGTAATGTTGAAAATCCATATTTTCTATCAAACATTTTTTTATGTAGCTTTCTTTTCCCATTCGTAAATTCCATATATTCTTCTACATAATCAAGTGCATCTTTTTTTATTCGTTCTAAATTTATCATCGTCTCATTATACTCATCTTTATCAACGATAGCATCTGTAGAATCCAAATAATTTGTCTTAGTTATAATGATTATTTTACTATAGTCCAATCCCGATTTATGTGCTTTAGATCTTTTGGTTTTTGAAAAATGAAAAGCATATGGATGATGTATTTCTGTTCTATATGGAATGCATATAAAAAAATCATAATGAGTCTGAAATAATAAGCAATTATATGCTCTCTGGTTCTTCTTCAATACTTCTCTATATGGCGGATCAGGATATGCATTATAAAAATGTTCCGTCAACCTAAGAATCTGATAATCATTCTGTGGTAAATTCATTCAATTGTCTCCTCTGGAAATAGCCACTCGACTGAGTAAAAAGAAACGAGAGACTATACAGCCTCTCGTAATTAGCTTCATCATTCGGTCACTTTTTATTTTACCGTCCTGTCGGAACCGTCACAGGACTCATCGCTCGGTCACTTTTTATTTTACCGTCCTGTCAGAACCGTCACAGGACTCATCATTAATGACGAAGAAGAACATTTCTGTTCTCAATTGTATTATATGCTTTTATAGCATAAATATCAATACTTTTTATTTAATTTTTATTGAATTTCTATTGGATGTTCCTTCACATATTCCCCAATCTTCTTATCCGAAGCAAGTATATGATTAGACAGCCAGCCAAGCAGGAATCCTATAAGATCCATAAGATATTCCTCCTGATTATCATCCATTGCCTCAAGCTCCCTGAAATCAATATTTACAAGCTTTTCTACAAATGCTGAATGTGCCCTTTTCTGTGCTTCAATTTCAGGATACCCGATTTTCTTCATCAGTTCTTCCTCATCACTGAAATGCGTCTCCGTGTATTCCCTCAATTCTGAGAGAAGTCTTATGATTTCATCATATTTATCATGAAGAAGTTCTGCATGTATAACATCATTAGTGTCCCTGATAATATCAAAAAGATGCTTATGCTCCTCATCGACAAGCTCAATTCCTGTTATATATTTGTCTGTAAATGCAAATGCGTCATCAACATTAGTTTCTGGTGCCATCTTTCCAATCATCATGTCGCTGCTCAAGATGTGGCTGTAAAGCCATCTGGTAAGATAAAGCAGCAGCTCATTAAGAGAATTTCTTGCTGCCTCCGGTGAAGATTCATCTAACTTAAATGTATTAATCTTTTCTGCAAATGCTTTGTGTTCTCTCTGCTGTATTGGCAGTTCCGGGTCATGAATACTCTTCATGTATTCTTCTTCATGAGCAAAATGTGTAATAGCATAATCCTTAAGATTATCTATAAGATTCTTCGCAATTGACGCGGCATTATCTGTTTCTTTTACCAGTGCAAATGCTTCATTAAGCATCTGGAACAGTTTTCTATGTTCTTCATCAATATTATCAATGTGTATCATACAGTCTTCTGTAAATTCGTACATATATATCAATCTCCTCGTGCTTATATTTGCCTTGTATTATAACACCTTTTCTTTAATCTGTGCAATGCTGTCCGACTGAAACATTAAATATCTGTTTTTAATGAGTCTATTCGCAAAACAAATGTAGTTTGTCAAAACATTTAAGGCTATAATTAACTTATTGAAAGCATTTTGCTTCGCAAAACAAGGAGGCAATACCTCTGCTCCTGCATGGGCAGTCGCATTTTGCTTCGCAAAACAAGGAGGCAATACCTCTGCTCCTGCATGGGCAGTCGCATTTTGCTTCGCAAAACAAGGAGGCAATACCTCTGCTCCTGCATGGGCAGTCGCATTTTGCTTCGCAAAACAAGGAGGTATGTATGAACATTTATCTTGCTGGAGATTCTATTGTACAGAATTATACTGAAGAAGAATTTATTGCAGGCTGGGGACAGTTTCTGCCACGCTTCTTTAAGCCTGATGTAAATGTATTTAACTATGCCAAGGGTGGCAGAAGTTCAAGACTTTTTATTAATGAAGGAAGATTTGAAGAGATTGACAGACATATTCAGTCCGGAGACTATCTTTTTATAGAGTTCTGTCATAATGATGACGATTCAAAGGATTACAAATCTATGTTTAACCGTCAGACTCCGCTTGGCGTACCAGATGAATCAGGTCGATTTCCTGTTATAGCAGGAGTTAAGATGCCTAAGAATTATATACCACCTGAATATATTGAGGCACTTAATAACGATGATTCGATATCTGATAAACAGGCTGTTCTTAACAGTGTTCTAGCCATAAACCAGTCTTATCCATATGACACTTACTATCCATACTCAAAAGACGCTTCTATGGGCAGTTACAAATGGTTCATCAAACAGTTTATTGATATGGCAAGAAAGCATGATGCATCTCCTGTATTAGTTACTGCGCCTGCAAGAACATTTTTTAATGATGACGGAACAATTATGGACGCTCCCGGCTGCCACGGCGGTAATAATTTCAGCTATATAAGAGCTATGCGCCAGATTGGCGAAGAAACCGGCACTCCTGTACTTGACCTGTTTTCTTATTCAGTTGAACTTTTTGAAAAAATCGGACATGACAATATCCACAGATATACTTCAATCAAAAAAGGTATCAATAAAGGAAAATGGCCTGACGATTTCTTAAAAGAACTTGCCAAGCCAGAAACTGTTTCTGAGAATACACATTTTAACAAGGATGGAGCAATGCTTATCACCGAAGGTCTGGTAGAATTGATTCTTAAATCCAAGAACCCCCAGCTTTGTGAATTGCAGTCTTCCCTGCTTCATAACGTGGTATAAGTATATTACTTATTAATGAATTCCCATGCTTCTTCGGGGCTGTGTACAACAAACTCAGCCCCATTATCCTTTAAGAATTCTTCATCTCTGAAGCCCCAGCCAACCATACATACATCCATTCCTGCATTAGCCGCTGTCTGGACATCTACTTCTGAATCCCCGACATATACAGCCTGTGTTCTGTCAACATCAAACTGTCTTAATACTTCATTAACGCTGTCCGGATATGGTTTTCTTCTTATGCCTTCTCTCTCTCCAACCGCATAATCAAATAGTCCCGGAAAATAATCTTTGCATAAAGTCTGCACTCCATAATCAGCCTTGTTAGATACAACCGCAGTGTACACACCGGCATTTCTTATATTCTCAATAAGTTCTTTTATTCCATCATAAGGTCTTGTCTTATCGGCACAGTGCTTCTTGTAATGCTCTGTAAATGTTTCATGCACCTTAACTATCATGCTTTCTGGTGTTCCCTGTGGTACAGCTCTTTCCATCAGCTTTCTTATCCCATTGCCAACAAAATGTCTGATTTCTTCAATCGTCCTCTCAGGCATATCAAATACTGAAAGTGCATAATTAGTACTATCTGCAAGGTCTTCCAATGTATTAAGTATCGTTCCGTCCAGATCAAATACAACGATTTTGTATTTCATATATCCTCCTTGTTATGGCTTCTTTATCCCAGCAGCTCCTCAATTATATCGTAATGCTCATCAATCGCTGCATTAAGTGTCTCAATATCCTTCTTTATAAGGCTATCATATATCATTTCATGTGTCTTTAAAAGTTTCTTTTTCTTAATTCCATCTGCATGCTTTATGACATAATCTATCCATTCGCGGTAGACTTCAACAACAGCTTCCATCAGTGTAATCCACAGGTTGTTTCCGGTATCTGCAATAAGTTCCTCGTGAAATGCTTTATCAGTATCAACAAGGTTTTCACCTATTACCATGCTCATCTGATTAACCATGCTTTCCAACCGCTCCCGTTGTTCTTTCGTAAGACCTGTATGTATTACTGCATTACACACTGACTTTTCCATCATGCGGCGGAATTCGCATACTTCACGCTTAGTAATAGTCTTTAATGCAATCATCATTAATATAGTCTGCTTTATAGACTGACCGACATTCTCTGATATATAATTACCAGAACCCTGACGGCGTTCTATAAGTCCCATTCCATGCATAATACTTAAAGCTTCTCTTGTTGAATTTCGTCCTATTCCAAGTGTTTCTGCAAGTGCACGCTCAGTAGGCAGCCTGCTTCCTATTGTAAGCTCCCCGCTTTTCATAAGCTCATAAATATATTGAATTGCCTTTTCGTATTCCTGCGATATTTTCTTCTGATTCATATTATCCTGTTTCAGCTTATAACACCCCTGTCTCATTAATATAGGCTTCTATAAGTCTTAGTGCACCATCTTCCCCAACCTTTGAAACATCTATGCATATATCGTAATATTCTGCATTTCCCCATTCTTCACCTGTATAATAATTGTGATATGAACGTCTTCTAAGGTCTGTATCTTCAACTATCTTAGCTGCTTTCTTAGGGCTGACATTGTGCTTCTTTTCTATAAGTTCTGCTCTTTTTTCTTTGTTTCCTGTGAGAAATACTGATATAACATCTTCTCTGTGTCTGAATGCATTATTTCCGCATCTGCCGACAACTACGCAATTTTCATTACCGATTATGTCAGCCATAGCCTTGCGTGGAGTTTTTCCATTATCTGATGTATCATCACCTGCCATTGTGTCAGCATACAGCATCATATCAAGTGGCATTTCTCCATAAAAATATGGATATTTTTCATACAGACCTTTCTCTTTTGCCAGCCTACAAACAGCATCCTTATCATAAAATGGTATAAAATATTTCTCTGCCAGTGCTTTTCCTATCTGGTCACCCATACATCCACATTGTCTTGCAATTGTGATTATCATATATACCTCTTTTCTGCGCACGCTTTTTTGCGCATAACAGGTTTGTGCCAAGTGCGCGCAGGCACAAACCCCGCATGTGAAAATAATATCTTCACACTGTTCTCCTAATTACCTACTATTTCATCATATTTAGCAATCTAGTAGGTCTTTTCCACATTGTTAGTTGATTTGTAATTCTTCTTTTCAACCCAAATACCTACTAAATAAACACTGTTCACACTTTTAGTAGGTATTTTTCTTATATGTCTATAATATCAGACAGTTCTAATCAGCAAAAAGACCTACTATTTTGGCTTAAATTATCAATTTAGTAGGCAATTTTCTTTATCCGCATTAATTATCCTCAGAATTTTCTCTTAATAAACCTACTATTTCATCACATTTAGCAGCTTTAATAGGTTTTTACCCCATTCATACATTAATTTCATATGCCATTTTACACTATCTTTTACATAAATCCAGCAAATACTGATGAAAGTACAACTGTAAGTATACCTGCAACTGCAATTGATAAGCTGCTCATTGCACCTTCAATTTCGCCCATTTCCATAGCCTTGGCTGTTCCTATCGCATGTGCAGCAGATCCCAACGCAAGTCCTTTGGCAATCGGTTCTTTTATTCTGAATATTTTACATATAAGCTCACCAAATATATTTCCAAGAACTCCTGTTACAACAATAACTGCAACTGTGATTGTTACATAACCTCCAAGTTCCTCAGAAACTCCCATACCAATAGCAGTAGTTATTGACTTCGGAAGAAGAGTAACATATTCTGCATGACTCAGATTCATAATTTTAGATAACACAAGTACCGTTGTTAAACTTGTAAGCACACCTGATGCTATTCCTACAACAACTGCCTTGTAATTCTTCTTAAGAAGACTCCACTGCTCATACAGCGGAATTGCAAGACATACAGTTGCCGGTGTAAGAAACCAGCTAAGATACCTGGCACCCTGATTATATACATCATAATCAACACCTGATACTGCAAGTACTATTATTGTTATTATTATTGATATAAGCAGTGGATTGAATATTCCAAGCTTGAATTTTTTCTTAAGCACAGAACCAATAAAGTATGATAAAAGACTTAATGTGACTCCGGCAAAAAGTGATTCTCTGAAAAAATCATTCATTAGTATTAACCTCATTTCTTTGTGCTTTGCGTAATTCTCTCTTCCTGTCAGCACGTATGATTATCTGGGAAGCCTGACCTGTAACCGCCATAACCGTAATTATAGCAACAACCGTAACAACAAGCACCGGCACGAGCATAGGTTTTAATACCCCCCATGAAGACATCAGTCCTACTCCTGCCGGAATGAACATAACAGGCATTACAGCTATAAGAAATTTTCCTGCGTCTTTTACCCAGCTAAGCTTTATAAGTCCGGTAAGAAGTCCAACAAAAAGTATCACCATTCCATATATACTGGCTGGAACCGGCAGCGGAAGCAGATATTTAAGTGCTTCTCCGACAAATGAAATAGCCAGTATTATAAGAAACTGTCTCAATAATTTCATAACATTTCTCCATAAATAAAAATTTGCGGTACAAATTGGTGCTACCAATTCATACCGCAAATTATAATACATTCTTATGTACAATAAAGCAAGGACTTTTTTATGCTCTTCTTGCCTTAGCTGCCTTAAGCAGATGTTTTGCAAGAACTGATGTTGTTACCGAACCTACTCCTCCAGGAACCGGTGTACATACAGAAGCGTTCTCTGCAACATCTTCAAAATCAACATCACCACACAGATTGCCGTCTTCATCAACATTTATTCCAACGTCAATTACAACTGCACCATCTGCAACAAATGATTTGTCAACCATCTTTGCAACGCCTGCTGCCGCAACAAGCACCTCAGCGCCCTTACATACTCCCGGCATATCAACTGTCTTAGTATGACACACTGTTACTGTTGCATTCTTCTTCATAAGCATCATCGCAACCGGCTTACCGATAACAAGACTTCTTCCGATAACTACTGCTCTCTTACCCTTTAAGTCAACTCCTGCATAATCTAACATCTCAATTACAGCTTCTGCTGTACATGGACCATATCCTGTCGGATCCCCTGCATATACCTTTGCAAGATTCATAGGTGATATTCCGTCCAGATCCTTCACACTGGCAATTCTGTTCTCAATTGCCTTCTCATCAAGATGCTTTGGCAAAGGTCTTAAAAGAAGAATTCCGTCAATATCCTCATCTTCATTAATCTTGTCAAATTCTTTCTGGAAAGTATCATTATCAATATCAGCAGGAAATGTATATGAAGTACATCTGAATCCTACTTTTTCCATCTTCTTGGTAGCGCCACGCTCATATGACATATCATCTGGTCTTTCACCAACACGCACAATTGCAAGATGTGGAATTGCGCCCTTCCAGTCCTTCATCTCTTCAATAATCTTCTCATTAATAGCATTAGCAACCGGTAATCCCTTAAGTGTCTCCATATATTCCTCCTTGTTTTGCGAAGCAAAATCCGAGCCTCTCCAGCGAGGAGAGGAATTTTCCTCCTTGTTTTGCAATCTTGTTCTATGGTCTTACAGCATCCATAACTCTTCCAAATGTTTCTTCTTCAATCTGTGCTGCTTCAGCAAGCATCTTATCTGCCTTAAAGTTCATATCTTCAGCAAGTTCTCTGTCCTTCATAAGCTTTGTATTGATAAATACATTAAGCGAAGCACCCTTCATTGCAGCCTCACACATTGTTATGCCGACACCTGCATCACTGATTGCAATTCTGCTTCCAATTACAGATATACGGTCGATAAGCTTCATGGCTTCAAGTATAAGCTCCATCATTGACAGAGGGGCTTCTGAGGCTGTAACAAGTGCCTTTGCCATAATTGCTTCTCTTTCCTTAATCTGTTCTTCTGTATGCTTAGGAAGACCATAAGCTGCTGCAAGAGGCTTAAAGCTTTCAGCATCCTTATCCATGCACTCTGCAAGTTTCTTTGTAAGGTCTGTCGCTTTAACAATAAGTTCTTCAATCTCTTCCTGATACTCTGCATATTTCTTCTTTCCTGTAGTAAGTGCAAGCACCATATTACCAAGGCTCATGCCTACTGCTGCCACATATCCGCACGCTCCGCCGCCTCCCGGCACCGGTTCACTTGAAGATAAAACCGCAAGAAAATTATCCATTGTCATATCTGTCATCATATTAAATATCTACCTCCCCTGTAAATACTGTTTTCGCCGGGCCTTCAAGATATACGGTATTCTCATCTTTATCCCATGTAATCTTTAAGTCACCACCAAGAAGATGAAGTGTTGCTGTTGTGTCGCACATTCCGTTAAGAACAGTTGCAACAAGGCTCGCACATGCACCTGTACCACAGGCAAGTGTCTCCCCGGAACCTCTCTCCCACACACGCATATTAAGATTATTCTTATCTACAACCTGAATGAATTCAGTATTAATTCTCTCTGGAAATGCTTTGTGATTTTCAAAGAAAGGTCCGATTTTTTCAATCTCAAATTTCTTAATATCAATATCTTTATCAAGATAAACAATAGCATGAGGATTACCCATTGAAACTGCTGTTACCTTGTACTCCTTACCTTCTACAACAATAGTCTCATCCACAACAGGTGTCTTAACAACCTTTCCGGCAATTGTCTCTATCTCACAGCCTTTATATTCTTTAAGTTCCTTCGTATCAACAGGAATCTGTGCTGCCTCAAGAATTGGTGCGCCCATGTTAACCCTTGCTGTCTCAACCTTGCCATCTGCACCAGTTTTAAGCTCAAGTATCTTCACACCTGCAAGTGTATCAATAGTAACTGTTGTTTTATCTGTAAGTCCGTTGTCATATACGAACTTTCCAACACATCTTATTCCATTACCACACATCTGTCCCTGCGAACCATCTGCGTTGTACATCTCCATAAAGAAATCAGCTTTATCTGAGTTCTTTATAAGAATAAGTCCATCTGAACCTATTCCAAAATGTCTGTCACTTAAATCAATTGCGACCTGTGACGGATTATCAATTACCGACTGTGTGCAGTCTACGTATATGTAGTCGTTGCCTGCTCCATGCATTTTAGTAAACTTCATACTGCGTCTCCCTTTTCCTATATATTATAAATGCAGTGATAAATCACATTTGTCATACATCCTGATATATTCCCATTACCATAGTTGCTGACTCTACCATTGTATTGCCACTGTCCATGCTACATTTCTGGATATATCTGAATGCCTCCTGCTCTGACATATTATTTCTTTCCATAAGCAGATGCTTTGCATCATCAATTATCTTCTGTTCTTCCGGACTTCTCTTTCTTGGCTGTGACCTTAATTTCCTTCTACGCCTTATCTGTGCCTGAAGCATCATCTCTATAGTTGACACAAGGTCATTAACCTTTATTGGCATTGCCGCACATACAATTCCATTGTCCTGACAATCTTCCCATCTGTTCTGGGACGCAACTAACAACATCTCAAAGCTCTTTGGCTTATATTCATATAATTCAGTATAAACCATATTATCTGACAGCTTATATCCGCATATTATGATTCCATCAGACAAAGTATCAGCCTGATTAATTGCCTGTGCCCCACTTGTACATGGTACAGCGACATCGAAGCCTCTGTGAATCAAAAGATTCCTTACTGCTTTAGCCTCCTCTAACTTAGGAAATGCTACAATCAATGTGGACATCAATTAACTCCTTTTCTACTTAGCATACGCTTTACCATGTTTAATCAATACTTGTAGAGATATTCATCAATTTCCCACTGTGAGACTCTTGTTGTGTAGTTTTCCCATTCTTTCATCTTAGCTTCAACATATTTGGTTGTAATATGTTCTCCAAGTACGCTGCATAAAAACTCATCTGCCACAAGACAGTCAACAGCTTCCTTAAGGTCTGCCGGCATATTCTCTATTCCTGCTGCCCTTCTCTCGCCAGGTGTCATCTCATATATATTGCAGTCAACACTCTTAGGCACTTCTATCTTGTTCTTAATACCATCAAGTCCTGCTGCAAGGCAGAGTGCCAGAACGAGATATGGATTAGCTGTAGGATCCGGATTTCTTAACTCAACTCTCGTCCCATTCCCTCTTGATGCAGGTATTCTTATAAGCGGACTTCTGTTCTTTGCTGACCATGCTATATATACAGGTGCTTCATATCCCGGAACAAGTCTTTTATATGAATTAACAAGCGGATTAGTTATTGCTGACATACCTCTTGCGTGCTTCATAATACCAGCAATAAAATGATATGCATCATCTGATAAACCAATCTTTCCATTCTCATCTGCAAATATATTCTTACCCTCTTCAGTTGCAAGTGACATATTAATATGCATTCCAGAACCGCTGATACCAAACTTTGGCTTTGGCATAAATGTTGCATAAAGTCCATGTCTTTTGGCAATTGTCTTAACTGTCATCTTAAATGTCTGTATATTATCTGCTGTCTTTAAAGCCTCATCATATTTAAAATCAATCTCATGCTGTGCAGGAGCAACCTCATGATGTGAAGCCTCAATCTCAAATCCCATATCCTCAAGAGTAAGAACCATGTCTCTTCTTATATTCTCGCCCAGGTCATTAGGTCCGAGGTCAAAATATCCAGCTTTTTCATGGCTTAAAGTTGTAGGAAGTCCGTTGTCATCTGTATGGAATAAGAAGAATTCACATTCAGGACCGACATCAAAGCGGTATCCCATTTCATTCGCTTCTTTAATAGTTTTCTTAAGTATCCATCTTGGGTCGCCCTCAAAAGGCTTGCCATCTGGTGTATGCACATCACAGATAAGTCTTGCAACCTTTCCCTGCTGTGGTCTCCATGGGAATATTTCAAATGTATCGTAGTCAGGATACAGATACATATCTGACTCTTCAATTCTTACAAAGCCTTCAACAGAAGAACCGTCAAACATGCATTTGTTATCAAGTGCCTTCTCAAGCTGGCTTGAAGTAATTGCAATATTCTTAAGTGTTCCAAAAATATCTGTAAACTGAAGACGTATAAACTCTACATCCTCTTCTTCAACCATTCTGAATATATCGTCCTTAGTGTATCTGCTCATAAGAAACCTCCGTTATAATTATATATTTCTTATTGTGGCTTATTGCCAACTTTTATAAATATACTACATTTTAATCTCTTTGTGTATAATACAAATATTTTTCTTGAATAATTTTGTTTCTTAATGTACCATAGTTATGCATATTTCGTCTTTTTAAGACATATATTAATAATTTTAAGGGAGATAAATTATGGCTAAGAAAACAAATGTACCTCTTAAGAGACGCAGACGCTCTGAGCTTAATGTAAAACTCATTGCTATCATTGCTGCTGTACTCTTTGTTGTAACTATAGGTATCGTATTCGCTGTTATCGGCAGTCACAAAAAAGAAAATAATCCTTCTGTTGCCGATAACCAGAATAATGAGACTACTGCTGAACCAACAACAGAGGAAGAAACTACAACCAAGGTTCCGACTGTCGAAGTCGACCTTATGATGATTGGTGATATGCTTATGCATGAAGGTGTAGTAAAAAGTGGTCTTATGGATGATGGAACTTACAACTTCGACCACCTCTACACTAACATAGCTAAGGATATCAGCTCTGCAGACATAAAAATCGTCAATCAGGAAACAATCCTCGGCGGTTCTGATTTTGCTTACACAGGATATCCAACATTTAACTCACCATGGGCACTTGGTGATGCAGAAGTTAAAGCAGGATTCAATATTATCCTTCATGCTACCAACCACACATTAGACAAGGGGCTTAAGGGTGTTGAGAACTGCCTTTCATTCTGGAAGACTTATCATCCTGATACTACTGTTCTTGGTATCAACGAAACAGAGGAAGACTATGAGAATATATATGTTTATGAAAAAGAAGGCTTCAAGATAGCATTTCTTAACTACACATACGGAACTAATGGAATTCCTATTCCTGATTCCAAGCCTTATATTGTAAACATGCTTGATAAAGATAAGATTACAGCAGATGTAACTAAGGCTAAACAGCTTGCTGATATGGTTATTGTACTTCCACACTGGGGTACTGAATATGTCTACACACCAGATTCTAACCAGAATTACTGGACACAGCTTTTCTTAAGCCTTGGTGTTGATGTAGTTATAGGTACACATCCTCATGTTCTTGAACCTGTCGAGGTTGTATCTGATACTAAGGGGCATGAAATGCTTGTATACTATTCACTTGGTAACTTCGTTTCTAATCAGGATCAGAAGCCTCGTATGATAGGCGGTATGGCTAAGATGACACTTGTTAAAGATGAAACAGGCTGTTATGTTAAGAATTATAATCTTACACCTGTCATAACACAGAAGCTTTTCGGCAAGAAAGCAATCACTACATATAAATTAAGTGATTACACAGAATCACTGGCATCAGGCAACGCAATCCGCAACGATTCCGGCTGCTCTGATTTCAGCCTTTCATACTGCCAGACTCTCGTTAAGCAGATTCTTGGCGATGATTACGATGAAAGCACAAGTGAATTAAATGTTTCACTCCATCCTGATGGTCTTGTTAAAGATACATCTGCAACAGAAAGCAGTTCTTCTGCTAAGTAATGAAAAAAGCAGTAATTTTTTAAAATGTAAAGAGATATATTGATACTAAGCATTATCCGAGGTATCAGTATGTCTCTTTTTTCTAATAAACAAATGCGCATTATATTCATATACTGCGTTATAATCATTTTAGTAATCTGTGGCATAATAACCGCAAGACATAAAAAAACATCATCAGATTCAATTGTAAAAACAACTAAAATCAATAACGAAACATCGGAATCATCAGACACCCAACATACTTCTGACAACACTCCCAATACCGACAGATTACCGCCATACAACTCATCCAATCAGGGAAATGGAATTGGCGGCGGAGCAATCATGGGCAATTGCAGCATAGGCAGCCGTAAACTTCCTATATACTGTGTTGACCTTAGTAAAAAAACTAATCTTGATACCTCCAAAAAATATGTTTCCATATCATTTGACGCCGCATGGGGCGATGAAGATACTATAAAGATTCTTGACATTCTTGATAAATATAATATCAAAACCACATTTTTCATGACCGGAGGCTGGGTGGACAGCTACCCTGATAAGGTTCTTGAAATCTATAACCGTGGACACGACCTCGGCAATCACAGCCAGAACCATAAAGAAATGAGTAAACTTTCTGTAGGTGAGCAGAAAGATGAAATCATGTCTGTTGCCAATAAAATAAAAGAAATCACCGGATATACGAGCTTCCTGTTCCGCCCGCCATACGGTGATTATAATTCAACGCTTATTGATACAGTCTATGGTTGTAACTTCTATCCTATAGAATGGGATGTAGATTCCCTTGACTGGAAGGACTATGGAACAGACAACATAATTAAGACCGTAACAACACATAAAGCTCTTAAGAACGGTTCCATAATTCTTATGCATAACGGTGCTAAATATACAGCCGAAGCTCTCGAATCTGTAATAACCGGGCTGCAGTCCCAAGGCTACGAAATTGTGCCTGTATCGCAGCTTATTAATACTGAGAATTTTCATATGGATGGAACCGGCCTGCAGATTCCTGACTAATTCTTATGCATAAGGTGCTTTATATAAAACTTAGCACCTTATGCAACTTTATTATTATAATCAGTGACATATACCTCACTGGCAATCTCTCTTGCCTTTTCTACAATCTTTTCCAAACGGGACATGACTTCATCTGAAAAATACTTTTCTCCACATTCCTCACATTCCTCACAAGGAACATTCTTAATTATAATTACACAATTATCAAAAGTAACAACATGTGTTGTAACCGATGGTTTTGTTGTTTTACATTTACAATAAAAACACATACTATTGCTCCTTTCTTGTCTTTAAATCTGCTTCAAACTTATCCGTATTAGGGTAATATGCTGTTACTATATACACATTCTCTCCATCATAACCTAATACAACATGTATAACTCTGTTTCTTAATGTATACCCAAATATCAGACAGCTAGGATAAGGATAATCATTAATATAATGTTCAATAATCTCCCCATTCATTATACAATTGATAACATCACTCCTCTTAATATCCCTCTCAGCCATTCTTGCTGCAACATGTACTGACCACTTTATCTTCCTTAATGTACATACTTCTCTTATTTTTTCTATATCCATATATACCCTCTCTTTATCATATTATAATCGTTTTATTTTAATTATACAACTTGCTTTTTTATTTTTATATTAAATATAATATACCAAATATAAAAAGAATTGTAAAGTGGTAAATTATTTTAATTATTTATTAAGTTTTGTATATAAATCATTTATACATATTTACTTGTAAATAACTCGCTATCGCATTATAATTTGGTGGTCAAAATATTTTAAAATCAAAAGAGGTGTACAATGAACATTTTCAAGAAAATATACTGCAGAAGTTTTCAGACTGTATTCAAGATTGCACTGCCATTTCTTCCATACAGGAAGCCTAAAATTGTAAGTGCATTATCTGACATTCCATCTGTACTTAACAAAAAGAAGAAATCATGTCCTATAATTATTACTGATCCTGGAATTGCAAAGCTTGGCATTCTTTCTATGCTTACAGATGTATTCGACAATGCCGGCATTGAATACCATGTTTACGATAAAACTGTAGCTAACCCTACAACTGATACCGTGGAAGAGGCACTTGCCATATATAAAGATAACAAATGTGACTGCATAATCGGCTTTGGTGGCGGTTCAAGCATGGACTGTGCCAAAGCTGTTGGTGTAAGAATTGCAAGACCTAAGACACATCTGTCTAAGCTTGGAGGAATCCTTAAGGTCCATGCAAAGCTTCCTCTGCTGGTTGCAATTCCTACAACAGCAGGAACTGGAAGTGAAACTACTCTTGCAGCCGTAATTGTAGACGCCACAACCCGCCACAAATATGCTATCAACGACTTTCCGCTTATTCCAAGATATGCAGTCCTTGACCCGAAGGTAACCCTTACACTTCCTGCTTCAATTACCGCAACTACCGGAATGGATGCACTTACACATGCCGTTGAAGCCTACATCGGAAACTCAACAACTCCGGGTACAAGAAAAGATGCACTTATGGCTACTGAGTTAATATTTAACAATCTTGACAGAGCATACACTAACGGTTCTGATACAACGGCAAGAAAGAATATGCTTAAAGCTGCTTATTATGCCGGATGTGCATTCACTAAATCATATGTAGGATATATCCATGCAGTTGCACATTCTCTAGGTGGCGAATATAATGTTCCTCATGGACTTGCAAATGCCGTAATTCTCCCAATGGTTCTTGAAAGCTATGGAGAATCCATATATACGAAGCTGCATGACCTTGCAATTGCCGCCGGTGTTGCAGATAAGGATATGCCAGATGAGACTGCTGCCAAAGCATTTATACAGGCAGTAAAAGATATGAAAGCAAGATTTAACATTGGCGATACAATTCCTGAGATTAAAGAGGAGGATATTCCTAAGCTTGCAGGGTATGCCGACAAAGAGGCTAACCCTCTCTACCCTGTTCCGGTTCTTATGGACGCTAAGACACTCGAACAATTCTACTATAAACTTATGAAAGATAATACACATGAAAATGAGGTATAATATGGAAGCTACACAAATCAATAAACTTGTACAATCGCAGCGACATTTCTTTCTTACAGGTACAACACTTGATGTAAATGTAAGAATTGATGCCTTAAAGAAACTATATTCGGCAATTAAGAAACATGAGAATGAAATATTTGATGCTCTCTATAAAGACCTTGGCAAAAGCCAGTTTGAAAGTTATATGTGTGAAGTCGGGCTTACTCTCAGCGAGATATCTTATATGCTAAAACATATTAGGAAATTCAGCAGAGAGAAAAATGTTCCAACACCCCTTGCGCAATTTCATTCCAGAAGCTTTAAGAAGCCGTCACCACGCGGAGTTGTCCTTATTATGAGTCCTTGGAATTATCCATTTCTTCTGACAATGGAACCCCTTGTTGATGCAATTGCCGCAGGAAACACTGCGATTCTTAAACCAAGTGCATACTCACCTTATGTCAGCGATGTTATGTGCCTTATAATAAAAGAAGTATTTGACCCTGCTTATGTATCTGTTGTAACTGGCGGAAGAGCTGAAAATAACTGTCTGCTTAATGAACATTTTGATTACATATTCTTTACAGGAAGCCAGGCTGTTGGCAAAGAAGTTATGCGCAAAGCCGCTGAATACTTAACCCCGGTAACACTTGAGCTTGGCGGAAAAAGCCCATGTATAGTAACAGAATCTGCGGACTTAAAGCTCGCTGCCAGAAGAATTGTATTTGGCAAATTCTTAAACTGCGGGCAGACATGTGTTGCGCCTGATTACATATATGTTCAGGACAGTATCAAAGACCAGCTTGTGAAAGAACTTATCAACGAAACAAAGCGCCAGTTTACAGATTCTCCACTTAACAACAATGATTACGGCAAAATTGTTAATGAAAAGCATTTTAACAGAATATCAGGTCTTATCAATAATAGCAAAGTCGTTCTTGGTGGTGCATCAAATGCAGATTCTCTGCGTATTGAACCTACGATAATGGATAATGTTACATTTGACGATGCTGTGATGCAGGAAGAAATTTTTGGTCCGCTTATGCCTATACTTGCCTTTCACTCTGTCGAGGAGGCAGTAAACACTGTTAATGCACACATGCACCCGCTTGCTCTGTATATATTCACTAAGAATAAGAAAGAAGCTCGTTATGTAACCTCAAGATGCAATTACGGTGGTGGCTGTATCAATGATACAATCATTCACCTTGCAACTTCCAAGATGGGCTTTGGCGGATTCGGTGAAAGCGGCATGGGCTCATATCACGGAAAAGCCGGATTTGATACATTTTCACACTATAAGAGCATTGTAGATAAAAAATGCTGGCTTGACCTGCCTATGCGCTACCAGCCATACACAAAAACAAATAACAGTTTAATACATATGTTTTTAAAGTAATCACTTTGCATAAAAAACAGCGCTATATTGCATACAATGGCATACGGCGCTGTTTTTATGTTAATAATGTTATTAATAAAATAAGATTGAAAATGACTTCTCGAAAACTTCTCCGGCATCAAGATGATTACTGTATTCCCTGTCCTTAAGCTCCCCTGTAAAATCTATGGCATCTGTTCTTCCATACCACGGCTCTATACATACAAATGGAACATTTTTTGATTTGCATGACCACAGACCAAATACTGGCGTATCAAACTTAACTGTAACAAAAGGCTTTTCATTTTTAACAAGACTTACCGTTCCTGCCTGACTTCCCTCAATTATAAATGCATCTTTTTCAAAGCTGTCCTCTTGTATTGTATATTCATGATTAATTAATGGCAGCTCATACTCATCCCTCGCCATTAATTGATAATCTCCTATCAGATGATATGTAATTCTGTCTGCATCAAATCTTATCTTACAGCCAGCCATGCTTGCATCATTCTCTGGTGTTACAAAAGCCGGATGACCACCTATGCTGAAATGCATCATTACATTATCTTTATTGATTACTCTGTACACTTCTTTAATTTCATTGTCAATAAGATGATACTCCAGCTCCAATGCAAAATCAAAAGGATATTTCTCTTTAGTATTTTCATCGGATTCAAGTCTCATAACCAGCGTATCGTCATTATGCTTAACAAGTGTGAACTCCATATCTCTTGCAAATCCGTGCTGACCCATTTCATATACTTTTCCATTATAAATGCTTTGGTTATCCTTATATTTGCCAATAAGCGGGAAAAGAACAGGTGCAACTCTTTTCCATCCTTCGGGATTGGCGTTCCACATTCTGTGTGTATTGTCAGTTTTACACAATACATCTCTTATTTCACATCCCTTAGAATCCACCGTAACTTTTAAAATGTTGTTTTCTAATACATACTCTGCCATATTGGCCTCCTTTCCGGACATGTTTTCTTTATTGTACACCACAATCTGATATTTTCCAAATCAAAAAAAGCTGACGCACAAAGAAGTGCATCAGCCTTAAAAAAATATGCGGATAACAGGAGTTGAACCTGCACGTCTGTTGACACTAGAACCTAAATCTAGCGCGTCTGCCAATTCCGCCATATCCGCGAACATGTGCTATATTACCATATTCTTACGATGTCGTCAACCTTACGCCAGATTCTGTTCACCTTCATTTTGTTTATTTTCCGCCAGTCTCATAACTTCCTTCCATGCAGGCGAGAACAGATAATAACCTATCATTGCAAACATTCCAAAGCTGAAAGAAATTGGGAAGCACAACATTACCCATGTTCCATCAAAGTATCTGTTAATAATATAGGCACTCGGAATTCTGACTGCCCAAAGCATAAGAATGTTGACAATTGTAGTATAACGCACCTTTCCGGTTCCGTTTACAATAGATATTATACAGTTAAAAATAGCATAAAACCACTGGGAAAGCAGCATGACAATAACATGCCTGCTCGCATACATCAATACCATTTCATCTGATGAAAAGAAACGGATTATAGGTTTATGTATCATTATAAAGAACAATCCAAAACTTAATGTAATAAGACCTGAACACAATGGAACTCTCCAGTGTCCCTCTTTAATTCTTGAGTATTTCTTAGCACCATAATTCTGTCCTGAAAATGTAGTGGCCGCCGAAGATAATCCGGTAATTGCTATGTTAGAGCATCCTGTAATTCTTCCTGCTACTGCACCTCCTGCCATAAATATAGCCCCCTGTGAGTTATTAAAGGTCTGTAATGCAACATGTCCTAATGAATATAGTGAATTGTTAAGACCAACAGGTAAGCCAATAGCCAGAATGTCTTTCATCATTGTTCCAGAGAATCTTCTCGGCAAAAATGTAAACTGTATCTCTGGAAACTTCTTTCTTATATAAACAATACTTACAATCCATGAAATAAACATGGCAATACTTGTAGAAAGTGCTGCCCCAGCTACATCCATTCCAAAACCTGCAACAAACAATAAATCAAATACTATATTAGAAACACATGATACAACCAGAAACCATAGTGAAGCCTTGCTGTCTCCAAGTCCTCTTAAAATTCCGGCATTCATATTATACCCCAGATTACCAAGTGTACCTAAGAATACAACCCTTGTATAGATTAATGCGGCACCCCACACATCCTGCGGCACTTTCATGAATTCCAGAATATACGGTGCTGCAAACCATCCAAGAATTCCAATCGGAATACCTATAATATATATAAATGTTATTGAAGTTCCACATACTGAAACAACCTTTCCCGATTCCCTGGCTCCGATATATTGTGAAATAAGAATAGACACACCTGTTCCTATTCCTAAAAAGACACATAATAATACTTCAACAGGCTGCGAACTCGTTCCTACCGCAGCTAAAGATGTATCACCACAGTATTTACCTATTACAAGTGCATCAACCGTAGTATATAACTGCTGCAAAACATTTCCAATAATAATCGGTATCGCAAACAGTATGATATTTCTCATGATATGACCTGTGGTCATATCAATCTTGCCTTTTTGTGAATTTGCCATAATATACTCCTATCATTAAATAACCTATCCGTATCTGTTAATTATAATAATACTGTAATTGAGTCATATATTCTAGTGATTTATGGCATGAAGTACAGAAAAAGTGTCCATATATTGTTTATTTGTATTATTCAATTCCATTTAACAAAAATACTTCCCAATCACTACAGCCCTCTCAATCCAGCTATGCCTGCCCTTACAGCATTCATACCCGCTGTCAGCGATTTCCTGCAAATGTTTCGTATCAGCTAATGCACATTTAACCTTATCCGTGATTCGTGCCGCAATACACTCATCATATCCCGACTTTTCATAGTCTCTTAAATCCTCAAGTGAATAGAACAACACATTTTCACCATCTGCAAATGTGTTCTCATAAAACAGCGAAGTATCAGTAAGTGCAACACCTCCATTAAGCATAGTATTAAACACTCTGTCGTGTGCGCCCATCTTAAACCATGGCATTACATTAAGAGAAATCTTTGCCTGACTAATCATATCAAGACACACCTTGGAATCAACACCTCCATGCTCAATTATATTCTCATGGTGGTTACATTCGATATAATTATAACCTTCGCCATAAGTATGAATCTTAAGTCCTAAATCAGCCAGTGCCCTTATTGCAAGCTCCCTGTAGTGGAATCTTACAGCAAGGTCTGCATACATCATATTAGGCATGCAGTCGACAAGCTGTTCGTCTGTAATATCAGGGAATTCCCTGCGTAACGCATTTTCCGCCGCCGCATCAATCGTCTCTGACGGATTGTCTATCAGATATGACAGCACACCCTCATAGAAATCTATATACTCATCATCCATGTTATCCAGATGTTTCCTTAGTATTCTTTTCGGAGTGTAATTACCTGTAAATATAATATCTATCGGTCTTTCCTTCATTGACAGGTAATTCTTATCAGGCATTATACATCTGTTATAATTAAGCTCTGTTCCGGCTGTAAGCATATATTCAGTATGTACTTCCGGGAAAAACCTGTTCATGTATGCAACATGCATTTCATCAATATCAAGCTGAATATACTTTTCAGGGTGCTTTCGGATATATTTGTTGTAATAAAGCGGGTGGTCTACAACCACATTTACAACCTTAACACCTGCCCAGTCCCAGAAATTCCAGCCATCATCACGATACAGACCGGCTTCTCCTGCTATTCCTTCAAAGTTAAATGTAAACATATACCACTCGTCTGAGCTGTGAGCCTTGAAAAATTCCACCAGTGCAGAAGAACTGGCCTGCTGTAACATTAAATTATACCAGAAAACGGAGCAGCCCATCTTCTCCCATACAGCAGCCATCTGCTCTGTAAAGAATTCTAATGTTTCTACTCCGCCTTTAAATAAAATCAATCTTTTCATTATTCTTCTCTGTTAAGCCATAATTGCATCAAATATTCCATCTAATGCAGACACATCAAGTTCCTCAGCCTTTCCTGAATCGACAAGCCCAGCTACCTTTGCGTCCATTGGAAGCTTTGCAACAGTCTTGATATCGTTAGCTGCTGCCACTTCATCAATCTTACTCTTTCCGTATATATAATGAATATTACCGCAATCTGGACATTTGAAATAAGACATATTCTCGACAATTCCAAGAACCGGAATATTCATAAGCTTAGCCATATTAATTGCCTTCTCCACAATCATTGAAACAAGATCCTGTGGTGAAGTTACAATAATAATTCCGTCTATCGGCATAGACTGGAAAACAGTAAGAGGTACATCTCCTGTTCCCGGAGGACAGTCAACAAACATACAGTCTGTCTCATCCCAGTCAACATCTTCCCAGAACTGCTTAACAACACCCGCAATAACAGGTCCTCTCCATATAACCGGATCAGTCTCCTTTTCCATAAGAAGATTAAGTGACATAACCTTAATACCATTCTTTGAAGTCTCAGGATACATTACAGTTCCATCTTCATTACATGTTACCCTTTCAGTAAGTCCAAAAGACTTAGGAATAGATGGTCCTGTAATATCTGCATCAAGTATTGCCGCTTTCTTTCCTTCCTTATTGGCTTTGACTGCCAGCATTGATGTGACAAGTGATTTACCAACGCCTCCCTTGCCACTGACAACAGCTATAACCTTCTTAACTTTGCCATTATTGGCATTTCTTAATATCTGTGGTCCTTTTCTTGATTCGCAGTCTGAACTGCAGCTTGAGCAGCTTCCTGAACAATTCTCGCTCATAACTTCCTCCCATTATTCATTCATATATTTTTGTTCAAATTCTTCGACTGGTATAGGCTTTGAGAAATAATATCCCTGGAATATATGACATCCCATCTCTGTCAGCATAAGAAGCTGTTTGTCTGTCTCTACTCCTTCAGTAATTACCTCCATTCCAAGCTTTCCACCAAGAGAAATAATAGTCTCCAGAATATCCTGTCCCTTAACCTCATTCTCTGTAGCACGAAGGAATGCCATATCAATCTTAAGAACATCTGCACTTATATCTTTTAACATATTCAGCGAAGAATATCCACTTCCAAAATCATCAATCTCTATCTTAAATCCATAACCCCTGAGGTTCTTAATTACCTCCATATTCTTCTTAAGATCAGACATAAGTGCTGTCTCGGTAATCTCTAACTTTAACATCTTAGGTTCAATATCATATTTCTTAACAATCGATGTAATAACCTCATATACATCTATAAGATAAAAATCCTTAGTAGATATATTTACAGAAATATAATGAACCGTATCACCCTTCTTCTTCCATTCACTTAATTTAGCTGCTGCACATTCCCACATATACATATCAAGCTTATATATAAGACCTGTCGTCTCCAGAATATCAATGAAGAAGAATGGCGACAGTAACCCTCTATCTGGATGCTGCCAGCGCACAAGCGCCTCTGCTCCATAAACCTTACCATGAGTATTAACCTGTGGCTGAAGAAACATTTTAAATTCTTTTCTTTCAAGTGCACCCTCAAATTCTCCAATAACTCTTCTTTCTTCAAGAGTTCTCTTTAACAGCTTATCATCATAGTATGCAATATTAGCTTCATAATTATTCTTAATAGTCTCGCTCGCAATAAATGCTTTATCACACATATTACTTACAGGCTCATCAACATCTTCAATATCATAAACACCAACTACAACCCTTATCTTAAATGATGCATTGTTGAATCTGTCCTGCATGCTTACAATACTATTCTGCATTATTTCATTCTTAAAACTGTCCTTCGGCATACACACAGCAAATCTGTCATTCTGGATTCTTCCACATATATAGCCACTTTCAGATGAAGCCTTGATAAGCCCCGCCTGCATTTTAATAATCTCATCACCTTTTTCGATTCCAAAAAGCTCATTAACAAGCTTAAAATCTTTAATATTACTGCACACCAGACAATATTTGTGATTCCTGTCGTTTCGCACTACATTGGCAGTTTCCTCATAGAACTGCTCCTTATTAAGAAGTCCCGTGAGATTATCATGTGTAGCTCTGAACTTTTCATATTCTAAAAGCTCAACAGCTTCAGTACGATCATTAAATATGAAATAATCACATATAAAATTATGCTTATCATCATATACACGATTATATGAAATATCAAAGCTTCTTCTCTCTTTCCCCTCGCTGATTGTCTGCCTGAATTTCTTATTATCATGCTCTGTCTGAGTCTGAAGCCAGCTTGCATAATTATGCTCTACTTCATTAATATTATCAGTAATAGAATACATTTCTTTAACAATACCATTACAGTATATACATCTTCCAGCGTTATCAAAGCATATAATTCCACTATTCATATCCCTGATTATAAGTGAAAATGTATTCTCAATAAGCTCATTAGGAACATAACTGTATGTCAGATAATATATAAGTACAGACATGATGCCAAATGCAACCATTGACATGTCATATATTGAATCAGACCATGTAGTCATTATATCAAGTAAAAATGCTGCAAATAATAATATGAGAATAGCAAAATATCTGAATCTGTAGAATCTTGACATTCTCTTAACCATTACTAAATAACTTAAAATAAGCAGCAACATAATGCCATAAGCAAATACATAATGTAACCTGCCCAGAACATTACCTTTTGCAAACTGAACAATTATCTGGTCACCCGATATATC
This sequence comes from Lachnospira eligens, assembly GCF_009680455.1. Classification (GTDB taxonomy): domain Bacteria; phylum Bacillota; class Clostridia; order Lachnospirales; family Lachnospiraceae; genus Lachnospira; species Lachnospira eligens_A. The sequence goes on from NZ_WKRD01000014.1 coordinate 24,436, forward strand.
TGTTATATCAAATATCCATCTCGTCCATGCATTAATCAAAAATGCAACGGTCTCAAACAGCGAATAGGCAATCATAAAAACTTTTACACCCATAACACCCTTAAACATGCCTGTATAATACTGGGTATAATACATAAGAAGTACCAGCAGCCAGTCAAAGCTCGCCATAATAAGTCCCTTGCACAACACTGTAATGGTAGTCCCTGGAACATATGTATATACTAAAAATATTATCCCACATATAAATGCACCAAGCTCATATAAAAACACAACTCTTGCCAGTGCACCCTCTTTTTTATATGCCTTTAAAGCACACGCCCCAATCATTAAAATTACCGCCGTAATTATAAGCCCATAAAATACTCTCATAAGCGATATCTCCTAAATCAATACTAAATTTCACGATTTGTATAAGTAGTATTATAGCGCAAACTTCTTATTATTGCAAATGTGGCACAGCCAGATTCTTTTAACTCTGGTAAACAAACAGACGATTCATTCCCTCCTGCCACGGATACTCAAATTCCAGATAAATAATTTCCTTTCCAAAACGTGCAAATCTTTCTTTCCAGTAATTTGTTGTAGCCTGTCTTAGTCTCATAATATGATTCTCTTCATAAATGTTATTTCCCATATTCTCATATCCGAAACTTTCCAGTTCTTCTTTTGAATAATACGGATTCATTTTAATAAACCAATATCCACCAGGCTTCAATACCCGTTCTAAATCTTCAACTACCTCCTTTGACACATCTTTTGGCATTACATCCAACACATTTGATAATATCACTCCATCAAATGAATTTTCTTCTAATTGCTTTACCGTATGGTCTGTACCTTCAAGAAAAGTTGCCGTTTTATAATCACTTAATCTTGCTGTTTCAGTTGCAAATTCTATGCCCGTTTTTGAAGCATCAATTCCTAAAACTTTATGTGTAGGCTGATACTGCAAATATTGAAAAGAAATATCTCCTGTACCACAGCCAAAATCTAATACATTTGTTGTTTTTTGTGCAAACAGCTTTAACGCTTCGTCAAACATTGTTTCAACTTGTAAATCTAAAGTTCTTAAATCCACAGGGGTACATTCCTTAAATACCTGATTCCACATTTCTGTTTCTCGCTCATATGCCTTGTTCATAATACTGCCATCTCCTTTTATTCTCACACATGCTGCACAATAGGACCGCCCTTATTAAATTCATTTAATCATGTCCTTTAATATATTGAACTACCTTTTTGTCACTCTTTGATTTTTCGTGTTTTATTATGCCCATTGCTCTTTCTTTATCCATAGATTGTATCATTTTCGAATCCTCCTTTAGTAATGTGTCAAGAGAAATAGCAAATTGCCAAACTCCTCTTGTGTTAATTGATTTTCTTTCCGAATGTTCAATATTTGATTTCCTATATTCATAATATTACGACCTCCTTTCAATAATATTATCCGAAAAATAATGTTCAAAATAAAGCAATCATCACATTACATTGCATATATAGTTACGCAAAGATTCTTTAACATGTGCTTTTCTCTATAAATTACAATTCATTTTACCCATTTTAACATAAAACTCAACCAAGTTAGAACTTCCATTTACAATCATTCTACTCCCACTGATACCAAGTGACATAAAAGTGCCCAAAATCATAATAATGTTTATTAAGGCAATATCACAACAGTTGAATGATATTTGTCCAAATCCATGCTATAATAATTTCCAACGATATATGTGTAAAGAGAATGGAAGGAGTAAAAAATGTATTCAAAGTTTGTGGCAATATTAATCAATAGTGCATTTGGTTTATGCATTACATATACTGTTTTTTCAGTGTATTTTGCTTTAACAAGTAAGTTTATTGTAGAACGCAGTTTTATATTAGGATTTTCATTGTACAACATTGTATGGATGGTGCTAGATATTGTTTACAATGAAGCAAGATATCATAGACAAGGCGGCGGTCTTTTCTTTTGGACATCCATCATGTTACCTCCGATATTAATAATGTTAATATTGATGTTGGTAATAGTGATGTTTTTTTAATCTGACAAGCGACCAAAATATAACCTCCTGAAGTTCTTTTTCACTCCTAAATGCATATTTCATGCCAGCCTCCTATTTCACAATGCTTACAGCGTCATTTACGGCGTTATAGTAATACAGATTGTCAGGGATTACATCTGCCTTCTCCAAGTTCTCTTTATTAGTCTCTTTAATCATTTTCCAAAATACTTTTTGAAATTAGTCAGTACAAAAATAGTCTCAGGAGTGTTGCTGACATCTTCCTGAGACTGATTATCTGTCTTTGATACAATATCCGTAAATCAATATCAATGATTATACAAGCATCTTCTTAATTGATTCAACCGTGTCCCTACTCAGATGATTTCGTTTAAATGTATGAATTGCCCTGTCGATATCTTCGACACTCTGCAAAATATATGTACTTTGAACTGGACTGTTACTTCTGATTAAAATAACATATCCTTCAACCCACACATTATAGCCTTCCAGATATTTCGCAAGGATATAAATCTGCCTTTTTACCTGCTTAACAGGATTTTTGACTTCTTTCACAAATGTATTTCCATATCCGTCATCTTTATATTTTTCCCAATTATAATCATCCTCATTGCCATAAAGTTGACCCTTGTAATTCTTAACTTCAAAAATAAACACACCATATTTATTTACAACAACATTATCAAGTTCTGTGCGCTTTCCATCGTATGATACAGAAATATTGGTGAATAAATAATCTCCTTCACGAAGTACTCCCTTAATGATTTCTGTCGCTATATGTTCTCCCCGACGACCAGCCCGCTTTTCAGGTGCTTCAATCACCCACGGTTCATAAGTATGTGGCTTTTTATTATTACCGCTACTATTATTACCAATATTAGTTACAACGATAATAATAAGTACAGCTATCAATATCGCTATGACTGTTATAATCAATTCATATCACCTCTGTATTTAAATTGATTCTATCATAAACCTATTTTAAAAATTAATAAAGAATAAATAAACCCACTGGGTTCGAACCCCGGTAAAGTAATCCTCATCCATTACCAATAACATTGACAACCTCCTATAAATAAAATAAGAGCAGGTATTTAAGTTTTATTACTCGAGTACTTGCTATGTTTCTTTGTATCAAAATTATTATATATAGTTGTATGTTGGTGGATTTACGGATATTCTGTAAGATGTAATCTATAAACAGGAAGCTATAAAACTTTTATTTCAATGGCAACAACACCATATTTCTCTATCATTTCTTTAGAATAATACATGAGCATTTCTTTCGGATTTGCAATCTCATCTTTGTTATATCCAATGGATACTTTACTGTGATGCTGATACAATTCTTCAAAAGATAGATACCGATACATGTTGATTACCATGCAGTCTATTTTCTCTTTATTACTTGTATCTGTAAATATAATGGTATAAACTAATACTCAAATTCCTACTTCTCTTTATTGTCATACTTATAATACATCATATTATTGTCTATTAAAATTTTCTCTATCATTTCACAGGCTTTTGAATATGATAATATAAAAAATTCTCTATCATTCCTTATTCGATACTGTGCTAATTCTTTATGAACCAATTTTTCAGAATATGATGCATCATAAACTCTAAAAACCTTTCTAGATGAAAATGGAAAAACTTTACCTGTTCTAATCGTTTTTATCAAATTATTAGTTTATAAATAAGTGCCTGAAAAGTGCCCAAAGTACATTGATAATAGTACCTAAACCTCGCATTGTAACCTTATTATATTTTTATACTAATATGTTTATCTGTTGTTAATTTAACTTTCTAAAATGTTATATTTATGTATAATATGTTCTATAAGCTGGAAGCTGCATATTCCTACATATACCAATAAGAATGCATTCCACATAAATATGTTTTGGAATTTTTTGGCATCTGCCTTATTGAATTGTAAATATTTAAGTAATCTCCAAACCCCGTTCCAATGCAAATAATTCCAAATAAGCCTACCCCAACAAATTGTGGAAATATCAAGAATAAAATATAGGGAATTATGCCTAGAATAAGATTTGGACACAAGCACATGAAAATAAATCGTGCCTTACTCATATCTTCTGTTCCTACTACAAACATCAAACCATGTATTAGGTCGTTATACATATATACATCTTTTTTAAAGCATACTGCATGCAATAATTCATGCGGAAACATAGACAATCCACCACAAATTCCTCCTGCCACCATCTGTATTTTGCTATTAGGAATATATTTTATGCCCATAAGCAAGAATGGAATTACTAATACAATCATTATCAAAACGCATCCTAAATTTGCAATAAGCGAATATTTCTTCATATCCTTTGGTTCTTTAAATGGAATTGCATTAGGATTATGCTCTTTGTATGGAAGACTATTTTCGTCTCCATTATATTTGCCTGCATAATGAAAAATCATATTATTCTTTCCTCCGTAAACTCCAAAGTTTCTGTTCCTTACAAACTGCGATTCATTTTCCCCATTTTAACATAAAACTCAACCAAGTTAAATCTCCTATTCTCAATCATTCCACTCCCCCAGACACCAAGTGCCACAAAAGTGCCCAACTTGCCTACAAACATTCCCAGTGTTTATACGGGTTTTCAAAATTACAATAATTAATGCATGGAAATAATAAAGAATGAATTTCTTCACAAGACGACCGTTCCCCTCCTAGTCAGTAGGCACGAAAAGAAAAAAGGGAATGGTTTTTCAACCATTCCCTTTGCAATGAGCCCACCGGGGTTCGAAGCCGTGAGACCGCTTAAACACTGGTTTTCTTTGGACTCCTTTATGGCACTAGTCCAGTAGGAGCCGATAGCCTGTGTAATGATTTTTATGTAAGTATTAATTAAGAAATAAGTGCCGGAAAAGTGCCCGAAATTTCACTAATATTTATTGTACTTTTGTCCATGTTGTATTTTTCCCCCAGTTAGTTGTTCCATTACTTCCTGTTGGACTAGTTAATGTTCCATCTGAATTCAATACAAATTTGGCTGTATAACCTTGTATTTCAGTTGGTCCATTTGGTGGAAAGCTATCAATACATTTTGTAAATGAACAAACAATAGTTCCATCTGACTCAACTTCATAATTACCACTATGATTATTTTTATATCCTTTACAAGAAACTGTGCCATCACTGTTAAATACTAATGTATATTTTGATGAATATTCCATACTTGGGTCATTTCCTGTATAACTTGTCCAAGAACCTTCTATAGCCTTTTTAGTTGTCGAAGCGGCTGAAAGAGTTTCCGTATTTGTTTTTGCCGTTTCACCAGACAAATCATCTATAATCTGCTGTATTGTCTTAGGTCTGTTATATACAAATGCTGTTTTTCCGCTAGTATCATAGGAATTGACTTCCTCTTCCTGAATCTTTCCATCACTTATCTTATATATTGTGTAAGCATATACACCCTGTCGTCCACTTTCAATGTAAAGTTCATTACTCTTTTCTGCATAATACATTTTCCCTGAAGCAATAATTTTTGTATCAATTGTCGTATTATCAGATGTAACAAGAATATTTCCTGCGGCAGTATTGCTTCCTAATATCATCAGTTCTGGAATATCATCATTATTCATGTAAATATATTCACATCCACCATAATTTTTAGAATCAACATTTTTTAAATATTCTATATACTGTTTTTTCCAGTTATTAGCTTGTGTTGTAGCCTCTGTTGATTTTACAGTTTCGTCTGCTGTCTCAGATGTTACGGCTGTTTCCAAGTCATTCTTGGCATTATTCTCATCATTATTTGATTTCCTGCTTGTCACTGTCACTATAATTATAACAATAACAGCAATAATAAGTACACCAATAACCCCACACAATATAGGTATCATCCGTTTTCTTTTTTCAACTGGCTTATCTGATGTATCAATTACAGCATTTTCCTGTTTTTCTGCTTCCTTGCTTTGCTCTGAATCTACTGCTTTTTCTTGTGGCACAGTCTCAACTCTTGCACCACATTCATCACAGAACACAGCACTATCTTCAAGCTCTGCTCCACAATTTTCACAATATTTCATTATGTAAACCTCCTAGAGCTTATATCCACATTTGCTACAAAACTTTGCCTGCCCTCTCAAGGCGGTTCCACAATTAGGACAATACTTAGTTGCACTATTATCAGATTCCGAAACCGCACTATTTTCTGCCTTAGCTTTATCAAGATATTCAACAAGACCATTGAAAAGTGGAACTAACTTATCTCCCGAAAGGCACTCTACAAAGAATTGTCCATCAAGCAATAATCCAGGTGTTGATTTATCTGTTGAGAATTGTTTGCCCGTTTTAAAAACATCAAGAGGTTTTATTATCACATTTTTTTCGAACATTTTTCTTGTATAAACACCCTTACTTGTTATAGCAAATCCATTTTTACCGCTTCCTAATAATGTTGCATCCTGAGCATAGTATACTTCACAATCAGATGGTAATGAAAGCCCCGCCTTTAATTTAGATGATGCCATCGCTTTTTCCGGTTCTGCATGTGTAGAAAAATATTGTTTTAAAAGTGCCGGAAGTTCATTACTGTTCAGTCCTGCTCTTAAATCAGATACTTTGTCTGTTGATTCAGCAGTAACATTATCTGCTTTCGTCATGTCATTATTTGGCGCAGTTACATTGCTTACCATCACAGGCGATTCACCAATATAAATATCAGAAGCCATAATCTCTTTTATCATTGCTTTTATATAAATAACGGCATCATCCATCTTATCACTGGCAAAATCATTTTTTAATTCAATTATTTTTCCTTCACTTGTAACAACCATTAACTTTGTTGATAAGAATTTTCTTGTAACCTCAAATGATATAATTGAATTGTAATCCAACATACTAATTTCATTTTGTTCATCAGTATATAATATTCCCTTATTAGTTAAAGCAAAACCTTGTTCATTACTTAAAAGAGTATCTTTCATTGTAAAGAACAATACCTCTGTGTCAGAATCTTTATCATTAGGCATAAAAACCTTATGAGCTGCTTCTAATTCTGGCACATATCTTCCCCTTACGATTTGTCTAGTTTCATTTAATGAGCGATAATTCTTTACATATGAAGTATATTTAAAGCAACTTTCAACATTACAACTAAGTTTCACATTAGCCATATACTTATCAAGTTTACAGAATAAATTATCATAAAACTTGTTATCTGTAAGTCTTCTTATTGATCTCTGTATATTTTCAGGGTATTGTCTTTCACTTAATAATTCAATAAATGCAGGTCTGTTTAATATAGAAAAATCATTATTAATTGCAGATGATAATTCATTAAAAGCTTCATTTATTATTTTATTATCTTCTGCTATTTTAATCAGTTTTACCTTTTTAGACTCTGCTTCACTAATAAACTTTCCAATTACTTCATAATCATTATAGTTATGTACAGAATCGGCTAACTTATCAATTATCAATCCTAAGTCATCTAATGATTTAAACTCATTAATTATTGTATTAATTGATGCATCAGTTGCTTTCTGTGATACTAATTCATTCCAATCTCTATTAGCTGCAACATAAAGATCATAAACTGGAGCCATATATAAGTCTTTTTCAAATTTTTCTAAATAAGTTAATACATCACATAAATCCCCATTATTATTAAAATATTTATCAGAAAATACAAAATACTTAACTATAAATAATAAAGAATATACAGGCTGCTCTTCTTTTAATTTCTTTGCAGCAATAATATAAGAACTTGCATCCTTTTGCTCTAACTCATATTTGATTATTTCGTCTGCTGTTTTACCATTAAACATGGTATCATTTTCTAATGTAAGTGAAATAAAATCGTCTTTAGTAATCTTCTTATTATTTTTATAAGCCAGTATTAACCCTTCTGCAATTTTTAATTGTTTTTCTGTCAAGCTCACATCAACTTCAATTTTTAGAAGATTCCCACATACATATTTTATTATTTTTGCAAATTCTATCTTTTCGGCTTTAATGTCAAAAATTTTATTAATCTCCGAATATGAATTTGCTACAGCCAGATATTTTTTTAAATATTCTGTAGTATCGGTATTTAATGTTGCAAGAAACTTTTCATAATCCTCTGTCAATATTTTCTGTCTCACAGAATCTGATGAGTATTCTGGTTTTTTAGCAGCGATTTTGTCCATTAACATTTGCTCATGTTTTTCATCATACTCTTCCAGATACTTATTTTTATCTAAAGAGAAATTATCAAGTATTTTTTCAAAATCTTCTCTGCTTCCAGAAATATTATCTTCTATTATCTTTTCAATAGATGAAAAAATATTTATTCCATTCATAGCTGCAAGTGCATATAAATTTCCGTTAGAATCTCCATAATTACTTATTGCATACTCATAATATTTTTTATTTGTTGGCTCAGTTTCCAATGCCAATAAAAGATATCTAAGCGGTTCACTTGCATTTTTGCATTTTTCAAATAGTTCTTCTCCGCTGAAATCATAATCAAAAAGTTTGCTTACTATTCCTGCTTCTTTTAGAATATCCATAATTTTTCTGCATATTATTACTGAAATTTTTTCATTTTTGCTCTCCAATACCTTATTGTACAATTCTTTTAATTCATCAGAAGATATAATGCCTTTTAATTTTTCTAAATAATCATCAACACATCGGTCTGCTAATTTTTCTCTTACATGCTCTAATATATCTGCTTTTTCTTCTTCTGCTGCTTCAATATACGTTCTTACATCACTGCTATATTCATTATATTCATTCTTAGTATCTTCCATAGTGCCATACGCAATTGCACCCATAACAACATCACCAAGTGTAATTGGAGAAAATAAATTTTCCTCTGCTGTTTTCTTTGATTTAATTGTATTTTTTAGTACATTTGCATTTTTACAGTCCGCATTAAATTCATCTACCAATTTATCCAATTCTATCTGCTGGTAATCATATGATGATTTAATGTATTCAACTACATTATTAATATAATTATTATATTCTGTATCTTCAAATATATCTTTCAGGAAATCTTTGTAACAAAAATCACTTTCTATATCAACATCCCAATTGTCAGCCACAAAATCTTCTATTACGCCACTTAAAAACATAAGATTTGACTGATAGAAACCTATAATATCTTTTATTATTTCTTTTTCATCAAGTGTCTTATCCTGATAAACATTTTGCAATTCATCATAAAGCGTTGAATATATTAATCTAGACCGTTCTAAAATACATGGTATTTTACTTTGCACAAACATATATGTATATTTGTCATCATCAAATTCAAGAGTTTTATTATATATAGAAATGAATTTATTATAATATTTTCTTAAATCTAAATCTAATTTCTCATTATAAATATTATCATAATTTAAAACTTCATCATAACTGCATCGTCCATGTGCATAGTACACTCTGCAGTTATCAATAGTCTCTCTAGCCTTCTGTATATTTTCCTCTGTGCCTTTACCTCTGCAATACAAATCACTAAGAATAATTCTTTCATCATCATCACAACTATTTTGTATATTATTGAAGAGTTTTGTATATAGTTTATCTGATTTGCTTAGGTCATATTTTTTAAAGCCATAGTTTTCATATAATCTTGCTAATAAATAATCTTTTATACTACCATCTTCTGCATTATTCAGAATTTTAAGAATCCCACTATAATCTTTCCATAAATTTAATATAAAACATTTTTCTATCCAGAATGTGTCATCTAATTCATTCAGATATTGTAAAGCGATAGATTTATCTGGATTTACAAACCTATTATCAGAGCTTACCATAGCCAAAGCAAATGCAGCTCTTTTTTCCCCCATATTCCATGCTTTGTCCAATAATCTTACTCCTGCATATTGCATATCTTTAGACTTAAAATCTTCTTTTACAATTGTATTAAAATCCAATTTAGTAAATTCATCTGGTAATTCTCCATTATCATTTTGCTTATAATTATAATCAAGATTTAATGCCCATAATTTAGCTGCATCATCATCCAAAAAGCATAAGCTCATACCTATTTCATATGTTGCTTTAGCATTTTCGCCGGCAATACTTAATAATAAATCTAATCCTTTTTTTATGTTCTCTTCGTCTCTTGTATTAACATAATACTTTCCTAATACTAATCTTGCATTCTTATTAACTTCTAATTCTTCCTCTAATAAACTTATAGCTAAATCCTCATCTTTATCAATTAAAACTCCTTGCAAGTACAATTCAGCTAATTCAACTTTGGCATTTGAATTATTCAATTTTGCTGATTTTTTTAACCAATCAACATATGACTTATTATTCTGTTTATTCTTATAATATACTGCTAATTCATATTGTGCTTCAGCATCATTCTCATATGCTCTTAATTCAAGTTCTTCAAAATTCTTATCCATTTCAATATCCTACTTTCCTAAAATTCTGCTTTTAACCCAAACATGAGGTTTTGTCGTACCACTTAAAGTTTTACCTCTTCTAGGACATGTACCCGGATCTGGTCTTCCTTGTGTAATAGTTCTCGTTCTTGTACTTCCGCACCAGGAACATTTATATTCAATAACTTTCAAACTTATCTCCTCCTATTTATAATTTTTTCTACTAAATATCTAAAATTATTTTAGTACAAATATTTACTAAAATCAATAGTAAAGATTTATACTTAGTATAATTAAAGAAAAGGGCTCAATCGGAGGATATATCTTATTGGATTACATTCGCAGAATTAGAGATTTAAGAGAAGATTCTGACTACACACAAGAGTATGTTGCCCATGTATTAGGTACATCGCAAACTATGTATGCCCGCTATGAACGAGGTGCAAATGAATTGCCTATTCGACATTTAATCTCATTATGTAAGCTCTACAATGTGTCTAGTGATTATCTTTTGGGATTATCAGACCAAAAATAAGAATGGTAAATATGAATTAATCATTTGCCATTCTTATTTTAATCACCCCATCGGGTTAGTAACTCGTATTGATATCAAACAGGCTATCTACGAGGCTTTATTAAACATAAACTCTCTTAACCACATTCCTCATCATCTCTCCTCAGAAGTACCTAAAAAGGTGTCATAAGAACAAAATAAATATTATATTAAAAATCCTGAGCAATCATTCATATGACCACTCAGGACTTAATCATTATTAGTTTTAGAATTATTTAATACTCTTCAACTATTCTAAAATAGTGTCTTCTGCAAACTCTCTGTCATTCTTCTACAGTCATCATCAAATACTCCAACATATATATTCATACTTGTTACAAAACTGCTATGCCCTAATGTATATTGGATACCATCATCATCCGTCAGTATATAGAAGTTTCCACATGCACCATCTTCAAAACATTCTTCTACAAGTCCAATGTGATACTTTGCATTATCTATCACCTTCTGTGGAATGCCTGCACAAGCCTGTATAACCTCTTGGAGCTCTTTTTCACTCCTAAATGTATATTTCATGCCAGCCTCCTATTCCACAATGCTTACAGCGTCATTTACGGCGTTATAGTAATACAGATTGTCAGACAGTACATCTTCCTTCTCCAAGCTCTCTCTATTAGCTTCTTTAATCATTTGCTTAACATAGCCACAATTTACATATTTCTTATCCATTACCAAAAGCAGAAATTCATGTACGGAAGATGGAATCATGTAAACACCATCCATATTTTTCTCTATACAGAAATTCTTCAACACATCTGGATACAAGATACATGAAGCCCCAAAATGCTTTTTGAAATTAGTCAATACAAAAATAGTCTCAGGAGTGTTGCTGACATCTTCCTGAGACTGGTTATCTATCTTTGATACAATATCCGTAAGTGACATGATACTCGGAGCATAGAGTTTCCGAGTATTCTTAGTCGCAAATGTATACAAATCATTTTCCGTAACTCCCAAATGCTCCATCAATGCATTTGTAACATCTGATGAAGCTGTAGCATTGAAATCAATATCAATGATTAGCTTATATGTAATGGCTAAATCCGTACCTTTCAATAGCCTGTAAGGTATAGTCTTTAGTCTGCTCTTATTAGAATCAGCATTCACCAATGTATAGACAATCCTGTCTTTTAGCTTCTCCAAATTGATTTCACAATCAAACTTAGGAAACAGGCTTCTATTAATCACAGCTACAATCTCGTCAACTGATTCACTAGTCCAGTAACATATCTTTGCAACATTCATGTCTTTTCTCCTGACCTGAATTCCTTTCAGTTATGTGTCATTGTTCTTCATAACTTCAACACTTTTCACCTCATATTCTTCTCCAAGTTTTTTCTGCACTTCATTAATCACATCATTCATTTTGTCATCCATAGTAACCTCCTATAAATAAAATAAGAGCAAGCACTTAAGTTTCTATACTCAAGTACTTGCTCTGTTTCTTTGTATCAAAGTTATTATATATAGTTTAAAGTTGGTGATTTACAGGTGATTTATAAGATGTAATCTATAAACTGGAAATTTCTCAATTCTTCATCTCTGTTTTTTCTTTTCCAATTAATAGACCAATCGTTGAAATAACAAAAATTAATGCTGATGTTAGAGAAAAAATACCATCAGTAACCACAAATATGATAAACGTGGCTAATGGAATATAATTAAGAATACTTTTCAAAATTTTCATATCCAATCCTCCTTTTTAAAATCTCATTAATCTTATAAAATATTTTGTTCTAAAAATCCCGATTTTCTTTATTCTACAAACTTGAATTGAGATTTCATGTATTCCAAGGAATTTAATAATTGTTATATTTTATTATCAAATATCTCTCAAGCCCTTGAAAACACTAAGTTTATCGCAGGTGAGCTTTCCCTTATTGTTTCCCTTGTATTATATTGTCCCACCAGTGTTTACGAACTCTGATAAGGGCAAATACAAGGGCAAGAAAATCCTATAAAACAGTATAACACAAAATTAAAACGACATGGTGAACTGATTGAAATGCTTCTATTTTTTTAACAAATGATTGATTGAACGATAAGGAGATTTGATACGATGAGAACGATATTTGCAGAATACAATCCACACAGAAACAGCATTGATGTATATACCAGTGCTGGCTATATGCTCCGCATTGACTGCTGGGAAGCAGAAAAGAATTTAAAAACAACACCTGGATCAGATTGTGCATTAAATGCACTTGCTATTGATGAACCACTTGAATATGCAAGATTGTATCTTGATGGAACGATGCAAATGTGGGTAGATGCGGAAGATTCCTTAGAAATTTAATTCAAAGATAAATAAGGGACAAATAACCCTTTTAGATTTATTTGTCCCTATTATTCTATATTTTTTCACTTCTGACAATGCAGATGAAACTTTTAAATTTGGTATTTTCCAGTATCATTGTTCAGTTTTTTTCACCAGACAGGGCACTGTATCCATATTGTTTGTATGTATTTTCCCCTGTTACTCAATCATAATTTCCTTGATAGAAATCTTCTTAATTTTTTCAGAATATATATACATCATAATTTCATAAATCGTGATAAAACAAGCAAGAGAAATAAGCATAGTAGGAAAGTCAAATTTATACGTAGGTACACCCTCGACATCCTTAAATACAATATCCACCATAAGCCGAAGCAATCCATACTGATATACTGTTCCGATTATAAAACCAATATAGGACAGCGGTCTGTATCCTCCTAAAATTGCCCTGCAACATTCTTTCTGTGAATAGCCGAATACTCTCATCATAGCAATAGTTTTTGTATTTCCGTTTATTACTGTAGTTATAGCAAGAAACAGAGTTGTAAACGCTAATACAAGTCCGATGACCAACATCATCACACCCATCATTTCACTTGATAAATCTTTCATACTAAACGACATTTGTGTCATAGCTGAAAAGCAAAACGAAGCAAAAATAATGAAGAATACAAGTGCCTTTTTAGATTTCAAGGTATTCCTTTTCAAATACTCTACAAACGACAATTCACTGCTTTTTTCGATTCTATGATTTGGTGTTTTAGAAGCAGTTTGCATATTATCTTTCAAAAGCAGCAACACAGGTTTTTTGAATTTGTACCAGGCATAATAAACTGAAAGTGCCGAAAAACACACAGTTGGCAATACCACAAAATAAAATAAAATGCTTGGATGAAAATTGATAGTTATCTCAGGAAGCATTTTATCTTCATTTTGTAGAGCGTAAAACCACGGCATTATAAGAAATGCTCCTGCATATCCGGTTACAGTTCCAATAAATATACTAATTCCGAATACCCAAAAGCTTTTTGCAATTTTGATATTTGAATATCCCAACGCCTTTAATATCCCAAGTTCCTTCTTATGCGTGTCAATATAATGCTTAATATAAAACAACAACATAACAATCGCAGTTAAAAGCAAGCATCCGCCACTTACAAGGCAAACGACTTTTGCGGTAGAAACCTGAGCATTATAAAAAAACATTGATAATTCAGATGTAATTTCACTCTCAATTAATCGAATATCAAAATAAAAGTTCAGAAACATTGTACAAACAAGAACAGCACAACAGGCTATAATGGAAATACCGATGAGTTTTGAAACATTTTTTATTCCAACGAGCATACCATCACCACCCTATCTCATAAGCAGTCTTTTGTGCTTCATTTGTGTAAATTTCAGATATTTTTCCGCTATTCATTTTTATAACTGTGTTTGCCATTTCCGCAATATTCAAATTGTGCGTTACCATTACAATCGTAAAACCATATTCCTTTTGAAGTTTACATATATAATCAAGAACCTGTCGTCCTGTTTGTTCGTCTAATGCTCCTGTCGGTTCGTCAAGAAATAATACTCTCGGTCTTTTTGCCAAAGCTCTTGCAATAGATACTCTTTGCTGTTCGCCACCCGAAAGTTCGCTGGGATATTTATGTAGTTTTTCTCCGAGTCCAACCGCTCTAATGACGTTTTTATAATCTTTATTATTTGCTAAATCAGCACCCATTTTTACATTTTTATCAACGCTCATATTGGGTAGCAAATAATACTGCTGAAAAATAAATCCGACATTTTCCTTACGAAATGAAGTTAATTCATTATCAGAAAGTGCTGTAATATCCTTTCCGTCATAAAACACTTTACCGCTGTCAGGGCGTTCAAGACCTGAAATTACATTCAAAAAGGTTGACTTGCCAGAACCAGATGCGCCGAGAATAACCACAAAATCATTATCCTCAATATCAAGACTGATGTCCTTTAATACTTGGAATCGGCTTTCTCCGTTTTGGTAGGATTTTATTATATTTCTCGCTTTAATCATTATTTTCTCCTTCCTTCAGCTTTTTCAAAATACTCATACATACCTCAGTAATCATTGTACTGATTTCTTCGTCTGTAAATCGGCACATTTTTGTGGCACAAAGCGTTGCAATTCCGTGTGTATATATCCAAAGATGATGATACAGTTTTTTCCCAGCTGCCTTGCAAATTTTGTAATCATCTTGAATTGACAATAGAATTTGCTCATAACTTTCATCTATCAGCGGAAGTACACCAGATAAGTCAGGAATTTGTTTTTGCTCCGTCATAAAGAGGAGTTGAAAAAGCTTAGGCTCATTAACAGCGAAGAGAATATATTGTGTACCCACCCCTTTAAACGGGGGCTCTGTTGTTAGTCCTTTATTGACATATTCTTTATACAGAGCTTTAGCAGATTTAATCATATCCTGCTGAACCTCCTCCATATTTTTAAATACAGTAAAAATGGGTCTTGCCGAACTACCGAGATATGTTCCTAACGCTCTTGAAGTCAAAGCCTCATATCCGTCTGCCCTGACAATATTTAATGCGGCTTCAATAATTTCTGCTTTTGTAAATTTGGCTTTTGGTGGCATACTTTATCTCTCCTTTTACTAAATCGCTTGTTTTAAATCAGCTGATTTAATTATAATTGAAGCCCACCTGAAAGTCAATAAGGCGGCAGAGATTAATTCCTTCAGCCTTATTGACTGCTTATGAAAAGATGATTTCTTCGTTCATAATATCCCAATTGCTACACTTTGTTGTATTGCGTTATGCGTTTTTCCAGCCCTTGCTTTTACCATTATGAACAGTCAGGGCAAGGGGAACATAGTGTGAAATCATATAAAGGGATAAAGCGAACACATTACAATGAATCCTTTGTTTTCAAAGCTTTTGTAGGATTTTATTAAAATACAAAGAGGTGTGATTAAGCACATATATAAAATTGTGTGTTTACAATCGGATTTTTAATAATATCCCCTTGTTTCCCGCCAGCCTTTTACATACCACCTGATTCCAACATATACCAGTTGCACGAATAATAAGAAAAATAGCAGATTGATCGGCAATACTGTCTTTATCCAATCTCCAAAATAGATTGCTATTGCCATGCTTATAAGTGTTACCAGTATTGTAATCATATCCCAGCAGTATTTCTTATATAGCCCGGCAATCTTTATCTCTATAAATGCTACAAGTATTCCAGCACCCACCAAACATCCACCGCAGATCAGTATTCTTATCAGCCAATATACAATTCCGGCAACGACAGGATTGGATATTCCATTACTAATCTGTGCCATGTTCTTTCCTGTCAGTATAATCCACCCTGCAATGGTCTGTATAAAAGTGGCGATTGTATCAAAGAATACCACGCAATCAGAAATAAATATTTTTGACCGTATCATCTGAAAAAGAGTAGTTGATACGGAATACCATATCAGCAGAAACATCAATGCTTCATACATGGCTGTTTTTGTTTTATATCTGCCTGCCAGTTTTTCTCTCTGCGTATCATACTTTTCCTTGGCTTTCAGATAAGCTGTCAGGTTACAGTTCCCACACTTTTGATAGAGTACTGGCTTTTCAACCGGTATCTCTACTTTTTTCTGATGAGAGAGTGCATAGTCCCGTTCCTGTTCTGCCTGCCTTAGCTTATCTTGACATTCCTCTGTCATGATTTCGGCAGCGTGCGTTTTTTCTTTCTCTCTCTGCAACAATTCTTTTGTTTTCCTCAAGTCGTTCTTTAAGGCTTGAATGTTCCCTGCTCTGTTCTCGCTGTTTAACCTCTCGTTCAAGGTCAGCGATTCGTCGAGCTGCATTTTCAGTTTCCTGATAGTTCGGTCTTTCTGGTCGAGTTCTTCCTGCATCTGCTCTGTCAGCAGAAGCAACTCTTCCAGTTGATCGTCGCTCTTTGAGTTTCTTAATTCGTTCATCAATCGACCTTCCTTTCTCTAATTGCTGTTCAAGTTCAGTAATTCGCTGTTCTGTTTCTGCAATAGCCGGTTCTCGCTGTTTAATTTCTGTGCCAATTCCTGCCATTGCTGATTTTCGTCTGTAAGCTTCTGTATCTGGTCTGTCTTTTCTTCCAGAAG
>NZ_WKRD01000015.1 GCF_009680455.1 Lachnospira eligens
TAACCGTAATTCTATTCAATGACAGGTATCAAAAAGTATTGAATTTATTGAAAAAAACACTTGATTATATGGAGAGGTCTTTTGGCTGACAAGATGTGACTAATATTACAGATATATTAGGAAAAGACCTACTAAAGTGTGAGATGTGACATATTTAGTAGGTATTTAAGACGGAAAGAAGCATCATAAACCAACTAACAATGTAAAAAAGACCTACCAGATTGTGAAAATTGATGAAATAGTAGGTTTACCGGGTAACTTTGGAAAGCGGTAAGAGTACCCCCGCTTAGGGTAATAGGCTGTGTGGTGAGATGACAGGATAATTACTATTAGTGATGGCAGGATTGTAAGTGATAATAAAAATATATAATTGTTCATGGAATATTTACAAAAAATTATAATAAAATTTACTTGAATTATTATACGGGCAAGCATATAATAAGAGCATAGGGTTTGTTTATAATTTAACAATCAAATATTTATGTACGGAGGTTTTATTATGGTTCGATTTACTTTACCAAGAGATTTGTATCATGGAAAGGGTTCTTTGGAAGCCCTCAAGACACTTGAAGGAAAGAAAGCTATCATCTGCGTTGGTGGCGGATCTATGAAGCGTAACGGTTTCCTTCAGAAAGCAGAGGATTACCTCAAGGAAGCAGGAATGGAAGTTAAGCTTTTCGAGGGTATCGAGTCTGATCCATCAGTTGAGACTGTTATGAAGGGCGCTGCTGTTATGACAGAGTTTGAGCCAGACTGGATTGTTGCTATCGGCGGAGGTTCTCCTATTGATGCTGCTAAGGCAATGTGGATTAAGTATGAATATCCTGATACAACATTTGAAGATATGTGCAAGGTATTCGGTCTTCCTAAGCTTCGTAAGAAAGCTCATTTCTGTGCAGTTTCATCTACATCAGGAACAGCTACAGAGGTAACAGCATTCTCTATTATTACAGATTATGAGAAAGGTATTAAGTATCCTATAGCAGATTTCGAGATTACTCCTGATGTTGCTATTGTTGATCCTGAGCTTGCAGAGACTATGCCGGTTAAGCTTGTAGCACATACAGGTATGGACGCCATGACACATGCAATTGAGGCTTATGTATCAACTGCTAACTGTGATTACACAGATCCACTGGCACTTCATGCTATGGAGATGATTCAGGCTAACCTCGTTAAATCATACAACGGAGATATGGCAGCAAGAGATTCAATGCATAATGCACAGTGTCTTGCAGGTATGGCATTCTCTAATGCATTACTTGGTATCGTTCATTCAATGGCACATAAGACTGGTGCAGCATTTGAAGGCGGACATATTATCCATGGTGCAGCTAATGCTATGTATCTTCCTAAGGTTATCAAGTTCAATGCCAAGGATGAGACAGCAGCTAAGAGATATGCATTTATCGCTGATTTCTTACATCTTGGTGGCAATACACAGGATGAGAAGATTGACAATCTTATCGCTATGTTAAGAAAGATGAATGATGACCTTAATATTCCTCACTGCATCAAGAATTATGGTGAGGGTGGTCTCCCAGCAGAGACAGGATTTGTATCAGAGGAAGAATTCAAGGCTAAGTTACACGACATCGCAGCCAATGCTATCCTTGATGCATGTACAGGTTCTAATCCACGTCAGCCAAGTCAGGAAGAGATGGAGAAGCTTCTTACATGCTGCTACTATGATACAGAAGTTGACTTCTAATAATTACATATAAGAATAAATGTTAAGCCTTCTGGTAATAATACAGTTGTATTAATTATCAGGAGGCTTTTTATTATGGCATTGAATGAAAAAGAAAAGACTACGATTAAGGATTTAC
Source organism: Lachnospira eligens (assembly GCF_009680455.1). GTDB lineage: Bacteria > Bacillota > Clostridia > Lachnospirales > Lachnospiraceae > Lachnospira > Lachnospira eligens_A. The sequence goes on from NZ_WKRD01000015.1 coordinate 1,830, forward strand.
AGACTCAGGAGCAGACCTGTATCAAGAAGTACAAGAAGTATGGACAGGATGCGAAAGATCCTGTTTTGAAGGATTTATTTTCTACATTAGAGAAGAATGAGCAGAAGCACTATGACACATTAGGACAGATTCTTGAGGGAAAAGTTCCTGAATGTGACTGCAACGACTGTGAGGGAAAAGAGTATGAGCCTGAGGCAACTTATGATGTGATGAGCAAGTCAGAGGATAAGGAAAGCGATGCATTTTTAGCAACAGACAGTATTGGCTCTGAAAAACTTGTATCGGGAGAGTATAATACTAATGTGTTTAATTTTGCCGATACAGCCATCAGAAAGATTCTTGCTGATATCCAGATTGAGGAGCAGAATCATGCAGAAATGCTGTATAAATACAAGACAGTAAACGGAATGGCATAATTTATGCAAATTTTTTTGAAAAATGTTACAATTATTTAAACTTTTTTGAAAAGTATTCCGTATAAAGATATGAACGGGACATGAGACTTTGATTTATGTTCCGTCAGTACATACCAACCGGGGGTGAGTAGATGGGTTTGCTGTCAAAGAACCGTGATTTTAGTTTGATAAGCAGAATCCTGAATAATAATGACAGAGATGCAGCAGACGAGCTGGTTACGCAATATTATAAGGCTGTGTATAAGCACATTTATATTAAGCTGAAGGATGAGGAGTTAAGTATGGATCTTACTCAGGAAACATTTATTTCAGCGTTGAAGGGGCTGGGGGGCTTCAATATAGAGAAGGCGTCATTTAAGACATGGCTTACAAGGATTGCAGATAATAAGGTCACTGATTATTTCAGGAGCAGACAGTATCATGAGAGTATTGTTACACAGATTATGGATGATACCATACAGGAACCTGCTGATGAGAGGGCTGGCACGGAGACGAGTGTGCTTGGGAAGCTTTCTTATGAGGAGATGGAGAAAATGTATGGTCATCACCAGAATAAGGAATGGGAAACCTTCAGGCTTAAAGTGTATGAAGGTTATACATTTGGCGAGATAAGTGCTAATCAGGGGGTTGATCTTAGCACTGTCAAGAGCAGGTATTATGCAATGGTTAAGAGAGTAAGAAAGGAGTGGGATTATCTTGAGTAAGGTTAAGTATCCGGATAAGGAAAAAATCAGAATACAGATAGATGAAATCCTTGACAAGTCTGAATTGTTTGATGCTACAGAAGATAAGTCGTCTACATATACGAATGATAAGATAGTACAATTGAAACCAGTAAAACAACACCTGCCAGTCGGAAAGTATATTTCGGTTGCAGCTGCAATAGCGGCAATTGTTATATTTGTTATATCGGTAAAGAATTATCAGACAGTTGGCAGAGGAGAGCAGAGCAGGACAAGTTTCGTGCCGTTAGCAACCAGCAGTTCAGAGGCAGATATGCATGAGAGTACTGCGGAGGAAGCAACAGTTAAACAGAGCCAGATAAGTGATATGATAATTGAAGATTATAACAGCTATGAAATGTTATATTCGAAACTTAATGTTATGAGTGAAGGAACAATAAATATTGAGAACAGAACAGAGTATGGATATACATATTCTGTAAGAAATGACAATGTTGCAACAAGGAATAATGTAGTACTTTATATTGATGTTCCTTATGATATTAAGTATAATGATAAACAGTTAGATGGAATGGATGAGGCGGCAGCTGATACATTAAAACAGGTGATTCAGACGTATATTGATAAGAATGGTCTTAATAGCAATATAAAGATTTCATGTTATATTATGAATAATTCTCTTGAGTTCTATAGTGGGGATACTGTATATGGAAGTCTGACGCTTTCTACAGAATAATTGGTGCTTTTGGGGGATTAAATGAACGAGAATAATTATTACTTAAAGAAATCTAAAGCAGTTTTAAGAGAGGTAAGGAAGTCTGTCATTGGAAAAGATGATGTTATATGCAAGGTGTATATGGCAATAATCGCAGGGGGACATGTATTATTAGATGATATTCCGGGAGTTGGTAAAACAACAATGGCACATGCATTTGCAAATGCACTCGGACTTAAGTACAACAGAATACAGTTTACACCAGATGTTATGCCATCGGATATAACGGGATTTTCGATGTATAACAGGCAGACTGGCAAGTTTGAATTCAAGCAGGGGGCGGCTATGTGCAACCTGCTTCTTGCTGATGAAATAAACAGAACATCACCTAAGACACAGTCAGCGTTATTGCAGATAATGGAAGAGTCTAAGGTGACTGTTGACGGCAATACATATGAGCTTCCAGACCCATTTGTAGTTATAGCAACACAGAACCCTATTGGTTCTATTGGAACACAGAAGCTTCCTGAGTCACAGCTTGACAGATTCATGATAAAGCTTTCTATGGGATATCCACAGATTGAGGATGAAGTAGCAATTATGAAGAGCAGACTTGAGAACGGGAAGAATACACAGTTTTCTGCATGTGTACTTGAAAAAGGTGATATAGAAGGAATTCGTGAGGAAGTTGCGGGTATCTATGTTGATGATTCTATATATGAATATGTAGCTAAGATTGCAGCTAAGACAAGAAGCAGGGAGAATATAATACAGGGGGTTTCACCAAGAGGAAGTATCGCAGTAATTGCAATGGCAAAGGCGGAAGCATTTCTTCGCGGTAATAATTATGTTCTCCCATCAGATATTAAGAATATTGCTGTTGAAACATTTGCACACAGAATAGTTACTAATGTTAATGGAGCTGCAGGTACGGAGGCAGCCAGAAAAGAGATTACTGAGATATTAAGAAATGTACCGGTTCCAGAGATGAATAAGTAAGGGTGGCAGTATGCTTAAAAGAAGGATTTTGTATTTTATCTGCCTGGCAGTTGTTTTCGGGATTAATATATTTTATGTGGAATACCAGATATTTATATTGCTTGTCCTGATGATTGCAATACCACTTGTTTCATGGATTATGTATGCTATATCGGATGTCAGCCTGGGGCTTAGCCTGCAGGTCAATAAGAATGTTGTACAGGTGGGAAACAGGATTAAGATAAGAATAGTTAAGAAGAATGCATGTAATCTGGCTTTTGTTAATGGCAGCATAACCATAAAATATATGTATTGCCATACGGGTGATGAATTCATGATAAATGTGCCTATAAAACAGGGCATAAGAAAGAGTGCTGGAATTACGGACATTTCTGCGGATTACGGCGGTAATATATGTGTGGGGGTTGAATCCATAGAAATATGTGACTATCTTGGACTTTTTGGAAAGAAGAAACAATTTGCAGGAGTTACTAAAGTATCTGTTATGCCGGAGGAAACAACTGACAGATATATGGAAACAGACAGAGCTAATGCTTATTATGATGAAGAGAATGAGGTGTATGTAAAGAGTGCATCTGATGAAGTCAGTGAACTCAGAGAATACAGGGATGGAGACAGTCCAAGGAATATTCATTGGAAGAGAAGCAGTATACTTGCAGAGAATGACTTTATTGTTAAAGAGTACAGCACGAACATTAATAAGACGGTATTCATCGTTGTTGACACGGACTGGAGAGGAGAAAAGTCATGGCGTCTTTCAAGAATGAGCCGAATATATGCTGAGATGATGTCGCAGGGGCTGGCATGTGCAGAGGCTGGACTGACTGGACAGTATATAGTGTGGGATATGGCTAAAGCAGATATTGTAAGAGTTACGTTCTATGATAATGCCAGTTTGAAAGCGGCCGTTAAAGTGGTTATGGATATACGTTGTGGTGAAGGTACGGTCAATAAAGCATGTCAGGCATTATATGAAGATGACAGGCTGGAGATTACGACTGAACCAGTGATAATTACAGAGAATTGATAATAATGTGACAAGAGGGTATTAATGAAAAAGGGACAGCTTATACATACAGACAACTTAATACTTAGAATAATAGTGACATTTCTTGGAACATTTGGTGCAGCATCCATAATAGAGACGATTACATATCCGCTTGCAGATATGGGATTTATTGGATTTGTTTCACTGATATTCAGTGTTGTGTATACATTTATGCTGTCCTGTTACGGAAAGAATGCAAGGCTTATAAGGATTATGGGAATGGCTGTTTTGCCGGTGGTATATCTCGTAATTAATATAGGCTCTTTTATTAATGGAATCACAACATTTATAAATGTGTTTATATCAAGGGCATCTTTTACAGGACCTGTGGATAGCAGTAATGTACTAACGGTAGAGAGTGCCGGTGCGGCTTCCGTAAGATGCGTATGTGTGGTTGTTATTATAATTATAGCAGTCCTTGCAGCTTTGGAAGTTAATGTGTTTCCTAATATGCTAGTGAGTCTGGCAATAACTATGCCTCTGCTTAGTGTATTTATTGCGGCGGTTATTGTTCCTGATATCATAAGCATTATTTTCTGTGTTCTTTTTATCTTTGATTCAATGGCACTAAGGAATAAGAAGATAAAAACTAACCAGGGTGCCAAAACGGCTGTAATAATATCAGCAGTTATAGCGGCAGTTTTAACATTTATTATTCCTCAGGAAACATATAAGAGAAATTCTTTCTTTGATGATGCAAGAAATATGGTAACAGATGTTGTTTATGACAGATTTGGCATAGACCTTCAGGGAAATAAATCAGAGACAGAGGATGATAAGGCGAAGGTTAATGCGACTGTAGGAATAGGAAATGGTGATGTTGGACAGGTTGACGAGGTCTATTATGGAAATGTATACGCAGGAGAGCTTAATACAATGTCTGATATCGGAATTGCCTATGCCAAGGTATTTATGGGAAGGGATTTCAAGAATAACAGCTGGCAGCGATGGTCGGATACAAGGGAAACTCAGTATTCTTATGAGAGTGCTGTGTCCGAGTTTGCACTTAATCTTGTGAAACGAAAAATATATACGCTTGATGAAGACGAACAACTGCTTGCTGACAGATTTTTCTATTATCAGCAGACATTCAGAAGTAAAGATGGCAATGTATATGGTTCGTCACTTGATTACCGTATAGCACGGGGAAGCTTTGAGGATTACTCCCGCATGGGGCAGCTTATGAAGAAATACAGAAACTCTGCTATCGTTAATTCATATGAAAGCTATGCACACGGGCAGTATCTTGATGTATCTGAAGATGACAGAATTGTTGTAGCACAACTGTTTGGAAAGAGGAATTTACAGACAGTAGATGAAAAGGTTGAATATATACAGAAAATAGTATCTTATCTTAAAGATAATTATACATATACTCTTAAACCAGGAAGGGTGCCGGAGGGAAAGAGCGTTGTTGAGTATTTCTTAAGAGAAAGCAAGAGAGGGTATTGTACATATTTTGCTACCTCGGCAGCAGTTATATTAAGATGTGCGGGTATACCGGCAAGGTATTGTGCAGGATATACGGTTAATACCAATACAGGCGCATATTATACTGACGGGCAGAGCAATAAGTATATGAAATATGATGTCTACGACAATGCAGCTCATGCATGGGTTGAGGCATATATTGATGGATATGGATGGGTTATTGTTGATGCAACACCTGGCTATGGAGAAGTTGAGGATACTGAGCAAAGTTCCACACAGGATGAAAGTGAGAGACAGAGCCAGTCTGACAATAGTAATTCATCAGTTGATGAAAATATGACAGTTGATGATACAGATGAGCCGGGGACTGAAAGTACTGCGCAGGAAGCTGTCTCTGATACTGACAGCTTCTCAGGTGAGATACATATTAATTCAATTCTGATTGTGGTATGTACAGCAATATTGGCAGTTCTTATATTAATTGCAATGGCTGCAATCAGGATAGTATCAAGAATACATTTATTAAGAAGCAGTTCAGTAGATGAAGTAAAGCTTATGAAAATGTATTCTTATCTTGAAAAGCTTCTTGCTTGTCTGGGATATAAGAGAGAACCTGGAATTGATTATGAAGAATATATATTAGAAATAACTGCACAGGATGCGAATCTTAAGAATATGGGACTTGAGAAAGCAGTGCAGACAATACTTGCGGTCAGATTTGGTAATGTAAAATGTGTTGACAAAGCTGACATAACTGGGATAATAAATACTATAAGACAGGTGCGAAGCTACGCACTTAAGAAAGCCAGAGGATTGAAGAAGCTTGTAGTATGTTTAATTTAGAAGAAGAGCTTAAGAAACTCCCGGCAAAACCGGGAGTTTATATTATGCATGATAAGTGGGACAATATAATATATATAGGTAAGGCGAAGATTTTAAAGAATCGTGTAAGGCAGTATTTCCAGAGCAGCAGGAATAAGTCTGCCAAGATTGTGCAGATGGTGTCACATATTCAGTACTTTGAGTATATTATCACAGATTCTGAACTTGAGGCGCTTGTTTTGGAGTGCAATCTTATCAAGGAGCACAGGCCTAAGTACAATACCATGCTAAAGGATGACAAGAGTTATCCTTTTATTAAGATTACCGTTGGTGAAGAGTATCCAAGGGTACTTTTTGCAAGAAAGATGAAGCATGGAGCAGGTAAGTATTTCGGTCCTTACACTTCTGCGGCAGCAGTCAAGGACACTATTGAACTTCTATGCAAACTGTATAAGGTAAGAACCTGTAACAGAAATCTGCCTAAAGATGAGGGCAAGGACAGGCCGTGTCTTAATTATCATATCGGACAGTGTGATGCACCATGTCAGGGATATGTAAGCGGTGAGGAATACAGAAGAAGAATTGATGAGGTTGTAGCTTTCTTAAATGGTGATTACAAGAAGATTATGGACAGGCTTACAACGCAGATGCAGGAAGCGTCTGAGAAGATGGAATACGAGGAAGCTGCAAGATACAGAGACCTGTTAATGAGTGTCAAGCAGGTTGCACAGAAGCAGAAGATTACAGCAGATGATGTTAATGACAGAGATGTCATTGCGTGTGCAAGTGACGGTCAGGACGCAGTTGTGCAGGTGTTCTTTATCAGGCAGGGCAAGCTTCTTGGAAGAGATCATTTTCATATGAAGGTTGCCGAAGGTGACTCTAAGAGCGACATTATTTCGGAATTTATGAAACAGTATTACGGCGGAACTCCATTTATACCTAATATTATTATGGTGCAGTACGAGATAGAGGATGCGGATACAATAGCACAGTGGCTTAGTGCAAGAAAGAGTCGCAAGGTAAGTATTGTCACACCTAAGAAGGGCGACAAGGAAAAGATGGTTGAGCTTGCATATAAGAACGCCCAGCTTGTTCTTACACAGGATGCGGAGAAGATTAAGCGTGAGGAGAGCAGGACAACAGGAGCTATGAAAGAGATTGCCGGATGGCTTGGACTTGGGACACTTCACAGAGCAGAGGCTTACGATATATCTAATACAAATGGCGTTGAAAGTGTTGGCTCAATGGTCGTTTTTGAGGATGGAAAACCAAAGAAGAATGATTATCGCAAGTTCAGGATAAGAACAGTAAAGGGGCCGGATGATTATAAGAGCATGCGTGAGGTTCTGACAAGACGTTTTACAAGAGGTATGCGTGAGCGGGAAGGACTCGAGGATAGTCATGGATTTTCGAGATATCCAGACCTTATTATGATGGATGGCGGACGCGGTCAGGTGAATATTGCACTTGATGTACTTAAGGAACTGGGACTTAATATTCCTGTGTGTGGTATGGTAAAAGATGATACCCACAGCACAAGAGGTTTGTATTATAACAATATTGAGATACCGATAGATAAGCACAGCGAGGGCTTTAAGCTGATTACAAGGGTGCAGGATGAGGCACACAGATTTGCAATAACTTATCACAGAAGCTTAAGAGATAAGGCACAGGTATCTTCTGTACTTGATTCGATTGAAGGAATCGGACCTGTAAGAAGAAAGGCACTTATGAAGCATTTTCTTGATATAGAAAAGATACGGCAGGCATCAGTGGATGAGCTTATGAAGGCTGATGGTATTACTGAAAATGTGGCAGAGAATATATACAAATTCTTTCATTGATAATACTTTTATAATAGCATTTAGAGCTTGTCTGTGATAAACTTAGGATATATGAAATCGTAAACATGAGTTTGGAGGCATAGAATATATGAATAATGGTAAAGAGAGGGTAAAGTTATCTAAAGTTATCCAAAAAATGAATCTTGTTAATCTTACACCACAGATAGATGTGTCAGGAATCTGGCTTAATCTGCCTGATGTGAACAGACCGGCTTTGCAGCTTACAGGTTTTTATGACCAGTTTGATAATGACAGATTACAGATTATTGGTAATGTCGAGCATGCTTATCTTGCGAGTCTTTCTGAGCAGGAGAGATATGAAAGATATATGCAGCTTTTGTCAAGTAATATTCCATGTATTATATTCTGCAGGAGTATAAAGCCAGAGCCTAAGATTATTGAACTTGCGGTTAAGTATCAGATACCTCTTCTTATGACAGACCAGGCAACATCTTCATTTACAGCAGAAGTAATACGCTGGCTGAAGGTTCAGCTTGCACCATGTATCGTAATCCATGGTGTTTTAGTTGATGTATATGGTGTAGGTGTACTTATCACAGGTGAGTCTGGTATTGGTAAGAGCGAAGCTGCACTTGAACTTATAAAAAGAGGACACCGTCTTGTAACTGACGATGCGGTTGAAATCAGAAAGGTCAGTGACGAGACTCTGGTTGGAAGCGCACCGGGAGTTACCAAGTATTTTATAGAGCTTAGAGGCATTGGTATTATTGATGTCAAGACACTTTTCGGTGTTGAAAGTGTTAAGGAAACTCAGGAAATAGATATGGTTATCAAGCTTGAGGACTGGAACAAGGACAGAGAGTATGACCGACTTGGACTTGAGGAAGAATACATAGAATATCTTGGCAATAAGGTTGTGTGCCATACGCTACCGGTAAGACCAGGACGTAATCTTGCTGTAATTGTTGAGTCAGCAGCGGTCAACCATAGACAGAAGATGATGGGATATAATGCAGCGAAGGAATTATACAGAAGAGTACAGGAAAATCTTATGAGAGGCGGGGAGGATGACGATGAGTAAGATTATATTTGGAATTGATGTTGGAGGAACAACCTGCAAATGTGGTACATTTTCTGAAGAAGGTGAACTGTTAAGAAAAGAAGAGATTCCTACAAGAAAGGATGAGGGTGGAAGCCTGATTCTGCCTGATATAAGTGAGTATATCAAGGGCGTTCTTGCAGATATGAATATGACAACAGAGGATGTGGCAGGAATCGGAATGGGACTTCCTGGTGCATGTCTTGAGGATGGAACTGTCAACAAATGTATCAACTTGGGCTGGGGAGTATTTAATGCAGCCAATGCACTGTCTGAGCTTACAGGTATTCCTGTTAAGATTGGTAATGATGCCAATATGGCAGCACTCGGAGAATTCTGGGTAGGCGGTGGAAGCGAATATAACAGCATGGTAATGGTGACGATTGGAACCGGTGTAGGCGGTGGAGTTATTATTGATGGAAAGCCTCTTTATGGATTTAACGGTGCAGCAGGTGAGATAGGTCATCTTCCACTTGTTGAAGGTGAGACTGAGAGCTGTAACTGTGGAAAGAAGGGATGTCTTGAGCAGGTTGCTTCTGCAACTGGAATTGTAAGAACGGCTAACCGTATGCTTGCAGAAAGTGACATGCCTTCATCTTTAAGAAGTGTGCCATACATATCGGCAAAGGTTATATTTGACGAGGCTAAGGGAGGAGATGCCCTTGCTATACAGGTAACAGAGTATGTATGCAGGTATCTTGGAAAAGGACTTGCATGTGCAGCGGGAATGGTTGACCCGGAGGTATTTGTAATTGGTGGCGGAGTTTCTGCCGCAGGGGAATATTTTATCAATCTTATTGATAAGTATTATAAGGAATGTGTGTTCCATGCGAGCAGACAGACTAAGATAGTTAAGGCTGCACTTGGCAATGATGCAGGAATGTATGGAGCAGCAAAGCTTATTCTTGGAAATTAGTATTAAGGATAGTGAGATTATATGGATAATAAAATGTTATCAGAAGCATTAATATCAATGCTTGGTGCCGGGAATGTAAGAACAGGTGAACTAATGAAGACACATACTACATTCAGAATCGGAGGTGCTGCAGATTATTATGTAACACCACAGGCAGAAAAGCAGATAGCAGATGTTATCGCATTTTTGAAAAAATCGGACATTAAATATATTGTTATTGGAAATGGCAGCAATATTCTTGTGAGTGATGAAGGCTTCAGGGGAGTTGTAGTTGAGCTTGGCGATGGTTTTTCAGATTATGAGTTTCTTCAGGATTCACAGGATAATTCAGATGAAGTGCTTGTCAAAGCAAGTGCAGGCATGAAGCTTACAAGACTTGGCAACCAGCTTGCTGCTAATGGAATTGCCGGATTTGAATTTGCAACAGGTATTCCGGGTTGCATAGGTGGTGCTGTAAGAATGAATGCAGGTGCTTATGGTGGGGAGTTCAAGGATATTCTTGTCAGTGCAAAGGTTATTGATGATGAAGGTGTTATCAGGGAGCTTCCAGCAGATGAACTTGAGCTTGGATACAGAACAAGTATTGTAGCGAAAAGCAATATGATTGTTCTTGAAGCAACTTTGAAATTAAGAAAAGGTGAACCGGATATAATAAGAAATAATATATCAGAGCTGGCAGCTAAGAGAAGGCAGAAGCAGCCACTTGAGTATCCTAGTGCCGGAAGCACATTTAAAAGACCGGAAGGATATTTTGCAGCAAAGCTTATTGAGGATGCAGGTCTTAAGGGTTGTGCAAGAGGTGGCGCACAGGTATCGGAGAAGCATGCAGGATTCGTTGTCAATAAGGGCGATGCAACTGCGAAGGATGTATGCGAGCTTACGGATTATATTAAGAGTGAAGTTATGGAAAAGTTCGGTGTCGGGCTGGAACTGGAAGTTGTAAAGGTTGGATTCTAAGGCTTGTTATAATTAAACAGACCAGTAATTAAAGGCAGATAAGAAAGAGAAGATGATAAGATGAAGATGATTATTGTTACAGGTATGTCAGGTGCAGGTAAATCTACAGCACTTAATGTATTAGAAGATGAGGGATATTATTGTGTCGATAATATGCCAATCTCTCTGATTCCTAAGTTTGCAGAGCTTGCCAATGCGGGAGAAGACGGATATAGCAACATAGCAATTGGTGTAGATATAAGAAGTGGTCACGCACTTGCTGAGCTGGATTCAGTGCTTGATGATATGCTTAATAAGCATTTTAACTATACAATTCTGTTTCTTGAATCAAGTGATGATGTACTTGTAAAACGATACAAGGAAACGCGAAGAACACATCCGCTTGCAATGGATGATCATGACAGAATAGATAATGTAATAAAGCTGGAAAGAGATGAGCTTAAGTTCTTAAAGAAAAGAGCAGATGTTATAATCGATACAAGCCAGATGCTTACAAGGGAACTTAAGGCAGAGCTTGAGGGCATATTCTTTGACGATAAGAATTTCAAGAATCTGTTTGTTACAGTTCTTTCTTTTGGTTTCAAATATGGAATACCTGCAGACGCAGATCTTGTGTTTGATGTGAGATTTCTGCCTAATCCATATTATATTGAAGAACTTAAACACCTTACCGGTAATGATAAGCCTGTACAGGATTATGTGAAGAAAGCTCCGGAGACAACAGAATTTCTGGAAAAGATAGATGACTTATTGAAGTTCCTTCTGCCTAATTATGTTAAGGAAGGAAAGAACAGCCTTGTTATTGCAATTGGCTGTACAGGAGGAAAGCATCGTTCAGTTACTCTTGCTAATGAAATCTATAAGCTTATAAGCAGGACTGAGTATGGATGTAAGGTTGAGCATAGAGATATTGAGAAAGATTCTAAGAGAAAAGGTTAAGTATGTCATTTTCATCAGAAGTAAAAGAAGAGTTAGTTAAGAAAACAGATTCCGCGAGGCATTGCCAGATTGCGGAATTTGCTGCGTTTATGGGAATGTCTGGCAATGTAAGCGAGACAGATAATGGAGAATTATGTCTGGAATTCGTTACAGAGAACGAATTGTCAGTTGAGAAATTCAGTGACCTGTTATTGAGAATATTTAGCATTAAGATGGATGCTGATACGAATGAAATGGTTAAGAATGGCAAGGAAACTATTATAAGGATAACCAGACAGAGTGATGTTGCTAAGATATTGCAGACATTAAAATGGTGCGACGACCGGTTTACACAGATTGAACCGGTGTTTGTTGACGCAAGAATTGTAGCTATGGACTGCTGTAAGAAAGCATTTATAAGAGGAGCTTTTATGGAACGAGGTTCTATAAGTGACCCGAACAAGTTCTATCACTATGAGATTGTGTGCAAATATGAGGAGGACGCTGATATTCTTATGGATATGCTGCGTTTTTTCGGACTCGATGCCAAGGTTATTGTAAGAAAAAACAGTTTTGTAGTGTATATGAAAGAAGGCAATAATATTACTGATACGCTTAATCTTATGGGAGCGGTTGTTTCGCAGATGAACCTGTACAATGTCATGATTCTTAAGGGAATCAGTAATGATGTCAACAGAAAGGTAAACTGTGAGACTGCTAATCTTAACAAGACAATTGAAGCGGCGGTCAAGCAGATTAAGGATATTGAACTTATAAGAGATACTGTCGGGCTTGACAGTTTAAGTGACAGTCTGATGCAGGTTGCTCTTTTAAGACTCGAGAATCCTGACATGAGTCTTCAGGGATTAGGTGAGCTGTTAGACCCCCCGGTTGGTAAATCGGGTGTAAACCACAGGTTAAGAAAGATTGGCGAGAAGGCAGATGAATTAAGACAGAGCATGGGAATCTCTGTCTGATTAAATATTTTTAATAAAATTTTACATTTTCTTTTCAAATAGGGATTGACAAGAAGTGTATAATTGAAAATATGAGATAAAAGAGCAGTCATATACTGCAGAAAGGTTGATTAAGATGACTAAAGTAGATATAATTTCAGGCTTTTTGGGAGCAGGTAAAACAACTCTTATAAGTAAGCTTTTAAAGGAAGCCTTAAAGGGAGAGCAGGTAGTTCTTATTGAGAATGAATTCGGTGAAATCGGTATTGATGGAGGATTCCTTAAAGATTCTGGTGTTGAGATAAGAGAGATGAATTCAGGATGCATCTGCTGTTCACTTGTTGGTGATTTCGGAACTTCTCTTAAGGAGGTTGTTGATAAGTATCATCCAGACAGAATTATTATTGAGCCTTCAGGAGTAGGCAAGCTTTCAGATGTTATCAAAGCGGTTAAAGACCTTCACATTGAGAATGAAATCGTTCTTAACAGTGCTTCAACAGTTGCAGATGCATCTAAGGTTAAGGTATATATGAAGAATTTTGGTGAATTCTTTAATAACCAGATTGAGCATGCAGGAACTGTTATTTTAAGCAGAACACAGAATGTTTCTGAAGAGAAGTTAAAGACAGCTATTGAGCTTATTAAGAGTGTTAATCCTAATGCACATATTATCACAACTCCTTGGGATGATATTGACGGAACTAAGATTCTTGGTGCAATGGAGAATGTTACTAACCTTGAGTTAGACATGCTTGCAGAGGCAGCGCAGAAGGCTTATGAGGAGCATGAGAAGGAGCACCACCACCACCATCATCATGAAGATGGAGAGTGCTGCTGTTGCGGAGGACATCATGATGATGATGATGACGAGCATGAGCATCATCACGACCACGAGCATGAGCATCATCATGACCATGATGAGGAACATGAGCATCATCACGACCACGAGCACGAGCACGAACATCATCATGACCATGACCATGATCATCACCATCACCATGCAGATGACGTATTTACAAGCTGGGGAACAGAGACTCCTAAGAAGTATGAGAAGGCAGAGCTTGACAGCATATTAAAGAAGCTTTCTGAGAGTGAAGATTATGGTAAGGTTCTCCGTTCTAAGGGTATGCTTCCTTGTACAGATGGAACATGGATGTATTTCGACCTTGTACCAGAAGAATATGAGATTCGTGAGGGAAGTGCTGATTTCACAGGAAGAATCTGTGTAATCGGTTCTGAACTTAAGGAAGATGCACTTAAGGAACTTTTTGAAGTTTAATCAGTGTTTAATAGAAGAACACATTTTTACAACGCATTTATAATGAAATGATAGCGCAAATGCGCGGAAATGAGGATAAATATGGCAAATGAGGAATATCAGATTCCGATTTTCTTGATTAACGGTCAGCTTGACAGTGGTAAAACAAGATTTATCTCCGATACTATAGCAATGGGACAGTTTGCAGACGCTAAGAATAAACTTCTTATTGTGTGTGAAGAAGGCGAAGAGGAGTATAGCGAGAAGCTTCTTAAGGACAACGGAGTTGATATGGTTGTTGTTGAAAAGGAAGATTTTAATATCAAGACTCTTAATGAACTGGACAAGAAGTATGATCCATGGATTGTTATTGTTGAATATAACGGAATGTGGGATCCTGCACTTATTCTTGGAAGTGAGAAGCCAAGAGGATGGCAGGTATACCAGTCTATAACTTTAGTTGATGCTAATTCATTTGGCTTACAGTGGGCTAACATGAAGTCTATTATTGCAGAGTCTGTTAAATATGCTGATATGGTTATCTTTAACAGATGCAAGTCAGGTATGGATCTTGGCAGCTACAGAAGAAGCATGAGAGCATTAAATCCTGCACTTCAGATTATCTTCGAGGACGAGAAGGGTGACCAGGTTGCTATATCTGAACAGCTTCCATACGATATCAATGCTGATGTTATTCAGGTTGATGACGAAGATTATGGTATCTGGTATATGGATGTGTCTGAAAGACCGGAAGTATACGCAGGTAAGAAGGTAAGATTCAAGGGACAGGTTCTTAAGAACAAGTACTTTAAGGACAAGAATTTCGTTCCGGGAAGAAAGGTTATGACATGCTGTGCAGAAGATACACAGTTTATTGGTTATATCAGCTTCTACAACAACATAGCTTCTCTTGAGAACAGAGAATGGATATGGGTTACAGCTACTATTAAGTATGAATTCCAGATGGCATATAAGAAGAAAGGTCCTGTTCTTTACGTTGAAAGCGTAGAAAAGACAGGTGCACCTAAGGAAGAGATGGTGTTCTTCTGATATGATACAGGATATATGGCCAAAACATCTGGACAACCAGTATAAGAATCTTAAGCCAGGCAAAGGGGATACTGTGTTTTATTTTCAGGGTTCCTCATTGCTTGCAAGACCATCAGGACATTTTAACTCACAGAATCCTGAAGAAAATGTATTAATATATCCACAGTATGATGAGTTCGTTCAGGGGATAAAGTCCTCTTACGGAGACAAAGCTGTAGATAACTTTGAATTCATATATCTGTTGTCAATTGATGAGAAACATTTTTTCCTCGCAAGAAAGACAGGAAGCCTCGAAAGAGGCACATTCTTGGGAGAGATGGCTGATTCAGCTGTACACAAGGATATGTATTCTTTCGTCAGAGGATATGAATTCATAGGAGTCGATTCTTTCCGTAAGGCACAGCCAAGAGAGCATGCTTATGCGGCTATTACTGCATTTCATCTGTATGGCTGGTACAGGGATAATCATTTCTGCGGAAGATGTGGAAAACCACTCAAGCATGATGACAAGCAGAGAATGTTACGCTGTGACTGCTGTAAGAATATGGTATTTCCTAAGATATGTCCGGCTGTTATTGTTGCAGTTACAGATAAGGACAGAATTCTTCTTACTAAATATGCGGGAAGAACTTATAGGAATTATGCGCTTATTGCCGGATTCACTGAGATTGGTGAAACAACAGAGGAAACTGTAAGCAGAGAAGTTATGGAAGAGGTAGGTGTGAAGGTTAAAAATATCACCTATTATAAGAGCCAGCCTTGGGGACTCAGCGGTTCTCAGCTTCTTGGTTACTTCTGTGAGCTTGACGGTGACGACACAATAACTCTTGAAGAAGATGAGTTATCGGTCGGCACATGGGTCAAGGCAGATGATATAGATGTAATTGATGACCATATCAGTCTCACAAGGGAAATGATTGAGAAATTCCGCAGTGAGCATGTGAGTCACAATTAATTGTAATCTTTAAAACTAATATTAAGATCTATGGTATTACCACTGACACCGTCTAACTTAGCTGATTCAGTGTATTGCCATATAGAGAATTCATATGGGAAGTAAGGTGTGTCTGAATAGTAGGCAAACCACTTCTCATATTTTTCTAAGCGGGTAAGGTCAAGTCTTCCAACGAATCCCTTGAGGTTGGAATATATCATTGGCTTATAGCCTGCTTTTTCTATCTTGTCGCAGAATGCGATTATGATATCTGTAAGTTCTTCAGTAGTCAGATTCTCCTGTCTGTATGAATCGCCCGAAATCTCCTCAAAGTCAATAACTACAGGATATGTAATCTTGTAAGGCTTGATAATATCAAGAACATAATCAGCCTCTTCTATAGCTTCCTGTTTCGTAATTGCAGATGAGAAGAAGTATGCGCCAATCTTAATATTATTCTTTATTGCGTCTTTTGCAAATGTATCAAATGAAGAATCAGTGTTCAGGATTCCATTGCCATAGCTTCTGAAACCACATCTTAACATGGCAAATTCAACGCCCTGTTCTTTTAATTTCTTAAAGTCAATATTCCCCTGAAACTTCGAGGCATCAACACCCATATGTGTTGTAACTTTACCGTCTTCATTGTATGTAATAATTCCTTTATCATCCTGCTTGAAATTCTCATCCTTATAATTATTCTTCGCAAGTTCAGGAAGTATCTGCGCAAATACATACTGATTCTTATTGTTCACATAGACTATATTATCAGGGAAATAGCTCTTAAGTATAGAAAGAGAACCTTCACCGTTAGTGAATCTTAACTTCATATCAGAAAGAAGATCCTCTTTCTCTTCTGACTTTAGTTTCTCAATCTCGTCATTGCTAAGCTTATCGGTATTAGTTGCAACGGTTGATTTTCGGTACTTAATAATGACACCGGTGGTCAGAAGACCGAACATTACAGTTGTCATAAAGAATATTAAAGTTGTTATCACAAAAGGATTGGTTTTCTTCGATTTCATAGTGCATCACCTCTATAATAATTAATTATGAGTTATTCATAAAAAGTATTTCTTGTATAAATGGTATATTAGCTTTTGCGAAATGTCAATTAGAATTCATATGATTTTTTAAATAAAAATATAGAAAAGGTATTGACAATTTATTGAATAGAATATATAGTATCTGTACAACACAACAATTCTTATAGAATCAGAATCCAGACGTGGATAACTGAGATTCTTTTGCCTTTGCAAGAAGGTAATTGTACCGTTTCTGTTCTGAATTAAGCTGGTAGATATAACAGTCTATCAGGTCAGGATCAGTAACATTATCAAGATTAGAATAGGCAGTATACATTGCTTTTTTAGTCATCATAAGTTCCTGTAGCAGGTATTTTTCATCATATGTAGCAGGACTCTTTTTTTTACCAAACATTTTCAATAGAATTACTCCTTAATGCACAAGATTAGGGGCATCATATGCCTTTATTAGAAGTATAGGCAGTAAATGGTAATTCTATACATGTTTTTTTGAGGAGGTGGATAAGTGCCGGATATTATATCAGTCATTATTGCACTGGTATTAGTTATTGTAGCAGCAGTACATGATCTGAGAGAATTCAGAATACCGAACAGGCTTATTGTTGCAGGTATTGTTGTAGGCGTGAGTGTTATTGTTATAAGAGCTTTTACAGGTGAATATATAGGAAATTATATTCTTGGAACTCTGGCGGGATTAGCGGGAATGACATTTCTATATATAATCAGGGCTGTAGGTGCAGGGGATGTAAAGCTTTTGGCAGTAATTGGAATGTTGACTGGATTGGAATTTGTACTACAGCTTATGGTTGTATCTCTTATTACAGGGATTTTTACGGGAATTGTTGAGTTGTTTTTAAAAAAGACCAGAGAGGTCAGTATGGGGAGCAGCGGAATAAAGGCGCATGGCTTTCATTATGCAGTGGGGGTTCTGACTGGATATGTTGTTGTGTTGGTATACAGGTGTGTTGTGGTTTTATGAATGATATTACATAGGGGGTGAACAGATGGGCAGGAATAACATTTGCGTTATATATGATTCAGACGAAAATTATGCGAAACGGCTTATGTCTGTAATTAATGATGATAATGATATTCCCTATAATGCACAGGTTTTTACTAAGGAACATGAACTTGATAAGTACCTGCAGGAAAAAGAAGCTGATATGCTTATGATATGTGAAGGAGCATATGGGTATAACGCATATAGAACGGGAACTAAGACTGTCGTGTTGTGTGAGGAGGAGCGTGAAGCAGATGAGATTAATTCAAGGGAAGAAAAAGGACTGGTTGGAATATGTAAGTATCAGCCGTCATATCAGCTTCTACAGTCTGTAATGAGATATGAGAAGAAAGACCGGGCTCAAAAAAGGGGAAGCCTTAAAGTGACAGGTATATATGGATTTAATAATACTGCAAGAATGATGTTGTCACTGGCAGTTGCAAGACTGATGTCAGAGCATGGGAACACACTTTTTATTAATTTTGAAACATTTTATGGGTTTAAAGGAATCCTGAAGGATGAAGAGAATGAAAATCTTTCTGATGCATTATATGCATTCAGACAAAATCATAATCAGTTTCATAAAAATATTGTTAATGCCATAAGTCATTATGAAAGGCTGGATTATATACCGGATGCGTCCTGCGCAGAAGATATTGATGATATAAAACCTGAAGAAATTGGGACATTTATTCAGGCAATAGGAAGGGAACTTGGATATTCGAATATTGTAATTGATATTGGGGATGGAATACGCATGCCTTGGAATATGATGGATTGTTGTGATGAAATATATATATGTGAAACAGGCAATTATATAGAGAATATGAGGTTTAAGAATTTTGAAAAATATCTTCTTGAGCAGGGGTTGGATAATATTGCAGCAACTTTTAAAAAGATACATGTTAATGAAGATGAGAACATTAATAATGATGATATATGGGGGCGGCTGCCTTTTTGCAGTTTTTATGAAGAATTATGCAGAACAGCAGGAATAGAGGAAATATAATGGACGAACTCTACATTAAGCTAAGAAAGCATGTATATGAAAGACTGGACATTGGCAGAGATGTTGCTGACAGTGAACTATATGAGGTGATAGATGCCTGCATATATGATGAAAGCCGTAATAATGTGATTTCGATAAGGCAGAAGGAAGAACTTAAACAGCGCTTATATAACTCTATTAAAAAACTGGATATTTTGCAGGAATTACTTGAAGATGACAGCATAACCGAAATAATGGTGAATGGCAGTGACAGTATATTCATGGAGAGGAATGGTTCTATAGAAAGATGGAACAAAAAATTTGAAAGTGAGAATAAACTGTCAGATGTGGCACAGAGGATTGCAGCTATGTCAAACCATATGGTTAACGAAGCATCTCCAATAGCTGATACAAGACTTGAAGATGGCTCGAGGGTCAGTATTGTTCTTCCACCAGTGGCAATTAATGGACCAATAATAACTATAAGAAAATTCTTCAATAAGCCCATCACGATAGACAGACTTATTGAATTGGAATCTATTACTCCAGAGGCGGCACAGTTTTTAGAAAAGCTTGTTAAGAGCAAGTATAACATTTTCATATCAGGTGGAACAGGAAGTGGAAAAACAACATTTTTAAATGTGTTGTCAGATTATGTGCCAGATGATGAAAGGGTAATTACAATTGAAGATTCTGCTGAACTACAGCTTCACAACATTAATAACATTGTGAGGCTTGAGGCGAGGGTGGCAAATTCAGAGGGAACTAATGCAGTGAGTATAAGAGATTTGATAAAAGCAAGCCTAAGAATGCGCCCGGATCGTATTGTAGTTGGAGAAGTAAGAGGAGCAGAGGCAATAGATATGTTACAGGCTATGAACACAGGGCATGACGGAAGTCTGTCTACAGGACATGCCAATAGTCCCAAAGATATGCTGACGAGATTGGAAACAATGGTACTTATGGGAATGGATATGCCTGTGTCAGCAATCAGGGCGCAGATATCATCAGCTATTGATATTATTGTTCATCTTGCAAGGCTAAGGGATAAGAGCAGAAAGGTGGTTCAGATTGCAGAAGTCGGAAATTGCATTAATGGTGAGATTGCACTTACGCCATTGTTTAAGTTTGTTGAAAACAGTCAGGATAAGAATGGAAAAGTTATTGGTACGCTTGTCAGGCAGAATAATGTGTTTAACAGAACAGAGAAGCTTGAAGCTGCAGGGTTTAGTGAATGGTAACGAAAGGTACATATTAGAGGGGATAATTATTGTTCTGATTGCAGCATACATATTTTATGAAAATGTTTTTATGGCGGTTATTCTTTCACCGTATGTGTATATTCATTACAGGCAGAGAATAAAGGAAAGGATTGTTCATGATAAGAAGAACTTTAAGAAGAAATTTAAAGATGGAATTATTGCAGTGTCATTTGCTTTAAATGTTGGATATTCAATAGAGAATGCATTTGGACAGGCTGTAGATGAACTTACTCTTATGTATGGGGATGATTCTGATATTGTTGTAAAGTTCAAACTTATAGTTATAAGGCTTGGGCAGAATGAGAATCTTGAGGATATATTAGATGATTTTGCGGAGGAAAGTAAAGTAGAGGATATCATGTATTTTGCGGAGATATTCAGATATGCCAAGAGAAGTGGTGGAGATTTAATGGCAGTTATAAAGAATACAGCGCAGATTATACAGCAGAAGGAAGAGGTTATGTCAGAGGTTGACACTATTATAAGTGGCAAAAAAATGGAACAGAGAGTAATGAGTCTTATACCTGCTGTTATCGTTATATATTTAAAGGTGACTGCCAAAGAATTTATACAGCCTTTGTATGGTAATATTGCTGGAATAATTATTATGACGGTGTGTCTGGCAGTATATGTTGTTTCTGATATGTGGGCAAAGAGGATAGTTAATATTGAAGTTTAAAAAAGAAAGAAAGGTATTATTAATAATTGTTATTAGTGCAGCCATGGCTGTAATCAGTATGTTTATGACGGACAATTCAGATAAGTTGTTTTGCAGTATAGAGCGTCCTGAACCTGGAGAAGAGACACAGGTAAAGAGAATTAATGTCGTAGGTGAAGATGGAGAGAGCATAACATCTGTTGATGTTGAAATCGCACCAAGAATTATGTCACAGGATGAAGCTGCCGTATGCTTTGAAAAGGCATATGAGGAGATAGCTGGAATTATGTGTGGGAGAAATAAAAATCTTGAACATGTAACTAGCAATCTTGTATTACCAGAAACGGCACAGAGAGGTGTAGTTTCTTTGACATGGTATTCAGGAAATTATGAACTTATTAATTATAACGGTAATGTTAATAATATTAGTTTTTTGGAAAATGAGTGTCAGAATGTAGAACTTAAGCTGATTATGGAATATGAGGATTATAAAAGTGAATACGATTTTACAGTAACGGTATATTCACCAGAATATGGTACAGGAGATAGGAGAAAAATACAGGCACAAAAGGATATAGAAGCAGCTGTCAGTAGTAGCAGAATGGATGGAAATATTAACCTTCCACAGTATATAGCAGACAGCAAAGTATACTATGAGGAAAGTGAAAAGCCTGTGTCTCCGTTATTATTTGTCCTTCTTGGAGGGGCAGCTATACTAGTAGTAATTATAGCTGATAAAAAGAAAGTAAAGGACAATGCTATAAAGAGAAAAAAGGAACTGTTATATGATTATTCAGAAGTTGTATCGAAATTGACATTGCTTCTTGGTGCTGGAATGACTACAAGAATGGCATGGCATAAAATAGCAGCTGATTATAAGGATAACATAGAACATGGCAAGGCGGTACGCAGACCTGTATATGATGAGATATGTAAGACTGATTATAATATTCAGGCAGGAATATCCGAATTAAAGGCATATGAACAATTTGGAAAAAGATGCGATACGAGAGAATATATGAAGCTTGCAGCATTATTGCAGACTAATATCAGAAAGGGGACTAAAGAGTTACGGCGTCTTCTTGAGGAGGAGACGGCTGATGCATTTGAAAAAAGAAAGAATATGGCAAAGATAAAGGGTGAAGAGGCTACAACTAAACTGCTTATGCCAATGATGATGATGCTTATGATAGTAATGGCAATAATTATGATTCCTGCAGTATGGTCTTTTCAGATTTAGCTGGTAATTATGGAGGTTAAGATAATATGAAGAATGCGATAAAAAAGTTTTGGGATAGTGAAGATGGCATGGGTGTTGTAGAGGTTGTGTTGATAACAATTGTTCTTGTGGGACTGGTTGTTGTATTCAAAAAACAGATAACAAGTCTGGTTAATTCAATTCTTTCTAAGATGACAAATCAGGCTAATAAAATCTGATAAATGGAGGCTGTTGTTGAATAATAAGACATTTAAGGCGCAGATAACGGTAATGGCAGCATTGTCAATGACA
This sequence comes from Lachnospira eligens, assembly GCF_009680455.1. Taxonomy (GTDB): domain Bacteria; phylum Bacillota; class Clostridia; order Lachnospirales; family Lachnospiraceae; genus Lachnospira; species Lachnospira eligens_A. The sequence goes on from NZ_WKRD01000015.1 coordinate 24,304, forward strand.
ATAATATTTTCTTTGATATGTACATGTGTCAGATCAGCATCAGATTGTTTTTATAATACGCAGATCAAGGAAGCGTGCATGTTATCTGTGGAAGGCGCATTTTCTGCGTATCATAACGATATGTTGAGTGAATATGATATTCTGCTTCTTCAATATAGCGATAATATTAAGGCAAGAATTGAACAATATGCTGAAGAAAATATATATTCCTGTGGGAAAAATGTCTCATTAATGGGGGTTGATGTGGATAATGTTGAGTACATAACTGATCAGGGTGGAATATATCTTAGAAAAGAAATTGCTTCATATATGCAATATGGATTGTTTTCAGAGATGGCAGATGTTATGAGACAGTCGGAAAAGGAACTTCAAAAAGTAGAAAAAATCAAGGAGATAACATCGGATATACAGGATTGTGAAAAGGATTTGTGGGAGGTGGACTTAAAAATACTTCAGCTCATTAAATATGTTGAAGGGATTGAGACAACAGATACGGGAATTGTAATAAGAAGTGGGGAACCTGTATCATCAGGGGGATATTTTGCCAAATCGGCAGTTAATGGGATTGTTTCAATGGATTCAGTATATGTTGATGAGAAAAAAGTATACATGAGTATTGACAACTCAGAACCTGGCTACACAGATGTATCAGCATTATTAGATGATATGTATGAAGATGCCAGTGGTGTTGCAGCTAGTGAAGAAAATCAAAAAGAGGAAGATTATATTAATTCATATTCGGATGTATATAGGAGAAATTATATAAAGCTGAAAGCTGTACTTGGAGGAACTAAAGAGCAGACAGAGAAAGCTTTAGAGGTGCTTGGTGAATATGATGATGCAAAGTCGGGTGCAGAGAATAAACTGGGTGGATGTATGGAAAAGGTTTCTGCTGAAATAAAGACTCTTGGTGAAGAACTTTGTAATGAATTAATAGAGGATCTTAAGTCTATGAAAGAAGACAATGCGTCAGACAAGAAAACAATGTGTGATATGCAACAACTGAGACAGGCACTTTCAAGAAATCTAATTGTGCTTAATGGGGTATGCAGTCAGATTGAAAAACTTGAAGAAAATCTTAATTATGACAATAGCAGAGATGTTATGTCGTCAGTAGTCAGATGCAGGCAGTTGTTATATGGATTGTCCGCAAAGGGAATGAAGTTTGATTATTCAGGAGTGGATTTTTCTATAGAATCTTCCGGTCTGTCTGCTGTAAAAAAAGTAAGACAGCTGATTACTGATGGCATACTGGCGTTAGTTATGGATACAGATAATATTTCAGAAAAGTCTGTTAATTATGCAGGTCTTGCAACAGATATGTCAGGGAAAATTGAGAGTATGGAATCAAAGGCGGAAGAAATAAAGGAACAGTTTCTGATGAATGAGTATCTGATGATGAAGTTTAATTGTTTTACTGATTATCTTGATATGGATATCGATGAAAGTGCCGGTATTGATTATACGCTTGAATATATACTGTGTGGAAAAAGCGGTGATAAGGAAAATCTTGAACAGACAATGCTGGAATTATCAGGAATAAGAACAGGTATGAATCTGGCATATCTTATAACAGACAAGTCAAAAAAAATGCAGGCGTATTCATTTGCAGCAGGAGCATTAGGATTTACAGGTAATATGGCTCTTATTAAAGCCGGGCAATATCTGATAATGTCGGTGTGGGCATATGGTGAAGCAATAATGGATATGAGGGATTTGTATGCAGGAAATAAAGTTGCTCTTGTGAAAAACGAAAAAAACTGGAAATTATCATTGGAAAATCTGTTAGGTATGAAGTTTGATTCCGACAAGGATACAGACGATGATGGTTTGGAATACAGGGATTATATACGAATGCTGCTTATGTTAGAAAGGAGTGAACATAAGAATTACAGAACTATGGGTGCAATGGAAATTAAGATGATAAGTATGGGACATGATGATTTCAGAATGAGAAACTATATTGTGAGTATGGCGGGAACAGCAGTGTTTAGTGTTATTAGGAGAGGACAGCCATACGTACAGATAATAAGCTGTTCTTATATTTAATATGGTTTAGCAGCATATGCTTCTAAATAACGGTTCGATGCAGGAATAATTACGAAGAGAGGAGAGCAGTCAATGACATACTTTAACCGAAAATTGATGAAAAGAGACATTCCTGCATCAGCAACTGTAGAGGGGGCTTTGGTTATACCTGTTATATTATATGCGGTTGCGGCAGTAATGTTTTTGTTGCAGTTAATTTCAATAAGGATGCATGTAAATGATGCATTATATAATGCATTAAGAAAGTTTAATACATATTCTTATACAAGTCAGGTTATGACGGGAGAAATATATAAGTCTACATTTTTTGCTATTTTTGTAGATGAAATTGGCAGCGATTATGCTAAGAAACATTATATAGCAGGCGGTAATACGGGGTGGAACTTTTATGGTTCAGATATAGCGGATGATAATTCTACCGTGAAGATTTCTTTAAAATATACTGTTAAGAATCCATTCAATATATTAGGGAAAAGGCAGATTACAATATATGAAAAAAGAATAACTGATATATGGTTAGGAGAGGAAAAAGATGGATTTGAGTCAAATAACAATGACGAATCTGAGTATGTTTACATAACACAGTATGGTGAAGTGTATCACATAGAGAAGATGTGTAGTTATCTGGTAAGAAACATAAAAGCAGCATCGCTGGCTGAAATTACAGATTTAAGAAATGCTTCTGGAGGAAAGTATTACCCATGTAGTTTGTGCAAGGGTGCATCAGAAATTGTATACTACACAGATTATGGTGATAAATATCATGCATCTGATAGTTGTTATGCATTGCAAAGAACAATACTTAAAGTGAAAAAAGAAAAAATAAAAGGAATGGAATGTTGCAAAAAATGTATACATTCATAATCCAAAGGGGGTATATGGGAAGTCTGATTATGTTAACGGGGCTGGCTATAATGTCTTTTATGGATATAAAGAGAAGAGCAGTTCCAGTATATATGATAATAGTGATGAGTATTCTGGCAATTGGCATAAAGATAGCAGGATATATATTTGGATATAAGAAAGTGGATGTTTATGAAATGTTTATTATATTGGTTGTTACAACAGTATTTGTTGTGATATGTGTAATTAGTCATATAATGGGTGCGGCTGATGCACTTGTTATGGGAATAATTGCAATTGTTACAGGCATAAAAAAGGCAACATCAGTATTTTTTATGGCATTGATGTTTGTAAGCATAATTTCTGGGGTACTGCTTATTATAAAAAGATTAAAAAGAAAAGATACAATACCATTTATACCTTTTATATTTATATCTTATGTGGGGGTGATGATATGTGGTTAAGGGCATCATATACAGTGGAAAATGCGGTTATTACACCATTGTTTATGTTGATAATTATTGTTGTTATGAGAGCAAGTTGTGATATACATGATAATCTCATTCAGCGCAGCGTTAACAGTCAGTTTGTTATCCAGACAGAATTAGGGGGATTTAATGATGAAGATACGGACATGTATAGAATAAAAACGGAGGAATATCTTAAGAGAAGAGTGATTTTTTCGAAAAAATACAAAATAGAACCAGAAGCATCAATTGTAAGAACGAGTTCTCCAGAAAAAACTATAAGAATAGTCAATGCACTTAAAGAACTTAAGAATTAGGGGAGGATTAATATTGGGGAAGGAAAATATTAATATAAAATATGAGCATCAGAACAACAGCAATTATCTTGTGATAGAAGATAATGTTGAATATGATGATTACCAGTACAAAATGCTTAGGCGCAATAAACCAGAGCATTTTTTAAGATTCTCAATGTATTCTGTTAATGGCAGATATGGAATATATTACGACATTACATCAAGACAGCAGCTGAGTAAGTATTATGAATATGGGAAAATGACAATGGAGGATGTTAAATCCATATGTGTTAATATATCTGAAATGGTAAGAATAGCAGAAGATTATATGTTAGATATAGATCACGTGAAGATAGAACCCAGGTTCATATATATGGATGTTGGAACAAAGAAGCTGCAGTTTGTGTATCATACAAAGGTTAATGGATATAGTTTTAACGAAAGCCTTAAAATATTGTTTGAATTTATATTGGAACATTTTGATCATAGTCTGGATAAGGAGAGTATCGTACAATTATATGAAGTGTATCAGAAGGTAATTGTTGGAGATTATGATCCATTTAACCTTATGAGAATGTTTGGAATTAAAAAAGTAAAAAAACAGGAAGAATCTGTTATACAGGATATGCCAGAAAAACGGGATAAAGAAATAAAAACTGTTATAGCTGAACAGATGATTTCGGATAAAGAAGAAAAGGCAGATGAATCAGATGTTAATATAAGAAAAGTTATTATTGGTGTAGTAAGTATGGCTTTTGGTCTGTTAGGTATATTTGTGCCAGGATTAATACCTTTCAGAATCCCATCAGTCCTGAGTTTTATATGCATTGGTGCCGGAATAGGAATATTAGTATTTTGCAAAAAAGAACATAAAAAACTGCAGTCTGTTATACTTACGCAGAAACAGTCAATTCCATATGTTGTGAAGAAAGATACAGCACAGGTATTATATAATGAGAGTGTCAATGTAAACAACAAATGCATAGAAGAAAAAACGGTTTCGTATGACGATATATGCAATGAGACAATGCTGTTGTCTGAATATATGCCGGAAAAGAACAGTAGAAAAGAATTAAAACTTGTATTGCAGAAAGAAAATCTTATAGGAGAAGTGCTTATATATATAAGAGGGGTCGAGAATGAAGACGGGGTAATATGCATGGATAAGTATCCATATGTAATAGGAAGTTTTGAAAAGATGTCAGATGTTGTAATAAAAGCACAGGTAGTGAGTCGTATGCATTGCTGTATATATCATGAAGCATTTAAAGCTGATGAATATCTGGTTGAGGATCTTAATGCTACCAACGGAACATATCTTAATGGAGAACGGCTTGGCAATCATGAACGTAAAAAACTTTCTGATGGAGATGTGTTAAAAATTGCAGCTATATCCTTCAAGGTTGAAATAAGCTAGATTTTATGCTATATTCTGACTGGTATATCACGGTAAGTGACAATATTTATTTTTTGATATATATGGGGATTATAAGATGAATATTAATATATATTATGGTGGAAGAGGGCTTGTTGATGACCCTACAATATTAGTTATTAATAAGATACAGGAAGTTCTTGATGAGCTTAATGTCAATGTGAACAGATATAATCTGTATGAGATGAAGAATACAATAACAACACTGTCACAGACTGTTACAGAAGCAGATGGTATTATTCTTGCAACTACAGTTGAATGGGTAGGAATGGGGGGATATATGCAGACATTTCTTGATTCCTGCTGGCTTTATTCTGATAAGTCACAGATTTTAGATAAGTATATGTTTCCAGTTGTAATGGCAAGAACATATGGAGAAAGGGAAGTGACACTTGCACTTAATAATTCATGGGAAATTATTGGTGGAAAGATAGGACCGGCACTTAGTGCATATATAGATGATACTACTGATTTTGAGTTTAATGATAATTACAAAATAATAATAGAAAAATATGCTGAGAATGTATATAGAACAATTTCACAAAGAATTATGCAGCTTCCATCAAGTAGTCAGACTATTAAGAACAATATGCTTAAGGATACTATTAAGCTTACACCACAAGAAAGTGAACAGCTATCAAAATATGCTTCTGATGATGCATTTGTTAAGACACAGAAGCAGGATATTGAATCGCTTGCAAGTATATATAAGGAACTCCTTAATGATCAGGAAAATGGTGGAGATGATTATTATCTTAATGTTTTTAGAGATAATTTTAATCCTACAACAGGATATAAGAGTACATATATGATATCAATAAGTGATAAAGATAAGCTTATAAGTATTTATGTAGATGGAAGAGACATAAAAGTAACATTCGGAGAGAATAAGAGTGCTGATGTCATAGGAAAGCTTTCAAAAGAAACATTTGACCAGATAGTGGAAGGTAGAGAGACATTCCATCGTGCATTTATGACAGGAGCAATGACAGCACGGGGAAACCTTAAGACTCTCAGGATGTTAGATGAAATATTTAATTTTCAGAAATAATAGGAAAACGTATGCATAATATTGTTTTTCCGTCTGATTCAGTGAGTCTGGCATAACCGTTACCTGAGAGGCATATCTGATGTATTATTGACAGACCAACTCCTATATGACCAGATTTTGTTGAATAGAAAGGTCTGGATAGTTTAATGTAATCAGATAGGTATGAAGAATCATCGTGTGATGGCAGACCACCATTATTAATAATTTCTGTGATTACATAATTGTTACTCTTTCTGGTTATAAGGGTGATTTCACCAGTGCAGTCTGATGCTTCGCACGCATTCTGGACAGCTTCTGTAAGCAGGGTTTTGAGCTGGTCAGGATTTATGAGAATATCGGGAATATTATCAAGACAGAAGGTAAATGTACATGTATTATCGATTACGTCATCAATTATGTCTGGAACTTCATACATAATATCGTTGATATTAACTGGTTTTTTGTCAGCTTTTTTCATGCTGTATCTGTAAAGAGTTGTTCTTTCCATGTGATATATAAGCTGTGACAGGACATCTTCCATACGTATTATATATTTGTTTTCAGACAGTTCAGGAGATTTCTTTTTTAAAAGTTGGAAACTGGTTTTTAAATATGCCAGATGATTCTTTATATCATGGGAATCAATGGATAATTCATCAATAGAAAACATAGACATGTTGTCAAAGACAGAAATTATGTCGGGATTTTCGTTTATTAAGCAACATAGATTTCTATATTCATCATAGTTTAACATTTTATAAGAATTCCTTTCGAACATTAATTTAATAAGTTTTTTTCTATGAGGTTGTAATTGAACCTTCTTTAAGTTATCATATAAAAGTATATACGTATTCGAAATACATGTAAACAAAAGTATTTCGACAAATTTCGCGCAAAGTGAGGAAATGGTATGAAAAAGGATGATTGTATTTTTTGCAAGCTGGCAAACGGCGAGATTCCAACAAATGCTCTTTATGAGGATGATATTGTAAAAGTTATTTTCGATGCAAGTCCTGCCGCTAAAGGACATGTACTTATATTGCCGAAGGAACATTTTGACAATATATATGAACTTGATGATGACACTGCCGCACATGTATTTAAAGTAGCAGCTAAGATTTCTAAAGCGTATAAGAAAGCATTGGATTTTGATGGACTTAATATTGTTCAGAACAATGGAGAAGTAGCAGGGCAGACAGTATTTCATTTCCATATGCATATTATTCCTAGAATTAAAGGTGATACAGTTAATGTTGGATGGGTTCCGGGAACTGCAGATAATGACACTATAGCATCAATAGTAGAAAAAGTTACACCTTATCTTTAATGTTTGTATATGTTATATAATGAGGATATGAATAACGGATATTAAGCGGGAAACCGTAATGATATATAGAAAGAGGAGAAAGCATGATTAAATTAAGTGATGGAGGAGCATATCTTATCAACGGTGTCGATATTGTTGAGGATAGTGCTTCGGCTGTGAATGAAGTAGCTGCCAAGACAGGATGTTCAGTAACAAAGGAAGAGGCTGCTAAGAATACTATTGCATATGGAATTCTTGAAAACCATAACACATCTGGAAACATGGAGAAGTTAAAGATTAAGTTTGATAAGATGACTTCACATGATATTACATTTGTTGGAATTATACAGACAGCAAGAGCTTCAGGTCTTGAGAAATTTCCAATTCCTTATGTACTTACTAACTGCCATAACAGTCTCTGTGCAGTTGGCGGAACTATTAATGAAGATGACCATATGTTTGGCCTTACATGTGCAAAGAAATATGGCGGAATATATGTACCACCGCATCAGGCTGTAATCCACCAGTTTGCAAGAGAGATGCTGGCTGAAGGTGGAAAGATGATTCTTGGATCAGATAGTCATACACGTTATGGAGCTCTTGGAACAATGGCTATGGGTGAAGGTGGTCCAGAGCTTGTTAAGCAGCTTCTTAATAAGACTTATGATATTAACAGACCAGGAGTAGTTGCTATCTATATGACAGGAGAACCGGCAAAGGGGGTTGGTCCTCAGGATGTTGCACTTGCTATTATAGGTGCAGTATTTGGTAATGGTTATGTTAAGAATAAAGTTATGGAGTTCGTTGGACCTGGTGTTTCATCACTTAGTGCTGATTTCAGAATTGGCGTAGATGTTATGACAACAGAGACAACATGTCTTTCATCTATATGGAGAACAGATGATTTGGTTAAGGAATTCTATGATATTCACGGAAGAAGTGAGAGTTACAAGGAACTTAATCCTGGAAATGTTGCTTATTACGATGGTGTTGTATATGTCGATTTAAGCACAATCAAGCCAATGATTGCTATGCCATTCCATCCAAGTAATACATATACAATTGAAGAACTTAATGCTAACCTCGAGGATATTCTTCATGATGTAGAGAAGAAGGCTCTTGTAAGCCTTGATGGACAGGTTGAATATAAGCTTACAGATAAGATTAAGAATGGCAGACTTTATGTTGATCAGGGAATTATTGCCGGATGTGCCGGTGGTGGTTTTGAAAACATATGTGCAGCAGCAGACATTCTTAAAGGAAAGTCAATTGGTGCAGATGAATTTACACTTAGCGTATATCCTGCAAGTACACCAATTTATGTTGAACTTGCAAGAAATGGAAGACTTGCAGATCTTATGGAGACAGGTGCAATCGTTAAGACCGCATTCTGCGGACCATGTTTTGGTGCAGGAGATACACCTGCTAATAATGCTTTCTCAATCAGACATTCAACAAGAAACTTCCCTAACAGAGAAGGTTCTAAATTACAGAATGGACAGATATCATCTGTTGCACTTATGGATGCACGTTCTATTGCAGCAACAGCAGCTAATAAGGGATACCTTACAGCAGCAACAGACATGGATGTAGAGTTCACAGGACCAGCATATCATTTTGATAGTTCAATCTATGCTAACAGAGTATTTGACAGCAAGGGTGTTGCAGATCCGGAACAGGAAATCCAGTTTGGACCTAATATCAAGGATTGGCCAGAGATGGTTGCACTTCCAGAGAATCTTATTATTAAGGTTGTATCTGAGATACATGATCCTGTTACAACAACAGATGAGCTTATTCCATCGGGAGAGACATCATCATTCAGATCTAATCCTCTTGGTCTTGCTGAATTTGCACTTTCAAGAAAGGATCCTGCATATGTAGGACGTGCTAAGGAAGTACAGAAGGCAGAGAAGGCAAGAGAAGCAGGACAGTGCATGGGAGAAGCTTTACCAGAGCTGAGAGACATTATGCATAAGATTAAAGAAACATATGATGTGCATAAGTCTAATGTTGGTGTTGGAAGTACTATATTTGCAGTTAAACCGGGTGATGGTTCAGCAAGAGAGCAGGCAGCATCATGCCAGAAGGTACTTGGCGGATGGGCTAACATTGCTAATGAGTATGCAACTAAGAGATACCGTTCAAATCTTATCAACTGGGGTATGCTTCCATTCATAATTGATAAGGGAGAGCTTCCGTTTGAGAATGGAGATTATATCTTTATTCCAGAGATTCAGGATGCAATTAAGAATAAAGTATCTACAATCAAGGCTTTTGTTGTTAATAAAGATATGAAAGAGTTCGAACTTAAGCTGGATGAACTTACAGATGATGAGAGACAGATAATTCTTGATGGATGTCTTATTAATTATTATCGTGAGAACAAATAATAAGATGAAATATTAGTGTATACGGAAGTTGGTGAGCAGATGGCAGAACAGAATATACTGAATGGTAATCAGAAGAAGCTTGAACAGATTATTGGCGACGTTAAGGAACATAATACGAAGAAAGACAGACTTGAAAAGCTTGCGGAAAGCGTTAAAGATATTTCTAAGGAATTAGATAACGCGAGAAAAGAAAAACAGAATGAAACAGATTCCAAAATTAAAGCGAGTACAGATGCTATATGTGCCGGGTATGATAAGTCAATAGAAGCTGATAAAGAAAAAATTAAGACTGTTTCTGCTGAAAGAGATAAAGCCAAGATGGCAGGCGTTAAAGAAAGAATAAGCGCAGAGACAGCATCTTTAAGAGCGCAGAATGAAGATCTTAAAGATCAGATTAATGAAGCGTTTATACATGAGAATATCTCTAAAATATATAACAGTCAGTTATTTATATCGGTGTTTAATCCCAAGCAGCTTTTGGATTATGTGATTGATATAGCTGTCATGGTGGGATTGTTTGTGGCTGTTCCAATAGTTTTATTCTTATTGCCGGTGATTCCGCAATGGATTCTTCTTATATATTGTATAGCTGTATCATTTATATGTATTGTTGTTGTAAAGGCTGTCTTTAGAAAGATTGTGCTGAAACATTCTGAAACTATAATGGCTGCCCAGAGTACAAGAACGCAGATAAAAGATAACAATAAGCGTATTAAGAAGATTGAGAAGAACATCAGAAAAGATAAGAATGAAGATATGTATGGGCTTGAACCATTTGATTCTCAGATTAAAGCATTGTATGATGACATAGCGGAGATTGAAGATGAGAAACAGTCAGCCCTGGAGGATTTTGAAAAGAATACCAAGGCTGATATTATCTCGGAGATTAATGAACGCTATGCAGACAAAATATGCAATATGGAAACTGAGCTTGAAAAGAAAAAAGTGGAGTATGATGAACTTGATGATTTGGTTAAGAAGCAGAGAATATACATATCATCTAATTATGAAGCGTATCTTGGTAAAGAATTTATTAATGTAGATAAGCTTTCAGAACTTAATTCTATTATGAAGTCTGACTCAGCAGATACGATAGCTCAGGCTCTTGCTGTATATAATAATCGTCATTAAATGTTCTTAATGCCAGAACGATAGCATCAGCTATCTGGAATATAATTGACAAACGGGTTGTCTGAAGTGTGGATGATTCCATGTCATGGGAAGAGTTAACTATTCCTGTGATATGAAGATCTCCAACTTCAGGCAACTTTTTTTTCACTCCAAGACCGGGCTTAAGCGGTCCGCTTCCCAGAGTCATCATGCCAATATGGTCTTCTTTTCCAAGAGATGCATCAATTGCAATTATAAAAGGATTATCAAATGTTTTTTGCATAGATTTAATACAGTAATTAAGATTTGCAGCATGAACAGGCTGGTTAAGGTCGCCAAGCAGATAGATACCAGGAGAAATGAAATTTCTAAACTGATGACCTATTATAGGACCTAGACTGTCACCAGTAGAGCGGTCGCTTCCAATACACAGAATTACAATTTCCTGGTGAGGAAGAATTTTTTGGGTAACCATATCGGTGAGTAGTCTTCCCATTTGAGCGGGAGCTTTAGGGTTTTTTGAATCAAAATAATAAATCATGAGTTTGCCTCCAGGTCATTTTAGTAGCTTAGACAGGCTCTTTATAATGTGTACGCGAAAAAGAGATTAAATATTACCAAAAATGTTTCTGATATTTTTTAAATGAATGACAAAATCTGATAAATTTTTTCGTTATGTAGTGATATTATTCAAAAGAGTAATAATATAAGGAGGCACCATGATAGAAATAATATGTAATGAAGAAAATTCGGACAAGTCAAAACAAGTTACAAGAGGTGCGGCCATAAGGAGACCGAAAAATATTAAACAGATAGGCGAAGTGAGTTCTGATAAGAAAATATATATAGAGGATTATGCTTTTACATATATAAATTCAATTGCTTACAATAATCCGTCAGACTCACAGGCGGGAGTACTCTTGGGCGAAAATCAGACTGATGGAGATGAAAAATGTGTTTTTATTAAGGGGATAATAAAAGCAAAGCTGGGGACAGAAGTTGAAGAAAAAGGAGTATATTTTAACGAAAGTGTATGGAATGGGATATATTCAGATGTTGAAAAATATTTTCCAGATTTAGCAGTAGTTGGATGGTTTGCAGCAATTCCAGAGGTTACACCTGAAAGAATGATGAAATTAAAGAAAATACATCTTGATAATTTTGCAGGTACAATGAAAACATTTTATCTGATTGATACGGTTGAGAAAGAAGAAAATTTCTATTTATATGAAAATGGTGAACTAAAGAAGCAGAAAGGATATGTATGCTTTTATGAAAGAAATTATGAAATGCAGGAATATATGCTTGAGCGGCGTGAAAGAAAGTCAAGTGAAGACGGACCGGATAAGGTTATGAAATCAATCCGTAATATAATAAGAGAAAAAGAGGAATTACATGAACAGAAAAAGAATGCAAGATTTATGTATGGAGTAAGTACTTTTATGGTAATTGTTATTCTTGTCATTGGAATTAATCTGATGAACAATTATCAGAAAATGAAAAAATTTGACAAGTCAATAAGCAGTCTGATGGTTCAGATGTCAGGAAATGATACAGCAACACAAGAGGAGGTAGTTCCTGTTAATAAGCTTGAAGGTGGGGTATATCCTACAGAAGCGGAGACAACAAGCCAGACAGCTGTTACAAGTGTAGTTTCTACTGAGAATGTTACGGTAACGGCTGCTCAGCCGGTGGAAGAGCAGACTGTAGCTGCAACGGCAAATGAAGTAAAGACATATACAGTTAAAGCTGGCGACACAATTATGGGAATATGTAAAAAATATTATGGTGATACATCTAAATGCAATGAAGTTATTACATATAATAATATAAAAGATGAGAATTTTTTATATATAGGTCAGCAGATAAAACTTCCTTGATTAAATTCCCCAATATTGTATAATTAATTTAATGCGAGATGCAATAGAAAAGGGGAAATATATGGCAGATATAATATCTGGTAAATCCAGATTTAACGGGGACCGAAATGCTCCCGTAAAGAAAGTGATTAGTATTAACAGGGAAATGGCAGCATCAACAGAAGATAATGAAGATGTTCTGGATGAAGCTACTGTAAAAAGAAAAATAAGGAGACATAAGAGCAGGGTTGCAGTTGTTGTTACTATTATAATCGTAGTTATTCTGGCTGCAGTTTACATAGTATCAAGAGTAATAGATAACTATGATTACTCATCTTATGAAATAACCAATTCGGTAAATCGAGAGGATATAGAATCTTCGAAATATATAGCATTTGCAGATGGATATGTAAGATATAGTAATGATGGAATTTCCTATTATAAGAACAGTGGTAAGGTGATATGGAACCAGACGTATTCGATGCAGAATCCAAAGGTCAGCATATGCGGTAATTCTATAGCTGTTGCAGATATCAATGGAAGCAGTGCGTATTCATTTAATACGAGTGGACAGGTTGGTAAAGCAGATACATCAATGCCGATACTTCAGATAGAAGTATCAGACAGTGGAAAGATGGCAGCGGTCCTTGAGGATAATAATGCCAATTATATTAATATGTATGACACAAATGGTGAGAAGATATACAGTGTTAAAACGACATTGTCGGGAGATGGTTATCCTATAGATATAAGTATATCATCAGATGCGAAGAAACTAATAGCTTCGTTTATAAAAGTGAGCGGAGATGAGATTAAAACAAATGTAGTGTTTTACAATTTCTCTGATGTTGGAAAAAACGAAACAGAAAGAGTTGTTGGTGGCTTTAATTATGACGATATTATAGTTGGAGATGTAAAATTTGTAAATGACACAACAGCAGTTGCGGTTGGTGAAAATGTAGTGAGCATTTATAAGATAAAAGAATATCCAAGTCTGGAACATACTATTAATATAGATAATGAAATACAAAAAATATTTTGCAGCGACCAGTACATAGGTCTTGTTCTTGATAATTCAGAATCGGGAGATCCATATAAGCTTGTTGTCTATAATATATCAGGAAAACATATATTTGACACAACATTTGGCATACAGTATACAGATATGCAGTTTGACGGCAAGAGCGTTGTAATGAGTAATGCATCAACATTTGTGCTCCTGAATATGAGCGGTAAGAAGCTGGCAGATATTAGTTTTGATATGCCAGTGATAAATGTTTTGCCAACTGGAGCAAGAGGCAGCTATACAATAGTTAATTCAAAATACATACAGTCAATAAAACTGAAATGATAAGGAGGACGGCGAAATGCTGTTAGCAGGAGTAATACTTATACTGGTAATATTTGCACTTATAGGCTGGAGAAAAGGTGTAATAAGACTTGTTTTGTCGCTGGTATCAATGATAATAACGATAATGGCAGCGGTGGTAATAGCACCGTTGGCGACTACGGCAATAAAAAATAATACTAATATAGATGAAAATATAGCTCAGTCAATATATACAGTTCTTTATGAGAATAAAGAAGTAGATGAGTATTTTGAAGATAAACAGGTTCTTACGGGTGGCATTGATATAAGTCAGGTAGAATCACATATACAGACAGTAACGGATGTGGTGGCTGAGGTCGGGGATAAGATTAATCTGCCAGAGAGTCTTACGGAAGCAGTTAAGGCAATGCCAGACTCTGAACTTATGTCTGTAATCAGAGAATATGGAGAAGCATCTGTTAAAGAAATTACTATAAGATTAATTGCATTCAGGTTAGCGGATATAGTGTTGACAGCTATTGCGTATTTAGTCATAATGGTGGTGGTATCGATAGTACTTAGAGTTGTAGTTGCAGCGACAGGGTTAATAAGAAGACTTCCGGTAATAAAACAGGCAGACAAGCTGGGCGGATTAATAGTCGGGCTGGTAGAGGGAATTGCAGTTGTATGGATATTCTTTACCGTTGTGACAGCAATAAGTGGAACACAAGCAGCTTCTAATATATTAGTGCAGATACATGGTAATGCAATTTTAGAATCGTTATATAATTGTAATCCAATAACAAGCTTACTCTTTAGTACAATAAGATAAAATAAGGGAGGATGGAAATATGATATGTAAATCATGTGGAAGAGCAAATGAACTTGGAGCCAGATTTTGCAAAAGTTGTGGGGCACCGTTAGAAAGCGATGAAAGTATGCAGCAGAATAACACATATCAGTCAGAAAACGTATGCCAGCAGAATAATCAGTATGTTATGCCGGAAAGTATGTATTCAGGTACAACAAGAATGACAAAGAAAGAGTTTAATGAATGTGCTAATATTAAATCAATTACTAAGAATATAACTGCAGCGGCTATAATTGCATATGTAATTGGAGCTATAACATTCATTGTTAATGTAGTAATGGCTGGAAATATAGCAGGTCTTGTTGATGTCATGATTGTGGTGGGACTTGGGCTTGGAATACATTTGGCAAAGAGCAGAGCATGTGCCGTTATTATTACAGCATATTCAATAATTAATTTTATTTATGTGATTCTTCTTTCAGGAATGCCAGGAGGATGGCTTATTATAGTTTGTGGAGTATATTCTATTATATATACATTTAAATATCAGAATGCCTGGAATAAATATCAGCAGACAGGACAAATATAATCTATAATAAAAACGACACTATATTCTTGATGTATGCATTAAGAATATAGTGTCATTTTTATTTTTGTAACATATAATACATAAGAATTGTAAAAATGTATTACTATATATAGTATGATAGGAATGAATAAATACATATATATTGTGATAAATACCATTATGATATAAAAAACCAAAAAAATAGCAAAAAAAATTAAAAAAGTTGTTGACAATGTGTGTACCTGATGATATTATATACAAGTCGCCGCGGTAAGCGGTAACAAATAAGACTTAAAACACCAGATAAATACTGGGTTTGAGTGATACAGATCTTTGATAACTGAATAGAAAGACAACCTTGAAATTCTTTGAGAATTTTAAAATGATTCATTAATGAATCTTGCGAGTATCGAAAGATACACGAACCTAAACAGTAAGTTTTGGTAAAACTATTTAAGCTAGTTAGTTTATAACTGACAAGGCAAACTTTTTATGAGAGTTTGATCCTGGCTCAGGAT
>NZ_WKRD01000016.1 GCF_009680455.1 Lachnospira eligens
GCCTGTTTTTTTGTCGAAATCAAAGGCACCTCGGACATTTATAGTTCTTCCAAAAGTTTGATGATAATATTACCATTCATGGAAGAAGCAATCTGTTATTGCAATAATGCGAAATTGACGATAGAAAGTTTTTCATATCTCGGTCAGCTCAACAATTACATTACTCTGCTGATACAGCCAGTCCGTAAATTCTTTCGGGCTGGCCGTTCCTGTTTTTACAGCCTTTTTTCTCTGTAAGGCTTCTTTCTTAAAGTCGGAAAAGGAAGCCTGTATTTTTTCCAGACGGTCAGCCGGAAAGCCTGCGGTATTTTTTACCCGGTTTATTTTGTTGCGCCAGTTCTGGCATTCATTTTTATAAAGCAGGTCATAGTTATTTTCTCTTGACCTCTCGTCAAATTCCCGCTTGTTTTGAAGCGCCTGTGCTTTTCGGCACTTGTCGCTGCACAGCTCATACCGCTGGCTCTTTGCCAGAAAATATTTTCCACAGACCTTGCACCGCCGGAAGCAAAGCCCCCAGTCATTCAGCCTGTTCAGATAATAGGTAATCAACGGGTAGAGGGACGCATAGGCAGACACACATTCTTCTGTGCGCCGGTTGTCCGGGAACCAGAGGTCAAGCCGGGTATCTTCTGACGGTGCGCCTTTGAAATAAAGGCTGCCAGCTTGAAATTGTTTCGGTTTTCCTGTCTCCCTGTCAAAGCTCATGGTTTCGTTTTGGAATACCCCGGTCAGTCTGCTCATTTTATCCATGAAGCGGTCACAGGCAGCGTTACGGTCACGGGGTTCTCTGGCAAGCAGATAGCTGTTCCAGATACGGAACGCCACATACATTTTCAGAGGGTCGTTGCTAAGATATTTCTCCCAAAGAAATTCGCTTGCCGCCTGCTCCAGCTCCGGCTGTTTCCATCGGTTGGAGTGGAGAGCTTGCCGCAGCGGAGAAAGCCCGTATAAGTTCCAGTCTCTGTCCGTGTCACGCTCAAAGTTTATCAAAAAAGTTCCCAGTGGGCGTGTCATATCACAAAGCACCTCTGCGTTTTGGCTCCCGTTCAGACGGAAGCGGATCTGCTGTTCTTCCCCAATCAAAATCCGCTCTTTCATTTTCTTCCTGTCCAGCGTCAGGACAAACAAAATCCTCTCAAAACATGGCTCATGCCGTATAAACTGATTCTCCATCCCTATCCCCTGCCTTTGTTTATGGTAATTATATAATTCAGTTATATCCGTTACACTCATGGTATCGCAGAATCATTGTTTTGTCAAGGATAGTACGCTATGATGATTGCGGTTGGTAATTTCGTACCGCACAGTACCTTGACAAGTGAATGACCGTCCAAAAGGGATATGACCGGCAGGAGAAGTGACGCATTCGGCGCACCAATGCAGGGAAACACCGCAGGAATGGGGCAGGAAAACGGCTTTTGGGGAGAACGGCAACAGGAAGCATTTTAACCTATTTGATTTATGGGAGGAACAGAATGAACGATAAAAAGAGATTGAACAGCTACGAGGATTTACCGCTGGTTCTGGATGTGGCGGACATTCAGCGGATTATGGGAATTTCAAGAGCGAGCGCCTATGAGCTGGTACACACACCCGGCTTTCCAGCGTTCCGCAGGGGCAGACTTATCAAGGTCAGCAAAATTGCTTTCTTTGAATGGATGGCAAAAGGCTCCGAAACCGTACCGGGAAGCGACAAATAAGCGTGAGGTATCATTCCCTGACTTGCAATACTGCCGCACTTTCCAAAGGGGCATACAGAGGGAAAAAAACTTAAAAATGATACCGAGACGCTACATCAAAACAGCCTATCTGCGTACATCAGATAGAAACGGAGAAAGGAGCCGGTTATGGCAAGAATGAGTAACAAGCGGCGGTTGGAATGGTCTTTCTTCTTAAATGACCGCAGCCGTATCACTTACAACGAACTGTGCCGGAAATGCCAGCACGAATGTAAACAGAGCTTCCGGGCGGTTGTGGTTGACTGCCCGAAGTATCTTTCCAAGCGTTCCAAGAAAAAGGACAAGACTGCCGGAAACGGCAAAATCCCTTAGGAACTAAGGGCGCACTTCTATACATAGTCTAAAGACCATGTATCGTGCGTCCTGCGGAGCTTACCTCTGCCGCTGATAAAATCAGCAATCCGAGGTCTGCGTTCGCTTCGCTCCGACAAGGTGGCTACACCCCCTTGCGCCGCTAAAGCGGCTATCCCCTGTGTACCCGCCGCAAAGAGAAATCCGCTCTGCGGTTTTCCCTTTTCATCGGGTTTTATAGAAGCACTGACACACGGACTGTCTGCGGATGGTCTTTCTTTATCTTATCAGCAAAGGATGTGAGAACATGGAAAAATCTTTGGAACAGTTGAAGCAGGAATATGAAAAAACCACTGTCCTGCTGGAACAGGAAAAACGGAAAATGCAGCGTTTGAAAAACCGGCAGGCGTATCTGGAAAGCGGTTCCCGGAAACAGAGGACGCACCGGCTGATTACCCGTGGGGCAGCTATTGAGAGCATTGCACCACAGACAAAGGAGCTATCCGAAGCGGAATTTTATTCCCTCATGGAAAGCATTTTGAATCTGCCGCAGGCGGAGCATTTCATCCGGTCTGCCACAGAGAACCACGCCCGTATTTCCGGGCAGGAGAAAGGCGGTGACTAAGGATAGCACTTTATCATTTTTCAATCGCACAGATCAAGCGCAGCGCCGGTCAGAGCGCCATTGCCAGCGCAGCCTATCGAGCCGGGGAGCGTCTTTACAGCAGCTACTATGGAGAAGTCAGCGACTACACCAAAAAGGGCGGCGTGATCGCTTCGGAAATCATGCTGCCGCCCCATGCGCCGGAAATATATCTTGACCGGGCGACCCTCTGGAATGCTGTGGAGAACTGCGAGAAACATCCAAAAGCACAGCTTGCCTATTCCTTTGATATTGCCATGCAGAATGAATTGACGCTGGAAGAAAACATGGAGCTGGCGAGGAAGTTCGTACAGGAGCAGTTTGTGACAAAAGGCATGATTGCCGACCTTGCTTTTCACAGCCCGGAGAAAGAGGACGGCGGCATCCCTAACCCGCATTTTCATGTGATGACAACCATGCGCCCTTTGAACCCGGATGGCACATGGGGACAAAAACAGCGTCGGGAATATCTTCTTGATGAAGATGGAAACCGAATCCGGGATAAAAACGGCGATTATATGTTTAACGCTGTCCATACAACAGACTGGCATGAGCCGGAAACGCTGGAACACTGGCGGGAGCAGTGGGCGGCTGCCGTTAATACAAAATTTGAGGAAAAAGGGCTGGATGTGCGTATCGACCACCGTTCCTATGTGCGGCAGGGGCTTGACCTGATACCTACTGTCCACGAGGGAGCTAATGTCCGGCAGATGGAAGCAAAGGGCATCCGCACCGAGAAAGGGGAACTGAACCGCTGGATTAAAGCCACCAACCGGCTCATGCAGGATGTGAGGAAGAAGATCAAAGCCCTGTTTGTCTGGATGGCAGAGGTAAAAGAAGAACTTTCCAAACCGCAGACACCGAGCCTTGCCGACCTGTTGATCGCTTATTACAACCAGCGCAACGCAGGGGCATGGAGCAATAAAGCCAGAACCGGAAACTTAAAGCAGTTTGCCGAAGCCGTCAATTATCTGACGGAAAACAAGCTGCTCACATTAGAGGATTTGCAGGAGCGTCTTTCCTCTGTCAACGATGAATTTGAAGCGTTAAGCGACTCCATGAAAAAGAAATCTGCCCGGATAAAGGAATTGCAGGAATTGATACGGGAGGGCGAGAATTACCAGCGGCTAAAACCTGTTCATACGGAATTGAACAATATCAAGTTTAAGAAACAGAGGGAGAAATTTGAAACATCCCACGATGCGGAGTTACGGCTGTTTTATGCCGCCCGCCGTATTTTGAAAGAAAAACTGGACGGAAAACCCATTGCCCTGAAAGCATGGAAACAGGAATACGCACAGTTAAAAACAGAGTATGCCGAACTGTCTCCGCAGCACAAGCC
This sequence comes from Lachnospira eligens, assembly GCF_009680455.1. Lineage (GTDB taxonomy): Bacteria > Bacillota > Clostridia > Lachnospirales > Lachnospiraceae > Lachnospira > Lachnospira eligens_A. The sequence goes on from NZ_WKRD01000016.1 coordinate 4,016, forward strand.
ACTCCGGGAGGAAGTCATACGGCTACGGCAGGTGCAGAACGCCGTAGATACCGCACTGCGCCGGAGGGAGCAGCCACAGGCAGTACAGAGAAAGAAACATGAGATGGAGCTATGATATAACCGGCAGCTTTACCGCTACCAGTATTTTTATGGAGGGAGCATTTGAATGTATTTGAAGCGGTGAAACAGTCTGTTACCACCCGGCAGGCTGCTTCATTCTATGGAATCCGGGTGGGGAGAAACGGCATGGTCTGCTGTCCATTCCACAATGACCGCACGCCCAGCATGAAAGTGGACAGCCGCTTTTACTGCTTCGGCTGCGGGGCTTCCGGGGATGTGATCGACTTTGCCGCTTTGCTGCATGGATTGGGGAAACGGGAAGCTGCGGTCAGGCTTGCGGAGGACTTCGGCGTTTCCTATGAGAAATCCGGCAATGCGCCGCCAGATAGGAAGCGTCACAACAGGTCACAGCCCCGACAAAAATCAGCGGAGCAGAGATTTCAGGAAACGGAACGGTATTGTTTCCGGGTGCTATGCGATTATCTGCGCCTGCTGGAGCATTGGAAAACAGCATACGCCCCACAGCCGCAGGATGCCATCTGGCATCCTCTTTTTGTGGAAGCGTTGCAGAGGATAAGCTACACAGAATACCTTTTAGATATTTTGTTATACGGAGAAATAGAAGAAAAAGCGGCATTGATCGCCGCACAGGGAAAGGAGGTGCTGCGGCTTGAGCAGCGAATTTCAGAGCTTGCCGCCGGAAACGCAGGAAGCGGTCAAAAGGACGATGGACACAATGGAACCGGCGCAGACACCGGCAGAAATCCGGGAAACATTAGAGGGGACGCAGAAAGGCGGCGTGAAGAACAGCATCCGAAACTGCCTGACGGTGTTCCAGCGTGACCCTCTGTTTCGCGGGGCGCTGCGCCTGAACCTTTTGACGGAGCAGATTGACATTGTGAAGCCGCTGGGCTGGGAGCGCACCAGTACCACGCTGACCGACATGGACATGAACTACCTGCTTTTGTATCTGGAAGAAAATTACGGGCTTACCAGCGAGAAAAAGGTGCAGAGCGCTATCAAGATTGTTGCCAATGAAAACCGCTACCATCCGGTCAGGGATTACCTGAACAGCCTGCAATGGGACGACACAGAGCGCATCCGTTACGCCCTGCATCACTTTCTGGGAGCCGATACGGACGAATACACCTATGAAGCCTTGAAACTGTTCCTGATGGGAGCCATCCGGCGGGTATTCAGACCGGGGAGCAAGTTTGAGGTCATGCTCTGTCTGGTTGGTGGTCAGGGAGCCGGGAAATCTACCTTTTTCCGGCTACTGGCAGGCAGGGACGAATGGTTTTCAGACGATTTGAAGAAGCTGGACGATGAAAATGTGTACCGCAAGCTGCAAGGACATTGGATTATCGAGATGTCGGAGATGATTGCCACAGCCAACGCCAAGAGTATTGAGGAAATCAAGTCATTCTTAAGCCGCCAGAAAGAAACCTACAAAGTGCCGTATGAGACACATCCGGCAGACCGGCTGCGGCAATGTGTATTTGGAGGGACGACCAACCGGCAGGACTTTTTGCCCCGTGACCGCACTGGCAACCGGCGCTTTCTCCCCGTGACGGTGTACCCGGAACGGGCGGAGGTTCACATACTGGACGATGAAGCGGCGGCGAGGGCGTATATCGAACAGATGTGGGCGGAAGCCATGACGGTTTACCGCAGTGGGAGGTATAAGCTGTCGTTCAGCATAGAAATGAACCGATACCTGAACGCCCACCAGCAGGACTTCATGCAGGAGGACACACAGGCTGGCATGATCTACGCCTATTTGGAGGACTACACCGGCGACAGGGTATGCTCCAAGCAGCTTTATGAGGAAGCGCTGGGGAACTTAAATTCCCCGGCGGACTGGGAGACACGGGCAATCTGTGAGATTATGAATACCGGCATTGCGGGCGGCATCATACAGGGCTGGGCAGCCTACAAAAGCCCGAAGCGGTATAAGAAATACGGTTCTCAAAAAGGCTGGGAGCGTGTCAACCAAGCTCCGCCGGAGGGGGACGGTTTTCAGGAAATCACGGAAGAAGAAGCCAGGCAAATGGAACTGCCATTCTAAAAAGCCGCCGGTTAACAGTTTGGTTGACGCTTCGGTTGACAGCCGGTTGACGGGGAAAAGCCTGATATTTGGGGCATTTCTCTCCTTTGTCAACCATGTCAACCAAGAAATCAAAGAAAAAGTAAAAAGTAATAATAGAGCGCCTATGGATTGTTTTCAAAGTCTTTTCTGCCGGTTGACACGGTTTGGTTGACACGGAGACAGTCTGCGGCTGTACACCTGTCTGACATTCCCTTGTCGGGCATATTTCATTTATGGAGGTAACTGCCTATGGCAAAAAGCAAAAACGAGAGCAATAACAAAAACAGCGGCACCCTGCTTACCGAAAAAGACGGCACCCAGTATTTTGTCATGGGGAAAGTCCGTATCAAGGTATCGGAGCATTTCGCACAGGATGGGAAGCCGCTTGACAGCCTGCTGGAAGATGTGATCCAGCACGCTGCCGCCGCTTCCTGAAAAAATACGGAATAACGACTGTCAATCAGCCCACGCTTATGATATACTTGTACCAGCGAGTATTGTATAAGCGTGGGTTGTTTCTTTTAGAAGGAGGATTTTTAACCGTGAAACAACCATACAATACAACGATTTATAACACTGCACTATATTTGAGATTGAGCCGTGACGATGAATT
>NZ_WKRD01000017.1 GCF_009680455.1 Lachnospira eligens
AAAATATTAAAATGTCCATCATGTCCAACCTGTGAATTTCTCCCATTAGTTACATAGGGTACAATGGCTATTTTTTTATCATTAACTTGTCCTCCTTTTCCACTTCTTATAACTTCCGATTCATTTTCTCCATTTTAACATAAAACTTACCCAAGTTAAAACTCCTATTCTCAATCATCCCTCTCCCTCTGACTCCAAGTGCCACAAAAGTGCCCAACTTGCCTACAAATATTCCCAGTGTTTATGCGGGTTTTCAAAATTACAATAATTAATGCATGGAAATAATAAAGAATGAATTTCTTCACAAGACGACCGTTCCCCTCCTAGTCACTAAGCACGGAAAGAAAAAAGGGAATGGTTTTTCAACCATTCCCATCTTAATGAGCCCACCGGGGTTCGAACCCGGGACACCTAGATTAAAAGTCTAGTGCTCTACCAACTGAGCTATGAGCCCTCAATGTATACAATTATGAGTAACAATCTATATCAAACATCCAGCCTCGGATTATAACTACCGAGCTGGGCTAGCTGGATTCGAACCAGCGTAATGCAGGGATCAAAACCCTGTGCCTTACCGCTTGGCGATAGCCCAAGAAATAAAAAAAGGGTGGGTACAGGGATTCGAACCCTGGACCTTCAGAGCCACAATCTGACGCGCTGACCAGCTGTGCTATACCCACCATAATGCAAAAGTCATAAGCTACTGGCCATGACTCATAAAAAAAAGTGTGCCCGGGGGGATTCGAACCCTCGACCCACGGCTTAGAAGGCCGTTGCTCTATCCAGCTGAGCTACGAACACACAAAGCGGGTGATGGGAATCGAACCCACGTATCTAGCTTGGAAGGCTAGTGTTCTACCATTGAACTACACCCGCATAATTATTAAGTTGTAAAGTCGGGGTGACAGGATTCGAACCTGCGACCTCTTGATCCCAAATCAAGCGCTCTAGCCAAGCTGAGCCACACCCCGTTTTTGTTTCTTGCGTTTGCTCTGTTCCGCAACGCAAGAATGATTATATTATAAGGTGTACTATCTGTCAACACTTTTTTTGAATTTTTTTCAATTTTTTTCAAAATTCTTTCTACAAGTCTGTAAACCCACATATTTACTGGATTTATACATACTTTAAATTAAAAGACATTTCACCATTATCATCAATTTCAAGCATAATATATGTACATCTTTTATCTGCCTGACGAGGATATGATATGCTTCCAGGATTAATGAATGTAAGTTCATCTTCTATCTGTATCAATGGTCTGTGAGTATGTCCAAACATAACTATATCTATTCCTCTTGCTATACACTCTTCCCTGAGAGTCTGCAAATCGAGAGAAACATAATAATAATGACCGTGTGTCAAAAGCACTTTTTTCCCTGCAAGTTCTATCTCACGTTCTCTTGGAAGAGGTGAAAAGAAATCATTATTACCCGGTACCATTATTGTTTCACCCCCGGCAAGCTCCTGTATTATATCTTCTTCCCCTTCGATATCACCAAGATGGATAAGTAAATCGAATGGCTGCTCATTATATATTGCCTCTGCCAGATTACCGTGTCTTCTATGTGAATCGCTAACAATCATTATCCTCTGCATAAAACCTCCAGAATGAGCCAATTAGAGGCACTCATCCAGTTCTTTCTTTATAAGTTCAAGTGCCTTACCTCTGTGGCTTATCTTATTCTTCTCTTCAGGATCAAGCTGTGCTGATGTTTTACCATATTCAGGCAGATAAACTATAGGGTCATAGCCAAAACCATTGTCTCCAACGATTTCCTTGCTTATAAGCCCCTCCATTGTGCCTCTCTTAACAATTTCCCTTCCATCAGGAAAACACACTGCTATAGCACATACAAACCTGCCGCTTCTGTCCTTCCCTTCAACACCCTCAAGTCGTTTAATAAGAGAAGCATTTTTAATATCATATGATGTATCATGTCCCATATATCTGGCAGAATACACGCCAGGCTCTTTATTAAGATAATCAATCTCCAGTCCTGAATCATCTGCCATTGTAAGCTGTCCTGTAAGTTTGCATACAGTTCTTGCCTTAATCAACGCATTTTCTTCAAATGTAGTGCCATTTTCCTCTACATCAAGGTCAATTCCAGCATCCTTAAGAGAGATAACATTATACCCTTTAAGAATCTCTTTAACTTCCTTAACCTTGTCCTTATTATTAGACGCTAAAATAATAGTAGTCATAATTATCTTTCCTGTCCCTTCTCTTTCTTAGGCGGCTTTGGTCCCTGGAATGAGTAAAAATATGTCTTTAACATTCCATTATATATCTTTCTATTCTTATCCGGCTTTCTGCCAAAATATTTGACAGCATCCTCATATGAAGTAATCATATAGGCTGACCATGAATCTAATTTTGCAAACTGTCGTCCAAATGCAGAATATATTCCTGGAAGTGTCTCCTTGTCCTCAAGTCTTTCACCATAAGGCGGATTAGTTATAATAAAACCGTATTTCTTATGATGACTTAAGTCCGATACGCTTCTTTCCTGAAAATGTATTAACTTCTCTACTCCGGCATTCTCCGCATTACTTCTTGCCTTCCTTATAACATCTGCATCAATATCAAAACCCTGAATATCTGTTTCAACATCAAGATTAATCATATCCTCAGCTTCATCAACAGCATCATACCACAACTGTTTGTCAATTATGTTAGTCCACTTCTGTGCTGTAAACTTACGGTTCATTCCCGGTGCAATATTAGCCGCTATCATAGCTGCTTCAATTGGAAATGTGCCACTTCCGCAGAATGGATCAACAAGAATTCTGTCGCCTCTCCACGGCGTAAGCATAATAAGCGCCGCTGCAAGTGTCTCAGATATAGGAGCTTTTCCAGCTGCCGGTCTGTATCCTCTCTTATGAAGCGAATCACCTGATGTGTCAAGTGCAATAGTCACAATATCCTTCATAATAGTTACTCTTATAGGATAAGAATCACCATCTTCCTCAAACCATCCAATTCTATAATGTTCTTTAAGTCTCTCTACAATTGCTTTCTTAACAATTGACTGGATATCAGAACTGCTGAACAGTTTACTGTTAACAGAATTAGCTTTTGTTACCCAGAACTTGCCATTCTTAGGTATATAATTCTCCCACTCAAGAGCTTTAGTATTGTCAAACAGCTCTGTAAATGTCTCAGCCTTAAATTGACCCACTTTAATCAAAATACGCTCTGTAGTCCTTAAATTTATATTAGCACGGCATATGGCTTCAGAATCACCTACAAAAGTGACCTTTCCATCCTCTACCGATGATATATCATATCCAAGATCATATATTTCCCTTTTTAATACTGATTCCAGACCAAAATGGCAGGGAGCAATTAATTCATATGTATTCATATATCCTCCAAATGTACATTTATATATATATTAATGCCTACGCAAATGAGTGTCAATCCGTTAATTGATTACACACATTCCTTTATATGCCTCAAATCCTCCTACAACTGTCTTGCATATATATCCAAGCCCAGACATCTTTTCGCATATAACAAGACTCATAGCACCTTTATCGCAATAAAATATGTATATTTTTTCCTTATTACCAAATATTTTTCTAAATTCATAAGAAATCTTTCCGCATTTATATATATTATTTATATCATCAACCAGCTTGTTATATTCATAATGTATTGCTCCTTTTATCCTCGAATATACATATTTTTCCTTCAATCTTATATCAATTATTGTTACATATGGATCATTTACATAATAATCTATTTTTCTTGAACTTATCATTTCACATGACATAGTTTACCCACACAATATAGAATTTAATATATTATACTTTAATTAGTATTTTTTATTACCATTTTGTTATGTAAGGCCGCATATGCGACCTATATTCTGACTAATAGCAGTCGGACTCATCAGAACCTGATGTCTTATTCTTGGAATTCTTAAATGACTGATTCTTGCTGTTTGTTGAATTAGTTTCATTATAAGAATTTCTTGAGTTTGTTGAATTGCTGGAATTAGTAGAATTCTTTGAATTTGTTGAATTTTTAGATGTGTTCTTTGACATAATATCAACCTCCATAAATATTTTTACATTAATGTAGTATTGCTATTTTGTCTTATTTTATTCATACATGAAAATGCTTTCAATTATTGTTTCGTGAAACTAAAAAAACCTTGCAACTATGCAAGGTTAATAAATGTACGTGACAAGATTCGAACTCGCGACCTTCTGGTCCGTAGCCAGACGCTCTATCCAGCTGAGCTACACGTACTTCCTAAACACTTTCGTGTTTAGTGCCGGCAACGGGAATCGAACCCGTATGGGAGTATAAGTCCCGCAGGATTTTAAGTCCTGTGCGTCTGCCAGTTCCGCCACACCGGCTTGGTGTATTATTAATTATTGCCATCATAATGATAGCAGCGACCCGGATGGGGTTCGAACCCACGACCTCCGCCGTGACAGGGCGGCGCTCTAACCAGCTGAGCCACCAGGCCATAACGAGTAGAACAAGTGGACCTTCGGGGACTCGAACCCAGGACCGACCGGTTATGAGCCGGTTGCTCTAACCAACTGAGCTAAAGGTCCAAAAAGCCGACTGTCGGAGTCGAACCAACAACCTGCTGATTACAAATCAGCTGCTCTGCCATTGAGCCAAGTCGGCAATTTGAATTTCCTTTTATGTTCTACTCTATGACTCCAAGGGGATTTGAACCCCTGATACCACCGTGAAAGGGTGGTGTCTTAACCGCTTGACCATGGAGCCGTATAAAAAAATATAAGAATGAATTGGAACAATTATCCTATTGTCCTATATCCATTCTTATAACTCCCCGAGTAGGGCTCGAACCTACAACAACTCGGTTAACAGCCGAGTGCTCTACCATTGAGCTATCGAGGATTATAAAATTGAAAGATTGCTCTTTCAAAACTGCACATTAAAATTCTTTCATCCGATTACTCTTAAGAATAACTCTCTTTGTTCTATCCAAACCGTCTTAACCTTTTCTCTTGGTTAAGCCCT
>NZ_WKRD01000018.1 GCF_009680455.1 Lachnospira eligens
TTTCATCCGATTACTCTTAAGAATAACTCTCTTTGTTCTATCCAAACCGTCTTAACCTTTTCTCTTGGTTAAGCCCTCGACCTATTAGTACAGATCAGCTCCATATGTCACCACACTTCCACCTTCTGCCTATCTACCTCGTCGTCTTCAAGGGGTCTTACTAACTTATGTTATGGGATATCTCATCTTGAGGGGGGCTTCACGCTTAGATGCCTTCAGCGTTTATCCCGTCCCGACTTGGCTACCCGGCTATGCATTTGGCAATGCAACCGGTGCACCAGAGGTCAGTCCATCCCGGTCCTCTCGTACTAAGGACAGCTCCTCTCAGATATCCTACGCCCACGCCGGATAGGGACCGAACTGTCTCACGACGTTCTGAACCCAGCTCGCGTACCGCTTTAATGGGCGAACAGCCCAACCCTTGGGACCTACTACAGCCCCAGGATGCGATGAGCCGACATCGAGGTGCCAAACCACTCCGTCGATGTGAACTCTTGGGAGTGATAAGCCTGTTATCCCCAGGGTAGCTTTTATCCGTTGAGCGATGGCAATCCCACTTTCATACCACCGGATCACTAAGTCCTACTTTCGTACCTGCTCCACCCGTCGGTGTCGCAGTCAAGCTCCCTTCTGCCTTTGCGCTCTTCGAATGGTTTCCAACCATTCTGAGGGAACCTTTGAGCGCCTCCGATACTCTTTCGGAGGCGACCGCCCCAGTCAAACTCCCCACCAGACATTGTCCCCCAGCCGGGTCACGGCTGCAGGTTAGAAGCCCAGTACTGCAGGGGTGGTATCCCAACATCGACTCTGATGCATCTGGCGACACATCTTCTCAGTCTCCCACCTATCCTGTACATGCAATACCGAACCCCAGTATCAAGCTAGAGTAAAGCTCCATGGGGTCTTTCCGTCCTGGCGCAGGTAACCAGCATCTTCACTGGTATTTCAATTTCACCGGGTGCATTGTCGAGACAGTGCCCAAATCATTACGCCTTTCGTGCGGGTCGGAACTTACCCGACAAGGAATTTCGCTACCTTAGGACCGTTATAGTTACGGCCGCCGTTTACTGGGGCTTAAATTCAATGCTTCACCTTGCGATTAACATCTCCTCTTAACCTTCCAGCACCGGGCAGGCGTCAGCCCATATACCTCACCTTTCGGTTTTGCATAGACCTGTGTTTTTGCTAAACAGTTGCTTGGGCCAGTTCTCTGCGGCTCCATCTCTGGAGCACCCCTTCTCCCGAAGTTACGGGGTCATTTTGCCGAGTTCCTTAACAATGCTTCTCCCGCCGGCCTTAGGATTCTCTCCTCATCCACCTGTGTCGGTTTACGGTACGGGTACATCAAACACTATAGCGGCTTTTCTCGACACAAGCTCCACATGCTTCGCTACTTTGGTTCGCTCCACATCGCGCCCTCGAGTTGACAGACGGATTTGCCTATCTGTCCTCTGCTGCGCTTGTACCGGACTTTCCTTTTCCGGCTCATGCTTCCCTCATGTGTCCCCACATTTCTGATTTGATGCAGTACAGGAATTTCAACCTGTTATCCATCGACTACGTCTTTCGACCTTGCCTTAGGCCCCGACTTACCCAGGGCAGATCAGCTTTACCCTGGAAACCTTAGATATTCGGCCTTGAAGATTCTCACTTCAATCTCGCTACTCATTCCGGCATTCTCTCTTCAAGACAGTCCACCATTCCTTACGGTATGGCTTCGTTCCGTCTTCAATGCTCCTCTACCAATTCATTAGAATTCCTAAGCTTCGGTGTTGTGTTTTAGCCCCGGACATTTTCGGCGCAGGACCTCTCGACTAGTGAGCTATTACGCACTCTTTTAATGTGTGGCTGCTTCTGAGCCAACATCCTAGTTGTCTTCGAAATCCCACATCCTTTTCCACTTAACACACACTTTGGGACCTTAGCTGTAGGTCTGGGCTCTTTCCCTTTTGACCACCCAACTTATCTCGTGCAGTCTGACTCCCTGGCATCATCTGTCCGCCATTCGCAGTTTGATATTCTTCGGTAGGCTTTGACGCCCCCTAGGAAATTCAGTGCTCTACCTGCGGCAGACTAACCAGAGGCTAGCCCTAAAGCTATTTCGAGGAGAACCAGCTATCTCCGGGTTCGATTGGAATTTCTCCCCTATCCACACCTCATCACCACCCTTTTCAACGGATGTGTGTTCGGTCCTCCACTACCTCTTACGGCAGCTTCAACCTGGACATGGATAGATCACCCGGTTTCGGGTCTATGATAAGCGATTCAACCGTGCTTTTAACACTCGCTTTCGCTTCGGCTCCGGACCTTAAGTCCTTAACCTTACCACTCATCATAACTCGCCGGACCGTTCTACAAAAAGTACGCCGTCGCACTTTCGTGCTTCGACAGCTTGTAAACACAGGGTTTCAGGTTCTCTTTCACTCCCCTCCCGGGGTCCTTTTCACCTTTCCTTCACAGTACTATGCGCTATCGGTCACTGAGTAGTATTTAGCCTTACGGAGTGGTCTCCGCTCATTCCCACAAGGTTTCTCGTGTCTCGTGGTACTCTGGATCCTGCCTTGCTGCTTTCGATTTCGGATACGCGGCTTTCACGCTTTCTCGCCGGACTTCCCAGACCGTTCTCCTATCAATTGCAGATCAATTATGCAGTCCTAACCCCAAAGGATAAATCCTCTGGTTTGGGCTCTTTCCCTTTCGCTCGCCGCTACTCAGGAAATCGATGTTTCTTTCTCTTCCTCCGGGTACTTAGATGTTTCAGTTCCCCGGGTTCCCTCTCATACACTATGTATTCATGTATGAGTACGCAAGGTCTTCTTGCGTAGGTTTCCCCATTCAGAAATCTGCGGGTCAATGGATATTTGCTCCTTACCGCAGCTTATCGCAGCTTATCACGTCTTTCATCGGCTCTCAGTGCCTAGGCATCCACCCTATGCTCTTTATAGCTTAACCTTTAAATGATGTATAGCGTTACACCATTCGGTTTTTGGTTGATTTCTCAACCTTGGTTTGTTTCTTGGTTTGACATTTACTTTAAGTATATGTCGCACCTCGGATGTCTAAACATTATTTAAAACAATGTTTTATAAGATATTTTAATATGCAGTTTTCAAAGAACAAT
>NZ_WKRD01000019.1 GCF_009680455.1 Lachnospira eligens
GGCTAGCAACGGTGCACTTGGCGGAAAGGCCTTGGGTGCTTGCTGGCGAATTGCAATGTCATTTTGCGTGGGGATAAATCATTTGTATACGACTTAGATGTACAACGGGGTATTGTAAGCAGTAGAGTAGCCTTGTTGTTACGATCTGCTGAGATTAAGCCTTTGTTGTCTGATTTGTTTTTTTATTTCTTTCTAAGTGGGTACTGGCAGGAGCCGGGGCCTAGTTTAGAGAGAAGTAGACTGAACAAGTCTCTATAAATTTTATTTGTCTTAAGAACTCTATGATCCGGGTAAAAACATGTATTGTATATATCTATTATAATATACGATGAGGATGATAGTGTGTAAGAGTGTACCATTTACTATTTGGTCTTTTTATTTTTTATTTTCTTTTTTTTTTTTTTCGTTGCAAAGATGGGTTAAAAGAGAAGGGCTTTCACGAAGCTTCCCGAGCGTGAAAGGATTTGCCCGGACAGTTTGCTTCATGGAGCAGTTTTTTCCGCACCATCAGAGCGGCAAACATGAGTGCTTTTATAAGTTTAGAGAATTGAGAAAAGCTCATTTCCTATAGTTAACAGGACATGCCTTTGATATGAAAAAAAATACTACGAACTACGATTTTACCAAGAAAGATGTAAGAGACAAGTGAACAGTGATGGTGGGGACATTTTTTTTTTTTTTAAGTAAATGGCAGTTTCTAGGGAATGATGATGGCAAGTTCCAGAGAGGCAGCGTAAAAGGATGAGGCTACTGGGAAGAAGAAAGAGGAAAAGTGCAAGATGAATAGCCAGTGCAATATATATACATGTATACTTAACAGATATGGAATGGTTGGCGAAGTAAATTTTTGGCGACGCGGTATGCGGAGTTGTAAGATGTACTACGATCGTATAGTGTACTGCGGCAAAATGTTAGTGCAGGAAAGCGGGAAGGAAAAAGAAGCAACTAAACGAGGGCGTAGAAAAAGACGAAGAGGAAAGGATTAACCGTAGAAGAGAGGGAAATGGAGGGAAGAGAACAAAACCGGAGTGTTTTTTTTTTTGTAGGAATATCGGAGGAGAATATTGTTTGTACATATCAAGTAGTAGCAACCCAATGAGCATAATGGAGTGCTTAACTCTTCAGAAGAAGAGTGCAGCTGGATAGTGCGAATTTTTCTGAATCGAATGGTAGGTTAGTTATGGGATTTAGCATAGGAAGCCAAGAAACTAGAGAGAAAAAAAAAAAAAAAGAAATAAAGATTGCAGCACCTGAGTTTCGCGTATGGTCACCCACTACACTACTCGGTCAGGCTCTTACCAGCTTAACTACAGTTGATCGGACGGGAAACGGTGCTTTCTGGTAGATATGGCCGCAACCGATAGTTTAACGGAAACGCAGGTGATATGAGGGCAGGGTCCAGACATGTTCAGTAGGTGGGAGTGAGAGGTGTTATGGGTGGAGGACAATTTTTATTATATTTCATCTAATAGCAATAGGATATGAGAGGTGAAAAAGCAAAAGCAATAGTGCATTGTGATGTGGAGAATAAGGTGCATACGATGAAAAAGGTGATTTGTCATTTACAAGAGGTAGGTCGAAACAGAACATGAAAGTTGGTCGGTAGGTGGCATGCAGAGGTAGTTTCAAGGTGACAGGTTATGAAGATATGGTGCAAAAGACAAATGGATGGTGGCAGGCATAGTAAAATGATGGTGTGGAAGACATAGATGGTATTTGTTTTGCATTTACGGCACCGGATGCGGGCGATAATGACGGGAAGAGATTTAGTATGTGGGACAGAATTTCGGCGGCAGTATTGAGACCATGAGAGTAGCAAACGTAAGTCTAAAGGTTGTTTTATAGTAGTTAGGATGTAGAAAATGTATTCCGATAGGCCATTTTACATTTGGAGGGACGGTTGAAAGTGGACAGAGGAAAAGGTGCGGAAATGGCTGATTTTGATTGTTTATGTTTTGTGTGATAATTTTACATTTTTGCATAGTATTAGGTAGTCAGATGAAAGATGAATAGACATAGGAGTAAGAAAACATAGAATAGTTACCATTATTGGTAGGAGTGTGGTGGGGTGGTATAGTCCGCATTGGGATGTTACTTTCCTGTTATGGCATGGATTTCCCTTTAGGGTCTCTGAAGCGTATTTCCGTCACCGAAAAAGGCAGAAAAAGGGAAACTGAAGGGAGGATAGTAGTAAAGTTTGAATGGTGGTAGTGTAATGTATGATATCCGTTGGTTTTGGTTTCGGTTGTGAAAAGTTTTTTGGTATGATATTTTGCAAGTAGCATATATTTCTTGTGTGAGAAAGGTATATTTTGTATGTTCCCGCGCGTTTCCGTATTTTCCGCTTCCGTATTTTCCGCTTCCGTATTTTCCGCTTCCGTATTTTCCGCTTCCGCTTCCGCAGTAAAAAAAAGTGAGGAACTGGGTTACCCGGGGCACCTGTCACTTTGGAAAAAAAAAAAGAAAAAAATATACGCTAAGATTTTTGGAGAATAGCTTAAATTGAAGTTTTTCTCGGCGAGAAATACGTAGTTAAGGCAGAGCGACAGAGAGGGCAAAAGAAAATAAAAGTAAGATTTTAGTTTGTAATGGGAGGGGGGGTTTAGTCATGGAGTACAAGTGTGAGGAAAAGTAGTTGGGAGGTACTTCATGCGAAAGCAGTTGAAGACAAGTTCGAAAAGAGTTTGGAAACGAATTCGAGTAGGCTTGTCGTTCGTTATGTTTTTGTAAATGGCCTCGTCAAACGGTGGAGAGAGTCGCTAGGTGATCGTCAGATCTGCCTAGTCTCTATACAGCGTGTTTAATTGACATGGGTTGATGCGTATTGAGAGATACAATTTGGGAAGAAATTCCCAGAGTGTGTTTCTTTTGCGTTTAACCTGAACAGTCTCATCGC
>NZ_WKRD01000001.1 GCF_009680455.1 Lachnospira eligens
ATCCTGAGCCAGGATCAAACTCTCATAAAAAGTTTGCCTCGTCAGTTATAAACTAACTAGCTTAAATAGTTTTACCAAAACTTACTGTTTAGGTTTGTGTATCTTTCGATACTCGCAAGATTCATTAATGAATCATTTTAAAATTCTCAAAGAATTTCAAGGTTGTCTTTCTATTCAGTTATCAAAGAACTTCATTAAGTGTTATCAGCTTTTCTCGCCGACAGCTTAATTAGGATATCATTGCCATTCTTGTTTGTCAAGAACTTTTTTACTTTTTTGTCATATTTTTTCAAAGTGACAATATCTTGTATGTCAAGTTCTTTAACCAGCACTACTTGCATCATCTTTTTGTGCAATATGCTCACAAGCACCTCTGGCAAATAAAAAGCCATTCATGTTTAATGAACGGCTTAAGCGGAGAGGATGGGATTCGAACCCATGCGCCCGTGAAGACAAACGGTTTTCAAGACCGCCCCGTTATGACCACTTCGGTACCTCTCCATAGCTATTTTATTGTGTCGCACCAGCGACTTGATTATATTATCATCACAGTGTAACTTTGTCAACAGCTTTTTTAAAGTTTTTTAAATTTTTTCATCAGGTGTTTCTGATGATTGTTCAGGTCTCTCTGATGACACCGTATTTTTCATGTGCATATGAGCCGCCATCTGCTTTGTATAGCTAGCTTTGGCCGTTCCTACAAGTCCTTCCAGAGGATTTAATACTGCTTCTGACTTGTTTCCTAATACATATGGTCTGAATAACATTTCATTAATCCAGTATGAGCCTATCATTATTAACACCATTATCAGTTCAAGCACAAATCCATATGCTACGGATGTCTTTACAAACATACTGGTCTTCATTCCAGAGCCACTGTACTGAACAGCATATGTAATTATTGATTTGATATCTTTTATATTAGAATTGCCTACTATAAGCGCAAGCATAAGGCTTATAAAATCTACTACCGAAACTATTATCGCAGCAGCTCTTACAAGCTGCGAACTATTCCATATGTATAATCCAAATGCAACTATAGACAACATAAGGCACAATACACCAAAAAAATTATATGACACCAGATTTTTAGTTAAAGCATATGATTCAGCCTGCTTCCCTGCCTGCTGTATAAGTACTTCCATCGGTTCTATTCTATAAAATGGAAAAAATGCAAATATAAACGCCCATAATGATGCAAATGCACCAACAACATTAACTCTTTTAACTGAAAAACCACTCATACCTGTCTCCTTATACTGCATCTAATATAATTATTTATTAAAATATATTCTCTATAAACATTTCTGCTGTGTTCATATCTTCTGGTGTTGTGATCTTAATATTTCTATAATCACTGTACACCAGTTTTATATGATGTTCTCCAAATCTTTCAAGTACCATCGCATCATCTGTTACCCCATTAAATCTGCCACTTCTATACAGACTACTATATGCAGATTTTATTATATCATACTCAAATACTTGTGGTGTCTGAATCTGCCACAATGTATTCCTGTCCGGTGTTTTTGCTGCATAGCCTTCTGAATCTGCTATCTTAATAGTATCTTTAACAGGTACTGCCGCTATACATGCCCCATCTTCAACAACAGCTTCATAGCAATCGTTAATAAGCTTCTGGCTTATACACGGTCTTGCACCATCATGTATGAATACATATCCGGATTCCTTGATACATTTCAGTCCTTCCCATACTGAATCATATCGTTCCACGCCGCCCTGTATAACTTTTGAAACCTTATCAAGCGTATCATCTAAAATATTTTTTTTTACATATTCTATGTAATAATCAGATGTTACCAGTATTATATCATCTATATGCAGGTTATCCTGAAATGCTTTCAGTGAATAGTATATTACTGGTTTTCCTTTAAGCATCATATATTGCTTTGGAACATCACTATTCATCCTCCTGCCACTTCCACCCGCAAGAACTATAGCCGTATTCATTATATGCGTTCTCCTAATTTAAGGTTCGGGATAGCGTTTAAATCATAGCCATGACGAACTCCTTTAATATATTCATAATATGCCGCCGCTCCTATCATAGCTGCGTTATCTGTACATAATATAGGTGATGGCGAATAGAATCTGATGTTATTCTTTGTACACTCTTCCTGTACTGCTGCCCGAAGCGCTGAATTAGACGCAACTCCTCCAGCTATTGCAAGCTTATCCATTCCACATTCTTTTGCCAGCCTTACTGCCCGTGAAACAAGAGCATCTACTACCGCTTTCTGGAATGACGCTGCTACATCAGCCCTGTTTATCTCTTTTCCCTGCATATTGGCAGAATTAATATAATTAAGTACTGCTGATTTTATTCCACTAAACGAAAAATCATAAGGAGCATCATCAACATGTGCTCTTGGAAATTCTATTGCATCCGGATTACCTTCCTTTGCAAGCTTATCTATCTTAGGTCCTCCCGGATATCCCAATCCTATTGCCCTTGCAACCTTGTCAAATGCTTCTCCTGCCGCATCATCTCTTGTTCTTCCAACTATTTCATACTCGCCATAGTCATTGACCTTAACAAGGTGTGTATGTCCTCCCGAAACAACAAGCGCAACAAAAGGAGGTTCGAGTTCTTTATTCTCAACATAGTTGGCACTAATATGACCTTCTATGTGATGTACCCCTACTAATGGTTTATTCTTTGCAAATGCTATTGCTTTAGCCTCCGCAACTCCGACAAGAAGTGCTCCCACAAGCCCAGGACCATATGTAACACCTATTGCATCTATATCATCAAGTGTTACTCCCGCATCTTCAAGTGCTTTCCTTATTACAGGATTAATATTTTCTATATGTTTTCTTGACGCAATTTCAGGAACTACACCACCATACTCTGTATGTATGGCTATCTGGGTATTAATCACATTTGACAATACCTCTCTCCCATTCTTTACTACTGCTGCTGCTGTCTCGTCACATGAACTTTCTATTGCAAGAATAAGAACATCATCTTTTTCGCTCATTTTATATCTCCTATTATTATGTATCGCTGTCTATTTCAGTTAGCTCCCAGAAAAGAATCTTCCAGTGTCCATCATCATCTTTTCTTAAGGTGAATTTTGTTGGTGAATCTATAAGCTTGTCACCCTGTCTCAAATAATACACTAATGCGATTGATGCATACTGCCTGTCTTTAAATGTTGAATATTTAGTCTTGGCAGCACTCTGTATAACATATGAACTTATACGTGTTTTGGTTGAATTATAATTGCCTATATCTTCCTTAAGTTTCTCATAGAAATCCGCATCTGTCTGCGTATTCTTTAATTCATCATCAAACATCAGACGTGCCTGCTTTCCTAAAGCTTCAATCTGCTCATTAGTAAGTGATGTATCATAATATGCCTTCGTTATTCTTGCATACAGATTAACTACATCCTTAGGTGATTCCGGATAATTAGCCATAATATCTTTTGAAATAAGCACAGAAACCTCACTGGTATCTGCTGCAATATCAGTAGCATCTTTACCTGTATCCTTATTAGCAAGGTAATAGTAATATCCCAGCCCCAACGCAACCAATACTGCTATTACAATTATCGTCCTTCCGTATTTTTTCATAATCTAACCCTCATCGTCAAACTTCAACTCAACTGTTCTTCCATCATTAGCTGCTATTGTAGCAGGGAATATCTTTCTTGCCTTATCAACATAATCCTGTGGTCTTACAAGTGAAGGACTATAATGTGTCAGCCACATTTCCCTGACATCCGCATTCTTTGCAAGCTGTGCCGCTTCTGTAAAGGTCATATGCTTATATTCCTTTGCCTTAGCTTCCTTACCATCCTCTCCATACATGCCCTCACATATGAAAAGATCTGATTCTTTAGCATTATCTGATATAATCTGAACAGGCCTGCTATCTGTACAATATGTTACTTTAAGCCCTTTTCTTGCCGCCCCCATAACCATATCCGGCGTATATTCTTTATCATCTATTGTAACCGCTGTTCCATGCTGCAGTTTATTCCACATGCTACACGGAATACCAAGTTCTTTCGCCTTTTCTACATCAAACTTGCCTATTCTCGGAATACTAATCGAATACCCATAACATATAACAGCATGATTAACCCTGAATGCATCTATCTCATATCCGCATATTGACAAATGCTCCTGTTGATTCGTAAGTTCTATCAGCTTAAGTTCAAATGGCAGCTCTGGTGCGATTACCCTGAGCGAAGAAACTACCCTGCCAAGCCCCTTGGGTCCTACAAGAGTTAAGGGCTTCTTTCTGTCAGAATTACCTATTGTGAGCAAAAGCCCCGGCAAACCACTTATATGATCAGCATGATAATGTGTGAAACAGATAACATCTATAGGATTAAAACTCCATCCTTTCTGCTTAACAGCTATCTGTGTTCCCTCTCCGCAATCTATCATCAGGCTGCTTCCGTTGTAACGTGTCATAAGCGATGTCAGCCATCTTCCCGGCAGGGGAAGCATGCCACTGGTTCCCAGTAAACATACATCAAGCATTAATCGCACCTCCTTCTGTTATTATACATCAATATATATTATGCAGTCTATTATTTCACCCAATAATTTTAGACATTATTACTGCGTCCTCAACTGGCTTTTCGTAAAATCCTTTTCTAATACCTATATTCTTATACCCCATTTTTTCATAAAGGGCTATTGCTGGCAGATTGCTCTGTCTGACTTCAAGAAAATATGATGTGACATTCTTGTCATTACCATACTTTTCCATTGATTGCATAAGCATCTGTGCTATGCCGCACCGCCTGTAATCCGGTGATACTGCCATGTTGGTTATATTGCCTTCTCCAAGCACAGTCCACATACCACAATATCCTGCTATTACTCCGTCTGCCTCGCATACCAGATACACATTGTCCTGATTCCTGCACGCATCTGCAAATGATTTCTGCGACCATGGAAGCGAGAATATTCCCTGTTCTATCAGTTCCACTGCAAATGTATCATCTTCCGTCATCGGTCTTATCACATATTTAAGACTCATGCTGTGCTTTCTCTCTTTCTGCCTGTGAAGGGCGCAGATAATCAGGCTTTAACTCATCAGCATCTGTATATTCACCATTATCTGCCATCTGCTTTGCTAAAAGTGCTACTGAACCAGCTCTCTGTGTCTTGATATGAGCCGGTGCAAGAACACATTTGTCACCAAGCTGCTCTTTAAGGACGTCACCTGCGACATCCACACCATCACCTACTAATACAACCTGTCCATCAAGTCCTGCAAGTTCTTCTGCAAGCTCATCATATGACTCAAGATTAACATCTCTTACTGTAATAAGCCTGTCACCGTCAAATGTATATATTCCACTGTACAGATGCTTTCTTCTTGCATCCATTACAGGGCATATATATCTGCTGTCTCCATATAAATTATATGCCATAGCCGCAAGTGTCGGTACTGCCACCATCTTTTTGTCAAGCGCAAGTGCAATTCCCTTGCCTGTAGCCGCACCAATTCTTAGGCCCGTGAATGAACCCGGTCCCTTTGATACTGCTATAACATCAACATCATCAGGCTTTAACTGAACCATTGAAAATATCTCATCTATCATTGGAAGAAGTGTCTGTGAATGTGTCATCTTATGATTAATTGTGTATTCAGCAACAAGTGTATCATCTTCAAGAATCGCAACTGATGCTGTAACTGCTGAACTTTCTATCGCTAATATTCTCATACTGCCTCCTGCCCGATAGTTATTTTCCTGTAATCAAAGCCTTTTTCAAGGTTTTTTTCTATAACTATCTCTATCGCATTATCTGGAATTATCTCCTGTATAAGTGTGCTCCATTCAATAAGACACACCCCGTCTGAATAAAAATATTCCTCATATCCAAGCTCATCCATCTCTTCAACATCGCCAATTCTGTATACATCAAAATGATACAATGGCAGTCTGCCTTCATGGTATTCCTGAATAATTGTAAATGTAGGGCTGTTGACAGGCTCTTCTATTCCAAGACCTTTCGCAAAGCCCTGCGTAAATACTGTTTTTCCGACACCTAAATCTCCATTTAGACAGTATATCTGCCCCGGAAGAGCCTTCTTACCCATCTCATATCCTGCTTCAAATGTTTCTTTAGCGTTAAATGTTTCTTTAACCATATTATTCCTATCTGCTTACTTAAGCCACAGCCTTAGCAAGCTTATCCATATTAACCTTAACCTGAAAAGGCTTTAATTTCTTCTGACACATTTTAACAAAAGGAACTGCCGCCTCACCCATACTGTTAACTGTAAGCACATTGGCTCTGACAGATGAAAGATACAGAATAAGATTGCTTCCTGTGAATCTTATCTTGTATATCTGCTCCCATGCAAGTTCTTCTGACATATCACCCTGGCTTACAATTATCTTGTCTTCCCCGGCACTATAATGCATAGGCTCTTTAAATGCTACAACTGTTTTCATCTGCTTCTTAGTTCCAAGCCTCATATTAACAATTGGATAAAAGAAGAAAAATACTCCAAAAAGCCCCATCATGACTATATATTTAGGAGACATTTTGAATATTACCCCAAGCACGCACATAACTATTGCAAATGCTGCAAATACATATCCGAACACTCCCCCAACATTGTGAAAAACATGATACATCTTGAAATCATTAAGTGCTTTCTCTGTAATTACGCTGTCGAATTCAATTCTATCTTCCATACAATACTCCTATTAATGCATGAACTTGGCAAGACCTGAAAGGTTAAGGCCTTCCTTCTTAGGCTTTCTGTCCTGTCTGTTTCCTTTGCCGTTGTTTCTGTTATTCTTATTATTGGAATTATCCTTAGTGTACTTTCTGTTAGCTGCCTCTTTTTCATCAAGGATCATTGAAAGTGAAATTCTTGCCTTAGGGATATCAACATCTATAACTCTTACATCTACGATATCTCCTACACTTACAACATCAAGAGGGTGCTCAACTCTCTTTGTGCTGCTCATCTGGGAAATGTGTACAAGTCCGTCCTGATGCACTCCGATATCAACAAATGCTCCGAAATCAATAACATTTCTGACTGTTCCCTTAAGTATCATGCCCGGTGTTAAATCCTTCATATCAAGAACATCTTTTCTTAATATAGGCTTAGGCATCTCATCTCTTGGGTCTCTTCCCGGCTTCTCAAGTTCTTTAACGATATCTTCAAGTGTCATTGTTCCTATTCCAAGTTCATCCGCCATCTTGGCAAAATCTTTAACTTTGCTCTTAAGTCCTATAAGTTCTCCTGATGTTATTGAATTAATATCATAACCTAAAAGTGCAAGAAGCTTTGTTGCTGCCTCATAACTTTCAGGATGTACGCTTGTTGCGTCTAACGGATTATCGCCGCCTGATATTCTCATGAATCCGGCACACTGTTCAAATGCCTTAGGTCCAAGCTTTGCAACCTTTAAAAGCTGCTTTCTGTTCGTGAATCTTCCGTTAGTCTCTCTGTACTCAACTATATTCTTAGCTACTGCCTTAGATATACCTGAAATATACTCAAGAAGTGAGGCCGATGCAGTATTTAAGTCTACTCCAACCTTATTAACGCTGTCCTCAACAACTCCTGTAAGTGTGTTCTCTAACTTCTTCTGGTTCATATCATGCTGATACTGACCTACTCCGATTGATTTCGGATCAATCTTTACAAGCTCTGCCAATGGATCCTGAACTCGTCTTGCTATTGAAACTGCACTTCTCTGTGCCACATCAAAGTCAGGGAATTCCTCTGTTGCAAGTTTACTTGCTGAATATACAGAAGCCCCCGCCTCGTTAGTGATTACATAATCAACAGGAAGATTCATCTCATGTATCATATCTGAAATAATCTTCTCTGATTCTCTTGAAGCTGTTCCGTTACCACACGAAATAAGATTAACGTGGTACTTATCTATAAGCTTCTTAACCTCAGCCTTAGATTCCGCCACCTTATTGTGTGGTTCTGTAGGGTATATAACTTTAGTTGCAAGCACCTTACCTGTAGGGTCTACAACTGCAAGCTTACAGCCTGTTCTGAAAGCCGGATCCCATCCAAGAACAACCTTGCCTGCGATAGGTGGCTGAAGGAGAAGCTGTTCAAGATTCTTTCCAAACACTTTGATTGCCCCATCCTCTGCCGTCTCTGTAAGGCTGCTTCTTATCTCTCTTTCGATAGCTGGTGCAATAAGTCTTCCATATGCATCTGCTATGCAGTTCTTAAGGTATTCTGCTGTAAATGCATTGTCTTTAAGAATATTCTTCTCGAGATATCTTAATATTCTCTCTTCCGGTGCTTCTACCTTAACAGTAAGAAACTTCTCATCCTCTCCTCTGTTAATTGCAAGAATTCTGTGTCCCGGAATTGTTGAAAGTGCCTCGCTATAATCATAATAATTCTCGTATACAGACTCAGCCTTTTCATCTTTGGCTGTTACAACAAGCTTTCCTTCTTTCATTGTGATGTCTCTGATATATGTTCTGTAATCTGCAACATCTGATATCTGCTCTGCAATTATATCTAATGCACCTGCTATTGCATCCTGTGCTGTAGCGACTTCCTTACCTTCTTCATCACTGATAAATTCTGCTGCCTTGATTTCTACATCTTCTGTAGCTTCCTGTGCATATATGAACTGTGCAAGTGGTTCAAGGCCTTTCTCTTTCGCAATTGTTGCTCTTGTTCTTCTCTTCTGCTTGTATGGTCTGTAAAGATCTTCTACAAGAACCATTGTTTCTGCTGCTGTAATAGCAGCCTTAAGTTCTTCTGTAAGCTTTCCCTGTTCTTCAATGCTTGCGAGGACCTGAGTCTTTCTGTCTTCAAGATTTCTTAAATACTTTAATCTCTCATCAAGATTACGGAGCTGTTCATCATTTAACGCTCCTGTAACTTCCTTTCTGTATCTTGCAATAAAAGGGATTGTACACCCCTCATCTATAAGTTTAACAGCAGCTTCTACCTGTGTTACTTTAATTTCCAGCTCTTCCGCTATCTTCTTTGCGATATCCATTAATCTTCCTCCGTTTTCATACGCATATTACATTTAATTATATCAATTTCATCAAAGTTTATCAACAGTTGCATAAACGCAAGAATCCCCGCACTCCATGTGCGGGGAATGAAATTTACTTCATATTCTTTTTCATCTTATCAAGTTCATCATCTACACTTGATGTATAACTGCCGCCTGTCTGCTCTGACTTATCTTTCTTGGACTTTTCTGACTTATTGTTAGCAAACAATACCTTTGCAACCAATCCGGCGCCGCCAAATATAAGAACAAGTATAAGAACCCATTCATACATTGTAATAGTTACAAGCCAGATTCTTGTTGACGCAACAATTGCCGCAATTATAAGTATCACTGATAGTACGGTAAATACTTTAGATACAAATGAGCCGCCTGAAGCAAACATCCATACAACTCCAATTATTAATGGTACCATAATAAGACCTGATGAGAACCTGCCACCCCATAATGAGAAGAACCCATATGAAGATGATACCATAACTTTCTGTGACAATATGTACAGTCCTACAACAAGCATTATTACGCCGCCAACAAACTGTAACAGCTCATTCTTAGCTTCTTTCATATCCCTTATCCCCCTGTTTATCTACTCAACTATTCTTCTGGAACAAATACTCCATAGATAGTCTTAATAGCATCCTCAAAGTATCTGTTTCTTACACCAATGATGATGTTAAGCTCTGAAGATCCCTGATCTATCATTTTAACATTAATCTTAGCTTTTGCAAGTGCTGAGAAAATGTTTCCTGCTATACCAGTACTATTCTTCATTCCACGTCCAACTACTGCAATAAGTGCAAGGTTAGCTTCAAGTTCAACAGAGTCAGGATTAACTGCCTTATGAATCTGTGCAAGAACCTTCTGTTCCTTCTCTACGAATTCATCCTGGTGAACAAATACTGTCATAGTATCAATTCCTGAAGGCATATGTTCGATTGAGATTCCGTTATCCTCGAATACTGAAAGAACCTTTCTACAGAATCCGATTTCTGAATTCATCATATCCTTGTCAATGCTGATTGCAACGAATCCCTTCTTACCTGCAATACCAGTAATTGTGTATTCCGGCATATTACATGTTGTCTCAACAATCATTGTTCCCTTATCTTCCGGAGCATTAGTATTCTTAATATTGATAGGAATTCCACCCTTTCTTACAGGGAAGATAGCTGATTCATGAAGCACTGATGCACCCATGTATGAAAGCTCTCTTAATTCCTTATATGTAATAACGTTGATTGGCTTTGCATTATTTACAATTCTTGGATCTGCTGCAAGGAAGCCTGATACATCTGTCCAGTTCTCATACATATCAGCCTTAAGTGCTCTTGCAACGATTGATCCTGTTACATCAGAACCGCCTCTTGAAAATGTCTTAACCTTTCCGTTTGGCATTGCTCCGTAAAAACCAGGTACAACTGCTCTTTCAATATTAGCAAACTTTGCTTCACACACTGCATTAGTCTTTTCTGAATCAAACTCTCCATCCTTATCGAAGCAGATAACTGTAGCAGCATCTATGAACTCATATCCAAGATAGTTAGCCATGATAATACCATTAAGATACTCTCCTCTTGAAGCTGCATAATCTTTTCCTGCAAGTGCCTCAAAATTCTTCTTAATTGTCTCAAACTGTTCCTTTAATGAAAGCTTAAGTCCAAGTCCCTTGATAATTTCATTGTATCTTTCCTCAATTGCCTTAAGACTCTTCTCAATATTCTTACCAGCTTCTGCCTCTGCATAACATTTGTAAAGCATATCAGTAACCTTAGTATCCTCTGGAAATCTCTTTCCAGGTGCTGAAGGAACCACATACTTTCTGTCCTCATCAGCACGGATAATATTGCCAACCTTCTTAAACTGCTCTGCGCTTGCAAGTGAACTTCCACCAAATTTAACTACTTTAACCATTACTATTTCTCCCTTATATTATTACTGTAATTTAGTATCATCTATTCTGATTCTGCTTATAACAGAAACCTTATCCTTAGCATCTTCAAATGCTCTCTCTGTCATAGGTTCTGTAACAAATCCGAACTCTCCGTTAATTCCATCAACCTTAACAACCTGTCCTTCACCAAATGCTGCCTTAGCTGCTTGGACATCATCGCCCTTAATTCTTACAAAGAACTTTCTTGTCTCGTCAAATGTATCACCAAGTTCCTGCTTTACTGAACTCCAGATTGTCATAACATTTTTACCCTTATGCTTAACACAGTCAACTACATCTGATACTACAGCACTTGCTGTTGGAAGCTTTCCGGCTCCTGCTCCGAAGAACATTACATCCCCTAATACATTGCCGTGTACATAGATTCCGTTAAGAACATCATTAACATTATATAATGGATGTGTGCTGTCAATCATAAATGGTGCTGTGATTGCATATACCTTGCCATCCTTACTGTAGCTTGTTGCAAGAAGCTTGATAACACTTCCAAGCTCTTTAGCATATGCAAAATCTTCATTAGAAATCTTTGTTATTCCCTCTGTATACACTTCCTCGAATTTCACTGTATTTCCAAATGCAAGTGATGTAAGAATTGCTATTTTTCTGCATGCATCGTAACCCTCAACATCAGCCTCTGGATTTCTTTCTGCATATCCGAGTGCCTGAGCCTCTTTAAGAACCTCCTGATATGAGATTCCCTCTCTGCTCATCTTAGTAAGAATATAGTTAGTTGTTCCATTAAGAATACCTGTAATCTTAGTAATCTCATCTGCTGTAAGAGACTGGTTAAGTGGTCTGATAATTGGAATTCCACCGCCTACTGATGCCTCAAACATAAAATTAAGTTTTCTTTCTTTAGCCATCTCAAGAAGCTCCGGACCGTGTGCAGCAACAAGTGCCTTATTAGATGTACACACACTCTTTCCTGCTTCAAGTGCCTTCTTAACAAATGTAAATGCTGGCTCTACGCCACCCATAACCTCAACAACAACCTCTATCTCAGGGTCATTAATTATAAGATCTATATCATGAACGATTTTATCCTGAATTGGATCTCCCGGAAAATCTCTTAAATCAAGTACACTCTTAACCTCAATAGTATCTCCTGCTCTCTTTGCAATTGAAGCACCATTAGTATTCAGTACCTCAACCACTCCTGATCCTACTGTTCCATAACCTAACACTGCAATCTTTGCCATATCTGCCTCCGTTTTCTTTAATTGCTTATATATCAGATAGATGCATCACTGCTTAATATCTTAAGATATCTTACCCCTTTAAGTCTTTCTATCTGCTCTATCATTTCTGAAGAGTCTCCTGTAGTCGGAAGAATATCCACACTAAGCGTCAGTGATGCAATCCCATTAACCGGAATTGTCTGATGAATAGTAAGAATATTCGCCTTGAATTCTGCAACCTTCTTCAATACCAGGGAAAGCAGCCCTGGTTCATCGTCCATAGACAATACAAATGTAATGGTTTTCCCCTTTACATTCTCTCTAAACGGAAAAATATCATCCTTATACTTGTAATAAGAACTTCTGCTTATTCCAACTTTCTCTGTAGCATCTGCAACAGATATATTTTCAGTCTCAATAATTCTGTTCGTCTCCGCTACCTTAAGCAGAACCTCAGGCAGAGCCTTTTGCTTAACGACATAATACTTAATATTATCTGCCATACTGCGTCTGTACCTTTCTATTGTCCGTTTTACAAAGACAGTTGTTCTTCAATGTCTTTCTCTGATAAACAACTGTCTACCGCACAAAGAATATTACCATATATGTATACTCATTGCAAGTGTCTTTCTCTTTAAATGCTCAATTGAACATCTTGTCAGATATCTCATCAAATTTTTTCTGATTTCTTTTCTGACTTCTAATTTAGCAATTTCTGGTTTGATAATTCCCAGTTTGGCAGTTTCCAGTTTGGTAATTGTCTCAGGAAGCATTGTCCTATAAATCCGTAGGAATTTTGTACTTTATAGGCATATTCATAAGTTTTTTCGTCCTAAAATCCTGTTTTTAGAGAAATTTTCCTATAAAAACCTTCATTACCATTCATATATAGGTTTATTTATCGTCTATCATTATAGTCATTGTGGTTTTCTGCCTATAAAAAGTTTCAAAAATACGACTACCTATAGGTATCACATACTATCCAAACATAAACTTTTGCATCTAACTTCTGGCATTTCTGCTTTTTATAAGTAACACAGATACTATAACTATGTTTCAGCATCGCCGAGGTTCATCCTATTTCCAGATATATAATAAATAAGGGGAGCCTGCCTTTTCTTTAATTAAAGCACAAAAAGAAACCCTCACACAACGGGAGAGGAATGTGAGGGTTTCCGCTTCTAATGAAGCTTTATAAAAACAACGCCGCAAATACATTGTTCTTACCATATTAAGTTGTATCTATATTATGTAATCTATTGTCTATTTAAAATTAATTCATGAAGATTGCTACCCAGTAAAGGTATCCCTCTGAATCTGCCGCAATACCCACACCAACTCTGTTATACTTGCCGCTTGTCATGCATGCATAATGTGATGCTGAATTATGCCAGCCAGTTACTATCTCATCAGGAGTTTCCTGATATCTTCCCATAACCTCGCCAAAGTTTCCACTCTGTCCATAATCTTCACATATTGAAGAAGCTTTTCTTCCATCTGGTCTTTTATGCTTACCATTCTCTATAACAAAGTAATCATTAGCTGCATTCTCTGATGCTCTTACCTGTGCCATATCTGTGAGTGTCACATCATATGTAACCGCTGCCACACCAGCTGCCTCACGCTCAGCATTAATTCCTGCTATAACCTGTGCAACTCTTGCATCTGATGGAGTCTGTACAACAGGTAACTCTGTAACTTCTGGCTCCTGAACTGCTTCTGTTGCAACCTCTGTCTGTGGCTGAATCTCTGCAATTGTACTGCTCTGTTCTGTTACTGCCTCTGTGGCTTCTTCTGTTGTTGCCTCTGTAGCGGCTGTCTCTGTAATAACTTCTGTTTCTTTCTCTGAAACTGTTTCTTTAACCACTAAATCTGTTGCTTCATTAGCTGCCGCAACTACTGTATCAGCACTATCTTTATCTGTATTAGCTGTACCTGCTGACTTTAATGCAAATACCGCACCAGCTGCAAATACAAGTACCGCTGTTGTTATTGTTATTGTTTTGATCCACTTTTTAGAATTATTCTTTTTCATAATCAGTTCCCCCGTTGAACCATATAATAAAAAAACATCCGATTACCGGATGCCTGAATAATACGAATCATTTGCGTTGATTGTAATGCAACCGGCTGTCATTCTGATAAAATCAGTTAAGACCCTTGGCTTTGCGTCATAGCCTTTCGACTACTTTGCCAATATATTAACTTGTCTCTTTATATGAATATAATACCACTAATCAGAAATATGTAAATAGTACTATTATACTATTTTTTGTTTTTTCTTTAAAAAAGGGGGTAGGAAATATGTTGATAATTCCCTGCCCCGTCTAATATTACTTTCTTTCTCTATCAAATACACTTGCAAGATATCTCATGCATTCCAGTTCGTGCTGGCCTAACTGTCCTTTCTGCATTCGCCATTTCCAGTTATTACCCATGCTTGATGGCAAATTCATTCTTGCCCAATTTCCAAGTTTGAGAATGTCCTGAACTGCAAATACTGTAAGAACAGCAACACTTGAATACGCAGCCCTGAATACCTGATCAACCATTCTTCCCTTATCTCTTGTATCAAGATAGTCATAAGCATATCCTAACTCCCAGTCGCCTCTGTCCTCAAAGAAACCAAGCAGCGTTTCGTTATCATGAGTTCCACCATAGCATACAAGATTCTGTGTATAATTATATGGCAGATGCGGATTCTTTCTGTCTCCGCCAAATGCAAATTCAAGAACCTTCATTCCCGGATATCCATTTTCTTTAAGAATCTTTGCTACTTCAGGAACTTCAACACCTAAGTCCTCAGCAATAATCTTCTTATCACCGATAGATTCATTAATAACATCAAGCAGCTTCTGTCCTGGTCCCTGTCTGTACTCACCCTGTCTTGCATCAGGCATGTCTGCTGGAATTGTATAGTACTTCACAATTCCTATAAAATGATCAATTCTTATGACATCATATAGTTTTGCTGAAGCTGCCATTCTCTTTCTCCACCAGCTGAATCCATTTGCTTCCATTTTATCATAATCATAAAGAGGATTTCCCCATTTCTGTCCCGCATCAGAGAATGCATCAGGTGGTACACCTGCAACCTTTATTGGTGTTAGATTCTCATCCAGCTGGAATTCTCCCTGATTAGCCCATACATCTACGCTGTCGTACCCCATATAAATAGGTATATCACCTATAATCTCTATACCATTACTATTAGCATATTGTTTAAGCGCATTCCACTGTAAGTAGAATTCAAACTGTATGAATTTCCAGTATCCTATATCATCAGAAAGCTGCTCTTCATATCGGCTCATTGCCTCAGGCTTTCTGAACTTTATGTCAGTTTCCCATTCACCCCATGAGACATTGTTAAAATGGGACTTCAATGCCATAAACAGAGCATAATCCTCAAGCCAGTCTGCATTATCTTTAACAAAATTATCAAACTGCTTATAAAGAGGAAGCCCCTTTGCAAGCGTCTTCTTGCTTTCTGCACATGCAGCCTTAAATCTGTTATAAGCAATTCTTAATATGTCAAATCTGTTATTATATATCTTTTCATAACTGACATATCTTTCGTCACCAATATTTCCATCTCTGTAGGTTCCGAATCTTCCATTAACAGCGTCATCTTCAGAAACATTTACAGGCACAATCCCATCACCCCAGTCTCTTGAAATAACCTCTGACTTTAACAAGAATCCAGCCTCAATAAGCATATCAAGATCAACAAAGTACGGATTACCTGCAAATGCAGAATATGACTGATATGGGCTGTCACCATAAGTAGTTGGTCCTAACGGAAGTACCTGCCAGTACTTATGATTACATTCTTTAACAAATGTAACAAAATCATATGCATCCCTGCCAAATGTTCCTATACCATATGGTGATGGTAATGAACTTACAGGCATAAGTATGCCTGCATTTCTCTCAAACTTAGTATCAGACATTAGCAGCACCTCCGTCATTATCATTCATATCTTCTGTGAATTTCTTAACACTCTCTGCTTCTGACTGCGTAAGTAATTTTTCAACATCAAGAAGAATAACAAGCTGTCCATTAACATTGGCAACCCTGTCAAGATATTCTGTATCAACAGTCTTCGCAAGCGCCGGCATCTGTACAATGCTCTGAGCATCAATATCACCTATTTCAAGCACCTCATCAACCTCAAGAGCAAGCTTGACAACACCAGGTATATTTACAATTACTGTACTGTCTTCTCCAATCACACCAACATTGTCATCTGTGCCAAACTTTTTTCTTAAACTGAATGCAGGAATAACCTCCCCTCTCAGATTAACAATTCCACTTATATATTTCATTGCATTGGGAACTCTTACAATATTAATCTCTCTTTCTATAGACTGAACAAGATTAATATCCACTCCAAACTGCTGATTCCCTAATCTGAAAATTACTGGTTTTATGTAATCTGCCATACTGATATACCACCTTTCATTATTCTTCAGTCTTTCCTGTGCTTATCCATGTAAGATACGCGTTGATAAACGGATCGATATTGCCATCAAGTACACTGCCCGCATTAGCAACTTCCTTATTAGTTCTGTTATCCTTAACCATTGTATATGGCTGAAGAACGTAACTTCTTATCTGGCTTCCGAAATTAATATCCTTGACATCTCCTCTGATTCCAGATAGATTCTCTGCATTCTCAGCCTCCTTTAAAAGATAGAGCTTAGCCTTTAACATCTGCATAGCTTTATCTTTATTCTGGTGCTGAGATCTTTCATTCTGACACTGTACAACAATTCCTGTTGGAAGATGTGTAATTCTGATTGCTGATGACGTTTTATTAATGTGCTGTCCACCTGCACCACTTGAACGATATGTATCAATTCTTAAATCATCATCATTAATCTCAATATCTATATCCTGATTAATATCAGGCATTACGTCACATGATACGAAAGAAGTCTGTCTCTTACCTGCCGCATTGAATGGAGATATTCTTACAAGTCTGTGAACACCATGTTCAGATTTCAGATGTCCATATGCATTCTCTCCTCTTATCTCTATAGTAACCGACTTAATTCCTGCTTCTTCACCTTCAAGATAATCAAGTGTTTCTGTTGTATATCCGTGACTTTCCGCCCATCTTGTATACATTCTGAAAAGCATCTGACACCAGTCACAGCTTTCTGTTCCACCTGCTCCTGCATGAAGTGTAAGAATGGCATCACATGCATCATGTTCTCCAGAAAGCAATGTCTCAATCCTTAAACTTTCCATCTTGTCTTCAAGACCCGTTATCTCTTCTTCTATCTCTGGAATAAGCGACTGATCATTAGATTCCTCTGCCATCTCAATAAGTGTCTTAACATCATCAAGTCCTGTTTCTAGCTCATTGTATCTTTCAAATGCATCCTTTAAGCCTTTAAGCTCTTTCATTGCATTCTGTGATTTATCCGGATTATCCCAGAATCCCGGAGATTCCATATCAGCCTCTAATTCTTCAATCCTTTTCTGCTTATTGTCAAGATCCAGAGAATTCTTAATCTGAGTCATAGGCTTATCGTATCCTGAAATTCTGTATCTAAACTGGTCTAACTCTACCATATGTCCTCCAAAATAATAGGCGCGGACGCTGATATTTCAAGCATTCCGCGCCCTGATGTCTCTTATAAACTTATGCCTTTCTTCCGCAGCAATTCTTATATTTCTTGCCACTTCCGCATGGGCATGGATCATTAGGATATATCTTCTTCTCTGTTCTTCTCGCTGGTCCCTTAACAGATGGTCCTTCGTCCTTATTAGTACCTGTTACCTTGGCAACCTGTTCTCTTTCAACCTTCTGCTCAACCTGAATATGCATAAGAAGTCTTACGGTATCCTCTGTAATTCCTGCAGTCATCTCATCAAACATGTCATAACCCATCATCTTATACTGGACAACAGGATCTCTCTGTCCAAGTGCCTGAAGACCGATACCCTGCTTTAACTGATCCATATCATCGATATGATCCATCCACTTTCTGTCAATTACCTTGAGAAGGATTACTCGCTCGATTTCTCTTATCTGCTCAGCCTCTGGGAAGAGTGCCTCTTTATCCTCATAGAGTTTAACAGCCTTTTCCTTAAGATCATGTATTAATTCATTCTTATTCTTAATATTCTCTCTGTATTCCACTCTCTCAATAGGAATAGTTGGAAGAAGAAGCTCATTAATCTCATCATAATCCCATTCGTTAGCATCTTTATCTTCACTTACACAGCGGTTAACTACATTCTCTACATAATCAGTTATCATCTTCATGATAGAATTACGCATGCTTTCTCCATCAAGAACTCTTCTACGTTCTGCGTACATAATCTCTCTCTGCTCATTCATAACCTGATCATATTCAAGAAGATGGCTTCTGATACCAAAGTTATTAGTCTCAATCTTCTTCTGAGCTGTCTCTATAGCCTTGCTTAACATCTTATGCTCAATCTGTTCATCCTCAGAAACGCCAAGACTGTTGAATATATTCATAAGTCTTTCCTGTGCAAACAGCCTCATAAGATCATCTTCAAGAGAAATGTAGAATCTTGATTCACCAGGATCTCCCTGTCGTCCAGAACGTCCACGTAACTGGTTATCAATACGACGGCTTTCATGTCTTTCTGTACCAATAATCTTAAGACCACCTGCAGCAACAGCCTCATCATCAAGCTTAATATCAGTTCCTCGACCAGCCATGTTAGTAGCAATAGTAACTGCACCATGACGTCCTGCCTCTGATACTATCTGTGCCTCTAACTCATGATACTTCGCATTAAGTACATTATGAGGTATGCCCTTCTTTCTTAACATCTCACTAAGAAGCTCAGACGTCTCAATTGTTATTGTACCGACAAGAACAGGCTGTCCTTTTTCATGAGATTCAATAACAGACTGTACAACAGCATTAAATTTGCCTTTCTTAGTCTTAAATACAGCGTCATTATAATCAACTCTTATAACAGGCTTGTTAGTTGGCACTTCAACAACGTCCATGTTATAGATTTCACGGAATTCCTTCTCTTCTGTAAGAGCTGTACCTGTCATACCAGCCTTCTTCTCAAACTTATTAAAGAAGTTCTGGAATGTAATAGTTGCAAGAGTCTTACTCTCTCTCTTAACCTTAACATGCTCTTTGGCTTCTATCGCCTGATGAAGACCATCTGAATAACGACGTCCTGGCATAATACGGCCTGTAAATTCATCTACTATAAGTACCTCATCATCTTTAACAACATAATCCTTATCCCTGAACATAAGATTATGAGCGCGAAGTGCAAGTGTAACATTATGCTGAATTTCAAGATTCT
Organism: Lachnospira eligens; assembly: GCF_009680455.1. Classification (GTDB taxonomy): domain Bacteria; phylum Bacillota; class Clostridia; order Lachnospirales; family Lachnospiraceae; genus Lachnospira; species Lachnospira eligens_A. The sequence continues at coordinate 19,465 of NZ_WKRD01000001.1, forward strand.
CAGGATCTGCATAATTATCTATATGGAAGAACTGCTCAACCTTGTGAATACCCTGTTCAGTAAGGTTAACTACCTTATCCTTCTCATTAACGATGAAGTCTCCGTCTTCTTCAACTTCCTCGTTCATGATTGCCTGCATCTTAGTTCTCTCACCCTTATATTCGCCTCGCTGTAATTGCCTTGCAAGTATATCACAGAGTTCATATAATTTAGTAGATTTTCCGCTCTGTCCTGAGATAATAAGAGGTGTACGTGCCTCATCAATAAGAACAGAATCGACCTCATCTATAATACAGTACTTAAGATTTCTTAATACAAGTTCACTCTTATATATAGCCATGTTATCACGAAGATAATCAAAACCAAGTTCGTTGTTCGTTACATATGTAATATCACTTCCATATGCAGCCTGCCTCTCTTCTCTTGTTGAGTCGTGTAATACAACGCCAACCTTAAGGCCTAAGAATTCATGTATCATACCCATCTGCTCAGCATCTCGCTTAGCAAGGTAATCATTAACAGTAACTACGATTACGCCCTCTTCAGTAAGTGCATTAAGATATGCTGGAAGTGTACACACAAGTGTCTTACCTTCACCAGTCTTCATCTCGGCAATTCTTCCCTGATGAAGAATAATTCCTCCGATAAGCTGAACACGATAATGTTCCATACCAAGAACTCTCCTGCCCGCTTCCCTTACTGTTGCAAATGCTTCCGGCAGAATATCATCAAGAGTCTCTCCCTTAGCTAATCTGTCCTTAAACTCCTTAGTCTTTCCTTTAAGTTCTTCGTCGCTTAACTTGCTATAAGATTCTCTGTAGCCTTCAATCTTATCAGCAATTGGATATATTCTTTTCAATTCATGTTCGCTGTGTGTTCCAAATAATTTCTGAGCTAATCCCATTACTTTATATATCTCCTTATAAAAGCCTATTTATGTTGTAATTGTACCACTATTTAGATATTCTATCAAGTAAAGTTAAACCATTAAAATTCTATAAATAGATTTCTTATACATATAAAGAAATACCGCCTGCCAGCACTAACCGGCAGACGGTACTCTAAAAAAGAGGATAAACCTATATGACGTGAAAAAGCATACTAATCAAGTTCTGGTTCAATCAGACCATATGTGTTGCCTTTTCTCTTATAAACAACATTAACTTCCTCTGTCTCTGAATTAAAGAATACATAGAAATTATGTCCAAGAAGCTCCATCTGAACGCATGCTTCCTCAGGATCCATTGGCTTGATTCCGAATCTCTTGGTTCTGATAATCTTAACCTCATCGTCATCATAATCTTTCTCTACAAATTCCTGTGCAAATGCTGCTGCGTTCTGCTGCTTGTCAACAATCTTATTCTTATACTTCTTTAACTGACGTTCGATAACTTCTTCGACAAGGTCAATTGAAACATACATATCGCTGCTTACCTGCTCGCTTCTTATGATGTTACCCTTAACCGGAATAGTTACCTCAATCTTCTGTCTTTCTTTTTCTACACTCAAGGTTACATTAACTTCTGTCTCTGGTGCAAAAAATCTGTCAAGCTTTCCAAGCTTCTCCTCTACTGCTGACTTTAATCCCTCTGTTATATCAATATTTCTTCCTGTAATTATAAATCTCATGATGTCCAACTCCTTTACGTGTTTTATAATCGTGGGCAGAGGTAAGAATCTGATCGTAATTCCTTTCCAACCTTCTCTTTATAAAATCTATCAGACATTCTTCCTTCTTAAATCACCACATGTGTCGAAAGAATATATACACATGCAGCTAACACGACCTAAGATACATTTCTGTATACTTATTTTATGTAAGTATTATATCATATATTTGTAAATTAACAAGTATGTCCTTTAATTATTTTATGCAAATATGTCAAGTGTCATAAGTAAGTTTTCTGATTTTTTGCAAATATTCACAAAACATTTATTCTGTTCCAGGTATACTAAATTAATAACAAAATATTGTGGATAATTGTGGATAATGTGGATAACTTGGTTGATAAGTCTCATTTTAGATAAAATCGGTCTTTAAAAATGTGGAAAACTTTTCAAAGCATTTTAAAATCTTGTCAAGCAATTATTGAAATAAATACAATCTGAATTTCTTTTTGGTAAGTATGCACAAGGAAGTTTTTGTCAATATTTGTTTTTAATTTTTTTATAGAAATATCCAGTATTTTCCTGTATTATAATAACGATATTATTGAAATTAAGCGAGGCATATTATCATGAAAAAAACTATAGTTATAACTGGTGCTTCCCGTGGAATCGGAAAAGCAATTGCAATAGAACTTGCCGGAAAAGACACTAATATTGTTATCAACTGTGTGAATAATGTGGATAAACTAAATGGAGTCAAATCCATTATTGAGGAAAAAGGCAGTGTCTGTGAAACATTTATAGGCGATATGGGAAATTACAGTGATGTACAGAAAATGTTTGACATGTGCCTTCAGCGTTTCGGTCAGGTTGATGTGCTTATCAACAATGCCGGAATATCTGTTGTCGGACTTTTCCAGGATATGGGCGAAAATGAGTGGCACAGGATATGTAACACTAACATAGATTCTGTGTTTAACTGTTGCCATTTTGCTGTTAAAGACATGATGAAGCGACACTGTGGCAAAATTATTAATATATCTTCTGTGTGGGGACTGTACGGTGCAAGCTGTGAGGTTGCATATTCAGCAACAAAGGGGGCAGTCAATTCATTTACAAAAGCACTTGCAAAGGAACTTGCTCCAAGTGGTATTCAGGTCAACGCTGTTGCCTGCGGAGCTATTGACACAGAGATGAACGGTCATCTCTCAGATGATGACAAGGCTTCCCTTGCCGAAGAAATTCCTGCAGGCCGGTTTGGAGACCCGCAGGAAGTCGCTAAACTTGTTAAATCTCTTTCCGGAATGAACAGTTATCTTACCGGTCAGATAATAACTCTTGATGGCGGCTGGATTTAATCAGCCTGTATAACTTTTATCAATATTAATCACGGCGCGGCATTCACTCTGCTTCTCCGTGATTTTTTTCTGAATCTGTTTCTTTATCTCATCATCTGAAAGATGATAATTATAAGGAACAAGCACATCAAATATAAGATTTGTTATATATGGACCTTTAACAGTCCTGAAATCATGTATATCCAGTTCCTCACCTACTGACTTTACAACCTCAGTAGTCATCTTTCGCAAATGATTTATCACCTCATCATCTGTAACTACCGGATCCATATGTATGCTTATAAAGCATTTCATGTGCTTTTCAACTCTTCTTTCAGCCATATCTATATAATCATGTGCTTCCATCATATCCATATTAGCCGGAACCTCTGCGTGAAGCGATGCATATACTCTGCCCGGACCGTAATTATGCACAATCAGGTCGTGAACCCCAATTATGTGCTTATCCTGAAGAACAATATTCTCAAGTTCCTGTACATATTCTTTAGTTGGTGGCTGCCCAAGAAGTGGCTGCAATGTATCTTTTGCCGCACCAAAACCAGCTAATATTACAAATACTGCAACAACAACTCCTGCTATTCCATCTATATTAATATCAGAAAACAGTGTAAGAAGCACTCCTATAAGGACTACTGACGTTGCAACGCAGTCTGATAAGCTGTCTGTTGCTGTAGCCTTCATTGCAGCAGAATCCACCTTATTGCCAAGATATTTGTTGAATTTAGCCATCCACATTTTCATAAGAATTGATAATACAAGTATTATAAGAGATGACACAGATACCTCAAGCGGCGTAGGATGAAGTATTTTCCTGAATGATGTTGTCAGCAGTTCAAAGCCCATAATTATAATTGCTCCTGATACTATGAAGCCTGATATATATTCGATTCTTCCATGACCATACGGATGTTCATAATCAGCCGGCTTTCCTGCAAGCTTAAAACCTATAAGTGTAACAATTGAAGATCCTGCATCCGATAGGTTATTGACCGCATCCGCCATAATTGAAACTGATGCCGTAAGCACTCCTGCAATTATCTTTGCTAAAAACAGTATAAGATTACAGATTATCCCCACAATCCCGGCAAACACACCATATCTTGTACGGACTTCAGGGTTCTTCGTCTTATCATAATCTTTTATGAACCTCTTAAGTAATAAATCTATCATTTCCTTCTCCTTCATGCCCTCTGGCATATTTGCATTAAGTATATACCATATTGGATTTAATTTAAAGATTCTTATTTTTTGATTTACAGTATATACACAAAAGGACTATAATGGAAACAATTATTGTGTTTAATCATTACAACTATCTTGGAGGACAACAATGTTAGACTTTGAAAAGGTAATACCAGAAGATGTAGGAATATCTTCCACAGGACTTATCAGCTTTGCCAGAAAGCTTGAATATAACAACATTCCTATGCACAGCATAATTGTCATGCGACACGGTAAGATATGTATGGAAAGCTACTATGCACCATACACGAGAGACACTCTCCACAGAATGTTTTCTGTCACCAAATCTTTCGTTTCACTTGCCATCGGACTGCTTGCAGATGAAGGGAGAATCTCACTTGATGACCATATTGCAGATTATTTTCCTGAAAAGCAGCCAGAAACAGGCGTGCACCCATATATGCAGATGCTCACAATAAGGCAGATGCTCACAATGAGAACGTGTCACGATAAAAATGCGTACAAAATCGGAGACTCTCCTGACTGGGTAGGTTCTTTCTTTACTGTTACACCCGACCACGTTCCAGGGACTAATTTCTCTTATGATACAGCTTCAACACATACATTGGGTGCGCTTGTTGAAAAGCTCACTGGTATGGAACTGCTTGATTATCTGAGAACGAAATTCTTAGATGAATTGGGTTTTTCTAAAGAAGCATTTATATTAAAATCTCCTGATGGCAAAGTAAGTATGGGCGGTTCAGGAATGTGTGCAACACCACAGGATATTCTTAAGGTTATGTATATTGTATCTCAGAATGGTAAACTTGATGGAAAGCAATTGCTGCCGTCCGGATATCTTAAGGAGGCAACTGTTAAACAGAGTGATCCTTATGGAAAATCAGGCACATGGGAAGAAATGCAGGGCTATGGCTACCAGTTCTGGATGACAACTCACAATGGTTATGCATTTTTTGGCATGGGTGGACAGCTTGCCATATATTATCCAGATAAAGATGTTATTCTTATTACCACTGCTGATACACAGGGCCGTCAGGGCGGAGTTCAGCTGATATATGATGCATTTTACGAGGAAGTATACAGCCATATTGATGCATGTACTTATAATGGTGATAATAGTGATTATGAAGAATTCCAGAAGTTCGAGAATTCACGCCAGCTTCTTGTGCAGCCGGGCGAATATAGTTCAGACCTTGTAAGCAAAATCAACGGACAGAGCTATGAATTTGACGATAATCCATGTGGTGTAACAGACATAAAGCTTACATTTAACGGAGATGAAGGAACATTTTTCTATACTAATGCAACAGGAAATCACGAGCTGCATTTCGGACTCGGAAAGAATGTTTTCCAGAACTTCCCTGATTATAATTTCAAATGTGGTGCAAGCGCAGCTTTCAGAGCAGACAATAATCTTCTTATCAAAGTGCAGATTATTGACAGCGCCGTCGGCAATATGTATATCTCATTAAGCTATATTGACGATTATGTTACTGTTATGATGAGAAAGATTGAAGAGAGTTATTTTACTGAATACGATGGTGTGTTCAGTGGCAAATTAAGCATTTAGATATCAAAGGGCGATCACACTTACCTGTATGACCGCCCTTTTCCTTTACTTTTCTATGATTCTTCCTTCACTAATCTCAATTATCTCGTCAGAGAGCATCTCAAGTTCTTCCTTATCGTGGCATGCAATTATGATAAGTGCGCCTCTCTTCTTCTGTTCCTCAAGTATCTCATGCACCTGCTTTGCTCCTGCTTCATCAAGTGCGTTGATAGGCTCATCAAGTATGATAAGGTCAGGATTCTCCATGTATGCTGCAGCAATTCCAAGCTTCTGCTTCATACCAAGAGAATACTTCCTGTAAGTTCTCTTATCATCAGGGTCAAGCCCCACCTGACGTATTACCTCTCTTATATGTTCATCATCAACTCTGTTCTGGATTGATGCAAGCACCTTAAGATTCTTAAAGCCCGTATAATTACCGATAAATGCGGGATTCTCAATTAACACTCCGACACTGTCCGGAAATGTCATATCCTTTCCAAGAATCTTGCCATCTATCTCAACAGTTCCCTCTGTTGCTGATATAAGACCGCATATAACCCTCATAAGCATTGTCTTTCCTGAGCCATTCTTTCCCTTTAAGCCATACACTTTACCGCTTGTAAGTTCCAGATTAACATTATCAAGAACCTTTGCCTTCTTTATAACCTTTGAAACATTTGTAAGCTTTATTACCATAATTACACCCTCCAATCACTTTTCTTTAATATATCCATTTGCCTAAACGAAATATATCCTGCAATTACAGAAACGACTATCAGCACAATATCTGCAATAACCGTCAGCGTAAGGCTCCCGCCTTCAGGTGTATACATAATATTTCTTAACGCCATGAAGCCGTTACCTATAAACAGGAATGACCTGAAAAATACTCCCATAATCAGTATAACTACGACAGCAATGTACCCGATAATCGGTCCCATAATCTGTGAAACGCATATCTGCACAAGGCATATTGCAATTGTTGTGAGAAGCCCCACAATAATCATATACACTGTAAGTCTTGTAAGATTCGGATTATTCTTTATCAGTGTTTTGTCGTAACCGTCTATACTGATACACACCTGTTTATTGACCTGCAGGCTCAGTCTTCCGCCTGCCAGCGAAACACCGGCTATCTCAAGTATTAAGATTCCATAACAGATACATGCAGTAAACACTGCCCATATACATTTGGATAACCACCATACCAGCTTCTTACCTGCTCTCATAAGCACCATTCCGCCATAACCATTAATATCCTTGAATGGATAGTTACCTATTGCAAAGCCAATAAGAATATTAGGAAGTATGTATGCTGTCGGAATATTAATATCTGTCTGTACATCCACAATCCAGCGCATCCCGCGAAATATATATAATATGATATCCGATGATGTGTACTGTCCCATAAAATGTTTTGTCTTACAGCGCACAAGAAAGTCTGTTATAAGAACAGCATATACCACTGCAATCAGAAGAAATTTCTTCCACTGATGCACTATTCCATTAATGAAATCATATTTTATCTGAAAAATCACATTTTTCATCTGAAAAAGTCCTTTCTTCTGATAATAACAGTTGTTACCAGTGACACAGCCAGACACAGTATCAGCGGATACAATATATTCCGCCATATCTGCACACCGTTCATATAGATATTGCCTCTTAACTTGTAATAATATGTAAGAAATCCCATATACGCCATGTTCTCAAAGCTGCTCACAGCCAGGGCAGCAAGGAAACCTGCCCACTGGTTATTAGTAAGCCACCACATAATCATCATAAGCGTGCCTGATACATACAGTATTGCAAATGCTTCTATAACAAATGCAATTATAAAAAGCCACAGTGATGGGCGGTTCTGTACTATATCTCCTGTTGCCATGAATGCCTTGCTGAATTTTTCATCCCAGTTATATACTTTTCCTGTCATCAGATACCCGGCTGTTAAAGTTACCACCGTAATATACGCAGAGAAAAATCCTGCTGCCACAACCATATTAATCTGTGAATTAATCCACACATTTCTTACATTCTTTCTTCTTATAACTATTGCACTGTTCAAATCATATTTCTGAATATAAAGAACATAAAACAATACAAATGGAACAACATATCTCCACATTGTACTTACATTCACACTGATAAGTGCATCATACAGGCACGGATTTCCATTAATAACGGACTGACTCACAAGTTTTAGAATTATATCCATCGGTACAAGCGCTGTTACTAACACAAACACAGCCGCCGTAAGTGCAGCCTCGCTTACATTAAATAATAATTTTAATTTCTTCATCCATCTATACCCCTGATTACAATCGCCTGTCTTACTGGATAAGCCTTAAAACACAGATATATATCTTCATGAAGGAGCTTATCCAGCTTCTTTTCACTCAGATAATTTTTACTAATGACATATGCCAGTGTAAAGTCTTTGACCTCGCCTTTATCAACAGATACATTATCTTCACATACCATTCCCTGATTTTCATATCCATCCGGGTATATAACAAGATTAGAGTCTGTCACAATACTGAACATATTAAACTTATCCTGTGACTCATTCTGAACTTTAACCTTTAAAACTATATAATTAAACCTGCCCAGTTCCTTAACACTGGCGCTGTATTTTTCATTAACTTCCCGTTCAGTGCAGTAATCAATTCCTGTAACCTTAATCTTTATCCCATCAGAATACTGTACCCATTCATCCTTCTGGACGATTTCTTCTTCCGGCTCTGGAAATCTGTGATTCACATCTATATATCCAACCGCAACTACTACAGCAATTACTGCCATTATTATAAATGTAATTATAAACGGGTGCTTTCTTATGCTGAATCTGCCTTTAGTATGTTTCATGCTTAAGCCCTCCTATAAAATACACAACAACTCCAAGTATCAGTAATACTGCTATGTACACTATAAACGATGCTCCTGTATTGGTCTGTGCCATATTAAAAAGCTTTGTCGGTGCAATACCTCTCAGCCATTTCTTATCAGACATGCGCAGTATCGCATTTGCAAATTCAGTAATAATATATGGTGCAAGCATAGCCACAAATCTGTTATTAACTATATTAGATACAATAAGTGCTATTGTTGCCATAAGACCTCCGCACACAAAAAGCAGAATCATATACATAATCATATAAATGTGTGGATGTGTATAAAATATTGCTGACCATATACTTTTTGGAGAACTTGCAAATACACCAACCGGCCACACAAGTGATGGAAGAATAGTTATCGCAGTCAGGTAATTAATAAGCAATGGCATAACCACTACCACACCTCCCGTCACAAACACTGCAATATATTTGGCAGCAAGATAATTAAACTTAGCTGTTCTCGTTACATAATTCTTAATAATTCCACTTTTAATATCTGACAGATATGTAACTGCATACGGCATAGCCGCCAGTATCGGAATCAGCCTTATAAACAGACTGTATTCAAATGATACTCCATTACCTATCCACACCTGAAATGCACTTATCGGCATAAGTGTGGCATTATCAGGCATATATCCCATCAGCGGATTCATGGCTGCCGGTATAATCCTGGTTATAATCTGTGCTATGCTTAACCCCATCCCAATTATAAGAGCCAGCCACAGACTCCAGCTTTTAAATGCTCTTTCGAGCTCTGTCTTAATCATCACCTTCATACTGTTTTCCTCCCGGCTACTTGTCTATATCAAGCTTTACTATCGGAGAACCAACAGGAAATGCTTTATCAGTTGTACTGTAGCATGTATACAACGAATCTATAGTAAGACCATCTGTTGTTATATCCTTATATGTATCTATATATTGACCTCCAACATTAGCAGTTGTTCTTGTGTAAGAAGTAACAAATTCATAAGGAATGACCTCCATTGCAACAACCTCTTTAGTTTCTCCCGGCTTAATTGTAAGATGATGTCTGAATATTTCATGGTCATCATGGATATTAAGATATGATTGTCTGCTTTCTATGGTTGAATAATATGTTGCATCGTCCTGTTCGTTATATCTGAAGCAATACAAACGGAATCCGTTCGACAGAAACTGAAAATCTTCATCACCATTATTAGTAATCTTTAACTTCATCAGCAGGGCAACCTGCTTGATACCTTTTCTATCATTTGCAAATGTTCCATCTTCATTAATCATCTTGTCATATGCACTGAATTTTTCTGGTGTTTCAGTATCATATTTTATATATTCAGCTATGTCCTCCTCGCTCATCAGCTTGGATAACTCATCAACATTTTCAGCAATGGCTGTTTCACCTATACTGTATGTAAATTTGGTAACCAGTTTCCCTGTATAAATCTCCATATCAACATCTGAATATCTTTCAGCATATTTAGGACTACTTGAAACCATTCCCGCAAACACATTATCAACTTTGTTCTCACGTGATTCGTTCTCCTGAATAATTCCTGTCTGATTGGTCTGATTCTCTACGGCTGTGCTTGTCTCCTGAAAACGCTTCACATCTTCAATGCTCTGTCTGCTACAGCCTCCCATTAATAATATTCCTGCCATAAGGACCGGAATAATTAAACATTTTCTTCTCCCCATAAGTACCTCCTTGATATAAGTTCTCTTACACTTATATACGAAATACATTTGTAAAAAGTTGAAAAATAATAAAAAATTCCCGACAGACCATTGTGTATTCACACTTCCGGTCTGCCGGGAATCATTAATTATAATCAATTATCAAATTGTTAATTAGAACATAAGTCTTAATACCCATGTAAGGAAATTAACTGCAACATATGAGATTGCCATTATAAGAGGTATCTTCTTCTCATCCTTGCATAATGCACGGATTGCTATGTATACAAATGCATATCCTGCTACATTAGAAAATACTGTTACACATGAAGATATTCTGTCAATGAATCCTACTGATGTAAGACCTGTTACCCAGCTGAGTAACTCTGCTGGTATACCAAGTACTGCTGTAATGGCATATACTGCAAGGCCCTGCATATATGTAACATTAGCCTTGTTAAATGCCTTTGCAAGAAGCATAACTACAAGTGCAATTACAGCTGCCGCTACTGCTACCAGAAGAATCTCAAGAAGCATGTTCTTGAATATTGAGCCTGCTGGATATGGCTTGGTATTAGTATATGAGCTGTAGTAAGATGAAAGTAAGCTGTCAAGCTCTTTACTTCCTGTTGTAACCTTTGCCTTACTGTTAGCAATTAACATATCAAATAATCTTGTAAGCATGTTAATAATTGCCTGACCACCAATAAGTATTGCAATCATAATAACATTAGCTTTAGCAACAAATGCTGATACCGTTTCTACCGGTGATGTAAACAATCCCTTCAATACATTAACATAATCAAGGGCTGCATTAGCTCCTGCCTTCTTCACAGCGTCCATCTGCTGTGAAGCCTGCTGCTGATTAAATCCCTGCTGTGCCTGCTGATATGTCTGCTGACCTGCTCCCTGCTGGAATGTCTGCTGCGCTGCCTGCTGGTTAAATTCCTGCTGAGGCTGTGCTGCTCCGGCTGACTGTTGTGCCTGCTGACATGTACAGACTTCTCCGTCCTGTAACTGTCTTCCGCAATACTTGCAAAAACTCATTTCTTTTCCCTCCTGAAAGTAAAAGTTATAATATTGTATGGTTGTTGTCTCAACCTTTTTTATAATACCATATATATTTATTTTCAACAATGGTCATATATGCACATTTCAATATAGTAAACTGCTAAAATTGAACTTTAGTGCTTTAACATACCACATTTATCAAGTATGAACTCCATTCTCTTTTCATATGAATGAAACTTCACTGCTTTTTCATGTCCGTTTCTTGTAATCTGCGCACGCTCATCCTCATGATTAAGATAATATTCTGTCTTTCTTAACAGGTCATCATGGCTTTCGTAATACACATAATCTTTTCCATTCTCGAAAAAATCCATATATTCAAGCTGAAAACTGGTCATAAGAAATCCGCCTGCACCGACAATATCCCACGCCCGAAGCGGAATTCCCGTACGGATATTGCGCATTACAGGATTAATATTAATCCTGCTACAATTAAACACCTTAGGCATATCTGTCATATAATTAACTGCCCCCTTAAGATTAACTCCTATAAGCTCCTTATCCGGATCATCTGTATAGAGGTCTGTTGGAAAATGTTTTGCAAGCTTGTTAAGTATCTGCACCCTCTCTATATTAGCAAGTTTGAAACCTAAAAATGTTGATGAAAACACAAGTGCAATATCTGAAAATGCTCTTTCATCCTGCTTAAAATCTATAAGCTCACATAACTTTTCAAGTATATCAACTGTAAGCACTTTATCAAATATGCTGTCACCATAGATTTCCATCTGTGCTGCCATTGCCGCATCAAAATACCCTCTTAAATATTCCGGCAGCCTGTCCTTTATTTCATCATAAGAATTCCTGTGATACATTCCTCCGACAAATGATACTTCACTGTGCCATTTGTTCCGTTCATCAGCGGTAAGCGAACCTGTTATCTTATCAACACGGGAACAGTTTACAGCAAGCGGAAGATACCACACATGTTCTGCCCCAAGATTTTTTAGTTCCTCACAATAAAATCTGTCAAATATAAATATATAGTTACATTTATTAAATAAAGACTGATGATACAGTGATATAAGCGGACTATCTACCGTCCATGCAATATATTTTTTCCCAAGCTCTTCACATAAATCCGATACATGTGGAAAATAATTAAGTGAAAAAACACAGTCGTATGCAGAAAAGACCTGCCTAAGCTCCGCATAATCACGGAGCTTAAAGCCGGTCTCATCATCCTTATCTATTACTGTTTCTGTGTAATCATGTACTTCATGTCCGAAATATTCAATCGCAGACTTTACATCATCCTGATTGAACACCTTCCATCTGTATAAAAGTATTTTCATTGTGCACATGCCTTTTCAAGTACTTCAAAATAGTTCTCAAATGTCTTACAACAGCACTCATAATTATCAATTATTATGCCATCAACACGCAGTCCGATTAATGCAAATGACATCGCCATTCTATGGTCATTATATGTGTCAACAACACCTGGCTTAACATTGGCTGGAGATATCTCTATACGGTCTCTTCCTTCTTTGACATCAACGCCAAGATTGTTAAGCTCGTTGACCATAGCCTCAATTCTGTCTGATTCCTGTAATCTTATATGCTCGATATTCTTGATAACTGTAGTAGTCTTGGCAAATGGAGCAATAGCTGCAAGTGTCATTGACTGGTCTGAAAAATCATTCATATCAACATCAACACCGCAATATTCTCCATCCTTAGGTCCGCTGACACATATACCCTCGCGTTCCTCTGTCACAGCACAGCCCATCTGTTTAAGCACATCTATGAACTTAAGGTCCCCCTGCATTGAATTAGAATGTACGCCTTTAACGATAGCTGTTCCGCCTGTAAGTGCTGCTGCTGCATAGAAGTAGCAGGCTGCTGAGACATCCGGTTCAATATAATATGTCTGTGGATAGTAACCTGAGCCCGCAGGAACTACATATTCTGCCCCTTTATGGTCTACTGCACAGCCAAACTGTTCCATCATCTTAGCTGTTATACGCACATATGAGCCTTCTGTTTTATCACTTGTAATATGAACATGTATTCCTTCTTCAAGCATAGGAGATGTCATCATAAGTGCACTTAAAAACTGTGTACTTTCACTTATGCTTATTGATACATGATTCTGTGGTTTCTTTCCACCATATGCGGCACCCTTTACATTAACCGGAAGATGTCCGTCTTTCTCAAGGAACTCTATCTCTGCTCCCATGCTCTGTAATGCTTCAAAAAGCGGAAGCATTGGTCTTTTCTTCATCTGTTCAGAAGCTTCAATTGTGTACTCACCATCTGATAATGCAAGCATGGCTGTAAGGAATCTGGCTGCTGTTCCAGCACTTCCCACATTGATTGTTGCTCTCTTCTTAGGAATATCTCTTCCATGTCCATGAATGATAACATATCGTTCAACTTCGTTTACTTCGATAATATATCCAAGTGCGATAAGACTTAAAAGAAAATGTCTCGAATCGTCACTGAACAAAACTCCTTTAAGGGTACATTCGCCCTGTGATAAAGCTGCCATAAGCAGCGCTCTGTTAGTAATACTCTTTGAACCAGGCACTTCAACTGTACAGTGAATCGGGTGGTCCAGCTTCTTAACCTTGTACTGTGACATAATTTTACTACTCCATTAAACGTAATTATCTCTCGTCCATATCAACATATGGTCTGTGATGTCCAACATATTTGTATGCAGGACGGATAATCTTACCTGCATTAACAAGTTCCTCAAGTCTGTGTGCGCACCAGCCTGAAATTCTCGAAGTTGCAAACATTGGTGTAAACATTTCTTCTGGAATACCAAGCATTGTGTATACAAATCCACTATAGAAATCGACATTGGCACAGACTGGCTTAAACATCTTTCTCTTGTTCATGATAAGCTGTCCTGCCTCGCTTTCAACAAGCTCATATAATGCAAATTCTTTCTGCATTCCCTTCTCTTCTGAAAGCTGTTTTGCAAATTTCTTAAGAATAACTGCTCTAGGATCTGAATTAGTATATACCGCATGACCCATACCATAGATAAGTCCGGCATGGTCAAATGCTTCTTTGTCAAGGATCTTGTTAAGATATGTACATATCTCATCTTTATTGTCCCAATCGCTGCAATGTGCCTTAATATCTGTAAACATTTCCTGAACCTTTAAGTTAGCGCCACCATGCTTAGGTCCTTTAAGGGAAGCGATTGATGAAGCTATTGCTGAATATGTATCTGTTCCTGATGAAGTAACAACATGAGTTGTAAATGTTGAGTTATTACCACCACCATGCTCTGCATGAAGAACAAGACAAATATCAAGTACCTTTGCTTCAAGTTCTGTAAAGTCTCCGTCATCTCTTAACATATAGAGGATATTCTCGGCTGTTGAATAACCTTTCTTAGGATTCTTTATCATAAGTGTTCCATCAAGCTTAAAATGTCTGTATGACTGATAAGCATATACTGAAAGAAGAGGCATCTTGGCTATAAGCTGAAGACTCTGTCTTAATACATTAGGAATTGAAATATCATCCGGCTTCTCATCATATGAATAAAGACTTAAGATACTCTTCATAAGAGAATTCATAAGGTTAGTACTTGTAGCTTTCATAATAACATCTCTGATGAATGCACCTGAAAGTTCCTGAAGGTCTGTTAAGATTCTTATGAATCTGTCTAACTGATCCTTGTCTGGAAGTACTCCGAATAACAGAAGATATGTTGCTTCTTCAAATCTGAATCTGTCAAGGCTGCTTCTCTTGATAATCTCCTCAACATTATATCCCTGAAAATATAATTCTCCGTCTACAGGTATCTTTCTTCCGTGAACACTCTGGTTACCTAATACATCTGATATCTCTGTGAGACCTGTAAGTACGCCGTTACCATTGCTGTCACGAAGACCTCTCTTTACATCATACTCTGTATACAGATTCTGATCGATTATACCTGAGGCTGTACACTCTTTTACAAGTTCCTCAAAATCGCTCTTATCTACTGTTGAAAGTTCCATCATTTCCTGATTGTTCATGGCTTTCCTCCTCCTGATTATTTCCCGCATAGCTAAACGCAGATGAAGATATTATATCTGCTACTAATAGTGTTTGTCAATTTACTGCTGGCTGTTTCCTGTCTCATTTCTCATACCAATTACAGCATCAGCAAGCTGTCTCAGATCATCTGCACTTCCCTGGGTAAACCCTTTCTTGCTTACAACCAGGCAATTATCATCCCCAACAAACAGATATATATTATCAGAATCCTGATTCCATTTTACAACATCATTCCAACTGAATGTGTCACTGTCGTTTTCTTCATCTGTAATAATAATATTCTCTGCATCTATCTCATATGTGAATTTAATTCCTACCATCTTTCCATATATATTATGGAATTTCTTCTTATTGCTCTTATCCATTCCAATCATTCCTATATACAGAAATACTACCGCCACTAAACCAAACAGCACTATCATAAATGTATCAGCCTGCTCATTTCCTGTCATCTTAAGAACAAGCTCTCTTATCATCATCATTCCGAATATAAGTCCAAACATATTGTAAATCAGCTTAAAGGTCTTATATCTGCTGTTATCAAAATTACTGGCACGCATGGCACCTTCCATACATTCCTTTGTGAATGCTGTTTCATTCTTTATTGTCATCAATTCCTCCCTGTATAACACTACATTATGAACGCCTCTTTAGCAGGCTTTATCTAAGGAATAATTTTAAGCCCGGCTGGGGAGGTGTGTCAATGTTATATTGCAGGGGTGCGGTGGGCGGCGGTGTGTCATTGATGACGAGTTTGCTATATGGCATAAACTGCACGAATCTGATATAATATTTACATACATTTCCTATAAGATTGTTTTTATTTCAATGTTTATAGGCATAATTTTATTGTCTGGGATTAAATATCATGAATATTTTTCTCGTGATACCTATAGATAGTCGCATTTTATGTCAACTTATAGGACATTTCTGAACATTTTTATATTACATTAACTGAAAATGACACATGATGGCGATAAATCACCTATAAGAGTTATATTTTTGAATTGTTTATAGGCATCTTTATGAATATTGAAGATTTCCAAAGAAAATATCGCCAGTATTTGCCTATAAATCATGAGAATTTTTTATTCTTATAGGTTAAGCCAATATCTTGGAATTAAACTTTGAAAATCAGAAACATGAATTGAAAAAATAAAGGAGTCTTCTTATGAAACTTGCATGTATTACCGGAGCATCTTCCGGCATCGGAAAAGAATTTGCATATCTGCTTTCAGACCTTGAATATGACCTGATTCTTGTTGGAAGAAACTCAGCGGCACTTCACGAAATTGCTGATAATGTAGCTGTCAGGTGCAAATGTATCACATGTGATTTATCTGATGAAAAATCATGTGTAAAGCTTGGCAAAAAACTCCGCAAATATCCACTTGATATTATGATTAATAATGCTGGATTCGGAGAACTTGGCACATTTGCTGAAACGAAATTAAAGAATGATATCAACATGATTAATGTTAATATTAAAGCTGTGCATATACTTACAAAGGCCGTACTTCCGGGCTTTATACAACGCGACAGGGGCTACATCATGAATGTGGCGTCAAGTGCCGGGCTGCTTCCTGGTGGACCATATATGTCTACCTATTATGCAACAAAGGCTTATGTGACAAGCCTCACTACTGCAATACACGGGGAACTGCGCGACTTAAAGAGTAACGTTCACATAAGCATGCTCTGTCCAGGTCCTGTTGATACCAACTTCAACAATGTTGCCAATGTAAAGTTCGCATTATCAGGAATTCCTGCTGATTACTGCGCCTATTATGCACTTTGTAAAATGTTTACAGGCAAACTTACCATTGTTCCGACATTTACAATGAAAGCCGGAATTTTTGGCAGCAGATTCCTGCCAAGACAGGTGCTTGCCTTTATGACAGGTCACCAGCAGAAAAAGAAGACAGACAATATCTGATATGATACTGCCTGTCACTGATTTAGAATTTTTTTAAAAATATAATATTCTTTCTTTCAACAAGCATTGCCTTGTTAAAGAACACATCAACTGCTGCTCTGTAATCAGCCATTCTCTGGGATTTCTTGATTGCCTTGATTTCTTTTTTGCAATCATCAAACACATATTCCATATAACACCACATTTCTTTCATTCTGTGTATGGCATGTGTATCTCCCGGCATTATGGCTGTGCGGGCTGCGTATACAAGGTCGTGAAGCTCTTTCATCAGCTTCTTATCTGCATTAAGGTCCCGCACCATCGCCTCAGGATTATCATCTGTTAATACATTAATCAGTCCGGGGTCCGCGATAAGCGCTCTTCCAAGCATAAATGTATCAACCTCCGGAAACATCTCCTTCATCTCAAGGAAATTCTTCCTTGTAAATATATCTCCGTTAAGCACCAATTTATTCCTGCTGTTATCCACTGCGTATCGGAAAGCGTCAAGATGCAGCTCATTTCTGTAGTAATCTGTACGCACTCTCGGATGAACAATAAGTTCCTCAAGAGGATAAGAATTATACACCTCCATTATCTGTGGAAAACTGTCATCATCTTCAACACCGATTCGTGTCTTGACCGAAACCTTAATATTCTCTCTTATAAATGCATCCTCAAACACCTCATCAAGAAAACGGTCGAGTTTTTCTGTGTCGCGAAGCATTCCGGAGCCTTTATCCTTTGAAACAACTGTGCCTGACGGACAGCCGGCATTAAGATTAATCTCGCTGTAGCCGTATTTTTCATAAAGCATTTTTGCTGTCCATATAAAATCCTTAGCTTCATTAGTCATGACCTGTGCAACCGTATATGTATCCTTATTATGCCCGCGGTCTATGTCTCTTATTTCTCTTGCCAGAAAATTCTCTGACTTATTTGGCGAGATAAACGGTGTAAAATATTTTGTAATTCTGCCTTTTCCAAATGTTTTCTCGTAGGCATTACGGTATGTAAAATCTGTAAGCCCCTCCATCGGAGCCATATATATAGTATTGCTCATATACTGTATCTTTCTGTTATTCTAATGTAAATGTGCCGTTGCTGTTAGTCACAATGGCTGTCTCGAAAAATTCTTTTACTGCCTTTATCATGTATTCTGTGTCCATAATTCCTGCTGTCTCGTAAGGTGAGTGCATTGCAAGCTGCGCAAGCCCGATATCTACTGTGTTCATTGACACATGGCAGTTAGCTATATTTCCAAGTGTTGAACCACCCGGAATATCTGAACGGTTAGCAAATTCCTGTGTCGGAACTCCCGCTCTTGTACATATTTCTTTAAATATTGCCGCAGAAACCGCGTCTGTTGTGTATTTCTGATTGGCGTTGTATTTGATGACTATTCCTTTATTCATATGAGGTCTGTTAGTCGGGTCAGCTTTTTCCTGATAATTAGGATGTACCGCATGTGCATTATCCGCTGAAAGCATGAATGAGCCTGCACACGCCCTTATATAATCCTCATTATCCTTGCCGGCACACGCAGCTATACGCATAAGCACATCTGATAAAAATGTTGAATCTGCTCCCTGCTTGGTGCTGCTGCCAACCTCTTCATTGTCAAATACCGCACATACCGCAACGCTTTCCTGGTTGCTCTCATCACTGTCTATAAGCGCATTCATGCATGAATATGCACACATCACATCATCAAGTCTTGGTGCTGATATAAATTCATTATCCGCACCCCATATAGTTCCTGCCTGTCTGTTGTACAGAAACAGATCACTGCTTATCACTGACTCTTTATCTGTCTGTGCAGCATCTGCTATTATGCTGTCAAAAAGCCCTTTGGATTCTGCCTCTCCTATAAGCGGAATCATGTCTTTCTGTGCATTGTAATTAAGTCCTGTGTTGGCTTCCCTGTTCATGTGAATTGCAAGATTAGGTATTATGCATAAATCCCGGTCTACATTTACAAGGACTGGCTTTAATACTGCACCTTCCCTTACTATTGCCCTTCCTGCAACTGAAAGAGGCCGGTCAAACCACGGTGCCATAAGCATGCCGCCGTATTTTTCCACATTTAACGAAACGTAATTCTTGTCCGGTGTCAGCTCAGGATTCTCTTTTACCTTAAATGACGGTGAATCACTGTGTGCGGCTGCAATCTGATAATTGATAAAGCCCTCTGCCGCCGGCATTCTGAAAGCTATTATGGAAGAATCATTTCTTGTTACATAGTATTTGCCACCCGGTATAAGATGCCATCTGTCCCTCTCATTAAGGCGCACAAATCCGGCGTCGTCCAGCAAATCCATAAAATTCGCCGTTACCTGAAATGCTGTAGGACTTTTTTCTATGAATGACATCATATCTTTTGATACATTTATAAATGTGTTCTCTTCCATAACTGCTCCCTTCTATCTGCGTCTTCTTTGTCTGTTATGTCTTCTTTTTTTCTTATTGTTCTGTACCATAATCACTACTGTTATGATTATTATCGCAATTATTACTACTACAATTATTGTAAATACTGCAGTACTTTCACTAAGACCTTTTTTACTCTGTGAATCTGATGCTTTATTACCTGCTGTCTGTTCATTATCGTCTGTTACCACATTTGCAGCATATTCCCTGTAAACGGTCTGGTTACACAGACTGCATGTTCCTGCCTCTATTCCATCTTTCTTGTCTGTTCCCGTAGCTTCCTTTACAACACTGTAATTGTCAACCTTATGCTCGTGTATTGTGTATTTATCTGAATATGTATAACCACATGTGCTGCATGTATGTGTTGTGTAGCCGAAATCTGCTGCTGTTGCCTCTGTTACTGTGTCAGAGTATGAAGGATTGCTGCACATTTCAGGAAGGAGTGTAACTGAATAATCATATGTCTCATTTCTCTTGAAATCTGATGTGAAGCCTGAATATGCATATGTCCAGTTCATGACCTCACCCATATTTGCCTGACAGTATGCACGGCGGTCTGTATTGTCCTCGAAAAATGTTATCATTCCCTTAACTTTGTTGTTAAGCACTTCGCCATGATATGTCTTTGACAGTTCCAATGGATATACCATATACATGCCGACAAGTCCGCCATCATGCACATATCCGTGGTCCGAATCATATCCATCTATTGTTATAGAACAATTTCTTATATTAAGGAAGCCGGCTGCGTATGCACCACCCATGAACTGCTCATCTCTTACGGCTGCATCTGTATCAACGCAGACAAGTGTTACATCTGTAGTGATGTTATCAAGATTGCCGCTTCCAAATCCGGCAATTCCGCCTGTTCCCCACATCTTAGCTGAATCTGTTAGTGACACATATGTATCCTTAATTATACAGTCTGATATATCGCTGTTATCAGCAAGACCTGCCACTGGTGCTGCAAAACACGGTTCTGTTGAAGTTACTTCAACTCTTGCACCGTATATGTTAAGGCCTGTTACTTTCGAATCCTTAAGAACACCAAAAAAGCCGGCTCCATATGTTTCATACTCTTTTCTGTTACCGTCATAGGTCTTCATTGTCTTCTTGCTCACAGTCTTTACTGACAGGTTAAGTATGCTGTGTCCGTTGCCGTCAAATGTGCCAGAAAAATCCCATGGTGTCCACTCAATTCCAGTCATATCAACATCTGTCATCAGCTTATAATTACCTGTAGCTGTCTTTGCTGCCTCCACAAGTTCTGATGCTGTGCGGATTTCTGTGTATTCTGATGCTGCCTGATTTGCTGTAATTCCTGTTAAAGTATTTCCTGTCACAGTACTTCCTGTTGTCTGTGTATCTGCATTTGCCATATTAACCGGAAGTGCTGTTGCCGCAAGTATTACTGCTGCTATCGCTGCAGCCTTTTTAATGTATGATTTGTTAAACATATTACTGCCTTTCTTTCCCTATACAATTCATTGGCTTTCCCAGCCGGGTTTGATTATAGCTCAAAGAAATGATGCGGTCTAGGGGGTATTGTGTTTTAGTTTGGGTGATTATGAGAGGGGGAAGGGAGAACGGACGCGGGGTTAATTGGCATATTTCCTTCTGCAGACCCGCTCCCGCTCGATGAAAAACGTAGCGGTACTAAACTCGCCTGGGGCAGCCGCCAAAGGCGGCTCCCACGCCTCGTTAAGTGCCGACGTTTTCCAACGGTCTGCTCCAGGAAATATACACAATTAACCCCGCTGACTCTCTCCATACCTCTTACAATCCCAAAACTAACCCTGACGATATCGCTTCGCTCACCTGGGTCTGCAAAAGTTTTGAGGTGAGCCTTCATCCAACCCACCCCGCCAGAAGTCCCCCGATGAGCTTACGACATCGGGAGGGGCGACATCGTTAGCGGCGGGCGGGTGGATAGTGTTAGTTTCAGACCGTTGGAAAACGCCTGCACTTAATGAGCTGGAAGCCGCATTTTATGCGGCTAACCAGCGAATTTAGTACAGCTGCGTTTTCCACCGAGCGGGAGCGTGTCTGAAAATGACACTATCCCCCGCCCACAGCGTTCGTCTGCCACAACCTCCCGTATGTCACAACTCGAACTTCAATATCTCACAATTCTTTATCTTAAACGCCGAAAACTCCTCATTTCCCATATCTTCAAAATATGACTTTACCATTCGTGCAATTCCATTATGTGCAACTAAAAGATATGTTTTATCGGGCTGTGCCTTAATTTCGTCAAGCAGATTATATATACGCTGTGCAAGATGAAGCATTGTCTCTCCTCCATCAAAACTACATATGAAATTGCATTTGGCTTTTGCAAATTCTTCTCCATCTCTTGGTGTTGATTCGTATTTACCGAAATTCTGTTCCTTAAGTCTTATCTCTTCGCGCGCTGGTATTCCTGTAATCTCAGATACATGAAGTGCTGTAGCTTTCGCTCTTATAAGTGGCGAATACAGGATTTCATCTATCTGTATTCCTTCTTCAAGGATCTTCTTTCCTAACTCTATTGCCTGTTCATGGCCTAAATCTGTGAGTGGTGAATCTGTTGCACCACATATCTTGTTCTCGACATTCCAGACAGTCTGACCATGTCGTGTAAAATATACTGTTCCCATTATATTTCTCCTCTCCTGCCTTTTTGTACTTCATCTCACCTTTTCTCCGCTTCAACGTCCAATTCTCCACGCTTCAACTTCCCTTTTGGACCTCATCATGCCTTCTCCCCACTCCAACGTCCAATCTGCCACTCTTCGGCTTCCCTTTTGGACCTCATCATGCCTTCTCCCCACTCCAACGTCCAATCTGCCACTCTTCGGCTTCCCTTTTGGACTTCCTTGTGCCTTCCCTACACACTAAAGTCCACTCCCGCTCCCGATGAGCCTGCGACATCGGGAGGGGCAGCAACGTAAGCGGCGGGCAGGTGGATAGTGTTAGTTTCAGACCGTTGGAAAACGCCTGCACTTAATGAGCTGGAAGCCGCATTTTATGCGGCTAACCAGCGAATTTAGTACAGTTGCGTTTTACACCGAGCGGGAGCGTGTCTGAAAATGACACTATCCCCCGCCCACAGCGTTCGTCTGCCACAACCTCCCGTATGTCACAACTCAATCCCCACCAGATCCTCCTTCTCGAGCATCGCCAGTATATTCTTATCAACATCCTTAAGCCCCACTATCCTGCTAGCCTGATTAGATATCGCTTTCTCAAGATAGTTTCTTACATCTCTTGCATTGGCATA
Organism: Lachnospira eligens; assembly: GCF_009680455.1. Lineage (GTDB taxonomy): Bacteria > Bacillota > Clostridia > Lachnospirales > Lachnospiraceae > Lachnospira > Lachnospira eligens_A. The sequence goes on from NZ_WKRD01000001.1 coordinate 42,428, forward strand.
ACCTTCCGGTTTGTTGGCGACACGCTCTGTGAAAAATCTTCTGGCTTCTTCAAGTGCATCTCTTGATAACATGTATTCCTGCTTCTTGCAGTTATTTATAAGTATCTCTACTTCTTCCTCAGCTGTGTAATCCTCAAAATTGATGAATTTATTGAATCTTGAACGCAGTCCCGGATTGGAATCTAAGAATTCCTCCATAAGTTCTGTATAACCTGCCACTATCACAACTAAGTCATCTCTGTGGTCTTCCATTCCCTTTAATAATGTATCTACAGCTTCCTGACCGAAATCGCCTTGTCCTTTTCCATTGGTTAATGTGTATGCCTCATCTATAAAAAGAACTCCACCGAGCGCAGACTCTATTACTTCCGCAGTCTTGGATGCAGTCTGTCCTATATATCCACATACCAGCCCTGACCTGTCTACTTCTACAAGATGACCTTTGGATATTGCCCCTATTGCCTTATATATTCTGGCAAGCAGTCTTGCAACTGTCGTCTTTCCTGTTCCAGGATTTCCCATGAATACAAGGTGTTTGTTGACGCTTGTCTGCTTCATTCCCATCTGCTCACGCATTTTCTGGACTTTAAGAAGATTAATAAGTGCATTGACATCTTCTTTTACTGCAGTAAGTCCTGTCAGTGAATTAAGTTCTGCAATTAGTTCATCTGCGTCCGGCTCTTCGTCATCCGCTGTCTCTGCCTGTATTGCCGCGCTCTTGTAATCAGGACGCAGAAGACCATATGATTTAAGATTCTCATCTAACATTACACAGTATGATGATAAAACATTTATCTCAACCTCGGTACTTCCAGTATTCGCAGCCAAATATTCCTGCCCAAGCTTGCGGTAGGTTTCTGCCAGCGTACGTGCCTCTTTATTGTCGTATCGATCGTTCTTAATCTTGTGACCGGCATTGGCTAATATAAAATACTTAAATGTCTCCGGCACTCTTGTGATATATCCTGCACCAAGCATGTTGCGGTTCTTGATATCAGCCGCCATTGACGCACTCACATCGAATCCCAGTTTTTTCTTTATAAATGCTTTCTCTTCCTCACCATATCTTCCATCTGTCATTGATATGTATATAAGAAAATGTAACAGTTCTTTCTTAAGATTGTCGCGAAGCTTCACATTTCCAACCAGTTTTACAACACCATTCTGTTCTATGTAATCGCACATTTCATAACATAAATTAATCGAATCCATCATATCTCCTCTCATATGAACTTTGTACACGCATATAACACAATCAGAAATATCACATTATACACTGTAAATGTAACAAAATATTTTCCTTTTCCATCTGGCACTTCATTGACATACTGCTTATATGATATAAGGCTAGCCATTGAAGCTATCAGTGTGCCAAGACCGCCAATATTAACTCCAAGTGCAAGGTTCTTTATATTATGCGTAAATCCTGACAGCAGAAGTGCCGCCGGAACATTGCTTATACACTGGCTTGTAATGATTCCAACGCCTATTTCCCTGCCATCAGCAATACCTGATAAGAATAATGCAACTGGCTCTATCCTTCCCATATTGCCTGTAAATATAAAGAATCCGACGAATGTTAATAACAACGCATAGTCTGCTTTCAAAAGCACATTTCTTTCTATTATAAATGTGGTAACAAACACTAGTACTGTAAGTACATACCACGGAAATACTCTTGCAACAACAAGTAATGCTACAACAAAAAGAATTGTATATAACAACACATTTACAGGTGTAGCTTTCTGACCTGAATTATCGTCTGTATCCTTCATGCTCACATCAGCATTTTTATTCTTTAAAAGCAGCATTGAAATAATAAGAAGCGTTGCAGAAACAATTGTATATGGCAGAAGCCACATTATGAACTGACCTGCTCCCACCCCCGCAAGTCCGTATAGATACAGATTCTGCGGATTGCCAATCGGTGTAAGCATACTTCCAAGATTCGCGGCTATCGTCTGTAATACTACAACCGGTATCATAAGTTCCTGTCTGTCGCACTGCTTAAGCATCATTATCGCAAAAGGCACAAATGTTATCAGTGAAACATCGTTGGTAATCAGCATGCTGCTAAAGAAACACAGTGCAACAAGTACGCTCACAAGCTGCCACATTTTCCGTGTTCTCACAAGAAGTGCATGTCCGATTTTTTCAAAGATGCCGTTATTCATGTAACCTTTTGTTATTATCATCAGACTCCACAATATTCCAAGTGAACGCCAGTCAATATAACCTGCATATCCTTTATCCGGTCTTACTAAAAATGCTGAAGCAGCCGCAAGCACCCAGCTTACCGTCAGCACTATATCCTTTTTAAAATAATATATAATTCTTTTCATATCTGTCTGCTCTCTTATGTAATTATTATCTCATATTTTACAATATATTTTTTATTCTTTACAGTATTAGTTGTCAAATAAATTCTGTAAGTTTATAATAGAAAAAGTTTTGCATAGGAGAATCTGTTAGATATGAATAAATTATTAGACAAATGGATCAGTATTAGTCTCATTAAAAGAATTATTGGAGGGCTGGCACTGGGCATTATTCTTGGCCTGCTCGTTCCAAAGGCTTCCGGCATTGCTCTTTTCGGAAGCGTTTTCGTTGGTGCACTTAAGGCTATCGCACCGCTTCTTGTTTTCGTGCTTGTCATAAGTTCTTTATGCCATTCAGGAAAAAGTCATGGTGGTGTTATTAAAACCGTAATTATTCTGTACATGTTCAGTACCATTCTTGCCTCTGTAATCGCAGTATTTACAAGCAAATTATTTCCGGTTACGCTCACTCTGACAGAAGGCATTGAAGAAATGTCATCACCGGGAAGTATTGGTGATGTATTTAACTCTTTATTAATGAATATTGTTGAGAATCCTATTACTTCTCTTACTAAAGCTAACTATGTAGGTATTCTTGCATGGGCTGTTGTTATCGGTATTGCATGTAGACATGCCAAAGAATCTACTAAAGATATGCTTGTAGATATCTCTAATGGTCTTTCCAAGGTTGTTACCTGGATTATTAATTTTGCTCCATTTGGTATTATGGGACTTGTATTTGATACTGTGTCAAACAATGGTATGTCAGTATTTAAGGAATATGGAAAGCTTCTTATGCTTCTCGTTGGTACTATGCTTTTTATCTATTTCGTTACCAACCCGATTCTTGTTTTCTGGTGTACACACAAGAATCCCTACCCACTTGTATTCAGATGTTTAAAAAAGAGCGCACTCACTGCATTTTTCACAAGAAGCTCCGCTGCCAATATTCCTATTAATATGAAGGAATGTGAGGATATGGGACTCGACAGGGATACTTACTCTGTAACTATTCCGCTCGGTGCAACTATTAACATGGATGGTGCTGCAATAACTATCACTGTTATGACACTTGCCGCAGCCAATACTTTAGGTATTACTGTTGATATTCCAAGCGCAATTCTTTTAAGTATTCTTGCAGCGCTTTCTGCCTGTGGTGCTTCTGGTGTTGCCGGTGGTTCACTCCTGCTTATACCTATGGCATGCTCATTATTTGGTATTCCTAATGATGTTGCAATGCAGGTTGTCGGAATTGGCTTCATCATCGGTGTTATTCAGGATTCTGTGGAAACTGCACTTAACTCATCATCTGACCTTTTACTTTCTGCTTCTGCTGAATTCAGACAGTGGAGAAAAGAAGGCAGGAAGATTACTTATTAATATGACTAATGAAAAAATGTCTGGCATGCTGCACTACTGCGGCACACCAGACATTTTTAATAATTATGGGTTTCTTTATCTATTCTTAATTATGCTTACAACTGCTAGAACAGCATTTATAAGACACCATACTGACCAGATTACTAAGTCACTGTAATTGCCGTATCCTGCAAATCCGAATACAGCGGCAAGTCCGAAAAGTACAATCAACGCTATATCATGTCCCTTGCCAGTCTTATTTCTTGTAGCTATCGAAACAATTCCACCAGCAAGCATAAGTATTCCAACTATTACGCCGACACTTCCTGATATGCCACCATTGTCCTCAAGTGCATTAACTACTCCTGCGGCGCATGACTGAAACATAACTACTGCAAATAATATAATTGATAATATTCCTGATACCAGTTTCCAAACTCTCATCTTCTACTCCTCCTACTGAAGCTTTATTATTACTTTTTCACTTGACCATATATTGGCTGTGTATTCCAGTTCGATAGATTCTGCATCAACTGGAACTTCAAATACTACACTGAAGCTTATTTTACGACCAGTTGATAATGTATCTCCTGAGAACTCATTTACAGATGCGATAAAACTTTGGTCACAGCTCTCATTATCTGCATAACAGCTAAAATCTGCACTACTTACATAAGCATCAGATTTACCGTTATTTTCAAATGAAAAATCTGCTTTGACATATTTTTTCCCATCACCCGGCTTGTAAAATCCATATGGATCATCGTAATCGGTAAAATCTGTATCTGCATCATTAACGGTACCCTTTAATCCATCTTTCTCAAAGCTTCCACCTACCATGACAACATTATCACTTTCTGTGCCTGTCTTATCCGAAGCCCCACTCGCATTACTGTTATCTACGCTTGTGTCAGATCCACTTCCCATCGCCATTGCAGCAAATACTATCAGACACAGCAGTACCCCTATGTACTTCCTGATTCTTTTCATATGATTTCCTCCTCATATCATGTCTTTTTATAATAAAAACAGCCATCAGTTCTGCAATTATCTCAACAATAATATCCATCACATCAAATGTTCCCTTTACACATCCGGTAACCTGAAGGACTTCCATAATTGTCGAAAACATGCCTGCTATCACAAACATTTTCCATACATAAGCTGTTTTATTACCTGTAACCAGCATTAATGAAAATACCAGTGCATACGCCCACAGCATATCTGGCATATAACTACGCAAATTTACTACAAATGTGTTCTCCGTTCCAACATGCAGACTGACTCCAAGCAGCCTGTCAATATTCTGTGCAAAAATGACTTGTGGTGAAGTCACATAGTATAGCAGACTGCCTGCCAGTATTGGAATTGAGATATTTGCGTATACGATATATTTTTTCATGCATATACCTTTATTTCTGAATTTACATAATTAACTTTTCTACATAATATCATTTATTGCGTTCTCGTGCAATTATTTTTTTACAAATCAACATATATTATTGCATAGAGGTGCAATTTTATGAAAAATAAAAACAGTATTGACCGCATAATTCAGGTTAATGATACTAATATTGGTAATAATATAGCCGCTCTGCGTAAATCGCTGAACATTAAACAGACTGATATGATTGCGAGGCTTCAAACAGATGGCATTGATATTTCAATTTACTCATACAACAGAATAGAAAAGGGATCTCAGAATCCTACTGTTTCTTTTCTCTATGCATGCTGCCGTATCCTTAACTGCGATATGAATACAATATTTAATTTTCATTGTGATATGTAATTATTTTTACATTCTGAATGTTATCACAGTGAAGCTTGCAATCTGTGTGCTGACAGCACAAAAAAACAGGATATAATATTGAATAGTCTCAACATATATCCTGTCTTTTTATAATTACAAATATCCTATAATTGCCATAAATATTGCAAAAAAAGCTAAAAACATAAAACTAATCGTAAATGCATACCCAAATGTCAGAATAGTGCTTAATACATTTATCTTCTTCATTCCCGGAAGCTTTCTCCTTATATTAAGATAGTTGCCAAACCACATTGTCATTCCAAATAGGAGTACAAATACAGCTATCTTATACATTGTAAGTTCTCCGCCCGTTACCGGTATTCCCGTTTTACTGTCCGTAACTGCAAAAGTTATTGTCATCCATACAATAACCGCATACCATACTAGCGCAATCAGACAATACACGACATTCAGCCGTCTGAATCCCGGCAGCAGATATCTGCGCCATGAAGTATCAATATCGTAATTCCTTTTCTGATATTTCCTGTACATTTTAACAATTATATCTCTTATATTACGATAGGTTCTCACAACCGAAATGGTATTATCCTTACCAAATGCTGTTTCAGCTTTTTTCCTATTATCCTGTACTATACTATAATTTAGCATATCCAGCACGCCACGAAGCTCTTCAGCCGATTGATATCGATCCTTTGCATCTACCATAAGGCATTTCTTAAGAATATCTGAAAATCTGCACTCTGCAATTCCTGCTCCCGGCTTGTCACCTGTCATAATATAATTAATTGTTGCTCCCAGACCATATATATCCGTACGCTCATCAGACTGCCCGAATCCAAACTGCTCTGGTGCAGCAAAATACACTGTTCCCAGCATTCTGGTATCTTCATTCTTATCTGCATTAACATGTCTTGCTGCATTAAAATCTATAAGATTCACATGTCTGTTTTTTTCAATAATTATATTAGATGGTTTAATGTCTCTGTGGACAATTGCCGGCTCTAACTGATGCAGTCTCACAAGTATGTCCACAAGCTGGACTGCTATTTCATATGCCTGTTCCTCGTTTAATAGTCCCTGCTCATCTAATACCTGCTTAAGGCTCCTGCCCTGCACATACTCCTCAACTACTATAAGCTTTCCATCATCAGCAACACATTCCTTTACCGCAGGAACTCCCTCAATTCTTACAGAGGCAAGCTGCTCATATACATCACGCGAATATATATCAAGTGTCTTTTTAACGCAAAGCTCACTGTTCCTTATATCCTGCACCAGCACTATATTCTTTTTTTCATCAAGTACTGTCAGTTCCCTGTAAAATGACAGCCTGCTCTCTTCTTCTAAAGTCATATTTTTATCCTTATTGTAATTTAGTGTTTATTATTATACACTATATCAATAGAAAATGTGTACTCTATTGTGAAAGGCGGAATTAATAATGAACGAAAAACCGACTTATGAACTTGATAAAATCTTAAGTTCAGTTGAGCCTGAACATTTTAACAGATACCGTAATGAAGAGGATACTGACTCACAGATGTCTGTCAGCGAATTCTTTAACCGGTATATAGGAAGCTACGGACTTCAATTAAGTGATGTTATACGACAAAGTGATATTCCAGCTAATTATGCATACGGAATACTTAATGGCAATCGTACCAATCCAAGCCGTGACAGAGTAATTGCACTCTGCATCGCATGCCATATGAATCTTACTGATACCAACCGTGCGTTAAAAACTGCAGGCTTAAGCCCTCTGTATTCCAAGGTCAGCCGCGATGCTGCAATTATAATTATGATTAACAAATATGAATATGACATTGGAATTATTAATGAATTTCTGTATGGACATAATCTCAATATTCTTTCTACATCTAGCAACAAGGAGGCTTAACTATGAACATAATTGACTCACACATTCATATATGCCACTGCATCAATGGATTTGGAAACAGCGGAGAAATGCAGGCTATAGGCGGAGGTTACGCAAGCTACGCTGATGGAACTATATTCCAGATGATACCAGAGTGTCTCGGTGAATATGATGTAACTCCGGAAGCGGTTCTTAAGGTTATGGACGAGGCTGGTGTTTCCAAGGCTGTTATGCTTCAGGGCAATTTCTTAGGACCACAGAATCTCTACACTTATGAGGCTGCAAAGAAATATCCTGACCGTCTTGCTGCAGCAGCTACTTACGACCCATTCTGCAGAAATGTTGATTCTATAAGAAAGCATTTGTTTGAAGACCTCGGAATTAAGATTGTAAAATTCGAGGTAAGTACCGGAAGCGGTCTTATGAGTTATCACCCAACTATTGCTCTTGATGGTGATGTTATTGAGGAAATGCTGTCATATGCTGAAATGCATAATAATACTGTTGTGTTCGATATTGGACGCTACCCTGCCGAGTGCTGGCAGCCGGAAGCCCTCGCCCGCGCAATTAAGAGACACCCTGACACGCAGTTTGTTGTGTGCCATCTGCTTGCCCCAAGAGGTCTTGTTCAGGAAAATGTCTGGCTTAAAGGAATGGAGGCACTCACACTTGACAATGTTGTATTCGACCTTGCAAGCCTTCCTTCTAATCAGGGTAAAGACGCCAGATACCCTTATCCTGACGCAATCCATTATATTAGACGCGCCATTGAACTTGTCGGAAGCGACCGACTTATGTGGGGAAGCGACCTGCCTATGAATCTGTGCAAGGACAGCTACAGACACCTTATTGATTACATTGTCTTAAGCAATGAAATATCAACACCTGACAAGGAAAATATCATGGCTGCTACTGCAGCTAAAGTATATTTCAAATAATCCACATATTTAATATATCCCTCAAAAGCAACGTTTACCTGCTTTTGAGGGATTTTTATATTCTCCTGTTGACATATTATGCATATCATGTTATATATACTACGACAGATGTACTACGGCTGTCGTAGTATCGCCTGTCGTAGTAATTATCATTTATTTAATATTTATTATCAGGTGAATCATCACCTTCAATTAATTCGAAGGGAGGAGTATGCATGGCTGGCATCAGCAGCGACATTATACGAGGCTACAACGATACAATTATCCTGTATCTTCTGCTTGATAAGCCATCTTATGGTTATGAGATTTCTAAGCAGATTAAGGCCATGACCAATGAGAAATATATTGTTAAAGAAACTACTCTTTACTCAGCATTTACACGAATGGAAAAGAACGGATATATCACTTCTTTCCCCGGTGTAGGCGAGAATGGCGGAAAAAAGCGCACCTATTATCAGATTACTGACGAAGGACGGCTGTATTATCAGTCAAAATGTAAAGAGTGGGCTCTCACTAAAGAAGTTATTGAAAAATTTATTGTGAAGGAGAATTAATGTATGGATACTATTAAAAGTTATCTTGAAACTATGTTTGCCAATCTCCCCGCAACTACTGAGGTTTTAAAGGCTAAAGACGAATTGTGGGGCATGATGGAGGACAAATATAATGAACTTATCAGTGAAGGTAAAAGCGAGAATGAGGCTGTAGGTACTGTTATCTCAGAATTCGGCAATCTTGACGAACTCGCAGAAACTCTCGGACTTAACAGACAGTCTTCTGCTCCTGTTGATAACAGACGCACTTTAACACAGGATGAAGCCAGAAGCTTTGTAAGTGCCGGCAGCCGACATGCATTTCTGACTGCATTAGGGGTTTTCTTATGTATTTTCTCAGTAGTTCCAGTAGCAGTCTGCAGTGCAATCCATAATAATTTTATCGAGACAATGGGCACTGTTGCTCTGTTTATTATAGCTGCATTCGGTGTCGGCATATTTATAATAACCAATTCTTTAATGAGTAAATATGACTATATTAAGAAACACGAATGTATCATCGATTATGCCACTGTCGGATATGTGCAGGATAAGAAGGAACAGCTTCGCAACATTTCTATTGTGTGCCGCACTCTGGGAATTATTATGTGTATCATAAGCTTTGTCCCTGCTGCCGTTTTTGACGCAATCCCAATACAGGGACTTGACGATATTGGCGGTGCAGCAATGATTTGTATAGTAAGTGTCGGCGTATTCCTTATTGTTTTCGGTTCAATGGCTGAGACTTCATGTAAGACTTTACTTGCTCTTAATGGTGACAATGTAGCCGGCAGCTATGTTAAGAAGGAGAATAAAGAAGTCAGATATATTAACAATACTGCAACAACTATTATGTCTGTTTTCTGGCCTACAGTTACATGTATATATCTGTCAGTCAGTTTCATCACATTTGCATGGGCTTTAACATGGGTTATATGGCCTATTGCAGCTGTAATACACGCTATATTCAAAAGTATACTTAAAGACGATTCCATGGAGGTGTAATTATGAAGAAACGAATTTATCTGTCAATTATATATTTTATTACACTTATATGCATAATTATCGGCGTTCTTGGCAATGTATTTAACATTTCTCCTTTTACACGCATGACTATGGCATCCAGTGGCAAATATATTGAAAATTCCTCTATTTATGATAATGTGTCAGACATATCTATTGATATGAATCTTGGCAGTGTTGAGATTAAGAAAGGCAGCAAGCTTGAAGTTATCTATACGGGTGCTGAAAAGTTTAAGCCTGCTGTATCTGTTTCTGGAACTTCATTAAATATTGAACAGCATGTAAAAGTACATCTTATGACTAATATCAAAAACTCAGACTGCACACTTACAATTACTGTTCCTGACAATGTCAGTCTTAATTCTATTCAGGCTGACCTTAATATGGGTGATATGGATGTTAACAATATACATGCTTCTTCTGCTGATTTCTCTGTTGATATGGGTTCTCTTAAGATTGCTGATTCTGCCGTTAAGAATTTAACTGCTGATGTTAATATGGGTGATATTAAGCTTACCAATTGCAACAGTGATGTTCTTAACCTCTCTGTTGATATGGGTTCTCTGAAAATAAGCGGTATGGATATTGATAAGTACAGTGCTAATCTTTCTGTAGACTTAGGCGACATTAAGGTTAATGATTCTACTTATTCTCACAGCTATACTAATAACGCCGGCAGCGGAAAGAGTATAAATGCTGATGTTAATCTTGGCGATATTAAGATTAACAGGTAATAAATCTGAAAACAGCAGTTACCACTTATGGTTGTGGTAGCTGCTGTTTTTTACTACTTATTCTGTTCTTCTAATAGTTTCTTTAATCTTGCTATCTCTGCGTCTTTTTCTTCTGATGATGACTTTAGTTCTTCATTCTGTGCCTTCAAAGTCTCCATCTCATCTTTCATCCTGTCAACCATCAACTCTGCCGTATTCCTATCCAATATCCTCAACGCCTCTGAAAACATACTGAGCACCTCCCCGGGTCTTTCCAAATACTCATTAATATCTTTGTACACCCTTTCTTGATACCAGAATATTGATATTTCCTAAATAAGTCAAAGCTTAACATTTGTTATAAATCAGCCTTTTTCTAATCTTACTCATCTTCTAACTGTGATTTAATAATTAATCTTGAGAATATCTGTAACACAAGAGAGTACACAAAGCCTATGTAACACATAGCATTTATACTAAACATATCCTCCATTCCATACTCTCCAAGTTTGCTTCTAATATACATCCCAATTATTATTGTTACTCCAAACATAACCATTCCACATATAGACATTCCATTATCTACATCGACAATTGTGTCTATATGATAATCTGATATTATGTATTTAATCAGTAATGCATCTACAATCAAAAGAACAACATATCCAATTATAAATGCCAGACAACAGATAACTATTAAAAAATTTAATTTCACACCATATTCCGACATATCTCCTGATTTGAAAACCAATCTATACAAGAATTTAATTGCACTAATTTTTTCTGTTTTACTTACAATCCATGCGTCTATATTCAGCTTATATCCCATTCCGAAAAACTGTACTATTGCCAGAAATATAGCACTAAAAATGCTTATAATTCTTATTACTGAATTGGGTTTACCAAAGTTTCTTAACATATCCATCACAAAGTTAGTCTGCTGATAAACCTTCTTCTGAACGGAAGCATTCTGCTCGCTATTAATGCTCTTTCCACATTTGGTACAAAATTTTGCTTCACTATCAATAGGTGAACCGCAGTACTGACAAAATTTTTTCTCTTCCATATTTTTTCTCCTTATTATCTAATAATATTTAAAACTATCCGGATTAATCTGATTTGCCTTATTATATATATCTGTAAAAACACTGAATCCAGCAAATATACCATTTGCTATATCTACTACATCGTCTGTAATTAATGTGTTTGTACATGCTGCAATCATTTTGTCCCTAGATGTTTCAATTATTGCATTACATGACTTTCTACTATCATATACAGTATTATCATTATCAACTTCTATGTGTTCTAAAACACTGCAACCATGAAAAATATTGTTTCCGATATAGTTTACGCTCTTGGGTATATAAACACTTTTTAATTTACTACAATTTTCAAAAGCATAATTTCCAATTATCTTTAATGTATCAGGTAATTTAATTTCAGCAAATTTGCTATAAGTAAATGCTCTTTCTTCTATTTCCTTAACTCCTTCAGGTATAACCAAACTATCAATTTCACACCCATAAAAAGCATCCTCAGCAATACATAAAATATCATCTGGAATTGAAAAATCCTTATTTATAGCATAAATTAATGTTTTTGTATCATTGTTAATAATGCAATTATTCTTTTCACTGAATATTCTATTATCTTTTGAAATCTGAATATCTGATAAATTATTGCATCCGGTAAATACACCATTTCCTATTGCCCGTACCGTTTTCGGTATAAAGATACTTTCAAGTGATTTACAACCAGTAAAAGCACTGTCACCTATTTTTTCAACTCCATCTGTCATATATATTTTTTTTAAAGAATCACAGCTAGCAAATGTATATCCATCTATAAAATACAGACTAGGAGGCAACACTATTTCACTTAAGCAGTCACAATTTACAAAAGTACTCGATCCTATTTCTTCCAGACCATCTGCAATATAGAAATTTTCTATATTTTTTCCAACCTCAGACCCTAACCCACTGAACATATTGTTTCCTAATTTAGTAATTCCGCTATCAATAACAACTGTATTTATAACTATATTTGACTTATGCCATGTATCTTCTGTTATCACCCCTTCTCCGTAAATAATTAATGTATTATCTTTGTAGTACCATTTTGCCTTACTCCCACAAGTTCCTTTATCTTCTGCAGAAGTTTCTGGCAATCTTTCCTTTATTTCTGATATTTTTTGCTTTACTTCTGTCCTCTTGTTTTCATATATGTTTTGTACCATTTGTTCATTATTATCAGATGTGCCAGTTTCCTTTATGTTTATCTGATTTTTTCCACACCCAGCAAGTCCTATTAACATAATAACTGTCAACATTAAAACTATTTTCTTTTTCATAAACAATTCTCCTTGTGTGTTAATTTATTGCTGTACTCTTTCATAAATTCCAACGGAACCATTTTTAGCTGTTAATGTTAATTTATTATCTGATAAAGTGTAACTCCAAACATCATCACCTATTTTCAATCTTCCATTTTCAGAAATCCATTTCTCTTGATATCCTGCACTTGTTACACTAGTTCCATCACTAAACAATTCAAATCTTTCATAAAACCATGAACTATCCTTTCCTTCCTTTATTTCCCATCTTCCTAATATTGCATTTTGTTGCGCTGTCTGTTGTGTCCCAGATTTTCCTCCACAAGCAACAAGAGCTACCAGCATCATTAAAGTCAACACTAAAACCACTTTCTTTTTCATAAACAATTCTCCTTTGCAATTTTATTAACTGTATAAACACAGACTGCCTATTTAGTTAATGAAATTTTAGCATTTTAGACTATATAATTCAAGTTATTTTTAACTGTATGCACAGTTTATATATTCTATTCTGTTTCCATCTCACATCAGAATATTTTAACTATGTAAGCATAAAATAGCCTATATAGTTTATGTAAAATTACCATTTCCGACCATACAATTCAAGTATAATTATATTCTATAGGCAGGTATATTATGGATTATTATATGATTGGGCAAAAAATCAGAAAATTTAGAAAAGGATGTGGATTATCACAGGAACAACTGGCTGAAAAAGTAGGAATCTCTACAACACATTTGAGCCATATCGAAACAGGAAACACTAAGCTCAGCTTACCGGTATTTGTTGATATTGCAGAAGCTTTATCTGTACAGACTGATGAGCTGCTTTACGACACACCAAGTATTAATCTATCTACCAAAGCAGAAATACTAAATGTTTTGGATTCGTGTTCAACACAGGATTTTTATATTTTAAGAGACATTATTAATGCTACAAAATGTTCACTTGATAAGTACAGAAATTAATTCACTCACAATTAATAAAGAACCGGATCGCAAGAAAATCCCTCAAAGGATTCTCTCCGACCCGGTTCTTTGGCTTGTTTATAGTTTTATTATGATTGTAAGCATATCAATTATCTGACGTCTTTAATTCTGCGTCTTGATACAACTGCTACACCTGCTGCCAGGGCAAGTAATGCAGCTAATGAATATACTGCCATGTTGTCTGCATCGCCAGTCTTAACATCTGATACAGATGTATCTGATGTACCTGCATCAGTTGTGTTGCCAGACTCTTCTGAACCAGAAGGTGTACCTGCATCAACCTTTACTAATGCATTGATTGCTGCTGTAAGATGCTCTGTTGCCTCATCAACATCTGCCTGATATTCTGCAACTGCAAGTGCATCGACTGCTTCCTCATACTCAAGCTTCATAGCTGCCCAAGACTCGGCTGTGTAATCAGCTTCGTTAAGTGCATCTGCTGCTGCAATAGCTGCTGAAAGCTTTGATGTATCACTTACAGGTGCTTTAACCTTAACGATATTAGCATCAGTTGCTTCAAAATCAATTGTAGTATCAGTATATCCTAATGCATATACAGTAAGTGACCAGTAACCTGTTCCGTCATATCCTGCTGGTAACTTGCAGCGTGCTGAATCTGTAAGTCCAAGCTGGATTCCCATTGATTTGTGCATCCAGTTGTCTGCTGCGAATTTAGTACCATATGTAGCAACTACATTTGTTCTTGTTGCATCATTTCCATAGTATGTCCACTTAACAGTCTGCATCATAGCACCTAATGCGCCATAACCATCGCCATTAATATCAACTCTTAAGAATTCACCGTATGAACCTGTAGCATCTTTTACTGTAGATGTAATGTTAGCAGCTACGCTGATATCCTGCTCTGCAAATGATTTGCCATTGCCAGTCTGTCTTGCAGAGAATGAATATGTTCCGTCTGCATTCTTAACTGCTGTCTTAAGTCCGTTAGTATCTGCATTAACTGCAGCTGTATACTCATATGAGCTAAGCTTGTTCTCACCAAATCCACCGTATAACTTTTCTCCATTCTTGACAACTCTGTAATGCTGCTCAAAATCAGCAAGATCAGATGTCTTAACCTTAACCGGAACATACTTAATACCAGTTACTTCATAAGAAGAAAGCTTAGATGTTGTACCATCTGTATTAGTAATTACTCCCTTACTATATGAAAGCTGTGTACCATCTGTAAGAATCATTATCTGATTCTTTGCATCACCAGTCCAGCCGGCAAGCTCATACTTCTTACCATCTTCTGTATCAATTGTTGCCATGCACTGGTAGCTTCCTCTGTGAAGACCATGGTTAGTTGTAGCTCTTGTTACTGTATCAAAAGCTCCCTTATCATACTCACCATGTGTATCCTTCTCATTAGATGTTGTTACATCTCCTGCGTTATATACGCCCTCATTAGCCCAGTATTCCTGCCATGTAAGTCCAGCATATACATATGAATAATCACCATCTGCTGCATGTGTATCAGACACAAGAGCTGGAAGTGCTGTAACTGCAAGAACAGTAGCGGCTGCAACAGCAGCAATCTTAGTAAAAATGTTCTTCCTCATAAATCCTCCTTGTTTTGCGAAGCAAAATCCGAACCCATTGGTGAGGAGAGGAATTTTGCCTCCTTATAATTTTTTCTATTACAAATCTGCTCTACTTCTTAGCAGATTTATAAGCATAGTAAAATGCCTTCTTTATGGCATTGCTTGATTTAGTAGCCCCAGAAACACTGTCAACGCCTGATGTACTCTGATTTGCAAGAAGCTGTGCAGGAACCTTTGCATTTGCCATATTAAAATACTGCACATCCTGCGCACTCGCTTCTGATTCAGCAGTAACCGATGTAATCGTATCTCCCGATATGACTATTGTAACCGTTACATTGTAGTTATAAGTCTCACACACAGCGGAACCTGTATAAGTTCCATCTGCTTTAAATTTTGTATTAGCCGGTGTATCACTGCCTGAACCGCCGCTCAGCTCTCCACTATTGTCAGAACCATTATCCGGCTTGGCTGACTGATTACCACTGTCAGAACTATTACCTGATGAATTACCAGAAACATTATCCGAACCGGAATTATTGCTATTTCCCGACACTTCATTTCCTACACCACCAGCCTGTGAGTCTGACTGTCCATCTGATGAAACTGATTCTTCCAGACTCTCTTGTGTTGTTCCTTCGGCATCTGTCTTAGCCGTACTGCTCTCAATCTCTTTGACCATTGCTGCAACTGTCTCTTCGTTAAAGAAATCGTTCCATTCCTCATTGTCTTCCGATGCCGACACTGTCTGTCTTCCTGCAAAGCACGACACCGTCATCACTGCACATATAACCAATGCCAGTCCATACAGAACCGTCTCTGGTTTCTTACCGTATGCCTTTCCAGCTCTTGCTGCCTTTACTGATACAGCCTTTGCTATTCTCATAGCTGCATAGCCTAGGAAAACTATGCTGTAGATAACTACATTTGCAATATACATGCCAAGTCCAAGTCTCGCATAAGGTATGTTAATGAGCATAATGTGAACATACATAAGACCATAAAACACATATGCTGTGCGCTGTAACTGCTTCCACTTCTTAGCCTGCATCTTCTTTCTTACAGATGGAAAAGATGTAACTGTAAGCACAAGCATTATAGATATAAGCACAAGACTTATTACCGCAGCTGCAAGCTGTGTGGCTGATAACAGGCTTGTCTTAGTAAATAACATTCTGAAATATGTCATTCCATATGTGAAATTATGACACAGGACGAGTATTGCCGCTGTAATTGACAATTCACCTCTTATCTTCATAAGCGGTGCAATCAGCTTGCTGCCCTTAGGAAGTGCACCTGCGTACATTACTGCAACGAACATTGCCGTTCCAATAGAGCCTTTTGCAAATATTCCTAGTATATTGTTCTTTACAAACAAAGGCATTGGCAGAAACTCAAGCAGGAATACCGCAATAGAGATTACTGCCGCCCCTATATAGTAGATACCCGCGTGTTTTTTTAGTGAACCTTTAAGAAAATATATGAATAAAGCTACGATTATAAGTGATATTATTAATAACATGTCTGCTCCTTCTAGTCTTTATATCAACGGTTAGTTTTCATAAACAAAAGTAATTTCATCTATCTTTAATTAGTTTTTTCTAACTGTTCTATAGAATATATTTTAGTCCCTGCATTTGTCAATACAGACTGTTAATAATAATTCTCATTAAGGCTGTCTGGTAATTATTTCCGTGTTCATATTTGTTGAAAAACTGTCAGCTATTCCCTCTGACACATATACTTTGATTCCATCATAAAGTATCATCTCAAAATCAAGCGAGCCACTTCTATACAACTCTTTCGCACCATCAAGCCCCATTACAAAAAGCGCAGTTGATAATGCATCTGCTGTTGTTCCGTCAGAGCATACAATTGTAACCGAAGTCAGGTCGCTCTCTGATGGATAACCTGTCTGCGGGTCTATAATATGATGGTATACTTGTCCGTCCTGCTCAAAATACCGCTCGTACCCACCTGATGTTATAACTGCCTTATCAGCAGTGCTTAATACACCAAGATAACTGCTTTCACTGTCTGGATTCTGTATGGCAACCCTCCAGTCTGAGCCATCAGTCTTAGTTCCAAGCACCTGCACATTGCCTCCAAGATTAATGATTGCGTGCTCTATGCCGCAGTCCTTCATAATCTGAATCACCCTTGAAGAAGTATAACCTTTGGCAATTCCACCAAGGTCAATGCTTGCACCATCTGACAATGTCACCTGCTGCCCGTTAACCTCCACATTTGTATAAGAAACATGCTTAAGTACATCCGCAATCTCGCTGCTTTCAGGCACTCTGTAATTCTTGGTGGTAAATCCCCACAGTTCCATAACCGGGTATATCGTAATATCGAAAGCACCTTTAGTTTCTTTAGATACCTGCATTGCCCTGTTCATTATAAATGCGGTTTCTTCCGATACTTCACCGCTTCCATTTTCATTTATCTTAGTAACATCACTGTCCTCATTTCCTACCGAAAACATTGCATCAAGCCGGTTAATCTCCTGAACTGCTTTACTTACTGCTTCCTCTGAATTGCTGCCATATGCAGTAAGCGACATATATGTATCCATTGCAAATATTTCCTGTGTACTCTGGACTGTATCGTCCTTCTCTGGCTTACTGCCACCACATGCCGTCAAAACAGCCGCTGCAAGAATTGCTGTAATTCCTGCCAATATATATTTTCTGATATTATATTTCATGCTTTTAAGTTTTATCCTCCATCTTATACTGGTTAGTTCTATAAAACTTTATAGCATAATAATTAAAATGTCAATCACATACGGTCACACATTCACCACGCAAAAACACCCGCAATATAATTGCGGGTGCTCCTGTAAAGAAAATTCTTATGAAATTAGATATCTTTTCTTCTTCTCATGTATACTGCTGCCATTCCAAGCAATGCACAAAGGCTTGCTGTAGTTAATGCGGCATACATTCCTGCATGGCTCATATCGCCTGTCTTAACTGTTGTATCTGCTCCTGTTGAAGTTCCTGTTGAATCATCTGATTTCTCTGCCGGATTCTCGTTATCTGATGGATTTCCTTCAACATATTCAGGGTTCTGGTTGTTCTCACCTTCCCATGTAATATCTAAATTATGAAGCATTGTTGTATTCTGCCATCCACCAGCTCCTGTTGTTCCTGTATGCTGTATTGCAACACCGCCAAAGCTGTTAGCTGCAATATCTGCTGTAAGGTCAACTACATGAGGATATCCCTTAGCTGCCTGATCTGCGAGCTGTTCTGTTGGTGTCTCAACATGAGCAGTAAGCTTATTACCCTCAACCTTTAAACTGATTGTACAGCCTGTCGCATAGCAGCTTGCAATAACTTCATCAGAGATTTCTGTTACTGTTCCATTGTCATATTTTACAAGTACAAATGTTACGGCATTAGATGAATCCCTTGTTCTTATTATTCTTAATCCGTATCCTGTAAGTGTAGATGTATCGAACTTAAGAAGTACATCCATATACTGTCCTGCACTACCAAATCCCTGACCTGCTGTCTTAGCCGGGTCAACTACAAGCTTAAGTGACATATCACCATATGTTCCTTCTACTGGTGTATACATAAGTCTTGAACCCTGTGTTCCCTGATATAATCCTGCTCCTACACAGCCATTACCTGTTACTCCGTATACCCATGGCTCTTCTGTATCTGCTCCCTGCCATTTTCCAAAACTTTCTGTATCTGCCGGACGGTTATAATCTACTGTCCAGAAGCCAGCTTTGATTTCAGACTGCTTTACATTAGGGAAGTTAGAGAAATCTGTAGCAAAGTTCTTGCTTCTTACATCTTTCACTCCGATTGCCTTGTCATATACTGTATTTACCGGTGTTCCATAATCACTTCTGATGTTCTTAGATTCTACCTTAGCCATGATGTAATATCCTATATCACCTGCTGTTAACTTATATGTATACTCTGGTGAATCATTTCTTGTTACTGCTACAAGTATAGGATTGCTGCCCTCTGCATCTGTACATCTGTACCATGAGATTGCAGACATGTCTTCTCTGCTT
This sequence comes from Lachnospira eligens, assembly GCF_009680455.1. Taxonomy (GTDB): domain Bacteria; phylum Bacillota; class Clostridia; order Lachnospirales; family Lachnospiraceae; genus Lachnospira; species Lachnospira eligens_A. The sequence continues at coordinate 61,873 of NZ_WKRD01000001.1, forward strand.
CCTAAATCAAGTGAGTAATCTACTTTAAGACTGCCCTGTCCGTCATTAGTAATAACTGGTGCCTTTGTAAATGCTGGTGCTTCAATCTTGCTTGGCTTTACAGTAATTCCAACTGCTGCTTCAAGACCTGACTCTGTAGATGCATTTATAATGACCTTCCTAGCTGCATCATCATTATTAGTACCTTCTACTTTGCATGTTCCGTCACCATTATCTGTTAACTTCACATATGCCTTATCTTCGTCTGATACGCTGTATGTTATCTTCTGTGTTGTATCATTAGTTCCATAGAAATAGTTAACTGTTCCTCCTATTGAAGCTGTTTCCTTTCCAGATTCAATCTCTGTGACATCTGATGTTATTGAAAGCTGTGTTGCAACTGTGTCCTGTCCGGCTGCTTTAATTACATCCCTAACTCCTAATGGATCCCAGTCGTCACTGCCCTTTAAAAGATTGTATGTGTTGTAATATGTCTTACCACCTGACACAACCTTGTAGGCATCAAGTACTGACTTGCCTGTCATATCAACGGTTTCTTTAGCACCCTCACCACCGATTGTGATGCTCTGTCCATTATGAATTATGTTGCTCTGATAACACTTTAATGAAGTTGATGGTGTTTTAGTCCATCCAATTGATATAGGTACACTTAAATTACTGTTATATACACAGTCTACTGCGGTAATTGTGCCGCCTTCCTTAGTAAAGAACTGTGTAGGTTCAGCTTCAACATTTAATATCTTACAATTAAATGTACAACCTAAAAATGTTGAACCTGTACCATATGATGAATATAATGGTCTGTTTCCGTAGAAATCAAAATCGCATCCTACATATACAGCATTTGCATTAAGGGCATCATCTGTACTTTCAAAATGACAGTTGTTATAAAGACTTCTTGATGCTCCATTTATTGGGTCAAGATTAAGTCTGCTTATGAAGTTACAGTTATCTGCAAACATCTTGTCTCCTGAAACATCAGCAAGCTGTGCCTGTGTGATTGTCTCTGTTCTCTTTGCCTGATTAAGCTCACTCATAAGCGGATAATCAAGGTCAACGCTACAATAGTTACCTATTGTTATGTTCTTAACTGTAAGTGCACCGCTGCAGTTGAATCTGAACATTGTGTAGTTACCGTTAGAGGCATGTGACTGTCCTCTGTTTCCTGCTAATACAACATTATCAGGATTTCCTGTAAGACCTTTGATAGTAAGATATTCTGAATTAACAACCATTCCATAAGGTACTGAATATCCCTCGGTCTTCTGTACTGTATCTGTTGCTGCCGGATCATCAATCCAATACACATATGGTGCAACATATACTGTCATTGGTTTGTCTGCTGTTCCATTCTTTAATGCATCTGCTGACAATGCCTTAGTAATATCGTTATATACATATGGGTACTGGGCAGCAAGCTCATCTGATAACGATCCATCAAGATATATGGCTGTCTCCGACAACTGGATTGTCTCACCCTGATACTTAATGTAAGTTCCACCGAATTCAACCGGATCAGAACTGTCCATTGGTGTGTAACCTTCTAATGTTTTGTTAATGTCTTTTACTGCTGAATACCTTGCAGTTTTTACTCCTGTTTCCTGTGCAAATGCATAGTATCCCTGTAATGGAGCTAAGTTGCCTGCAACAAGAACGCCAGTCATGACACTGACAGCAACAGAAGCAATAATTTTGTTTCTTCGTATCATATTATTCCTCCTTAATATTAAATTGTTTCTGCTTCTTAAGATGCTTTTATTATATTCACATTGTTTTTTTATAGATACAAAAAAACAGCACGAAATCTTTCAAAATCAAAAAAATATGTAAAAAATCAGTAACAGTTTCTCTATAAACGACCTATAATCAGTATATGATTTTGCTTCGTAAGATATTATTCATATACCAAGGAGACGGCAATGTACCATTTTATTAATGACAATTTCCACACGGATATTGCTACTGTGCCACCATCTTATAAAATGAAACATTTTCATGAACATAACAGATGGGAGCTGATGTTTATATATTCTGGTTCCTGCACACTTTATGTAGGTGATGAAATATATATGTTAAATTCTGGCGGACTTGCTCTTATCCCACCAGACATGGCGCACATGACTACTTACCTCGCCGGAAGTGACCATACAAGATATGTGTTATATTTTAATAATGATGAATTAAAGTGGATTGCTGATGATTCCTCTCAGGATATAGAAAGCATTTTCCATAAACATCCTGTTATCCATATACCAGAAAGACGACTTGATTATATATCATCAATTATCCAGAAGATTTCTTATAAACACAATGGTGTAGATAGTCTGTCTTTATCTTTCATACATTCTTATTTTCATGAACTTATACTTTTTATTCTGCGCTGTCAGATGTATGAAGATAATGTTATTACGAAAATGGATACAGGTAATGAACTTATCCAGAAGGTTATTGAATATATTATCGAGAATTATCACAATGACATAACTATGGCTGCTACTGCAGAACTATTTAATATGAGTGAATCGAGCCTTTCCAAGAAATTTAAGGCTTTTACAGGCTTCAGATTCAGAGAGTATCTTATTAATGTAAGAACGCACGCAGCAGCAGACCTTTTAGTCAACACCAGCCTCTCTATTACTGAGATTGCTGACAAATGCGGTTTCGCCGACAGTAATACTATGGGCGGCACATTTAAAAAAATCATGGGCGAAGCGCCCGGAAGCTACAGAAAGAGCCATTAATTATATTTTTTTATTTTGGAATGGAGGTTATTATGGCAGATTTTATTTTACTTGATGAAGATTTCTCTGATTTTCCTATTGGTGAATTTCCTTATGATAAGAATCATTCGGCAATGGGTGAGTATCATTTTATCCATTATCCTGGATATTATGGTAAATGGTATGACCCGGTATGCAACCACACTTATAACGGTCAGGGGGCTTCCTGGATTATTTCTGAATATAATGGAAAACATTTTATGGAGCAGATGCGTATCCGCAATGACAAGCCTCACCGCACATTTCCTATGCTCACAAGCGGTGACAGATTCTGGCGCGATTATACTATAACTGCAAGTGTGCGTATGTTTACTACCAAATGGGGCAATGCCGGCATTGGTTTTTGTTGTCAAAACTCTGCTAATCTTCTTGTCCTTGTTTTTGAAGAGCATGAGTTAAGACTTGAGTATCGTCATAAGGAGGAGGTTACTGTACTCGATTCTGTACCTTTTGATTACAACTGTGATGATACTTATGTACTTAAGGCTGAGATTAAAGGCAGCCATGTTATATGCAGTGTTGATGATAAGGTTTATTTTGACCTTGACACTGAATATGCAAGGCAGGGTGGCAAGGTTGCCATTACTGCAACTATCCCTACACAGTTTGGTTTTGTAAATGTTACTACTTCTGAAAGTACTGCTGCTTCTATTGATGCTGCAAGAAATGCTTATAAAGCTGAATGTGAAGATGCACAGGCACATTATCCTAAGATGAAGCTTCTTAAGAAAATTGACCTTAAAGGCTGCGGCACCGGAAGACAGCTTCGTTTCGGTCATCTTCTTGGCAATGGCGAGTATCAGATGGTTATGGCTCAGTGCCAGAAAAGAGTAAACCGTGATGCTTATGGAACAATCAGCTGTCTCACCGCATTTGACCTTGATGGCAATATATTATGGCAGCATGGTGAACCTACTGATAATCACGACATTGGAACTATATCAGCAGATATGCCTATGCAGATATATGATATTGACGGTGATGGCTTTGATGAGGTTATTACAGCCAAGAATTTTGAAGTGCTGATTCTTGATGGCAAAACAGGTGAAGTGAAGAAACGTGCCAAAACACCTTTCTCTTCACCAGAAGAGGACGGAACTATTATCGGTGTTCCTGATAAAATCTACGCATTTGACAGAATTAATCCTGATGGTATGCGTATATGTAATTTCCGTGGTCTTGACAAGCCACGCGATATTCTCATTAAGGACCGTTATTGCAGAGTATATGCACTTAACGATGACCTTGAGGTTATGTGGCATTTCCAGAGTGATAAGAATACCGGACATTTTCCTTTTGCAATTGATATTAACGGAGATGGACATGATGAACTTTTAGTTGGTTATAACATGCTTGACTGCCACGGTAATAAAATGTGGACTATGCCTGTTAATGAAGACCATATTGATGAGATTGTTCCAGGCAGATTTGAGTCAGGACCACACAAAGGTACTAAATTCTTTGCCTGTGTTGCCGGAAAGGAAGGATTCCTGATATCTGATTTTAACGGAAAGCTTCTTAAGAAGGACGGCATAGGTCATGCACAGCGTGTAAGTCTTGCTAATTATCTTCCTAACCGCCCGGGCTATGAAATGGTTGTTGTTAATTTCTGGGGACACCAGGGAATTATATATTTCTATGACAGCGAGGGTAATCAGTTATGGGAAATGGAGAACGAGCTTAATGGTAATCTCTTAACTCCTGTAAACTGGACTGGTGACGGTCAGGACTTCATCCTTCTTAATGCTGATATAGAGCGCGGAGGAATGATTGATGGCAATGGTATCCAGGTTGTTAAATTCCCTGATGATGGTCATCCTACCATGTGTGCTGAAGCTGTAAACCTCTACGGCGATGCCCGTGATGAGATTGTCACATGGGATTATGATTCTATGTACATATATACACAGGATGATGCACCTAAGGATGATGTATATACACCTTTCAAGTATCCTGATTATAATGCTTCTAATTACCGCGGTGAATACTCTTACCGTGAGAAATGGTGGTAAAATTAAGACTATAAATGACTAACAGGGTTGCAGAGTATATAACACTCTGCAACCCTGCTGTATAATAAGTCCATCAACATTTAATGAGTTTTTTCTCCAGACAGTAATGATACACTCCGTCTTCTTCAACGGATTTACATATGACATCTGCTCTTGCTTTGACTTCATCAATGGCATTCCCCATGGCCACTCCTGTACCAACAGCTTCTAGCATTTCAATATCATTTCTACCATCACCAAAAGCAATCGCCTCATCTTTCGATAATCCATAATAATTAAGCACTGCATTTACAGCATTTCCCTTACCACAATTCAATGGAATTATATCTGCTGCTTTATCCCACCATGCAGTTATCTGGGTATTTTCAGTTCCTTGCAGTATCTGGGCGTATTCTTCTTTTCTGCACGCACACATAATCTGGTAAATATCTTCTTTACATAACTCATCAAAATTATCTGCAATTGTCAATGTTTCATTTCCAAATTTAAAGTACTCTTCCAGATGCTCATCTGTGCCATTAGTAACAATAAAATGCTCATTGCTGATTGCAGCTGCTCTGTTCATTTTATTAAGATTTTGAATTATTTGATGTTTATCATTATTATTCAAGGGATTCCTGAAAATAATCTTTTCTCCAGCCATTACATATGAACCATTAAATGTAAGCAGCACATCAAATGTAATATCTTTGAATTTAGGGATTGAAAGATAGCCTCTGCCAGTTGCCATACAAAGCAATATTCCATTCTGGTGAAGAGAATTTAACGCTTTAACTGTTTTATCTGTCGGTTCTTTACATCCCATTTTCAACAATGTTCCATCTATATCGAAAAATGCTATTTTAATCATATATTGCTCTCCTGTACTGTATGATATAATACATTGTTATTTCCGTAACTACCTTGTCTATTACTTTTAAACCAACATAAAAACAACTATAATAAATTCAATATATCCTGTTCACTCCAATACTCATTAGGATATATTGAAAAGTCTTCTTTATGCTTGCGAATAATCCTTTGAGGAGTATCGGTGTTGTCATACACATGCATAATGTCACATATATCGATTAACTTTTTAATATTATTAATTGATTTATAATATCTATCTATCACTTTTGATTTCTCTACGTCATGTCCTCCGGCAGCAACCCTTGATTTTATTCTTGCTATATTAATCTGAGGATCTATTGTAAGAACAAATACACACTTAATAAAGTATCCTTCTTTTTTAGCTTTTCTTAATATTTCCATCTTATAGTCTGATGACAATACTGTTTCAAATGTAAAATCCTCTTTCTTTTTAATAGACTCATATCGCATTTTATCAGCAAGAATTGCAGCTTCCATATTATCCATTCCAGTAGATGCAACTATATCATCCGCATTAGTGTATTTACCAACCTTTTCAAAAAAAGCTGTTATTGTACTCTTTCCTGATCAATTAGGGCCTGCTAAGACAAGTACCATTGGCTTTCTATTCTGCATATTTTCTATCTCCATTTGCATATTCGATATATGCAGCCTTCTTTTCTTTATCATAACCTGCTATCGGTTTTTTACAGATTTTAGCCTTATTTATCGCTGCCTTAACTGCTTCAACTGCCCTTCTATCCATCTCACTATCAGATACGCTAAGTATTTCTTTCTCTTCTTGACGAGATATAACTTTTATTATTCTTCCATTTTTCGTGCTCACTGTTGTCATTAAAAACATCCCTTTCTAAAATAGATATAGCATAATTATTATATGGTTAAAACAACAATATTCTTCTTTATTTATTGTACCACAGTTCTTACAAAAAAACACCCCAGGACAAAAAGTCCTGGGGTGTAATATACTTTTCTTAAACGCCATAAGACGCTTTGGATTGTAAATATTATCTCTTTGAGAGCGTTTGTATAGCTTGAAAAGCCTGAAAACAAGGGATCCCTCACAGCAAATGTTGCATACGTGTTTTACACGTTAGACTGCCCAGGGCGTTCCACGGCTTCTGTGTTCTTATAAGTAAACCTATATTATTACACGAAAGGAGCTACTTATGATTAAAATAATCTTTGTAATGTATAACCATGAAACCGACTGTGTCAATGTCAGCCTCGACGATAAAATCCATGTTTCTTTTAACTGTCAAAAATGTAATGCATCCGTTCATTTAGACGAGCCTTCTGATATTGCCTATCTTATACGGCTTGCTAGAGAAGAACTGGGGCTATATGCTAAATTAGCCTCCAGAGATGGAGGATTGCAAGGGTATGTTGAGGCGATGGGGGAGTTTAATTAAACACCTCCGAATATATCCACCGAAAATGATTATATTTATAAAGATATCCCTTCCAATTTGGATGTATATTCCCGTACTTTTACAATAGTGTCATTATATTTCTGATATATTTCATTCGCTTCACAAACATCGTTTTTAGTTTCATTCGTACTACTCCTCTGCTCTTCACCCCATTGAACTAATAATTTTCTACTCATTTCATAGATGTTCAAAAAATCATTGTAAATATCTTCTTGAATAAAAGGTGCAGAAGAGTATAATTCACTAACAGCTTGATATGCCAAATAATTAATTTCCCCCATTTCTTTGTCTTGCATATGGTCTAATTTATATTTATCTATGTTCGAAGCTTTGACCATTATCTGTAATACTAATTCGCCATATTTTCGTGACAATTGCTTATATATTTCAAATTCAGCATCAAACCTAACTTGACTTATATATTGCTTTTTATCAATATCAGACTGAAAAACAGCAAATTTCTCTGTGTATTTTCTCTCAAATCTTTTTTCAATAGACGCTACCGATAATTTAACAACAGCAATAATAATTCCACCTATTCCACCTGCGCTTATCACACATGCCAGAGCTACTTCCATTATTATATCCAATACATAAACCTCCATTTTTCTAATGACCATTACAAAACATCATTTTAATAATTTTCATGCACGCTCCGAATTGCTCAAAATCGTCCTTTACGAGAAAGGAGCTTTATATGTTTTTTCATCCAAAAATCCTAGTATAAATTTTATATACCCCTTATCATTTGGAATCACTACCTTCTTCTGTTGAAATATAATCGTTTACTCTTTTTATTTAAAGTACAATACTTTTATACGTTCCAATGCTTCTTTGATATATTCCGAACTCTTCTTATACTGTTCAAACACAATATTGAAGCCCTCTGGATCATCACATACAAAGTTCCAGTAATCTTTTCCAATCAGCAGTTCGTCTTCAGCAAAAAACTGCTTCACCCTTTCCTGCTTCCATTCAGAGTTTTCACCATACTTATTATAAGCCGTCCCAAAAAATAACTTTATCTTATCATTGGGCTTATCTATTAACGAATTTTTAAGAATAAAATACTCTTGTAACATTGCAAGCTTTTCAGTTTTTGCCTTTTTATTATCCAAATCACCACCAGCTTTAAGTTCTATCAAATAATGCTCATTTTTCTCATTATTATAAAAATAATGGTCTGTCACATGCGATTTTTCAAAGCTTCGTGTGTCCGCCGGTATCATACAAGTAAAATCACAATAATCGGAAGTCATTGGCTTTCTATGTTTTTCATATTCTAAAATGATATAATCCATATGCTGTGATTGCTGTGGTAACAAGAATGAATCTATATTACCACGCACATCATAAGATAACTTTGCCACTTCATTTCCTATTTTTTCTAAAACCTTTCCAAACGAACTGTCAAAGCTTCTAACAAACGCACTATAAAACATAAACTCTTTACCTAGTTCTGCAACGAAACAATTATTCTTCTTACTGTTAATAACCCCTTCAGGGTCATTTACTTCATTAGTAAATCTAGCTTCATAACTATCCGCAAATTTCTTTATCTCTCGATCGACAATATTCTGTATTGAAACCTTTTTTGCTTCATCCATTGATTAGTCTCCTATCTTATAATTTGTAATTAACAAATGTTGCGCATTCTTATCATTCCTGTCTTGAAAACTTACAAAATATTTCTTATCAAAAGAAAACACATACAATTGCTTACCATTTGCTGTTTTTGTACCTTCACAATATAATGAAGAAATATAATCTGTATTTTTTATAACAATCATAAAATTAGCCTTACACTCTTTTATTAGATACTCCGCTAATCTAGCTTGATCATCTTTATCAAACTCATTTTTTGCATATGTACTAAATTCAGAATCATATGGTGGATCTAAAAACACAAAATCATTCTTTTTAGGTTTATATGTATTCATAAATTCATAGAAATCCATATTCCCTATTGTTGTATTTGAAAGATGTTTAACCACATCCTTATTTTGGTAATACGCAATCTTATTTGCAAAAGATTTTCTATTATAAGAAATTCCGCCATAAGGAACATTAAATTTTCCATCCTTGTTGTATCTAAACATAGACGAATAGCACACCTGTCTAATAAAGAAGTATATCGCCGTAGCAAATTCCTTACTAATTCCTAATTCCTCTTTATTGTTCATCAGCATTCTAAAATGAGTATAAAAAGCTGCTTTTAGAGCTGATTCGATATTAGACACAACATCTTGATACGCTAAATCACCTTTTTCCCCCTCTATCTTGTGCATTCTTATCATTTTATTTTTTATACTCTTGCATAACTCATAGACAAACTCTTCAATTTGATAATTGAAATTAGTTGTAAGCAACCCATTAAATTCCTCTGCATTGGCAAGAACAAACTCTGTTATCTTATCGCCAAGTTGTTGTTTATTTAAGTTGCCATTTTTGTACATATAATATATATCCACAATTGCCTTTTCATGATGATCAACAACCTTGCTTATAATATTCCAGTTATATTCAATTGCATTCAACTTATCGAAAAACTCCTCGTTTTGTTCTTTAACCATTTCGTAAAGAGCAATCAATTCATCCGACTTATCATTTATATAATATTGTTTTGAGTCGATTGCAAAATATACAGCCCCACCACCAACAAATGGCTCATAATAATTATTAATTTTAGTAGGAAGTGCTGGTATTATATAATTCAATTCTTTTTCCTTACCACCCGGATATTTAATCAACGGTGATAATCTATTTGTTAATACATTATTCATCATAGACCTCCTACTTTTTGTAAACTACTTTATATGCAGAAACCTCTTTATCAAACACACCTTCAAACTCTGTTCCTAATACATATTCTATTTTTCCTATTTTCTCATTAATATCAAATTCGTATACTCTAGCTATAACATAATTCTCCTTATGTAACTCATAAAATGCATACTCTGATGCAGACATATAAAAAGGTGTCTCCTTTTTACCTGTTGTTGACTTAACCTCAATATATACAAGCTTTTCATCAGCATTAAATGAGCATATATCATAGCCTGCACCATCGCCATCTAACTTTGAAACATGTCTAACACTCTTCAAATATTCCGGTGCATTTTTTTTAACAAATTCAATTTGGTCATTATAAACCAATTCCTCTCCTGCATTGCCAATCAACTTTCTCTCTTTATTAATTCTTTCATAATCAAGTTTTCGCGCATAGAATACAGCAGCTCTACTTTTCTTTTGTCCCAGTTTCTCCACATAAACCTTTTCTTCAAGAACATCTTTCATCTTCTTACACTCATAAGAAACATATTTATCTATTATGCTGTCATAGTACACATTATTAAAAAACATCTTATTAGAATGTGAGCGTAGATTTCTTACTTTTTGAGAAAAATATGTATCATTTCTATTCGCTATAATAGCCATATCATGTCCTGAGGGTTGCATACGCTCAGTCAATACATCAATCAATTCCCCCATTGTAAGTTCACCATATTCTTCCACCACTTTAACTGCTTCCACCGCGATTTTACTTTCTGTGAATCTAGACATGTCTTTATCTCCTTCGCTTTTATATTTCTATCAAAAACTATTCAATGGCACTACGTCCACTTTTAACCCATGCATCTAATTCAACTCTTTTAAATTTCCATAACTTACCTATTTTATGTGCCGGAATATCAGTCTTTTTAATCCAATTTCTAATAGTGTCTTTTGTCACATCTAAATAGTTAGCTGCTGCTTCAATTCCTATCCAATCTTCCATATAATTTTCCATAGCATAAGTTCTCCCATTCTTTAATACACTATTAGAATTATAGCACATATGTTCTGTATTTTCAATATGATTTTGTGGTATTTCGTAGTATTTCTTAGTTCCACTTTTTAATAAGGAACACCGTTCCCGATGCTCCCCATCCTACCTTCTAAAACCAGCCCTAACCTTCTCATCCACCTGCCCAATACTCTCCAGAAACTTCTCCAGCAGATTCCTTCCATCCACCACAAACTGTTTCATGAAATCGTATGCTTTATTCAGTGTTTCCCGAAGTTTAGAGTTTTCAGTTTTTTATTGCTCATTATCTGGTACGAAAGACCAACGGCTGGAACTTCGACAAAGAGAAGGATAAACAAGTTCAGGATTTTATAATTATAGGATATGCTCCCACCAGAGCAGATGGCTTGCAGATGCTGGCAGACTATAATAAAAATCCATTTGATACAAAGGCTGCGAAGATGACATTTGATGATGTATATGAGGAATGGTCTGCAAGTACCCTACCGTATCAGAAGCCAATGTAAAAGGCTACACAGCCGCTTATAAGACATGTAGCAGTCTATATCATAAGGTATTCAAGGATTTAAAGCTTGTGGACTTACAGACAGTCATTGATACCTGCGGTAAAAATTATCCTACCTTAAGGAAAATCAAGGTACTGTTCAACCAGCTTTATGATTTTGCTATCAAGAATGATATCTGCAATAAGGATTATTCCACCTTTGTAGATGTTGTTCAGTATAAGGACCGCAATCCGAATAAGTATGACCGAAACAAATTCGAGAAGAAAGAAATTGAACGGATATGGGAGCAGAAAGACGATAAGTATCATCAAATCATATTGATGCTACTGTATAACGGAGTAAGAATTTCAGAATTCTTGGATTTAAAAAAGGAAAATGTCCATCTGGACGAGCAATACTTTGATGTGATTAGCAGTAAAACCGAAAACGGAATCCGAAAGGTTCCAATCGCAGATAAGGTCATAACTTTCTACAAGGCTTGGTTTGAAGATAATCCGGAATGCGAGTATCTTATCCATACACTGGATAGCAAACATTTTCAATACCGAAATTATTATGACAGCTACTTCCATCCATTGATGGAGCATCTTAAGATTGACCGCACACCACATTGCTGTAGACACACCTGTATTTCCATGTTAGCGGAGGCTGGTGTCAATCAGACGATTATTAAAAAGATTGTGGGGCACTCTGGTGCAATGACTTTAACCGAGAAAGTATATACCCACTTTGATGTTAAGGAGCTTGTAGATGCGATTAATAGAATTTGATAAACAATCAGTGCCATTCGCAGATTGCAAAGCAATCTTGCTCATGTCGCGCTGGCGCGCTATACCATCCAGCAAATATGTTTCGATTGATGCAAGCATCATCTCAACATATTCACTGTCTGTTGCACCGCTTGTAGAAACGCGCAAAAGGACATTCCCCAGTATCTCTACTGAAAAATGTCCTATACATATCAATATCTTTGTTGCATACCTGCTGCATATGTGTTGCATTCGATGTAAATTCCAGCACATCTGACGGCATTCCACAACTTCTGTAACCCTTGAAAAATGGGCTTTTCTTGATATCTTCGTTCTTGAAAGATTATCTCTTTGAGTACTAATTACATCATTTTTTATCATTTTCTATCGTCCTCTAAAGTCTTATATATCAAGGCTTTCAGCCATTTTAAAGTAACATATCTTTTTGTAATTTTCAACATTAATAAACATCATTAAACATCAAACAAACATCATTTTAAATTCAATGCTACTAAATCTGCCATTTTCTTCTTGCTACTCTCTAATACTTCTGAATATATATTAGCTGTCACTGAAACATCACTGTGTCCCAAATTTTCTGATACAAGTTTTAAATCTACTCCTGCATTTATTAATAGTGTTGCATTTGCATGGCGAAGTTTATGAAGAGATATATTACAAAAATCTGTATCCTTTATAAATCTTTTAAATTGCAAATTTAACCTACTTCTATCCTTATAATCTCCAGTTGTTGAAGTAAAAACCATATTAGGATATTTATATGTTTTCCCAACATTCTTGATTTTTTCTTTCTGTTCTTCTCTGTGATTCTGCAATATTGCTTTTAATGTATCACTCATTCCTATTGTTCTAATAGAATTTTTTGTCTTTGGAGTATCAAGCCAATGCTTGCCTCCTACATCAGCAAGATTATGTCTTATATGTATAAGCCCATTGTCAAAATCCAAATCATTCCATTGCAATGCAAGACACTCTCCTGCTCTCATTCCTGTATATAGCAATGTCTTAATAATAACTGCAAACTCTGAATATCCTGCTTCATCCAACATATTTAATAGTTCTTTAGCTTGGCTATCAGAAAGAAATGGTTTTCTCTGTTCCGCATTATATTTTTGTTTTGGGAGAATCACTCCTGCACAACATGGGCTTTCTTTAATCAATCTGCTTTCTAGTGCATAACTAAAGACACTTTGAAGAATAGTATATATCTTTTTGCATGTTGATGGCTGTACTTCCATTTTTGCAAACATATTTGTTATTGTAGTAGGAGTTATAGCTTTAAGTTTCATACTTCCCAAATATGGCAATATGTGAAGTTCTGATTGCTTTTTATAATTATATGCTGTAACCTCTTTTAATTTGTTCGGGGCATAGTTTTTAAAATATAACTCTGACAATTCAGAATACTTCATATTTTCGTCTAAATCTATCATTCCCTTACATTTCTTCTCAAACTCCATAGCATATTCTTTGACAAGTTTTTCTGCTTTCTTTGGAGTTGTTCCCTCTGGGATTCGATAAGTTGTAGTCTTTCTTATCTGTTTTCCTGCTTCATCATATCCAAGAGATACAATAATTTGATATGCACCCTTTCTTTTGCTTATCGTAGCCATATACTATTTTCCTTTCTCACATATTATCAATGATATTTATAAAATCCTTATATAACGCAAACGCTTTAGCATCTATCATATTTTTATCAACATTACTGCTCTTTAATATTCTATATTCTTCTACCCTTTCAAGCATTTTAATAAAATCGTCACTAGAAAGAAGTACATCTAGACTATTTTTACAATTTCCAAACAATTTTTTATGATTATCTCTTGATTTCATGATATTTTCTATTGCTTTTGTAGATAGCTGTGTCTGTTCTGAAATATCAGACTGTACACGATATGGAGTATCATATTCACACAACAAATAACCAACTTCACAATTAAACAACTCACATAATTTTATTAAATCACCTAATTCAATATTAGCCTTTCCATTTTCCCAAGCTGATAAAGTATTCCTGCCTATGTGCAATTCATCACATAAATCATCCTGCCTTTTATAGCCATTTTTCAACCTTTCTTCCTTAATTCTTTGTCCTACATCAATCATATTATACTTCATCTTGCTCTCCTTTCATGTTTTTAAATACATCATAATATGTTTTTAATCCATTATGTTTATTTTTATGTATTTACTTCTAGTATTGTACTACAATATAATGTATTTGTAAATAAGAATCTAAAGAAAGGAGATGTATTCAAATGCAGGAAAAAACATTTATGACAATTCGAGAAGTTGCTAAAACTGGGATTCTTTCTGAACACACCATTAGACTAATGGTTAAAGCTGGAGAAGTTCCGCACATTATGGCAGGAAACAGAGTTTTAATAAACTATCCCAAGTTCATCGAACAGTTGCAAATTACAGCTTAGAAAGGACATAGAAAATGAAAAAAGTTTATATTGCAGGTGTTGATTGTTCCATTAGTGATGCTATTAAGTATGCAATAGCAGGCAATGGAATTATTGTTCCAGAGGAGAAAAACGGAAATCCTTCACTTGAGCTAATCAATTTTACCAAGAAAGAAGCAAAAGAAATTTATAAGGAAATGTTTAATGGTACAAATACAAAAGCCAGACTTGTATTTAACCGATAACGGAGGTTAGATATGCAAGATATATCAAAAACTGTACCAAGTTATAGCATTGAATTTGAAAGAAAAACTGACTATGACGAATTACTATTGCAGTTCAATCGTATAAGAAGAACTGCATATTATCAACACAATAAGCATTATAACGAAACTGCTATTGTAATGTGCCTTAGTCACAATAAAGGTGATATGTGTAAGAAAATCACTGTAAAAACAGAAAAGGGGGGATATAAAAAGGTTTTTGTTCGTGATGAGGATAACTTGCTTTATAAGTTTGCAATACCTCATGAAGTGGATTGGCATATTCATTTTTTATCTGTCGGGAAAGGTTCAAGGTCATTGTGTGAAAAGATAACACACAACGAGAACAGACGAGCAAAAAAATGTGTAGCCAAGTTATATAGCAATAAAGGATTTATCCCTTATAACTACATCAAAGAACAGGCGAGCGTTATTCGAGAAATAGGTAATATGAGCGAATATCTTTAGAATTTGTCACAAAATTTTAGTGCTAAACAGTTTGCAACCCTTATATTTAATAGGGTTTGCAAGGATTTACAAAGTGTAATGTAATAATAATTATATTATATATAACTATTATCTTATGGTTATATAGCAGATAGGAGTTGATATGATGAAGAATTATGAAAATAGACTAAAGGCAATCAAGAAGATTGCAGACGGAAAAACAGCAAAGGTTGTATTTCTTGATTATAAGAACGGAAAGCATTATTTAGACGGGAAACCAGTTGATATTAATACTATTAAGGCAGATGTTATCATCATTGATGATATACCGGAATCTGTGGAAGGAAGTGAGACAGAAAATGAGAGTGACGGATAATGCTTTAATTTCAGCACTTTTATCTTGCCCCACAATAAAACAAGCCAGTGAATCAGTTGGACTTTCAGAGCAATCAGTTTATAGCCGATTAAGAAAGCCTGATTTTAGAACGAAACTACAAAACGCAAGAACAACACAATTTCAAGTTATTTCAAACAAGCTAGAGGACGCTAATTTTAAGGCACTGGATACACTTATCAACATTCTTGATGATAGCGAAGTATCAGCAGGAATCAAGGTTAGAGCTTCCCAAACGCTTCTTGATTTATCACTAAAGAATCGAGAGCAAGCAGACATTATAAGCAGAATTGAGAATCTTGAGCAGATGTTGGACGAACAAAGTAAACAAGTATAGTAAACTTTATTAAATATTTTTAAATTCCACGAAAGGAAGTGATTATATGAAGAATTTAGCAACAGATATTTTAAGAGCAGAGAAGAAAAAGGCTAGAATATGGCAGATTGCAACTATAGCCGTGATTATTGTAGCAGTAGCAGAATTTTTAATTATTATGAATTAATGTAGAAAAGGAGATTATTTATTATGACAAAAAGTGAAAGAGAAAAATTAACAATGACATTGGGAACTATTGGCGATTACATGATGTTGATTAACAGATACAAGGCTGATTGTATGCAGACAATTAGTAGAATATCCGCTGATAATAGCAGAACTACAGAATTTAAAAATGAGCAGATTGCAAGTTGTAAAGAATTACTTAATAAAGATATACTCTCTACAAATGCAAAAATAAAAGAATGTATAGCAGAGATTAGAAAGTTCGTTGGGAAACCTTTTGATTTATCACAGAATTATAATAATGCACTTGATTATGTTAGCACTATGCACAAAGCGGGAGCGTTAAATCCTGCAATGGTAGAGAACATTATTGATGAATATAAGGGAGATGAAAGTGTGCTGTTATATCTACGCACAAAGCTGTCAGAAATGGGTATACAGACATATCAGTTTGACGAGAATATGTTTTCCACATATGAGACTGATATAAATGGAAATCAGTCATTTATAAGTCCAACAGAATTTTTTGATGATTTAGAAAGAACTATTGACGGAGGTAATAACAACCTTATAGCGTTTGCACTAGGTAAAACAGAAAAGGTTCTCGGAATCAATAGTGTAGGTATCAGCAACTATATATCTTCAATAAGCGAAGAAAAGGAATATCCTGCTGTTATGTAATATATAGCTTGGAAACAATGATAATCTTGCTGTATTTGCGATTTTAGCTATTAATGTGTGTATTTATATCCTATGCTTTTAAATCGCAAATGCAGTAAAATTACAACTCATATTTTATAAACATTCTTTCGTCTTTGTAATAAAAAAACAGGTAGATTCATTAAAAATCTACCTGTTAAGCATCAAATAAACATCATTTTCAAGATGCAATTCTTTGAAACCCTTGTAAAATAAGGCTTTCCAAGAAAAAGATATTATCTCTTTGAGAACTGTGGAGCACGACGTGCAGCCTTGAGACCGTACTTCTTTCTTTCCTTCATTCTTGGATCTCTTGTTAAGAAACCAGCCTTCTTAAGTGATGGACGGTACTCGTCTGAATCAACCTGAAGAAGTGCTCTAGAGATACCATGTCTGATAGCACCAGCCTGACCTGTGTATCCGCCACCGTGTACGTTAACGATTACATCGAACTTGTCAGCTGTCTCTGTGAGAGCTAATGGCTGCTTTACAACAACCTTAAGTGTCTCAAGACCGAAATACTCATCAAGTGATCTCTTATTTATTGTGATATTACCTGTACCTGGTACTAAATATACTCTAGCAATACTGCTTTTTCTTCTACCTGTTCCGTAGAACTTTCCGTTTGCTTTCTTAGCCACTGTTAATTCCTCCTTATATGTGTCCTTATATTAAAACTTTAATACTTCTGGCTTCTGAGCTGCCTGCTCATGATCTGGACCAGCATAAACATGAAGCTTTGTGAACATCTGACGTCCTAAAGGTCCCTTTGGAAGCATTCCCTTAACAGCAAGCTCGATAACCTTCTCAGGCTTCTTTTCCATCATTTCCTTAAGTGTTGTTTCCTTTAAACCACCAACATAGTCTGAGTGGCTGTAATAAACCTTCTGGTCAAGCTTCTTTCCTGTAACCTTAACCTTATCAGCGTTAATTACGATAACGTTGTCACCACAGTCAAGGAATGGTGTGTAAGTTGGCTTATTCTTTCCTCTTAACACAGCAGCAACCTGTGATGCTAAACGACCTAATGTATAATCTGCAGCATCTACTACATACCATTTTCTCTCGATTGTAGATGCACTAGCCATATAAGTTTTCATTAGTTTTCCTCCTGAAATATTGCTATAATGCTTAATTATTAATGTATATAAATGTCTCTCCGGGGCATTGGTGAAACACTTAAAACCTTAATTATGGGCGCACTTATCACGCCACATTTCTGAATTATATAACACATAACCACGTGTGTCAATATACTTTTGCAAATGTTTTATCCAAAAAAGTTATCCACATCAGACAACCCTTGCGTCATCATTATCCACATATTCAATGCCAACAAGTGTAAGTCCCTGTGGAGGAGCAGTCTGCCCTGCAACAGTCCTGTCCTTTGCCTCTAACATCTGCTTCACATATTCAGGCTTGAATCTTCCTTTTCCTACCTGAATAAGCGTGCCTGTAATAATTCTTACCATGTTGTATAAGAATCCATTTCCTTTAATACGGATTATTATCTCACTGCCTTCCTGCAGAACCTCAAGTGAATATATAGTCCTGACAGTCGATTCTGCCTGAGTTCTCACACAACAGAAGCTTTTGAAATCATGTTCACCAACAATATATGCTGCAGCTTCTTTCATCTTTTCAATATCAATACTGCCTGCAACATGCCATGTGAAATTGCGCTTCTGAGGCAACGGAACAGCAGTATTAAGTATGCGGTATTCGTAAGTCTTTCTTGTGTTACAGTGCCTTGGGTGAAAATCAGAAGACACTTCCCATGAATCCTGAATAACAATTGAATCCGGCAGGAATCTGTTTAGTGCAAATGTGAATCTGTCTCCAGGTATTGTCGATTCCGTATCAAATACAGCTACATTTCCATATGCATGCACACCTGCGTCTGTACGGCTTGCTCCGGTCACATGCACATTTTCACCTGTAAGCTCGCGAATTGCCTTGTCAAGATACATTTCTATAGTTGGTGCTTCCGGCTGAATCTGCCAGCCGGAATATTCAGTTCCATCATAAGCTACGATAAGCTTTATTCTTCGCATGGCGTTCCTCCTTATTCAGCCAGAATCAGCCTATTATAAATGTAATATCTGCATGCACTCTGATTATATTAACTTAAGCGTAATCTTAACCACAATAATGCATGCAAGATACAATGCGATAATAAGATATGCATTAATATCTCTTCTGGAGTATTTCAGCGGCTTCATCTTGGTTCTTCCCTCAGAACCGTGATAACATCTCGCCTCCATAGCCATTGCAAGTTCATTTGCTCTTCTGAACGCTGATATGAATAAAGGTACAAGAATAGGTATCATAGCTTTTGCCTTCTTAATAATATTACCTGACTCAAAGTCTGCACCTCGCGCCATCTGTGCCTTCATTATCTTATCTGTTTCCTCAATAAGAATCGGGATGAACCTCAATGCAATTGACATCATCATTGCAATTTCATGAACCGGAACTTTAATGTATTTAAGAAAACCAAGTCCCTTTTCAAGCCCGTCTGTAAGGTTATTAGGCGTTGTTGTAAGTGTCATAAGGGATGAACCCATAATAAGAAAAATAAGCCTTATAACCATGAATACAGCCGTATTAAGGCCTTCATGCGTTATCGTCAGCTTCCATATCTTAATAAGAGGCGTTCCTGGTGTCAGAAACAGATTAAATGCCGCACTGATTACAATTAATATTACAATTGCCTTAAGACCTTTAAGAATGAATTTAAGAGGTATCTTTGACAGTGCAATTACTATCGCCAAAAATGCTGCTACAACCAGATACAGCCATATATTACTTCCCAGAAACAGGGATATTACGAATATTAAGGTACCCATAAGCTTAACTCTCGGGTCCAGTCTGTGTATTACCGAATCTGCCTGATAATACTGTCCTATTGTTATATCTCGAATCATATTACTTCCTTTATCCCAGTGCTGACAAAATGCTTTCCTTCGCTTCATCTATTGTGATAGCATCTGTATTAACATCAAAGCCTGCCTGTTTTAAATCATTCATCAAATAAGTTACCTGTGGTGCTGCTAGTCCTATTGCCTCCAGCTCCTTATAATGCCTGAATACATTTCTTGGAGTGTCATCATATGTCAGCACACCATCATTCATTACCATAATTCTGCTCACATAGTTAGCAACATCATCCATGCTGTGTGACACAAGAATAATAGTCATTCCTGTCTCTTCCCTTAAATACTTAAGACAATTAAGAATATCATCTCTTCCCTTAGGGTCAAGGCCAGCCGTTGGTTCATCCAGAATAAGAACATCAGGTTTCATCGCAAGTACACCTGCAATGGCAACCCTTCTCTTCTGTCCACCTGACAAATCAAATGGCGACTGATAAAACATATTATCATCTATTCCAACCAGTCTTAACGACTCAAATGCTCTGATTTCAACCTCCTTCTGTGAAAGGCCAAGGTTCTTAGGACCAAAACATACATCTTTGAATATCTCAGTCTCAAAAAGCTGGTGTTCCGGATACTGAAAAACCAGTCCTACCCTGCTTCTTAATTCTTTCATATTGAAGCCCTGCTCATATATATCTCTGCCATTGTAATATATATGACCTTCAGTCGGTTTAACAAGTCCATTAAGATGCTGTATAAATGTGGATTTACCCGAACCTGTATGACCAATAAGCCCGATAAATTCACCATCTTCTATTGCACAGCTCACATTTTTCAAAGCCTGCCTCTCAAAGCCAGTGCCTTTTTCATAAATATAGCTGATATTATCTACTATTATTGACATTGAAACCCTCATTTCTAACTCTAATGAGTTCCTCTGTAAATTCTTCTGAAGTCAATATTCCATTCTTTAATGGAACTCCTTCCTTCTGAAGTTCATAGGCTAATTCTGTAACATGCGGCACATCAAGTCTCAATTCCTTTAATTTCTCTACCTGTGAGAATATTTCTCTTGGTGTTCCTGACATTACCAGCTTTCCATCATCCATTACATAAAGCTTGTCTATATCAATTACTTCTTCCATGTAATGAGTGATAAGTATAACCGTTACATTTTCCTGCCTGTTCAATTCATGGAGCACATTAAGTACATCCTTTCGTCCCAACGGATCAAGCATTGCCGTTGGTTCATCTAAGACAATACATTTTGGCTTCATTGCTACAATTCCAGCAATCGCTATCCTCTGCTTCTGTCCTCCAGATAGCTTGTTTGGCGACTGGTTTCTGAAAGCATACATTCCTACTGCTTTCAGGCTTTTTTCAACTCGTTCCCATATTTCTTCCGTTGGAACACCAATATTCTCTGGTCCGAATCCAACCTCTTCATCAACAAGAGTTCCAACTATCTGGTTATCAGGGTTCTGAAATACCATTCCGGCAGTCTGTCTTACCTTTAAAGTATTCTCCTCTTCCCTTGTGTCCATACCATCAACCCACACAGTTCCCTCTGTCGGCATAACGAGCGCATTCAGATGTTTTGCAAATGTTGATTTACCGGAGCCATTATGACCTAACACGGCAACAAAATCGCCCTGCTTAATGTCAATACTCACATTATCAACAGCCTTAGTTATTCCCTCAACATTACCATCTTCATCTCGTCTTATATATTCAAATGTGAGGTTTTTTGCTTTAACTATTCCCATATGACCTCCTGCCCTTTTAAGTCTTACCGCAGATTCCAAAAAAAGCGGATAAGTTTCCTTACCCGCTTAAATTGCAATTGAAATTAAACTAATTCAAGAAGAACTTCCATTGCTGCATCACCTTTTCTTAAACCGATCTTAACGATTCTTGTATAACCGCCCTGACGACCAGCATACTTAGGTGCGATCTCATCAAATAACTTGTTTGTAAGATCAACAGTCTTAGTATTCTTCTTCTTTCCAGCAGCTGCTGTAGGAACTTCTGTAACTGTGTAAAGAACCTTATCCATCTGCTTTCTAGCATGAAGTCTTGAAGGAAGATCCTTCTTGATTTCCTTCTCTACTGTCTCATATACAGTAACCTTCTTACCATCAACAACTTCCTTAACTCTCTTGCCTTCAGCATCCTTCTTAGGAACCTTTGCTGAAACCTTAACTGTCTCGAAGTTGTCTTTCTCTTTAACTGCAAGTGTAATGAGCTTTTCAGCCATCTTCTTTACTTCCTTGGCTCTTGCCTCTGTAGTAACAATCTTGCCATTCTCGATTAATGCTGTTACCTGACTTCTTAATAAAGCCTTTCTCTGGCTAGATGTTCTGCCGAGCTTTCTATATTTTGCCATGATTTACCTCCATTTGTAACAGCTACACATGCGCTTATGGACTTACTGTATAGCCGCCGTATCTACAAATTAATCTTCGTTAGGTCTAAGATGTAAGCCCATTTCCTTAAGCTTAAGGAGAACTTCATCTAAAGACTTCTTACCTAAGTTTCTTACCTTCATCATATCATCTGATGTCTTGTTGCAAAGCTCTTCAACTGTGTTGATACCAGCTCTTCTAAGACAATTAGATGAACGAACAGATAATTCAAGATCTTCAATGCTCATTGAAAGGACCTTAGTAGTCTCATCCTCTTCCTGCTCAACCATGATTTCCACTTTCTGAGCGTTCTCTGAAAGATTGATGAATCCCTTTAAATGTTCACTTAAAACCTTAGCTGCGAGACTTAAAGCCTCATCTGGTTCTATTGTTCCATTAGTGAAAATATCAAGTGTAAGCTTATCAAAATCTGTATCCTGACCTACACGAGTATTCTGAACTGCCATATTAACTCTCTCTACTGGTGTGTAGATTGAATCAATAGCGATAACGCCTGCTGGCTGATCATCTCTCTTATTCTTCTCAGAGCTTACATAACCACGACCATTAGTGATTGTAAGTTCCATTGTGAGCTTGCTGTCTGCACCATTAAGATGTGCAATAACAAGATCCGGATTGATTATTTCAATATCAGGATCAACCTGAATATCTGATGCTCTAACTACACCTTCGCCTACGAAGTCAATATGTGCTTCTTTAGGCTCAACAGAATTTCCGTTGTTCTTGATTGATAACTGCTTGATGTTCATGACGATCTCAGTAACATCTTCCTTAACACCTGGAATTGAGCTGAATTCATGAAGTACACCTTCAATCTTGATACTGCTTACAGCTGTACCAACTAATGAAGAGAGCATAATTCTTCTTAAAGAATTACCTAATGTTAAACCATATCCTCTTTCGAGTGGCTCAACAACAAATTTTCCATACTTGCCATCTTCTGATTTTTCTGTCATCTCAATCTTTGGCATCTTGAAATTAAAATCTGCATCAACCATGTATAGTCCCTCCTTTTTATGGGTTTTATAAGTTTTATTCTATATTTCCGGTATGGATTACTTAGAATATAACTCGACGATAAGCATCTCGTTTACAGGAACGTCAATAACTTCTCTTGTAGGGATTGACTTAACTAATCCCTTAAGAGCGTCTGCATCTGCCTCTAACCACTCTGGAACAAGTCTTCCGTTAGTAGACTCAAGGATTTCCTTGTATCTTGCTGATGACTTAGACTTCTCTCTGATTTCGATAACATCTCCAGCCTTTACAAGGTATGAAGGGATGTTTACGCACTTACCATTAACTAATACATGCTTGTGATCAACGATCTGTCTTGCTTCTTTTCTTGTTCTAGCGAATCCTAATCTGAAAAGAACATTGTCAAGTCTGAGCTCGAGCATGATCATAAGGTTCTCACCAGTCATACCCTTCTGTCTCTCAGCCTTCTTATAGTAATTTCTGAAAGGCTTCTCTAATACACCGTAGATGAACTTAGCCTTCTGCTTCTCACGAAGCTGCATTCCATACTCGCTAACCTTTCTACCAGCGTTCTTTGCCTTTCTTCTAGATTTCTTATCTATTCCTAAATATACAGGATCCATTTCAAGAGATCTACATCTCTTGAGGACAGGTGTTCTATTAACTGCCATTGTAATCTTACCTCCCTAAATTAAACTCTTCTACGCTTTGGTGGACGGCATCCATTATGTGGAACTGGAGTAACATCCTTGATACTTGTAACTTCAAGACCAGCTGCTGAAAGTGCTCTGATAGCTGCTTCTCTACCTGAACCTGGTCCCTTAACCATAACGTCTACAGACTTTAATCCATGGATTAATGCAGCCTTTGTTGCTGTCTCAGCTGCCATCTGTGCTGCATAAGGAGTAGACTTCTTAGATCCTCTGAATCCGAGTCCACCTGCAGATGCCCATGATAAAGCATTTCCTTCTGCATCTGTTAATGTAACTATTGTATTATTGAAAGATGACTGAATATGTGCCTGTCCTCTTTCAACGTTCTTCTTAACACGCTTCTTTGTCACTTTTTTTGTAACTTTCTGAGCCATGATAACTAACCTCCTGTGAGTTTAACAATTCAATTATTTCTTCTTATTAGCTACAGTCTTCTTAGGACCCTTACATGTTCTTGCATTAGTCTTTGTCTTCTGACCTCTGCATGGAAGTCCCTTTCTATGACGGATTCCTCTGTAGCATCCGATTTCCTTTAATCTCTTAATGTTCATGGCAACTTCTCTTCTTAAGTCACCTTCTACTAAATGTTCTGGATCAGCATCGATAACCTTAGCAATCTTTGCAACTTCTTCATCTGTAAGATCCTTAACACGTGTATCTGGATTAACGCCAGCCTCTTCAAGAATCTTAGATGCTCTTACTCGGCCAATACCGTAAACATAAGTAAGTCCTATTTCAATACGCTTTTCTCTTGGTAAGTCTACACCTGAAATACGAGCCATGTGTTCTTTAACCTCCGTTTGATCAATTAAATTAATATTAATAATAAAGATAGAAAAATGTAGTCCGATTCCTACGCAGCTCGTTCTAAGCTCTATCCCCCGCTTTGAACGCCTGAAATGTGTGCGTCACCTTCAGTCTACTATATTTGATAGCAATGAACACCGTCAACTTATCCGGATGTGTCATCGCTGCAGCCGCAAAACTGTTCTCTGTCCATTATATTAAAGACAGAATTAGTTATAATACCAACTAGTGACATTGATACTATAACGCAGAAATATGAGAAGTACTTCTACTTCTCTGCTTCAGGGTAATTAGCCCTGTCTCTGCTTGTGCTTAGGGTTTTCACAGATAATTCTGATGCTGCCCTTTCTTTTAATGACTTTGCATTTTTCACAAATTGGTTTAACTGATGATCTAACCTTCACTGCAAAAGCCTCCTTTCAGACAAGTTCGGTTGCTATTATAGCACAACCTTTTCTATCAACGCAAGGAAAATTTTACAAAATTTATAAAGAATATTTTGTACATATATTCCTATTGTTTTTATTTATCTCTCCAAATGATTCTTCCCTTTGTTAAATCGTATGGTGATAACTCAATTGTTACCTTATCACCAGGAAGAATTCTGATGAAGTTCATTCTTAACTTACCACTGATTGTAGCAAGTATCTGATGTCCATTCTCAAGTTCTACTTTAAAAAATGCATTAGGTAATTTCTCAACTACCTTTCCTTCAATTTCAATTACATCTGCCTTTGACATATAAGTTTACCTCCTATTATTTGGCACTGGTTTTAATCTGCTTAATCGCATATTTTATTTCTTCATTACTTATAAACAGGTTTTTCTCTATCTTTTCTGCAAGATCACTATCTTTTTGTTTTATGAGCTGAACATGTTTCAGCTTTTTCTTTTTAAGTTTATCTGTCGGTCTTAATTTACCGTCCGACAGATAAACATATACATCATCAGATTCGAGAATCATATACACAGTACCTTTGTCATGGCCTGCTTTAGAACTTGCAAAATATCCCTTTATATCACTCATAGATGATTAACCTAAGATCTTAACTATTGCAGCAAATACATCATCCATAGGCTGTGTACCATCAACTTCCTTAAGTACACCCTTTCCTGAATAGTATTCAATCAATGGCTGTGTCTGCTCATGATATACTGAAAGTCTGTTCTTTACTGTCTCTGGCTTATCGTCATCTCTTAAGATAAGCTTCTCGCCACATGCATCACATATTCCTTCAACCTTTGTTGGATTGAACTGGATATGGTATGTTGCTCCACAACCTACACATGCTCTTCTTCCAGACATTCTGTTTATTATATTTTCATCAGGAACTTCGACATTGATTGCATAGTCAACTGACTCTCCATTAGCACTAAGAGCCTTATCAAGTGCCTCTGCCTGAGGAATTGTTCTTGGGAATCCATCAAGTACATATCCGTTAGCACAATCCGCTTCCTTGAATCTGTCCATGATAAGATCTACTACTAATTCATCAGGTACGAGCTCTCCCTTATCCATGTATGTCTTTGCCTTCTGTCCAAGCTCTGTATTGTTCTTAATATTAGCTCTGAAAATATCTCCTGTAGAGATATGTGGTATAGCATATTTTGCTGCTATCTTCTTAGCCTGTGTACCTTTACCTGCTCCTGGAGCACCTAACATAATTATCTTCATAATATTTTCTCCATTCCAAAATCATAAATATTCGTAATAAATCATAATACACAAAGGACTTACCCGGCATAAACCGGGCAAGTCAATATTTTATACTAATATCATCCGTGATATAAAGAATTACTCACTGAGGAATCCCTTATAGTAACGATTGCACATCTGAGACTCAATCTGCTTTAATGTCTCAAGTACAACACCAACAATAATGATAATTGATGTTCCACCGAATGAAACAGAAGCATTAAAGAATCCTGTACACATTATTGGAATGAGGGCAATTATTAAAAGTCCGACAGCTCCAATAAATACGATATAATTAAGTATTTTGTTAAGATATTCGCTTGTAGACTTACCAGGTGTTATTCCTGGGATAACTCCACCAGCCTTCTTTAAGTTATCAGCTACCTCAATTGGGTTAAATGTTATTGATGTATAGAAGTATGCGAATATTATAAGCAGTACTATGTATACTAATAAACCAATTGAATACTTTGGAGCTTCAACTCTGCACCAGTATGATGAGCTGAGATATCTGGTCCACTCATATGATTTACCAAATAACTGGGCGATTATAACTGGGAACTGCATAAGTGATGATGCGAAAATAATTGGCATAACCCCTGCAGTATTAACCTTTAATGGAATGTTTGTTGACTGTCCGCCAACTGTTCTTCTACCGCTGACCTTCTGAGAGTACTGAACAGGAATCCTTCTCTCTCCATCCTGAAGGAAGCATACAAGAACTACCATAACAATAAGAATTGCTAATATTATTACTGCTGCTAAAACACCCTTTGCAGGTGTCTTTGGTGCAACAAATGTGCTATATAATGTAGCAAAATCACTAGGCATACCTGATATGATATTAATTAAAAGTACAATTGAAATACCATTTCCAACACCCTTTTCAGTGATTCGCTCACCAAGCCACATTAATACTGCTGAACCAGCTGTAAGTGCAGCTATAACTACGATTATACATACTACATAATGCAATGTGCTAAGCTGTGCTGAATCTTTGATAAGACCTGATCTACCAAATCCAACCGCCATAGCGATACTTTCTATTAAAGAAAGACCAATTGTTACGTATCTTGTAATCGATGCAATCTTCTTTCTACCATCTTCTCCCTCTTTCTGCATTTCCTCTAATTTAGGAATTGCAATTGTGAGAAGCTGCATAATGATTGAAGATGTGATATATGGTGTTATGCTCAGCGCAAAGAGGGACATTCTTTCGAATGAACCTCCTGTAAAAGCACTGAGATAACTTAAATCACCAGTATTAATTCCACTAAGTAAGCTACTAAAATAATTGGTGTCTACACCAGGGATTGGAAGTAAACTTCCAACTCTGACAACAACAAGAATTAATAATGTATATATTATCTTTTTTCTTATATCTTTGTTCTTAAAAGCGCCTACAAGTGTTTTAAACATATTAGATCACCTCGCAGGTTCCGCCGAGAGCCTCGATCTTCTCCTTAGCTGCAGCACTGAATGCGTTAGCCTTAACAGTAAGCTTCTTTGTAAGCTCGCCGTTTGCAAGAATCTTGATTCCGTCCTTAGGATCTTTAACGATTCCTGACTCGATTAATGTATCAACAGTAACCTCTGCACCGTTATCAAAACGATCTAATACATTAACATTAATAGCAACGAATTCCTTACGGTTTCTGTTAGTGAATCCTCTCTTAGGAATTCTTCTATATAATGGCATCTGGCCACCTTCAAAACCTGGTCTTGGTGCTCCTGAACGAGCTTTCTGTCCTTTATGACCCTTACCAGCTGTCTTGCCGTTACCTGAGCCATGTCCACGACCTCTTCTGAAATTATCGCTTAATACTGAACCTTCTGCAGGTCTCAAATTAGATAAATCCATCATTGCACCTCCTTATCTGTAATTAGATTTCTTCTACCTTTAACATATAACCAATCTGCTGAATCTGTCCTCTTGTAGCAGCATTATCTGGAAGTTCAACTGTCTTATGCATCTTTGTAAGACCCATAGCTTCAACAGTTTTTCTATGCTTAGGAACAGCGCCGATTGGAGACTTAACTAAAGTTATTCTTAACTTCTCAGCCATTTTAACCTCCATCTCCTGCTTAGCAGGAATCACAATTTAATTAACCAAGGATCTCGCTAACTGACTTTCCACGAAGTCTTGCAACTTCTTCTGGAGTCTTCATAGACTTAAGTCCTTCGATTGTTGCTAATACAACATTCTGCTTGTTGTTTGATCCAAGTGACTTTGTACGGATATTCTTGATACCTGCAAGCTCAAGGATTGAACGTGCTGGACCACCAGCGATGATACCAGTACCTTCTGGAGCTCTCTTTAATAATACTGTAGCTCCTCCGAACTTTCCAAGAAAATCATGTGGAACTGAACCGTTCTCATCGATTGGAACTTCTACTAAATGTTTGATAGCATCTTCTTTTCCCTTGCGGATAGCTTCTGGAATTTCAGCTGCCTTACCAACACCTGCACCTACGTGTCCGTTGCCGTCACCAACAACTACTAATGCTGCAAAACGCATGTTACGTCCGCCCTTTACAACCTTTGTTACACGCTTGATTGATACTACATTATCATTTAATTCTAACTGACTAGCATCAATTATTGTACGTTTCATACTGTAATCTCCCTTCCGCTTAGAATTCAAGGCCAGCTTCACGAGCTGCCTCTGCTAATGCCTTAATTTTACCTGCATAAATGAAACCGCCTCTGTCATAAACAACAGTCTTGATTCCCTTTTCTAATGCTCTCTTTGCTACGACTGTACCAACAGCAGCTGCTGCTTCAACATTATTTGTCTTCTCAAGCTCTGCCTTAACTTCCTTATCAAGAGTTGATGCTGATACAAGTGTCTTTCCAACTGTGTCGTCAATAATCTGAGCATACATATGATTATTGCTTCTGAACACAGCTAAACGTGGTCTTTCTGCAGTACCACTGAAACGATTACGTAATCTTCTATGCTTCTGTTCGCGAACTACTGTTCTTGATTTCTTACTAACCATTATGTTTTCTCCTTTAATTATTTCTTACCAGTCTTACCAACTTTACGTCTGATAACTTCATCAGCATACTTGATACCCTTGCCCTTATATGGCTCTGGAGCTCTCTTTGCTCTGATTTCAGCTGCGTACTGGCCAACTGCTTCTTTACTGATACCTTTAACAATGATGATGTTTGTTCCATCAAGAACTGTTTCAATTCCTTCTGGATCTTCCATCTCAACTGGATGAGAGTAGCCTAATGAAAGAACTAACTTCTTACCCTGCTTCTGTGCTCTATAACCAACACCGTTAACTTCAAGCTTCTTCTCATAGCCTTCTGTAACACCAATAATCATGTTATGAATAAGTGTTCTTGTAAGTCCATGTAATGACTTCATCTTCTTTAAGTCATTTGGTCTTGAAACAACGATTTCAGAACCTTCCTGCTTAATGTCCATCTCTGCTGGTAAAACTCTCTCAAGAGTTCCCTTTGGACCCTTTACAGTCACTTTATTATTTTCTGCAATCTCAACAGTAACTCCTGCTGGGATAGCGATAGGCATTCTTCCTATACGTGACATGCCGTGCACCTCCTAATTATAATGAGGGAAACATTCATATACGCTGAACTACGATGGGATAGGATTCCCGTTTCCCTGTGTGTAAGTGTTCAATAATTACCAAACGAAGCAAAGAACTTCTCCACCAACGCCGAGCTTTCTAGCTTCCTTGTCAGTGATAACGCCCTTGTTTGTAGATATAATAGCTACACCAAGACCACCGAGAACCTTTGGAAGTTCTTCCTTGTTTGCATATACTCTAAGACCTGGCTTAGAGATTCTCTGAAGACCTGAAATGATCTTCTCATTCTTAGAAGCACCGTACTTTAATGTAATACGGATATCGTTGAACTTACCGTTCTCAACGAGCTCATAAGACTTAATATAACCCTCGTCTAAAAGAATCTTAGCGATTGCAAGCTTCATCTTAGATGATGGAACATCAACTGTGTCGTGCTTTGCTGTATTTGCATTACGAATTCTTGTAAGCATATCTGCAATTGGATCTGTCATTGAAATTTTCCTCCTTATTTTAACTGGTTTCCTGTTACCAGGACTACGTTAATTGATTTTACCAAGATGCTTTCTTAACTCCAGGAATCTGTCCCTTGTAAGCTAATTCACGGAAGCAAATTCTGCAGATTCCGTATTTTCTTAAAACAGAATGTGGACGACCACATATTGTACAACGTGTATACGCTCTTGTAGAGAACTTAGGTGCTCTCTGCTGCTTAACCTTCATAGAAGTCTTAGCCATTGAATTTCCCTCCTTAATTATTTCTTAAATGGCATGTTAAATAATCTTAATAACTCACGAGCTTCCTCATCAGTCTTAGCTGTAGTTGTAATGATTACATCCATACCTCTAACCTTATCAATCTTGTCATATTCGATTTCTGGGAAGATAATCTGCTCTTTGATACCTAAAGCATAGTTACCTCTTCCATCGAATGAATCAGCGCTAACGCCACGGAAGTCACGTACACGTGGTAATGCAAGGTTTACTAATCTGTCAAGGAATTCATACATCTTCTCTCCTCTTAATGTAACCTTACAACCAATTGCCTGACCCTCTCTTAACTTGAAGTTAGCAATTGAATTCTTAGCTCTTGTAAGAACTGCCTTCTGACCAGCAATTGTTTCCATTTCCTTAACAGCTGTGTCAAGAAGCTTTGAATTTTCCTTAGCTTCGCCAACGCCCATGTTAATTACGATCTTATCAATCTTTGGAACCATCATTGGGTTCTTGTAACCGAATTTCTCAGTCATCTTCTTAGTAATTTCATTATCGTATAATTCTCTAAGTCTACTCAAAATTATTGCCTCCTTCCTTTATTAATCGATAACTTCGCCAGTTGCCTTAGCAACACGAACTTTCTTACCGTCCTTGAAGTCATAACCAATCTTTGTTTCCTTACCCTTTAATGAGTAAGCGATATTTGAGATATCGATTGGTGCTTCCTGGTGGAGAATTCCACCCTGCTGATTAGCTGCGCTTGGCTTAGCATGCTTTGTAACCATGTTAACACCCTCAACTAATGCTGTATGATTCTTAGCATTTACAGACAATACCTTGCCCTCTTTGCCCTTGTCTTTTCCTGCGATAACCTTAACAGTATCGCCTTTTTTAATTCTAACAGCTGACATTGTGGTACCTCCTATAATACTTCTGGAGCAAGAGATACGATTTTCATGAACTTCTTATCTCTTAACTCTCTGGCTACTGGACCAAAGATACGAGTTCCCTTAGGAGTCTGATCATCTTTAATTATAACAGCAGCATTCTCATCAAATTTAATATATGAACCGTCCTTACGACGTGCGCCCTTTACTGAACGTACGACAACGGCCTTAACAACGTCACCCTTTTTAACAACGCCGCCTGGTGTTGCTTCTTTAACAGTAGCGACAATTACATCACCGATATTTGCATATCTTCTTGTAGATCCGCCCATAACTCTGATACAAAGAATTTCCTTAGCACCAGTATTATCAGCAACCTTAAGTCTGGTTTCCTGTTGTACCATAATACTACTCCTTTCAGTAATATCACAAATAAATTCTTATTATTTTGCTCTACTGATAATCTCAACTAATCTCCATCTCTTATCCTTAGATAAAGGTCTAGTCTCCATTACCTTAACAACATCTCCGATTAAACATTCATTGTTCTCATCGTGTGCCTTTAACTTGTAAGTT
The DNA here is from genome assembly GCF_009680455.1 of Lachnospira eligens. Classification (GTDB taxonomy): domain Bacteria; phylum Bacillota; class Clostridia; order Lachnospirales; family Lachnospiraceae; genus Lachnospira; species Lachnospira eligens_A. Next base: position 94,012 of record NZ_WKRD01000001.1, read on the forward strand.
CTTTTAACGATCTTATTGTAAAGTGGATGCTTAACGTTGTCCTGTACTGCAACAACGATTGTCTTATCCATCTTATTGCTTATAACCTTACCTGTACGAGTTTTTCTTAAATTTCTCTCTTCCACAGTTATTCTCCTTTCTTAGGATATCTAAGTCTACATGCCTTAATTAAGCATTCTTCTGTGCAATTACAGTCTGGATTCTAGCGATGTTCTTACGAACTTCCTTAATTCTGCTTGTGTTGTCCAGCTGATTTGTTGCGTTCTGGAATCTTAAATTGAAAAGTTCCTTCTTAGCAGCTACTAATTCTTCATTTAACTCTGCAGCTGATTTTGCCTTTAAATCTTCTACATACTTATTAATTTTCACTGTTATCACCGCCTTCTAAGTCTGCACGTGAAACAATCTTGCACTTGCAAGGAAGCTTATGTGTTGCGAGACGTAAAGCTTCTCTTGCTGTTTCTTCAGCAACGCCTGAAATCTCGAACATTACACGTCCAGGTTTAACTACTGCTACCCAGCACTCCAAGTTACCTTTACCTTTACCCATACGAACACCGATAGGCTTACCTGTTACCGGCTTATCTGGGAAAATCTTTATAAATACTTTACCACCACGCTTAATATATCTTGTCATAGCGACACGGGCAGCTTCTATCTGATTTGATTTGATCCAACAAGGTTCTGTTGCAACAATACCGAATTCACCATTAGTGATCTTATTGCCTCTTGTAGCCTTACCAGCCATAGAACCACGGAACTGTCTACGATGTTTAACTCTCTTAGGTAGTAACATTACTTATCGCTCCCTTCCTTTTCTACGTTAGCGTTGGCATTATTCTTTGTAGGAAGAACCTCACCTTCGTAGATCCAAACCTTAACACCAACCTTGCCATAAGTTGTATCTGCTTCTGCAAATCCATAGTCGATATCTGCACGAAGTGTCTGAAGAGGAATTGTACCCTCGCTATAGAACTCTGTACGAGCCATATCAGCTCCACCGAGACGTCCTGAGCAAGATGTCTTGATACCCTTAGCTCCCTGCTTCATTGTTCTGCCCATGCAAGACTTCATAGCTCTTCTGAAAGAGATACGGTTCTCTAACTGCTGAGCGATGTTCTCTGCAACAAGCTGAGCATCCTTATCTGGTCTCTTAACTTCCTTGATATCAATGCTTAACTTCTTAGCAGATGTTAACTTCTCTACCTGCTTCTTTAAGTTCTCGATTTCAGCACCGCCCTTACCAATTACGATACCAGGCTTAGCTGTATGAATAACGATCTTTAATCTGTCTGAAGCTCTCTCTGTTTCAATCTTTGAAATTCCTGCAGCATATAACTTATTCTTGAGGAATTTTCTAATGTTATAATCTTCTACAAGGTTATCAGCGAAATCGTCTTCTGCATACCACTTTGCATCCCAGTCTTTGATTACGCCGACTCTTAAACCATGCGGATTAACTTTCTGTCCCATAAAGACTCCTTTCTATCTCTTAGAAAATAATTATCTTTCATTTAAAACAACAGTGATATGGCTCATTCTCTTTTCGATTCTGTAAGCTCTACCCTGTGCTCTTGGATGTACTCTCTTCATTGTTGGTCCCTTGTTAGCGTAGCATTCTTCTACATATAACTTACTTGGGTCCATACCGTTATTGTTCTCAGCATTAGCTGCTGCTGACTTTAATAACTTCTCTATAATAGATGATGCATATCTTGGATTGTACATAACAATTGCAAGTGCTTCATCAAGGCTCTTGCCTCTGATAGCATCTAATACGAAACAAGCCTTCTGAACAGATACTCTAGCGTAAGATAACTTTGCGCTTGGTCTTGTATCCTTAACAGCGTTTCTTTCACGTTTAATCTGGGATCTATGTCCGTTAGCCATGGATTAAACCTCCTTTCAAAAATTCAAATTATCTACTCTTCTTTTCGTCTTTGCCGTGTCCTCTGTAAGTTCTTGTTGCAACGAACTCACCGAGCTTATGACCAACCATATCCTCTGTAACATATACAGGCACATGCTTTCTACCATCATGAACAGCGATTGTATGACCTACAAACTGAGGATAAATTGTTGAACGACGAGACCAAGTCTTAATAACCTGTTTGTCGTTTGCAGCATTTAAAGCATCAACTTTCTTAAGTAAGCTCTCGTCTGCAAATGCTCCCTTTTTAAGTGATCGAGCCATAGGTTGAAACCTCCTTATAATCTTCGTGAATAATAATAGTTACGATTGTAGGCTAATTACTTAATAGCCTTTCCGTTTCTTCTTCTTACGATAAGCTTGTTTGAAGCCTTCTTAGCCTTACGAGTCTTAAGACCCATAGCTGGCTTGCCCCAAGGTGTCATTGGGCTTGGACGACCAACTGGTGCTCTACCTTCACCACCACCATGTGGATGGTCATTAGGGTTCATAACAGAACCACGAACTGTAGGTCTGATACCCATATGTCTCTTACGTCCAGCCTTACCAAGATTAATAAGGTTGTGATCTCCATTACCTACAACACCGATTGTTGCGCGGCAGATAATTGGAACCATTCTCATCTCGCCTGATGGTAATCTAAGTGTTGCATACTTGCCTTCCTTAGCCATAAGCTGAGCTGAGTTTCCAGCAGAACGAACAAGCTGTCCACCCTTACCTGGATATAATTCAATGTTGTGTACCTGAGTACCAACTGGAATCTCTGAAAGTGGTAAGCAGTTACCTACTCTTACTTCTGCACCAGCACCATTCTGTACTGTCATGCCATCTGTTAATCCCTGAGGAGCAAGGATATATGCCTTCTCGCCATCTGCGTAGCAGATAAGAGCGATGTTAGCTGTTCTGTTTGGATCGTACTCAATTCCGATAACCTGTGCTGGAACGCCTTCCTTGTTTCTCTTGAAATCAATCATTCTATACTTCTGTCTGTTTCCACCACCGTGGTGTCTTACAGTAATCTTACCCTGGTTGTTACGACCAGCATTCTTGCTCTTCTTAGCAAGTAATGACTTCTCTGGAGTACTCTTTGTAATCTCTGAGAAATCAGATCCAGTCATATTTCTTCTGGAAGGTGTATATGGGTTATATGTCTTAATTCCCATTATTTCTCTCCTTTCGAGTCTGTGTAATATTGTTTTCTACACTTTAAAGCTACTAATTAAAGGCCTTCAAAGATTTCGATTTCCTTGCTGTCAGCTGTTAACTGTACAATTGCCTTCTTAGTCTTAGAAGTTGTACCAGCTGTTCTGCCTCTTCTCTTCTTCTTGCCATCAAGATTCATTGTGTTAACTGAAGCAACCTTAGTTCCTTCGAACATCTTCTCGACAGCATCCTTAATCATTGTCTTGTTAGCATCTGTATGAACTAAGAATGTATACTTCTTATCTGCCATATCAGCCATAGACTTCTCTGTGATTACAGGCTTGAGGATTACATCATAATACTGTACGTTTGCCATTATGCATACACCTCCTCTAATTTTTCAACAGCAGCCTTAGTAACTACTAATGTTTCATACTTTAATACATCGTATGTGTTGATTTCGTTAGTAGCTGAAACCTTAACTGTAGGAATGTTTCTTCCTGAAAGAACTACATTCTTGTTCTCACCTTCAATAACTACTAAAGCCTTATCAACCTTTAAGTTGCTCATAACTTCTGCGAACTTCTTTGTCTTAACTTCGTCAAGGTTAAATGCATCAAGAACTACGATCTTGTTGTCAGCAACCTTTGATGATAATGCAGAAAGAAGAGCAATTCTCTTTTCCTTCTTATTCATCTTGAATGAATAATCTCTTGGCTTTGGTGCAAATACAACACCACCGCCTGTCCACTGTGGAGATCTTGTAGAACCCTGTCTTGCATGACCAGTTCCTTTCTGTCTCCAAGGTTTTCTTCCGCCACCAGAAACTTCTGAACGTGTCTTTGCGCTCTGTGTTCCCTGACGATTATTTGCAAGCTGGTTAACTACTGCCATGTGTACAAGATGTTCGTTAACTTCTACACCAAATACAGCATCATTTAATTCGATTGAACCAACTTCTTTGCCTTCAATATTGTAAACAGATACGTTTGCCATCTGTGTGGTCCTCCTTCCTTAGCAAAAACTACTTAGCAGCTTTTACTGTTTCTTTCAGTGTTACTAATGATTTCTTAGGTCCAGGTACTGCACCCTTAACTAAGATTACGTTGTTTTCAACATCAACTCTTACTACTTCAAGATTCTGGATTGTGATTCTCTTAGAACCCATATGTCCAGGCATTCCTTTTCCCTTGAATACTCTACCAGGTGTTGTTGCTGATCCGTTTGAACCCTGATGTCTGTGGAACTTAGAACCATGAGCCATAGGTCCTCTTGACTGGCCTAATCTCTTGATTGCGCCCTGGAAACCTTTACCCTTTGAAATAGCAGTTGCATCAACCTTATCGCCTGCAGCGAAGATATCAGCCTTGATTTCGTCCTTTACAGAGTACTCTGAAGCATTCTCAAACTTGAACTCTCTTAAGAATCTCTTGTAAGGAACCTCTGCCTTATCAAAATGTCCTTTAACAGGCTTGTTTACTAACTTTTCTCTAATGTCAGCAAAACCAACCTGAACTGCATCGTAACCGTCGTTTTCTACTGTCTTAACTTGTGTAACAACACAAGGACCAGCCTGAAGAACAGTTACAGGTGTTAAAACACCGTCTTCGTTGAAGATTTGAGTCATTCCGACTTTTGTAGCTAAAATTGCCTTCTTCATTGATTTTCCTCCTGTTTAATCTACAGCGGACAAGATGATGTGTGATACACAGCGCATCCTGTCATCCTAGAACAGCTAATATAAGTGGAACCCGCACCACTGCTTGTTACTTCTATATTAAACCCTTAGGATTATTGCTTTAATAATGAAAAATTCCAGATAATGATTAGTTCATTACCTTAAGGTTGATGAATACACCAGCTGGCATCTCTAACTTAGATAATGCATCTACAGTCTTCTGAGATGGTGATAATACATCGATAAGTCTCTTATGAGTTCTCTGCTCGAACTGCTCTCTTGAATCCTTGTACTTGTGAACAGCTCTAAGAATAGTAACAACTTCCTTCTTTGTTGGAAGAGGTACCGGACCACTCACCTGTGCTCCTGTCTTCTTAGCAGTTTCGATGATTTTCTTAGCTGACTGATCAATCAACTGATGATCGTAAGCCTTCAGAGTAATTCTGATTACCTGATTTGCCATAAAAAAAGTCGCCTCCTTCGCACTTTATTGTTTAAGTACGACAAGCGGTGACTGTACACACTCCCACGCGTATCATATAGTCTCATTCATAATTCGACCCACGCGCGTCATTTCTGCGGATTGCAGATGATTTTGGTACAGTGACTTGTCGCCAGTTTCTTCGCCGGAGATTATCTCCAGCATTGACATTCGCTCCACGGAAAACCTGCTTTATTAAAGCAGCAACCTCACGCTTCACAGCTATCAATGTCACAGCAAGTATTAATATACACTACTCTCTATATAAAATCAACAGAAAAAATTGTATTTTTTTTAGTACAATGCAGAACAAGTTTGACCGGAACATAAGTCCCGGTCAAAACAGTATTTTAATAAAATCCAAATCCAAGATACATAGAATTAATCTTCCACTTACCATCTTCATATTTATAATATATGTAAGCTGAATTATTGTTATTATTCTTGTCGTTAGCTTTATCACTTCCTGAGTACTGTATCTTGTATGTATATCCTAGTTTAATTGAAACTTTAATCACCGGGCATCCATCATCTGAATCCACTCTGAAAGATGTATCCGCGATAGAAGCTGTGAATTTGGAAATCTTCAAATTGGATACAGTTTTGTATTTGTCATTGTAGCTGTCGTAAATATTCTTATAAGCTGACTCTATGTTCTTCTTTTCTTCTTTACACACCCTGTCGGCTATAGCTGAATAATCTTTCTTTGCCTGTACAGCGTTAATTATTGCATCCACATCTGTTCTTGCCTGTGTCTTAAGTTCTTCAAGCTTCGAATTAACATATTTTGCATTGTATGTTCCAACAGTAAATGTATCTTCATCATGTGCTGCATAAAGCTGTGTTGTGTAGTCCTCTATAAATTCTCCAGTTACCTTAATATTATTCTTTCCATTGAACAGATATGGTATAACATATTCATCAGAAGAGCCGTTTCCATTCTTAGATGCATCCGACTTATATCCATCGCCAACAATAACATCATTAATATATAACGTAAGTCCCTTTGGAACCTTTATTGTAACATCCTTTACTACAAGATTCTCAGCGCTGACTTTATACTTCTTAAAGAAAAGCATATAGTGCTTATTGGCTACTGTTAGATACACATCATTATACTGCATTCCCGAATCTGTTATATATCCGACCTTAACAGCCTTGTTACCAGGCATCTTGCTATATGTTGAGACAATGTCATCTGCTGCCATCTTTTCAACTTTCTCACCAGTCGCATCTGCATGAACATTAATAAATGCTTCCTTTGTAAGGAACTCCCCATCAGGTAGATTAATAAGACTATACGCATCATTCCATTCGCACTCTGCAACCGCCTTAACATACTGCTTGGCAGTTTTCTTATAATCTGTCACATTCTTTCCCACACATACAAATATAATTATGGCAGCTATCACAGCAACTCCCGCAACTACAATTGCAATTATACCCTTAGGGAATCTGGCAGGCTTATTATTGGCAGGCTGCTGACCAGAATTCTGACCTGTAAACTGTGTAGGCTGTACAGGCTGTTGACCAAAAGCCTGCTGTGGCTGAACTGGAACACTTTGCTGTACTGGTGTTACTTCCGGCTCTGCTGTAACACTCTCCTGTACCGGTGTTTCCTCCGGCTCTGCTGGCACATTCTCCTGTACCGGTGTTACCTCTGGCTCTTCTTCCACACTTTCCTGCACCGGTGTCTCCTGAGGCACATCTATCACTAGGCGTGTTCCACAGTTTCCACAGAATAGTGCATCGTCCTCGTTCTTTGTTCCGCAATTTGGACAAAACATAATTTTTCCTCCCTCATATGATTAATATAGTAAATCATATATCATCATACCATGAATATATGATTTGCTCAACCAAATAATCTGTTCTGCTGTCACTTGTTTTGTTAATATTTACTACTGTTTCTGTTTCTCTATTTTTTCTGCAAGATCATTAAGATATTCCCATCGCTCCATCTTTTCTTCAAGCCGTCTCTCCACTTCTTCCTTTTCCTTAGTAAGTTCTGCAAGCTTAGAATAAGAAGTTGCATTCTTTGCAATCTCGTCATCAAGTTCTGAAACCCTATTTTCAAGCTCCTCTATATCATCATCTATAGTCTCATATTCCTTCTGTTCCATATATGTGAACTTAATCTTATCCTCATGGCTGTTATATGCTTTCTTCACCTGACCTGCTGCCTTTGATTTAGATGTATCAGATGTTCCATTTGATGCCACATTATATATAGAAGAAACACATTTATCCCTGTAGTCCGTATAACCACCTTCATACTGTGTAAGGTGGCCTCCTGCCTCAAATGCAAATATCCTGTCAACAACTCTGTCAAGGAAATATCTGTCATGTGAAACAGTGATTACAATACCCGCAAATCCATCAAGATACTCCTCAAGTATCTCAAGAGTTTCAATGTCAAGGTCGTTGGTAGGCTCATCGAGAATAAGCACATTTGGCGCACTCATAAGAACACTTAACAGATAAAGTCTTCTCTTCTCACCACCTGACAGCTTGCTTATAGGCGTCCACTGCTGCTTCGGTGTAAAAAGAAACTTCTCACACATCTGTGACGCTGTTGCCTTTCCATCTGCCGTCGTAACATATTCACCTATGCTTCTTACGAACTCTAGCACAGTAAGGCTGTCGTCAAGTGGTTCGTTCTCCTGCATGAAATATCCGATTCTTACAGTCTCTCCAACCTCAACACTGCCGCTGTCCGGTTCAAGCTGGCCTGCTATAATCTTCATAAGCGTAGACTTGCCGCATCCGTTATCACCGACAATACCTATTCTGTCATCTCTTAGAAAAATGTAGGTAAAATCGTCAATTATTGTCCTCTCTCCAAAACTTTTGCAAATGTTGTGGAGTTCAACAGTCTTTCTTCCAAGCCTGCTGCTGACTGAATTCATATCCATAAGCTGCTTGTCAAATCTTGCTCTCGCCTGCTTTGAAGCCTCCTTCATATCCTCGAATCTGTCAATTCTTGCCTGCTGCTTGGTAGAACGAGCCTGGCATCCTCTTCTTATCCACGCGAGTTCCTTCCTTAATATATTCTGTCTCTTAGCCTCAGTTGCCCTCTCCATCTCCTCACGCTGGGTCTTCAGTTCAAGAAAGCCTGAATAATTCGTATCGTAGCTATAAAGGGAAGCTTTATCAAGCTCTACAATCCTGTTAGTTACATTATCAAGGAAATACCTGTCATGAGTAACCATGATAAGTTCTCCCTTGAAATTCTTAATAAACTGTTCCAGCCAGAGTACCATGTCATTATCAAGATGGTTCGTAGGTTCATCAAGAATAAGAAGTCTTGCCGGCTCAACTAAAGTTCTCGCAAGTGCCGCTCTCTTTTTCTGACCCCCTGATAAAATATTCATCATTGCGCCATGATTTGTTATTCCAAGCTTGTTAAGAATCTCTTTTGCTTTTGGCTGGCTGTCCGCATGCTTTCCACGCATAACATATTCCAGTACATTTTCATTCTCATAATACAGAGGTGTCTGTGCAAGATACGCAAGCTCAATCCCCTTGCCCTTGACAACCTGTCCCTCATCTGGTTCTTCAACACCTGCAATAATCTTTAAAAGTGTAGACTTACCAGTTCCATTCACACCTATAAGTCCAATCTTATCGCCACTGTTAATTCCCAGACTTATATTATTAAAAAGTTCCTTTTCTCCGTAGGTCTTGCTGACCTTTTCTACATTTAATATATTCACTATTATCTCCGTTATATAAATTATTTGTCATCGCCTGAAAGATTATAGAAATTCTTAAGCTTCTGTGCAAGCTCCGGATCTTTCTTCTTCAGATGTTCATAATGCTTCCTCTTCTGCTCCATCATATGCTCATATGCATACGGATTGTGAAGCTTTAATCTGTCAAGCATTTCCTTTCTGTGTTCTTTAAGCATCAGGATTGCGTCAGGATTAATCTGTGCCAGCTTCTTCTCAACAACCACACGGCGCTCATCAATTCTTTTCTCAATATCATCAATATCAAGATTAGGATATTTTTTATCGTCAAACAAATGCATTTCAAGCCGCTCAAGCAGGTCATTCTCATCAAAGAGTCCGATTCTTCCCCATGCAGCATGCTTTTCAGCATCAACAATAACATTCTTCTCATCTTTCTTGACACTGCCAATCTCATCAGCCATCTCTGCTGCCATCTTCTCAAGCCATTCGTCTGCATCTGCACCAAAAGCCCACTCAATTTCTGCAAGTCTTTCGTTGTCCTCATGTACCTCGCCAGAAACAGCCTGCTCTTCTTCCCCCTCCTCGACAGGATAAGGTCTGTCCAGCCCTGCATCTCTTAGAGCAAGCGGAATCGTTCTTCTAACAACTCCTTTTTCAACTAGCTCACCTGCACCAAGCTCTCTTAGCTGGTCATTAAGTGTGTGTTCATGCTCTGTAATATAGAATCTGATTCCTTTCTTTTCAAGTGCCTTATATAAAGACATAAGCCTGTCAACTGCCGTCACATCAATAGAACCCACACCTCCGGCGTCTACAATTACCCATTTAGTATTATCATCAAGATTCTTTTCTATATCATCAACAAATGTATTAATATTTGCAAAGAAAAGTGCACCGTTAAATCTGTATATAACCGCACCTTTTATCTTCTTTACATTACGGTATCTGTTAAGACTGTAGAACCCTTCCTGTCCCGTTATAACTCCGAGAAATGCTCTTGGTGGTTCAACCGCTTTGACAATAACAGCTATGAATGAAAGAATAACACCGATTACAACTCCGTATATCGTTCCGAATAACAGAACGCCTAAAAATGCTCCTACAAATATTGCAAACTCCGTATGGTCTGTTTTCCATAATTTAACTGCAAGCCCGAATTCAGTAATTCCTATCAGTGCTGCAACAACAATTCCTGTAAGTATTGGTACAGGAAGATACTCAAGCACCGGTGTTCCAAAAAGCACTATAAGAAGCATTGTCAGAGAAGCTGTTATTGACATAACCTGTGATTTACAACCAAACTGGTCTGCAATTCCTGTTCTTGACACACTTCCATTCAAAGGGCATCCGCCAATTACAGCAGAAGCCGCATTTGCAGCAGCATAAGACAGAATTTCTCTGTTATTGCTTACTTTATAGCCATATTTGTTGGCATAATTATTAGTTGCAAGCAATGTCTGTGCCATGACAACACCTGCCACTGAAAGTCCAAGAAGTATTATCTCTGACGGATTCTTAAACACAACTGACATATCAGGAAGCGAGAATCCCGGCAGCCCCTTATCAACATGCGGAAGAAGCTTAACACCGCATCTGTCAATATGAAAAATTGCAGTTGCAAGTGCACCAAGCACCATAAGAAGTACTGACATTGGAAACTTTGGAATGAACTTCTTCGCAATAAGAATAATAATAACCGTTCCGACTCCAAGCACTGCTGACAACAGATTAAACGACTTCATCTCCCCGGCTATATGCATAAGAAGCTTTATTGCCTCTCCTGTTCCTGCATTACCGCCAAACAGCTTCGCCGCCTGCATAAGAATTATTGTCACGCCAATACCGCTTATGAATCCACCCATTACAGGTGTCGATATGTAATTGACAATACGCCCTGCTTTGATAAAGAAGAAAAGCAGCAGCCACAATGCTGCAACTAAAGTTATCGACGGAACTACTGCCTTCGCCTCCTCAGAGCCTGACACTATCCCAAGCGTTGCAAGTGTTCCACCGACAAGTGCAGCCGGAGTTGCATCCACTCCGAACACAAACTGTGGCGAAGATGTCACAAGTCCATATATAAGCACTGGCAGAATAGAGCAGTACAGACCATACACCGCTGGCAGTCCCGCAATCTGTGCATATCCCATTGATATAGGAATTGACACAAGAGCAACAATTATTCCTGATACAATATCTTTCCGTATATTCTTTAAACTAACATTTTTCAATATGCATCGCCCCTTAATCAGATTTCGATAGAAATATATTAACATAAAACATGCCTGTTCAAAACATTTTTGCACGATTGCAGTTATTAATATTTTCGTATATAATTATTTAATAACAAATGCGGTACCAAACTGCAACACATTTTAATATAGAAAAGGATACTTAATTATGTTTATAGCTGACAACTGGAAAGATTATGAAGTAATAGATACCTCTAAGGGCGAAAAACTTGAACGCTGGGGTAAGTATATTCTTGTACGCCCGGACCCACAGGTAATATGGGACACGCCTAAGAAAGAGCGTGGCTGGAAGAATATGAACGGTCATTACCACAGAAGTTCTAAGGGCGGCGGAGAATGGGAGTTCTTTGACCTTCCACAGCAGTGGCAGATTCACTACAACAGTCCTTCATTTGAACAGGAGCTGACATTCAACTTAAAGCCATTCAGCTTCAAGCACACAGGAATATTCCCTGAGCAGGCTGCTAACTGGGACTGGTTTGGAAAGATAATCTCTGATGCCAGGAAAAAGCGTGGCAGCGAACCTGTAAAGGTTCTTAACCTGTTTGCTTATACAGGTGGAGCAACACTTGCATGTGCAGCCGCTGGTGCTAATGTTACACATGTAGATGCTTCTAAAGGTATAGTCGCATGGGCTAAAGAAAATGCGCAGTCTTCAGGACTTATTGATAAGCCTATCCGATGGATAGTTGATGACTGTGTAAAGTTTGTAGAAAGAGAGATAAGAAGAGGCAACCATTACGACGCAATCATCATGGATCCACCTTCATATGGACGTGGTCCTAAAGGAGAAATCTGGAAAATAGAAGAAGCCATACACCCGCTTGTTAAGCTTTGTGCACAGCTTCTTTCTGATGAACCATTATTTTTCCTTATTAATTCATACACTACAGGTCTTCAGCCAGCCGTTCTTACTTATATGTTAAGCACAGAACTTAAGAGCTTTGGCGGACACTGTGATTCACAGGAAGTAGGTCTTCCTGTTTCAAGTAACGGACTTGTACTTCCATGTGGTGCTTCTGGCCGCTGGATGAAATAATTAATACACAACACCATCGAGTGACGGCGATTCTTCGCCGTCATTCACAATCCTGATAACAAGATGATTAGGCAGACATGTGATTGGCATTAAAGGCTCAGATATATAGCCCATATTCACACACAGCTTATCCGGACAGCTTGCATCAGCAATCTTAATCTTTCCATTCTCGACAAGAATATCATTATACTCTCCATCCCCGTATTCAATCCTGAATGTGTACGGATTCTTAACATCATCTAACGAAACAGTTCTTAACAATTCGTTATCTCTGTATATATAAGCGGTCTTACTACCGTCATTCTTTCCTGATTTCATATATATAATAGAAGCCACACTTGCCCCGACAAGCAGAACAATCACGGCCACCACTGTAATAACTCTTTTTTTCACAATCTCCTCCATCTGCTACATAGTATATTTTTTAGGAATATATCTGTCTGCAAAGAAGCACACAAGGCCCGTAAACAGACCTGTTATAACACCGCTTATCACAAGGAACGGCATGTACGCAAATATACCTGACAATCTGAGTATGAAAAATGCAGCAAGAATCTGACCTGCATTGTGCGACACCGCGCCAAGTATACCTGTAAGGAATATATACTGTCCCCTAAGCAATTTATTAACAGCTGCCATCACAATAAGACATAAAAATCCACCACTTACACTATATATAAATGATACTGCCTGCCCTGTAAATATTGTAGCCAGTATAATTCTCATAGCCAGCACAATAGCTGCATCACTGAATTTATACCTTTTTAATACAAAAAGTGTGACTATATTGGCAAGTCCTAATTTAACTCCTGGTATTGGAACAAGCGTAGGTATCGCTGATTCCACAACAAATATTGTCAGTGCAATTGTTGTAAGTAATGCCAGCGTTGTAAGTCTCTTAACATCAAAAGTTTTCTTCATGTCTGCCTCCGCATAAATATTACCTATGCATTTTAACAGACATTTCATATTAAGACAATAATTCGTTAAATTAATTCAAATTCGTGCAAAATCAGTTTGACAGTTTGTAAAAATATAGTATAATCATTTGGCTTTATAAATATACGAAAGTGAGGAAATCCTATGGTAAAAGACATGACAAATGGTTCGCCTTCCAAGCATATTCTTGGATTTGCAGTTCCAATGCTGTTCGGAATGCTGTTTCAGCAGTTCTACAACCTTGTTGACACAATAATCGTTGGTAAAACTCTCGGTGTTGAAGCTCTTGCCGGAGTTGGAGCAACAGGTTCTATCAACTTTATGATAATCGGTTTCTGTATGGGAGTCTGTAACGGATTCGTGATTCCGGTTGCCCAATGCTTTGGTGCAAAGAAACCTGCTGACCTTAGAAAATATGTATTTAACGGATATATCTGCAGTATTGTGTTTGCCATAGTGCTTACGCTTGCATCCGTAATATTCTGCCGCAGGATACTTATCGTTATGAATACACCTGCAGATATTATTGACCATGCCTATAATTACATAGTAGTTATATTCATCGGAATCCCAACTGTGTTCCTGTACAACATGGTATCCGGCGTTATCCGCTCGCTTGGCGATAGTAAGACACCTGTAGTTTTCCTTGTGCTTTCTTCAATAATAAATGTTGTACTTGATTTCTTTCTTATTCTTGTATGTAAGATGGGGGTTGCCGGAGCTGGCTGGGCGACCGTAACATCACAGTTAATTTCAGGACTTACCTGCCTTATATATATGTATAAGAAATATGACATCTTAAAAGGTGACAAATCAGAAAGAGTACTTGATAGAAGATTCATCACCAACCTGTGCATGAATGGTGTTCCTATGGGACTCCAGTATTCAATAACAGCCATCGGAAGTACAATCCTTCAGGCTGCTGTTAATACACTTGGTTCAACATATGTAGCTGCAATGACTGCCGGTTCTAAGATGTTTAACTTCACATGCTGTCCATTTGATGCACTCGGCTCAACTATGGCAACCTATGCCGGACAGAATGTAGGTGCTGCCAAGATTAAAAGACTCGGTCAGGGTGTCCGTTCTGCAATGATAATCGGTTCAATATACAGTGTTCTTTCACTTGTTGCACTGTATTTCACTACAGATTATATTGCATTATTATTCGTTAATGCATCAGAAACAACAATTATTGCTCTTACAAGACAGTTCATTCTTGCATCTGCATGCTTCTACATTCCGCTTACAGGTGTTAACGTAGTCCGATTCTGCATACAGGGTATGGGCTTCTCAGTATTTGCAATATCAGCTGGTATCTTAGAGATGATTGGCCGTGCATTTGCAGCCATCATACTTATTCCAAGCATTGGATTCATGGGTGCATGCCTCGCCTCACCAATTGCATGGATTGCTGCTGACGCATTTTTGTTCCCTGCATTCATACATTGTGCCAAGAAGCTTAATGCAAGGCACAATATTAAATCAAACTAATAACATGACTAAAGGGAGGACAATATTGTCCTCCCTTAATTATTCTATAATATAGACAGCCTGGCTGTGCATCGCTTCATATCTTGATTGAAATGTCTCAAGATTCCTTGTTACATTACCTTCCATAGGATCCATTATATAAACAATATTCTTGTTAAGATCATATCCTGTAATTACAACACAATGTTCTGGAGACATCCATGTGTATTCTTTCCCATTAAATACAAATGTCTTGGATTCATATGGCTGTCTCATATCTATTGTATTCCATATTACTATCGGGTCACCCTGGGCAACCATACCAAGAATCTCTTTAAAATCTGTTCCGCTGATATTCTTTGCAACTGCTGACATATTATTAACTTTAAAATATTTATTAGCTGCATTAACAATTGGCTGTGACATGCATCCATAACTTGTGTTATCCCTTGGATTACCAAGAAACATTTCGTAGAAGCTGCCATTGCCTTTCTTAAGATATTCATCTGCCATAGTTGTTTTATCAACATTACAGCCATAATAATTTAGTACGGAGGTTAACGATGTAATCTCGCATCCTGTTGGCAGCTCTGGATTCTGATTAAGCGATTCATAGCATTCTATTCTGTATACATCTGGTAAATCATTTACAGTCTCTTCACTTACAGAAAGCTGTTCCTCCGTCACATTACCATCGCTCTTAATCGCTGTATATTCTGCACCAACTGCTACACCTTTGCTGACATTCTGATTATTCATCTTTACTGTTAATACAATTGTAACCGTACATGCCAGTATAGTCATCATTACAAGGAATATTTGATTCTTCCTTTTTCCTCTTCTTTTGTATTTTCTCCTGCCATCTCTCCTACTCATCCCAATCACCATCCTAACCTTCCGTTGTAAGTCAAAGTCTCATTTATTAACTTCTATACTTATATACGAAACCAAGCATGATTTGGTCTGAATAAATCGTAAAAATTATGTTTTATAATATTATATAAGCTTTACTACCTGACAATTATCAGTCATTCCATCCCAGAATTTATCCAGTGGTGTTCCTCTGAATTTTGCTATAATACTGCAGTTCATTGCACCATGACCAACAATCAGTATATCTTTACCACTATTAACCTGTGGCATAACCACATTATCTATAAACTCTCCTGTTCTTGCAAAAAGCTCCTCAAAGCTTTCCCCACCTTCAACTGTAACATACTTATCAGGCTTCTTAAAAAGAGTATTAATCGGACAGTCATCTATAGCAAATGAATTTTCTATTCCTTCATATACTCCAAATCCCATCTCAACAAGTCTGTCATCTGTATACACAGGAACATTTCTTCCCTTCAAGAAAATCTCCGCCGTTTCTTTTGCTCTTTCTAAAGGAGATGAATAACATATGTCAAAATGTATATCTGCATACCGTTTCCCAGCCTCTGCCGCCATCATTCTACCTTCATCATTAAGCGGTATATCTGTTCTTCCCTGCAATTTATGACGCACATTCCAGTCCGTCCTGCCATGACGCATTATGTATAGCATGTTGTACTCCTCTTTTTATCATATTCCAGTTCATTACTTCGCGAGCACGACCGCTAACTTTCCATGACTTCTCAAGGAGCTGCCCGCACAAAAAAGGGTTTCCGATAAACTCGGAAACCCTTGAAAGAACTGTATTAATAACAATTACTCGATGATTGTTGCAACAGCACCAGAACCAACTGTTCTACCACCCTCACGGATAGCGAAACGAAGACCCTGCTCCATAGCTACGTTATGGATAAGTTCAACTGTCATCTCTACGTTATCACCAGGCATGCACATTTCTGTACCAGCTGGAAGCTCACAAACACCAGTTACATCAGTTGTTCTGAAGTAGAACTGTGGTCTGTAGTTGTTGAAGAATGGAGTATGACGTCCACCCTCGTCCTTTGTTAATACGTAAACCTGAGCTGTAAACTTGTGGTGTGGTGTGATTGAACCTGGCTTGCAGAGAACCTGTCCTCTCTGGATTTCGTCTCTCTGAACACCTCTAAGAAGTGCACCAATGTTATCACCTGGCTGAGCCTCATCAAGAAGCTTTCTGAACATCTCGATACCAGTTACAACTACCTTACGGATATCTTCATGGATACCAACGATTTCAACTTCCTCATTAACGTGGAGAACACCTCTCTCTACTCTACCAGTAGCAACAGTACCACGTCCTGTGATAGAGAATACGTCCTCTACAGGCATAAGGAATGGCTTATCTGTATCTCTTTCTGGATCTGGAACATACTCATCAATAGTATGCATAAGCTCAAGGATCTTATCTCCCCATTCGCTGTTAGGATCTTCAAGAGCCTTAAGAGCTGAACCCTGGATGATTGGAGTATCATCTCCTGGGAATCCGTACTCGTTAAGAAGTTCTCTGATTTCCATATCTACTAATTCAAGAAGTTCTGGATCATCAACCATATCACACTTGTTCATGAATACAACGATGTAAGGAACACCAACCTGACGAGCAAGAAGGATATGCTCTCTTGTCTGAGCCATAACACCATCAGTAGCAGCAACAACAAGGATACCTGCATCCATCTGAGCAGCACCTGTGATCATGTTCTTTACATAATCAGCATGTCCTGGACAGTCAACGTGTGCATAGTGTCTCTTCTCTGTCTCATACTCAACGTGAGCTGTAGAGATAGTGATACCTCTTTCTCTTTCCTCTGGTGCCTTATCAATATTCTCGAATGCAACAGCCTCACCTGTACCAAGTCTCTCATGAAGAGTCTTTGTGATAGCAGCTGTTAATGTAGTCTTACCGTGATCTACGTGTCCGATTGTACCAATGTTACAATGTGGTTTTGTTCTCTCAAATTTAGCCTTTGCCATTGTTTAAAATCCTCCTAAAAATATTTAGATTACCCTGAGGGGTATCCCCCTCGGGCTTTGTCATAGCTGATATTTATTATATTTCATTTGCTGAAATATTTCAACTATATTTTTATAGTTATTACTTATTTCTATCAGAAATAACCTTATCCTGAACAGACTTTGGAGCCTGCTCATACTTATCGAAGAACATAGAGTAGTTACCACGACCCTGTGTCTTAGAACGAAGGTCAGTAGCATATCCGAACATCTCAGCAAGTGGAACGAATGCTTTAATCATCTTACCACCTGAGATATCTTCCATACCCTCAATACGTCCTCTACGTGAGTTGATATCACCGATTACATCACCCATGTATTCTTCTGGCATAGTAACCTCAACCTTCATGATAGGCTCAAGAAGGGCAGGTGCTGCCTTAGCCATAGCATCCTTGAATGCCATAGAACCAGCAATGTGGAATGCCATTTCTGAAGAATCGACTTCATGGTATGAACCATCGTAAATATCTGCTCTAAGTCCGAGAACTGGGAATCCAGCTAAGATACCTGAATTAGCAGCTTCTCTGATACCGTCAGCAACTGAAGGGATATATTCCTTAGGAATAGCACCACCAACTACTGAAGACTCACAGAAGAGTACTGGAGGTTCGTTAATTAATACTGTGTTCTTTGTCTCAACATCAAACTTATCAACGTTAGCTTCAAGTGGTGAGAAACGTACTTTACAGTGACCATACTGACCACGTCCACCTGACTGCTTAGCATACTTACTATCAACATCAACTGCCTTAGTAAAGCACTCTCTGTAAGCAACCTGAGGTGCACCAACGTTAGCCTCTACCTTGAACTCACGAAGAAGTCTGTCAACGATGATATCAAGGTGAAGCTCACCCATACCAGCGATGATTGTCTGACCTGTTTCCTGATCTGTATGAGCACGGAATGTAGGATCTTCTTCAGCAAGCTTTGCTAAAGCTTCACCCATCTTACCCTGGTCATTCTTAGTCTTTGGCTCGATAGCAAGCTCGATAACTGGCTCTGGGAATTCCATAGACTCTAAGATAACTGGATGTGCTTCATCACAGATAGTATCACCTGTTACTGTAACCTTAAGACCTACTGCAGCAGCGATATCTCCTGAGTAAACCTTATCAATTTCTTTTCTCTGGTTAGCGTGCATCTGAAGGATACGGCCAACTCTTTCTTTCTTATTCTTATTAGAGTTAAGTACATATGAACCACCGTTTAATGTACCTGAGTAAACTCTGAAGAATGCTAACTTACCAACGAATGGATCAGTCATAATCTTGAATGCAAGAGCTGCAAATGGCTCTTCATCAGATGACTTTCTTGTTACTTCGTTACCGTCTTCGTCAACACCTGTGATATCTGGGATATCTGTAGGAGCTGGCATGTACTCGATAACAGCATCAAGAAGCTTCTGAACACCCTTGTTCTTATAAGCTGTACCGCAAAGACAAGGAATAGCTGTACCCTCGATAGTACCCTTTCTTAAAGCAGCCTTTAACTCTGGAACTGAAATTTCCTCATCATTAAAGAACTTCTCCATAAGGTCTTCATCAAGTTCAGCACACTGCTCAACGAGCTTGTCATGATATTCCTGAGCCTGGTCCTTTAAATCGTCTGGAATCTCACCAACAGCGATATCATCACCCTTATCTCCGTTGAAGACATAAGCCTTCATTTCGAATAAGTCGATAATACCCTGGAAGTCATCTTCCTTACCGATAGGAATCTGTACAAGTACAGGATTCTTTCCAAGCTTTGTAATAAGCTGGTTGCATGATCCGAAGAAATCAGCACCCATCTTATCCATCTTGTTCATGAAAGCCATACGAGGTACATTGTACTTATCAGCCTGACGCCATACATTCTCTGACTGTGGCTCAACACCGTTCTGTGCATCGAATACACCTACGGCACCATCAAGTACTCTAAGTGAACGCTCAACCTCTACTGTGAAGTCAACGTGTCCTGGAGTATCGATAATGTTAATACGGTATTCTGGCTGTGTCTTATCTGGCTTACCCTCTTTCTCAGGTGTCCAGTGACATGTTGTAGCAGCTGAAGTGATTGTGATACCTCTCTCCTGCTCCTGGGCCATCCAGTCCATAGTAGCAGTACCTTCATGAGTATCACCAATCTTGTGATTAACACCAGTATAATAAAGGATACGCTCTGTTAATGTTGTCTTACCAGCATCAATATGAGCCATAATTCCGATATTTCTGGTTCTCTCCAATGGATATTCTCTTCCAGCCATGGATAAAACCTCCTATAATTATAATTAGAATCTGTAATGAGCAAAAGCCTTGTTTGCTTCTGCCATCTTGTGCATATCTTCTTTTCTCTTTACTGATGCACCTGTGTTGTTAGCTGCATCAAGAATTTCGTTAGCGAGTCTTTCTTCCATAGTCTTCTCGCCTCTTGCTCTAGAGAATGTAGTCATCCAACGAAGAGCTAAAGCCTGTCTTCTGTCTGGCTTAACTTCGATAGGTACCTGGTAAGTAGCTCCACCGATACGTCTAGCCTTAACTTCAAGAACTGGCATAATATTGTTCATAGCTTCTTCAAATACTTCGATAGCTGGTCTCTCAGTCTTAGCTGCAACTCTATCAAAAGCACCGTAAACAATCTTCTGAGCTACTCCTCTCTTACCATCAAGCATAATGTTGTTGATAAGCTTAGTAACTACCTTATTGTTGTAAATAGGATCTGCTAATACATCTCTTTTCTGTGTATGTCCTTTACGTGGCACGGTTCTTCCCTCCTTAATAAATTTATTAAATCATAGGTACTCACAAATAAAAAATGTGTTCGCGCCGTATATATTAACCTGCAACCTCTTGATTAATCTAATTCCGGCACAATTCAAAATTTAATTTGTTCGTAAAAATCAGATTCTTACAAATCTGACTCTTGCAAATTGTAAAACTTGCATGCATTCATATAAATGCGTGTCTTAATTCAGGCTTAATTACTTAGCGTCCTTAGGTCTCTTAGCACCGTACTTAGAACGAGCCTGTCTTCTCTTTGCAACACCTGCTGTATCAAGTGTTCCTCTGATGATGTGGTATCTTGTACCTGGTAAATCCTTTACTCTTCCACCTCTTATAAGAACAACACTATGTTCCTGAAGATTGTGTCCCTCACCTGGGATGTAAGATGTTACCTCGATACCATTAGAAAGACGTACTCTGGCGATCTTTCTAAGAGCTGAGTTAGGCTTCTTAGGTGTAGCAGTCTTAACAGCTGTACAAACACCTCTCTTCTGTGGAGAAGAGATATCTGTTGCCTTCTTCTGAAGAGAGTTGTAACCCTTCTGAAGAGCTGGTGCTGTAGACTTCTTTACTGCAGTCTTTCTTCCCTGTTTTACTAACTGGTTAAATGTTGGCATTCCGTTTTCACCTCCCGAAATTAGAATAATGAATGGTTGCATCTTAGTATCAACTAAGAAAATGTTTTGTCACCAAAACAGCGCAAAAATAGTACTTGCCTATTCGCACGCTTTATTAGTATATATATTTGCAAATTCAGTGTCAAGCATTTTTTCAAAAAAAGACAAAAGCGTGCCAGATTTTATCAATCTGACACGCCATAAGTTTCTATAAAGAATTAATCTTCCTGTGTGAAAACAAGCTCGTCTTCACCAGACTCATCTTCATCTTCCTCAATGTAGTTATCTGTAGAACTGATCTTGATATCCTGATAACGCTTCATACCTGTACCGGCAGGGATAAGCTTACCAATAATAACATTCTCTTTAAGACCAATAAGTGGATCAATCTTTCCGTTAATAGCTGCATCTGTAAGAACCTTAGTTGTCTCCTGGAATGAGGCAGCTGACATAAATGATGTAGAAGCAAGTGAAGCCTTAGTAATACCAAGGATAATCGGAGTACCTGTAGCAGGTGTCTTTCCTTCTTCCTCAAGTCTCTCATTAACTTCCTGGAACTCAATTGTATCAACCTGTGATCCTGGAAGGAACTTAGAATCTCCAGCTTCATCAACAACTATCTTCTTAAGCATCTGACGAACGATAAGCTCAATATGCTTATCATTGATATCAACACCCTGGATACGGTAAACCTTCTGAACTTCACGAAGGAGATAATCCTGAACAGCTCTTACACCAAGAATTCTTACGATATCATGTGGATTCTCAGAACCCTCTGTGATTTCCTCACCCTTAGCAACAACCTGTCCTTCAACAACCTTTTCTCTTGTATCCTTAGATAATGGATAAGCCTTTGAATTACCTTCATCGTCAGTTATAACGATTTCAGTCTTCTTCTCAGTCTTAACAATACTTACAGTTCCGCCAAACTCAGCAAGTACAGCAAGCATCTTAGGCTTTCTTGCCTCGAAAAGCTCTTCTACTCTAGGAAGACCCTGAGTAATATTATCACCGGCAACACCACCTGTATGGAATGTTCTCATAGTAAGCTGTGTACCAGGCTCACCGATTGACTGGGCTGCGATAATACCAACAGCTTCACCAACCTGAACAGTCTGACCAGTTGCCATGTTAGTTCCATAACATTTAGCACATACACCAATGTGTGAACGGCAAGTAAGGATTGTTCTAATCTTAACCTTATCAACACCAGTCTTAATAATAGCTTCTGCTCTCTTAGGAGTTACAAGATGGTTAGCTTCAACAATAACCTCACCTGTAGCCGGGTCAACAATATTCTCAGCTAAGTATCTTCCTGTAATACGCTCCTGTAATGGCTCAAGGATATCTTCCTTGGCATCACTTGAGTTAGTAGCTCTGTTATTAACAAATGAGTAAACATACATACCAGGTATCTGCTTACCTGCGCTACAATCTGTCTCTCTGATAATAAGATCCTGAGAAACATCAACAAGTCTTCTTGTAAGGTATCCTGAATCGGCTGTACGAAGGGCTGTATCTGAAAGTCCTTTACGGGCACCGTGAGCTGAAATAAAGTATTCCAGAACATCAAGACCTTCACGGAAGTTTGACTTGATAGGAAGTTCGATAGTGTTACCTGATGTATCAGCCATCAAACCACGCATACCTGCTAACTGCTTAATCTGCTGGTTAGAACCACGGGCACCTGAGTCAGCCATCATGAAGATGTTGTTATATTTATCAAGACCCTGAAGAAGGGCATCCTTAATCTTATCATCAGTCTCCTGCCATACGCGGATAACATTCTTATGTCTTTCCTCGTCAGTAGCCTGACCTCTGTTATATTTAACAGTAATCTGTTCAACTTTCTTTTCTGCCTCAGCAAGAAGCTGCTTCTTAACTGGTGGCACTGTCATCTCAGAAATAGAAACAGTCATGGCAGCTCTGGTAGAGTACTTATAACCCATAGCCTTGATATCATCAAGAACCTCTGCAGTTGTTGTAGTACCATGAGTATTGATAACATGCTGTAAGATATCCTTAAGCTGCTTCTTTCCTACATGGAAATCAACTTCTGGAAGTAATAAATTCTCTTCCTTGCTTCTGTCAACATATCCTAAATCCTGAGGGAGAATCTCATTAAATATAAGTCTTCCAAGTGTAGACTCAATATTACCTGAAAGCTCTTCTCCGTTAACATTCTTAGTTACATGAACCATAATCTTGGCATGTAATGTAATTATACCATTCTCATAAGCAAGAACTGCTTCATTAATGCTCTTGAAAATCTTGCCCTCACCCTTTGCACCTGGTCTTTCCTGTGTAAGGTAGTAAATACCAAGTACCATATCCTGTGAAGGAACGGCAACAGGACCACCATCAGATGGCTTAAGAAGGTTGTTAGGTGAAAGAAGCATAAATCTACACTCAGCCTGAGCCTCAACAGAAAGCGGAAGATGGACAGCCATCTGGTCACCATCGAAATCGGCATTGAACGCTGTACATACAAGTGGATGAAGCTTAATAGCCTTACCTTCTACAAGAATTGGCTCGAAAGCCTGAATACCAAGTCTGTGAAGTGTAGGAGCACGGTTAAGCATAACTGGATGCTCTTTAATAACGTCTTCAAGTACATCCCATACTTCTGGCTCAAGATGTTCTACGCTCTTCTTAGCTTTCTTAATATTATCTGCAAGATTACGTCTTACAAGCTCTCTCATAACAAATGGCTTGAATAACTCAATAGCCATCTCTTTAGGAAGACCACACTGGTAAATCTTAAGTTCTGGTCCTACTACGATAACTGAACGTCCTGAGTAGTCAACTCGCTTACCAAGAAGGTTCTGTCTGAAACGTCCCTGCTTACCCTTTAATAAATCTGATAAAGACTTAAGTGCTCTGTTACCAGGACCTGTTACTGGACGACCATTTCTACGTCCATTATCGATAAGAGCATCAACAGCTTCCTGAAGCATTCTCTTCTCGTTACGTACAATAATTTCAGGAGCTCCAAGCTCAAGAAGTCTTGCAAGTCTGTTATTTCTGTTAATAATTCTTCTGTAAAGATCATTAAGATCTGAAGTTGCAAAACGTCCACCATCAAGCTGAACCATAGGTCTTAAATCTGGTGGAATTACAGGGATTTCTGTAAGAATCATCCACTCAGGCTTAGTTCCTGCATTCTTAAATGCTTCAACAACTTCAATTCTCTTTATAAGTCTGGCAGCCTTCTGAGAAGTAGTGTTAGCAAGTTCTTCCTTAAGTCTTACTTCTTCTTCTTCAAGGTTAACCATCTGGAGGAGCTCGAGGATTGCCTCAGCTCCCATACCAACACGGAAAGCCTTGCTTCCGTACTGCTCACAGAGTTCTCTGTATTCAGTCTCTGAAAGAATCTTCTTGAAAGGAATATCTGTTTCACCTGGATCAATTACAATATATGAAGCAAAATATAATACCTTTTCAAGGTTCTTAGGACCAATATCAAGAATGAGATCCATGCGGCTAGGAATACCCTTGAAGTACCAGATGTGAGATACTGGTGCAGCAAGATGGATATGACCCATACGGTCTCTTCTTACGCTGGCCTTAGTAACCTCAACACCACATTTATCGCAGACAATACCCTTGTCCTTAATCTTCTTATACTTACCGCAGTGGCACTCCCAGTCCTTGCTAGGACCAAATATTCTTTCGCAGAAAAGTCCGTCCTTTTCTGGTTTAAGTGTTCTATAGTTAATTGTTTCAGGTTTGGTAACCTCACCATGAGACCACTCCAAAATATTCTCAGGAGAAGCAAGCTTAATCTGAATCTTATCAAATTTCATTGACTTATTTGATTTAATTTCTTCTGCCATTATAGTGCTCCCTTCTAATTAATATTCATCTGAATTGCCATCGCCGTAATCGTCATCAAAATCATCGGCCATATCAAAATCAGCTTCATCATCTGAATCTACAGCATCTTCTGTTCCATCTTCATTAAGAGTAACTGTTGACATACCGCCAGCCTTGTACTCTGCCTCTTCCTCTCTGCTGTTTCTTCTGTATCCATTACCTTCATCAAGAACCTTCTTGAAATCAGTAACTTCATATTCAGAACTCTCAAGAAGTCTGACTTCATTGTTGTCCTGATCAAGAACTCTAACATCAAGTGCGAGTGACTGAAGTTCCTTAAGAAGAACCTTGAATGATTCTGGAACTCCTGGTTCAGGAATATTCTCACCCTTAATAATAGCTTCGTAAGTCTTAACTCGTCCTACAACATCATCAGACTTAACAGTAAGGATTTCCTGAAGAGTATAAGCAGCACCATAAGCCTCAAGTGCCCAAACTTCCATCTCTCCGAATCTCTGTCCACCGAACTGAGCCTTACCACCAAGTGGCTGCTGAGTTACAAGTGAGTAAGGACCAGTTGAACGTGCATGAATCTTATCATCAACAAGATGATGAAGCTTTAAGTAATGCATGAATCCGATAGTTACAGGGCTGTCGAAGTACTCACCTGTTCTACCATCTCTAAGTCTTACTTTACCATCACGGCCGATTGGAACACCCTTCCACTCAGCTCTGTGATCTCTGTGTTCTGAAAGGTAATCAAATACCTCTTTATTAAGAACATCTTTATACTGTGCTGTAAATGTAACCATATCCTCAGGATATTCTTCGCCATTCTTCTCAGCCTCAGCCTTCTGGGCTGCAAGCTCTTCATCATCGAATGGATGGTTAGCATAAGCATTTGCCATATCAAGAGTATCCATAATATCATTCTCATCTGCACCATCGAATACTGGTGTAGAAATGTTAAATCCAAGTACCTTGGCAGCAAGACTTAAATGAATCTCAAGGACCTGTCCAATGTTCATTCGTGAAGGAACGCCCAGTGGGTTAAGTACGATATCAAGAGGACGGCCATTAGGAAGGAATGGCATATCTTCAACAGGAAGTACTCTTGAAACGACACCCTTGTTACCATGACGACCAGCCATCTTATCACCAACGCCAATCTTTCTCTTCTGTGCAATATATATACGAACAGATTTGTTAACTCCTGGTGAGAGTTCATCTCCGTTCTCTCTTGTAAATGTCTTAACAGCAACAACGATACCATAAGCACCATGAGGTACCTTAAGCGAAGTATCTCTTACTTCTCTTGCTTTCTCACCAAAGATAGCCCTAAGAAGTCTCTCTTCAGCAGTAAGCTCTGTCTCTCCCTTAGGAGTAACCTTTCCAACAAGAATATCTCCGGCTCTTACCTCAGCACCAACGCGGATAATACCGTTCTCATCAAGATCCTTTACAGCATCTGAACCTGTTGAAGGAAGATCTCTTGTAATCTCTTCAGGTCCTAACTTAGTATCTCTTGCTTCTGTCTCATATTCTTCAATATGAATAGATGTATACACATCATCTCTTACGAGACGCTCACTAAGAAGTACAGCATCCTCGTAGTTATAACCTTCCCAAGTCATGAAACCGATAAGAGGGTTCTTACCGAGGGCAATCTCACCATTAGATGTAGATGGACCATCAGCAATAACATCTCCTGCCTTAACCTCATCGCCCTTGAAAACAATAGGTCTCTGGTTATAGCAGTTACTCTGGTTACTTCTTGAGAACTTAGTAAGCTTGTATTCGCGCGCCTTGCCATCCTTTTCTCTGATAACAATCTTGTTAGATTCAGAAGAAAGAACAACACCATCAGCCTCTGCAACTACACATACACCTGAGTCAACAGCAGTCTTATTCTCAATACCAGTTCCGATAACAGGAGCTTCTGTCATAAGAAGAGGTACGGCCTGACGCTGCATGTTAGAACCCATGAGGGCACGTGTACAGTCATCATTCTGAAGGAATGGAATCATTGATGTAGCAACTGAGAATACCATCTTAGGAGATACATCCATAAGATCTATCTGGCTCTTATCGAACTGAGAAGTTTCTTCTCTGTAACGTCCAGATACAGTATTTCTTACGAAATAACCATTCTCATCAATCTCAGCATTAGCCTGTGCTACATGGAAATCATCTTCCTCATCAGCTGTGAAGTAACGCACTTCATCAGTAACTCTTGGATTCTTAGGATCAGACTTATCTACAATACGATAAGGAGCTTCAACGAATCCATATTCATTAATTCTTGCATAAGATGCAAGAGAGTTAATAAGACCAATGTTAGGTCCTTCAGGAGTCTCGATAGGACACATTCTACCATAATGAGTATAGTGTACATCTCGAACCTCGAAACCTGCACGATCTCTTGAAAGACCACCAGGACCAAGGGCTGAAAGACGTCTCTTATGAGTAATCTCACTAAGAGGGTTATTCTGATCCATGAACTGTGACAACTGCGAACTTCCGAAGAATTCCTTAATAGCAGCTGTTACAGGCTTAATATTAATAAGTGACTGTGGAGATATTCCGCTAAGATCCTGTGTAGACATTCTCTCACGGACCACTCTTTCCATTCTTGAGATACCAATTCTGAACTGGTTCTGAAGAAGCTCTCCTACAGCTCTGATACGTCTGTTTCCAAGGTGATCGATATCATCCTTAGTACCAACACCATATTCAAGGTGCATATTATAATTAATAGAAGCAAGAATATCTTCTACTGTAATATGCTTAGGAATAAGATCAGCAATATTCTTAGTAATAGCTTCCTTAATATCCTCTAAAGACTCATTCTCAGCAAGAATCTGTGCAAGAACAGGATAGTATACATACTCTGTTACACCAAGCTCCTTAGCTTCTTCTTCGCTGATATCAACCCATTTGGTAATATCAACCGCACGGTTAGAAAGAATCTTAACAACTCTGTCAGATACTGTACCATCAGCAGCCTTAACTTCTACAGTAATGAATACTGAAGGAACAGCTGCATCCTGAATAGCCTGTGCTGATTCTCTTGTAAGCTTCTCACCTGCTGTTGCAATAACAGTTCCGTTCTCATCAACAACATCCTCAGCAAGAACCTGTCCTGTAATTCTGCTCTTGAAAGAAAGCTTCTTATTAAACTTATATCTTCCTACGTGTGCAAGATCATATCTTCTTGGGTCAAAGAACATACCTGAAATAAGTGCTTCAGCACTCTCTACAGATAATGGTTCTCCTGGTCTTAACTTCTTATAAAGTTCAAGAATACCTTCCTGATAGTTAGTAGAAGTATCCTTCTCCATAGTAGCAAGAAGCTTAGGTTCCTCGCCAAAAATATCAAGAATCTCCGCATTAGTACCAAATCCTAATGCTCTGATAAGAACAGTAATAGGAACCTTCTTATTACGGTCAACCTTAACATAGAATATATCATTAGCATCTGTTTCATACTCTAACCATGCACCTCTGTTAGGAATTACCTGACAGCTGTACAAGAAAATCTTACCATACTTATCTTTCTGTATATCATAATAAATACCAGGTGAACGTACCAACTGGCTGACAATAACTCGTTCAGCACCATTAATTACAAATGTACCTGTCTTAGTCATTAATGGCAGGTCTCCCATGAAAATCTCATGCTCGCTGATGCTTTCTGTCTCTTTGTTATGAAGTCTTACTGTAACCTTAAGAGGCGCTGCATATGTAGCATCTCTTTCTTTACACTCTTCAATTGAATACTTAACTTCGTCTTCACATAACGCAAAATCTACGAATTCCAGACTTAATCTTCCATTATAGTCTGCAATTGGAGATATGTCATCAAAGACCTCTTTCAAGCCTTCATTCAAAAACCACTGGTAAGAATCCTTCTGCACCTCAATAAGGTTAGGCATCTCAAGAACTTCTTTCTGTCTTGAGAAACTCATACGCATTGCCTTGCCCGACGTTATTGGGCGTAATCTGTTTTTCTCCATTGACGTTTCACCCCTTAGTTTTCTTCACATTAATATATTACATTATCAGTAAATGTGCAAAGAATAAGCACAATTTACCACAATAGTGCATTGTCCATAGTACATCAAAGATATATATATGTCAAGGGATTTTTAAAAATTTCCATGAATATTCAGAATTGTATAAAGATAATAGTGTTTCTGCCATAGCTGGCATAATAAAATAAAGATGTGATTTATAGAAAAAAGAAAAGACAGGAGCCGTGAAGGCCCGCTGTCTTTCTTATTATATTCATTAGAACAATCAAGTGAATTACTTAAGAGTAACCTTAGCTCCAACTTCTTCAAGCTTCTTCTTGATTTCCTCAGCCTCTTCCTTAGAAGCCTGCTCCTTAACAACCTTAGGTGCGCCATCAACAACGTCCTTAGCTTCCTTTAATCCAAGACCTGTGATTTCACGAACAACCTTGATAACCTTAACCTTCTGATCTCCAGCTTCTGTAAGCTCTACATCAAATTCTGTCTTCTCCTCAGCTGCTGCTGCGCCAGCACCTGCTGCTGCAACTACAACGCCTGCTGCTGCAGATACGCCGAATTCTTCTTCACAAGCCTTAACTAAATCGTTAAGCTCTAATACTGATAAACCTTTAATAACTTCAATGATTTCCTGTGTTGTCATTATTATAATCTCCTTTTTAATATTATTCTAAAATTGAAAGAGTATCTATGCTGCTTTCATAGTTAATTCAGTGTTAAACTGATTAAGCAACTTCCTCGTTCTTCTCAGCAATCTGCTTAATAACACGAGCAAAGTTTGTAATAGGTGACTGGATACTTCCAAGTAACTTTGAAAGAAGTTCCTCTCTTGAAGGGATAGTAGCGATTGTAGCGATACCTGCTGCATCGTAGAATGTTCCTTCAACAACGCCACACTTTAACTCAAGAGCATTAGCTGTCTTAGCAAAGTTAGCTAATATTCTTGCAGGTGCTGTAGCATCTGTCTTGCAGAATGCAATAGCATTAGTTCCTTCAAGAGCATCAGTAATTGGCTCGAACTCTGTTCCAGCAACAACTCTCTTTACTAAAGTGTTCTTATAAACCTTATAAACCACACCAGCTTCTCTTAACTGCTTACGAAGCTGTGTATCCTGTTCTACTGTAAGACCGCTGTAGTTAACTACAACAACGCCCTGAGCGCCGTCAAAGTTATCTTTAATCTCATCGATAGTAGATGTCTTAAGGCCTACATTCTTTAAAATAGCCATGAATAATTACCTCCTGTTAGATTCTTGCTTCATATAGAAGCGATTTTGCCTAAGTGAAGATTATTCGTCTATAGTTTCCCTACAAACAAAACCCTCTCTGCCAGCGACAGAGAGGGAATAATTAATCAAATCCTTAAATCCTCGGTAGGCGTGTTACCTTTAACCATCATCAGTAATACTGAATCCGGACCTGCTGTCTACGGCAAAATATTATGTTAACAGCAAAATGCTGCTCACAAGCTGATAGTATACTATCAAAATATATTAATGTCAACCGTTTTTAATCAAAAATCTGATTAACCCACATACTTGGCTGTGCTTAACTTAACACCAGGTCCCATAGTAGAAGTGAGAACTACACTTCTAAGATAAGCTCCCTTAAGTGAAGATGGCTTAGCCTTAACGATTGCATCCATAATAGCCTGGAAGTTGTCTGATAACTGCTCCTCTGTGAATGAAGCCTTACCAATTGGCACGTGAATGATATTAGTCTTGTCAAGTCTGTACTCGATCTTACCAGCCTTGATATCATTAACAGCTTTTGTTACATCCATAGTAACTGTACCAGCCTTAGGGTTTGGCATTAATCCCTTAGGACCAAGTACACGACCAAGACGACCAACAACACCCATCATATCTGGAGTTGCAACAACAACGTCGAACTCGAACCAGTTATCGTTCTGGATCTTAGGAATAAGCTCCTCGCCACCAACGAAATCTGCTCCAGCTGCAAGAGCCTCATCAGCCTTAGCACCCTTAGCAAATACTAATACACGTACAGTCTTACCTGTTCCGTGTGGAAGAACAACAGCTCCTCTGATCTGCTGCTCAGCGTGACGTCCATCACAACCTGTTCTGATATGTGCTTCGATTGTCTCGTCGAATTTAGCAGTAGCGTTCTTCTTTACTAATGAGATAGCGTCTGCTGCTTCATATAATGTCTGGCGGTCAATATTCTTGGCTGCCTCAACGTATTTCTTTCCTCTTTTCATTATAAACCTCCTAGTGGTAATATCGGAAGGATTCTATCTTTCCTCCCACAATAATCATGAATCAAATGTAGATTAGTCTTCTACAACGATACCCATACTCTTAGCTGTTCCTTCGATCATAGAAGTAGCTGCTTCGATAGATGCAGCATTAAGATCTGGCATCTTAAGCTCAGCGATCTTCTGAACTTCTGCTCTCTTAATAGTAGCAACCTTAGTCTTGTTAGGTACGCCTGATCCTGACTTAATGTTGCAAGCCTTCTTAAGAAGTACTGCTGCAGGTGGAGTCTTTGTAATAAAGCTGAAGCTTCTATCAGCATAAACTGTAATAACTACAGGTATGATAAGATCTCCCTGATCTGCTGTCTTAGCATTGAACTGCTTTGTGAATTCTACGATGTTAACACCGTGCTGACCAAGTGCTGGACCAACTGGTGGAGCTGGTGTAGCCTTGCCGGCAGGAATCTGTAATTTAATATATCCTGTTACTTTCTTTGCCATTTTGGCACCTCCTAAAAATAAATGTGGTAATTGGCGACCATCATAATATTACCCTGCTATCCATCCTTCAAGAATTGACCATCGTGCAATTCTTGTGAATGAATTTACACAGTAAATTCATTCTGGTCTCCCACGTCCCAGGATCGGGACTGCTTCTTACAATAACTTCACATCTGTGAAATCAATCTCGACCGGTGTTTCACGACCGAACATCTCAACATTAATTGTAAGGCACTGCTTGCCCTCATTAATATTGGTAATCTCACCAACTGTATCTTCCCATGCACCAGAGAGGATCATAACCTTATCGCCGACCTTGCCAGCGAACTGGATAACAGGCTTAACTTCCTGTTCTTCCTCAAGGCTTATGCCGAGATTCTTAATTTCTGTTGGTGTAAGTGGTACTGGCTTTGATCCAGGACCAACAAACCCTGTAACACCTCTTGTGTTTCTGACAACATACCAACTATCGTCGTTCATTACCATCTTCACAAGAACGTATCCAGGAAACATTTTCTTCTGAGCAGCTTTCTTAGAGCCATCCTTAATCTCCACTACTGTTTCAAGTGGAACGATAACTTCAAGAATCTGATCGTGAAGATTTCTGTTTTCAACTGTCTTCTCAATGTTAGCCTTCACCTTGTTCTCATAACCTGAGTAAGTGTGAACTACATACCATTTTGCGTCATCCATACAATCACCTATTCCTTATTTTACAATGAACTCAATTCCAAAGCGGACAATTAAATCCACAACTGCAATGATTACACCTAATAATACGGACACAGCCAATACAGCTACAGTTTCCTTAGTAAGCGACTGACGGTCTGGCCAAATAATTTTTGAAAATTCAGCTTTTAAACCTTTGAACCAGTTCTTTTTCTGCTTCTTAGCTTTTACAGTATCACCCATGAAATACTCCTCACTGTACTAATTACTTTGTTTCCTTGTGTAATGTGTGTGATTTACAGAACTTACAATACTTCTTTGTTTCCATTCTGTCTGGATGAGCTTTCTTTTCCTTAGTCATGTTGTAATTGCGCTGTTTACACTCAGTACATGCCAATGTTATCTTTACTCGCACAACTTCCACCTCCAATTATTATTTTTGTAGGTGTTAAAACACCAATTGGTTTCTTTGCCCGCCTAATCAATGTTGGGTTGTTGAAATTCAGGCACGCAAAAAAGACCGCTTCCATAGCCGTTCTAATATAGCACAGTACATTCCAACTCGTCAACAACTTTTTTAAAGAAAATATAGTGACAAAAAATGAACTTCATATTATAATATTTGTACAAAAACATACGATATATATAAGGAAATGGATTTCCTTACATTTTCTACCGATTATTACAGACAAGGAGGTGACTGTTATGATCAGCAGCGTGTACAGCTATTATCTTGCCCAGTATGGACATAAGACTAACTCAAAGTACGATACACACACTAAAGCACAATTAAAGAATACATATGGCAGAGTTCTGAAATCTAACAGTCAGACTCCTACATATAAGGCAGATATGTCAGAGGCTGCGCAGAAATATGCAATCGACCTTAAAGAGAATGCCAGAGAATTAAGTAACATTGCCAATGAGCTTTCAGGAAGCGACGGTCACGGCATGGTATTTAAGAAATCAGCAGTGTCAGACAATCCTGATGCGGTAACAGCCACATTTATAGGCGACAGCTCATCTGCCGATGATACAAACCTTGATATAGAAGTCCGCCAGCTTGCAACAAGCCAGATTAATACCGGACATTACCTGCAGCCTAACAGCCGCACAGTTAAGCCAGGAGATTATTCATTTGATTTGAACATCAATAATCTGACCTATGAATTCCAGTTTAATGTAGATGAGGAAGAGAGCAATTCTGACATACAGAACAAGCTTGCCAGACTTATTAACCGTTCCAATATCGGACTTAATGCTTCTGTAAGTGAAGACAGCCTCGGCAATACTGCGCTGAACATTGAATCAGACATGACAGGTGTAAGTGTAATCAAGCCTACAATATTTAACATCAGGCCTAATAACGATATTCAGACAGACAATCCTGATTTCGTGGAAGGTTTTGATGAGCCTACTATGGAGAAGAACACTAACTTCATTGAAACATATGGTCTTGACCGTGTAACACAGTATCCTAGCAATGCAATCTTTTCTGTCAATGGAGAAGAACGCTCATCTGCTTCGAATGACATAACAATTAACAAAACATTTGCAATATCATTTCATAATACAACTGACAAGCCGGCAACCATCAGTCTTAAAGATGATGCTGATTCAATCACAGAAAGCATTACAGAACTTGTTTCCGGCTACAACAGACTTGTTTCCATCGCCGCAGATAAAGAGAACGATAAGTTTGAGGGCAATGCCAAGTTAAAGAAAGAATTTTCAAGAATAATGAAGGCTTACCAGCCACAGCTTGAACGCAATGGACTTACAGTAAGTGATGAGGGTTCGCTTGAAGTTAATAAGGTGGTTATTCAGAAAGCTGCTTCTGACGGCACACTTTCCGATGTATTTAACGCTTTGGATTCATTCAAGAAATCAATCCAAAGAAAGGCTGATGATATCTCCATCAACCCTATGAACTATGTAAACAATAAGATTGTCGCTTATAAGAATCCACATAAGCCTGTGAATGACCCTTATAATCTTTCTGCCTACTCAGGCATGATGTTTAATGGCTATATCTAACTACCATAATATAAAATAAGGCATCCGTCTGGTTCATGTAATACATAAACCGGCGGATGCCTTTATGTTTCTTATTATTCATTAATCAGTCTGCTTCCTGCATCATGTAACTGCTTAACAAATGTACTAAGCCTTACAAGTGCTTTAGAAACATCCACATCATCATCAGCCTTTACAGCCTCTGAAAGCTCCTTAACACCAGAATTAGCTTCTGCCTCGTCAACTGCCCCAGCCTCAATAATATCCTTAGTTCCATTATATACTTCAAAAAGCCAGTTAAGCCCTTCAATAATAACATTCACCGCATCATGAGTCTCTGGAAAAGGAACTCCTGAAAGTTCTTCTGAGACTTTCTCTATTGCTCCAATAAGCTTCTCGCTGTAAGGAACAGCTTCCTTAAGTACATCTATCTGCTGCTGTCTGTAATCATCCATGATTCTAATCACCTTTCTTTATGAACTTATAGAATATATATCGGCTGGATTGGTGGAAAGTTAATATTAATCACATGTGAAAATGCTACACTCTTAACCTTCCACTGGCAACTTCTTCACAAAATTCATCAACACTGCCTTTAAAACCAACTCTTCTAATCTGCTTAATCAATTCCTGCTCCATGTGACCGTAAAATGGATACGTATGATCCGCTGTGCCTTTTACTGGAATCATATAATCGCCAAACTCAGCCTTAAGCACTTCATCATAATTTTTTGGTGCTTTAACCACAAAATTCTCAAACGGCATTTCTATTACATCATCAAAGCACTCTTTACGCATCTTATAACTGTCATTATCAATCCATAAAGCCATGCTGCTTACATAGTCAGCTTCATCTCTGTAACATAACGAAGATACTTTATCTATCAGTTTCCATATATAATTCTTAGTATCTTCTCTTAATTCAATATTAACATTACATAATTGACCAAACTCAGAAACAAATTTATCTAAAGAACCCTCTCTATTTAATTCATTCCATTTCCCTAAAATTTCCATTCCAAGCTTTATAATCTGCTTCTGCATGTCTGCAAATTCTTTGTCTTTAGAAATATAATCCAATGGAAAAATATCTATCCCAGCCCTCTGATATGGAAATCCATGAAAATACTTCATATAATCATTAAAATTCCATAATTCTTCATCTGCAATAACTCTTAACTGTGGAACAAATGCTGCATTTTGCAAACGCTCACAATCAGCATACATGCCTGCAACTACAAAGCCGTATGGCAGTTCACCAGGAAGAATCCTGATAAGTTCATTGTATTCATCTCTCATAAGACTGATGTCAATATCATCATCCCATGGAATCATTCCCTTATGTCTCACAGCCCCAAGCAATGTACCAAAGTCTGCAAAATACCTTATTCCATTTCTGTTACATATATCAGATACAACCTGAAATACTTCCATCTGCGCAGCCCATGCTCTCTTCATCATAGAAGATATTTCAAAACCCTCTCTTACTTCTGTATTAAAAAAATCATTATCAAACTTCAAACCAGCACCGCCTCGTTTAATCAATCATCAATAAACTCACATACAGCTTCCTCATCAACCGTGCCATCAGACTTTCTTGGCAAAGGTTCTTTTCTTAACACAATCTTCTGAATCTCCCAGCGGTAACCTTTTTTCTCGTTATACTTGTCAATACGTCTCTTGAATATATCCTCAGTTGCACTCTTATCAATAGGCACAATAACCGCCGTAAGCCTGTTATTGTAAAATATTATAAAACCTTCTGCAACTCCATTAATAGCTGTAATCTGTTCATTAGTTCTTACACGGCTTATCTTCTCACCTGTAGGCAACAGAATAATATCCGGATTGCGCTGCAACAGAACAAGTCTGCCGGCATTGTTAATCCTTCCGTAATCACCTGTATGATACATACCGTCTTTTAATACATTTTCAGTAGACTCCATGTCATTATAATAGCCTTTCATGACACATGGTCCACTTACAATAATCTCTCCATCATCAGCAATAGATACTGCATTATTATCAAAAAGAGTATACGAACCATCGTAAAGCTCATTAACCCCTACACAACCCGAAGTCTCTGTCATTCCATATATATTATAAACCTTCAAATCACTGTCACACAGATTCTCAAAAAGTCTGAACGGGCAGCTTGCACCACCTATGATAATAGTATTGAGTTCTTTATTAAATCCACTTATAGCTCGCTGATAGTCAATCATAGAAGGAGTACCTATAAGAATAGTTGGATTATAATAATAAGTATCTGCATCAACATGTCTTAAGCCTCTGCCTATACACACCATAGCACCATTATACAGAGGCCATATGAGGCTGTATATAAATCCAAATTCATTATGAAGCGGAATCTGTGCAAGCACAATATCATCACTTGTACATTCAACCCTGCTGTTTATCGCCATAACCGCATTAAGAATATTATCAACAGACAGAACAACCGGCTTATCACATTCATTAGCTGTAGCCGTAAACATGATAATATCGCCCTCCTGCGTATTCTCATCATATATAAGTCCGTCAACATTATCCTTCTCAGCACTTGATATGATAATAGAATTCTCATCAGAGAGAATATACTGGTTAGTAGATGTCAATGTATAATTAACTTCCGTCTTCTTAAGAAGGTCAACCCTCGAATCATGAGGAAGGAAGAAATCAACAAGTGCAAGCTCCTTTCCCGCAACAATCGTTCCGAACATATTAACGATCCATCTATATGAAGCCGGCCCGAATATTGCAATCCTCTTTCCTTCAAATTTCTGAAAATGTAATGCCTTCTTAGTTACATCATCAAAAAGCTTCGCATAAGTAACCTTCATCGTATCATAAACGACAGCCACAGCGTCTGGCTGGCTCTCGGCATTACTCTTTAACATATTATAAAATGTATTCTTATCTGTCATGATTTTCTCCGTTCTTAAACATAAATCCTGCATCAATATATAATATAAAAAATTATAGCATTCAGATTAGAAAAAGCCAACAGTGTTATCTCTAACGTATGGCGTCATATTCCTCTTTTAATTTAATTATCGATAAATACAATGGATCATATATTTTTTCACACAATATATCATCCTTATACATTTCATACAAAACAGGTAACTCTGTACATCCTAAAACACATGCATCATATTTATTTACCAAGCCTAAAAATGTTTCTTTTATGTCATGATTATATTTATTTTGTTTCACAGCTTCAATACAATTTCTTATCAAAATATATTCTTCTGGCAATGGCGTAATACATTCAATTTTTGAATTTAATAAATTATCTTGATATATTCTCGATTGAATGATACCCTCTGATCCCAACAGGTATACACTTTTAACAGATTGCTTTTTTATTTCATCTACGCAATTATCAATAATATTAACAACTCTGTCTTTTAGTTGAGGGATTTTATCATATATTTGTGGCAAAAATAAATGTGATGTATTACATGCCAATATTATTCTGGTAGCCCCCGCATCCATTAGATATTGCATAGACTCAAACATTTCTGATATCAATTCATCTACATTCTCCTTATACAAAAAAGCTCTAACTCTACTTGGCATTGTACATCTATTATCAATAATAATTCTAGGACGCTCCCATTCTTTTTCAGCCTTAAAAACATCTGCATACTGTTTAAACATATTAATCGTTGCATATGTTCCCATTCCGCCCAAAACCCCTATAGTAAATTCATTCATCTTTTCTCCAATCTAATTTTATTTTACTTTTTCTTCTGTGTATTTTATTATATACCATATATAATAAATATAGGAGACTCTTATGAAAATATATTTTTACAGATATGGCAGTATATGCGAACCTGATGTTATAGATTCATTTAAAAGATTAGGACTTGATGTTGATGAAGAAATCATTGAAATACGAAAGAAAAATTTATCACCAAGCGAATGTGTTTCAATTGTTTCACCTAAATTAATGAATAATAATTACACATTCGTATTCACAATTAACTTTTTCCCATGGCTTTCAGATGTATGCCAGATTGTTAATATCGTGTATATCAGCCTCATTGTAGACAGCCCTGTACTTGAACTATATTCTAATTCTTTATCTAATTCAGTTAACAGAGTATTCCTCTTTGACAAAATGTTATTTAATGAATTTGAACCTTATAACAAGGGACATGTTTTCCATATTCCACTTGCAACTAATATCCGCCGTAACGATGAGGTTATAAAGAATGCAAGTACACAGGAAAACAGAAAATTTACAAGTGATATATCCTTCATAGGATCCACATATCAGGAAAAGTGTCCTTTCAACCGCGCAATTCTTCCAGAATATGAAAAAGGTTATGTCGACGGAATTATCAATGCACAGCTCGGTGTCTATGGATACAATTTTATCGAAGATATGCTTACTGATGATATGACAGAACGATTATTAAACTGTATACCATATCACTACGAGTTTCCAGAAGGCTACCGTGCCAATAATAAAGCTCTTCTTGCACAGGAATATTTAAGCGTAAAGGTTGCTGAACAGGAAAGGCTGCGTCTGTTAAAGCTGTTGTCTGATTCATTTAATGTTGACATATATACAGGCAGCGACACTAGCAGCATGCCTCATATACACAACAAAGGTTTTGCAAAATCACTTACTGAAATGCCTGTTATATTCCACAACAGCAAAATAAATCTAAATATAACAGCCAAATCCATTCGTTCTGGTCTTTCTCTCCGAATATTTGATGTTCTTGGATGCGGGGGCTTCCTTATAACTAATTATCAGGCAGAATTACCAGAGTTCTTTGAAATAGGCAAAGACCTTGTTGCATATGAAAGTGAAAATCATCTCAAAGAATTATGTGCTTATTATCTCAATCATGACGATGAAAGAAATGAAATCGCCAGACACGGATATGAAACCGTTGTAAATAACCATACTTACGACATCCGTATGCTCCAGATAATAGATAAGTCGTTCCCAGCCCAATAATAGGTGGGAACGACTATCACGCTATGATTCATAAACTAGTTTTTATTAAAAACAATATTAAATATTTCTTTAAAACGAATATCATATGTATGTCCAGAAACTATTTTCCCATACCCATTGTCTGCAATCTGCTGCCTTTCCTTTTCATGCTTAATATAATATTTACATTTCTCAATCATATCATCCAATGATTCATATAATACAATGTCTTCTCCCGGCACAAATACATCATAAAAATCTGCCTGATAATTTGATAATAGAAAACCTCCAGCTCCACATATATCCATCGCCCTTAGTGGAATTCCAGACTTAATACTTCTTAGTGTTATATTAAGATTAATTCTGCTATTATTAAATACTATTGGCATTTGCTCATAATAATCAACCGGTTCTTTAATATTAACCCCATTTATATTTCTGCCTGAACATTTCGTATACAAATTAACTTTATATTGACTCCCAAATTCTTTTCCAAGAGTTTTCAATGCTTCTTTCCTGTCATATGAAGCCAATTTTCTTGCCAAAAAGTAATTAGCATATAAGTACTGAATCGTTTCAACACCTGTTGCACTTGTTTTTACTGGACAAGCCTTATACATATCATCTAAAATACAATCAGTTAACATATCTTCCAGAAAAAAATGTCCATAAACATTGCTCTGTGCTTTGATAACAGCGTCAAGATAACCTCTAGTATAATCGCTGATACTTTCAAGTCTGTTAAAAAAATTATGTTTTTCATCATACATTGAGCCAACAAATGCTATATCTCCTGATAAAAACTCCTTTTCAGTTGCATTTACATTAGTAATTACTCTTTGTACCCTTTCTGTGTTAACAGCCAATGGTGCATAATATACAGAATTAATCCCTTCATTTTTGAATTCCTGATATTGTACTTTATCAAACATAAACACATAATTACATTTATTAATTATAGTGTATGAATACAATAAAACCTGTGGATTATCATATACAAATGCTATATACGGGATATTTCTTTTATTACAATTATTAGATATTACAGGACTATAATTAAACGTGAATACGCAATCATACTTCTCTCCATTACACCCTTTATCAAACTCCGTATTAAACAATTCGTCAAATTCAATACTTACATCTTCACGATAAAGCACTGTTTCCTTAACCTTATACTTATGTCCGTTTTTTTCAAAGCATTCTTTTACATCTTCTATTCCAAAGTTATGATATTCAAATATCAATATATTCATGAAATTATTTCACCTTTTATATTCTTTAAGAAATATTTGCCTATATTTATCATAATTTCCCAGATTAAGTATTCCATCATCATGGAGGCACCATGGTTTATCCATATAAGGAACTACTACTTTATATCCTGCTCTATGAAATTCTTCGCTTTGTGATATGTCATAAAAATCCCATCCATCAAAAATATCTTCACGCCATTTTACATCATATTGTGTCGCAATAAATAGTCCATCAACTGCTTCTACTTCTGTATATGGTTTGTTTTGCTTATCTGATGCAACAAATAGTTGTGTACTTACAATGTTACTCGAATAAATTCTGCCTACTCTGTCACCATTCCACATACATCCATCCTTAGACAATTCCTCCGCTCCAACCATCCCAATCATTCCAACTTCTGGATTGGAAAACACATCTAACATATCCTGTATAAAATCTGATTTCACTAAAAAAACATCCTGATGCATATATATTTTGTATTTAGCATCTGTAGCTACCATTGCTGCATTGTATCCCTCTGTCATGGACTTTGCTTCTTTGATTGATATAACATCTATTTCATATCCATTTGGAATCACTAAATGATTGATATAATACAAACATTCTTCTTCATACATCTCATTATTGACACACATGATAAAACATATCTTTTTATCATTCATCCGAATACACCTTTCTTAACAACACTTCTGTGATTCTACCCGGCTTCTCTATCGTTTCTAATAGTTTCTTTGCTGATTCAATATTCCCATATTGAATGCACATATCTGCTAACATACATACTATCTGCTCGTTCCCTGGTTCCTGATTGTTAGCATATCTTAATAATTGAAAGGCATATGTATCTAACATCTGTTTCTTATATACCTCACTTAATTTTATATACATAGAAATTTTATCTATTGAGCCAATCCTTATCATCTCTACTAAAAAAATCACAGAAAGCTTTTCATAATCAAGATACCTCATCAGCTCTTCAACAGCTTCATCATCGAACATTAACTCAATACGCCACAATAGAAATTTACAATATGTAATTATTTGTATCAGTCTTTCTTTTGTTCTCCTGACAGACATAATATTATTTTTTATATGTTCATTATGTTCCTCACGATATATACATGTAACTATATATATATATCCTAACTCTGTATCCTCTGATGCATAATCCCTGATAAAATCTCTATCCTCATATAATGCAACTAATTCATCTATTGACTGTCTGTTATGTTCATTCAGCAAATCAGTAACATATTGTTTATATTGTTGTTTATCCATGCATCTCTTCCTCTATTAGATTTGTTCCTTTATATCCTGATAGCTTGTAACTTGATTCTCTATTATACGCTTTTCTTTTTCACTGCTTTTTAGATATCTGACTATAAATTGTGGGACTGCTGGAATATTATTAAGTATTGAATCATTTGATAATGAACTTACATATTCTATCATTCCTTTTATTCCATACTTATCAATTACCTCATTAACTTTACATTCTACTTCATTTAATTTAATTTCTGTCATACTTCGATATAACATTGTAACATTATCAGCAATTGCCTTATTATCATTTTTTGACAATTTAGCATAATTAGAGCAGATATAGCCATCAAAAATTTCATTCATTATCTGTTCCCTTATTACTGTATAATAATCTGCATTGTCTTTCAATCCATAATATTCCATAACTTCATCAAACGAAACAATTGTATTTAAATACCTGTTTGACATATATAATTCTAATATATTGTGGTATAGCAAATAACTTGCTGGTATATTCTTAACACACCACTCCTGATCTATCCATTTAAACTTTCCCTCTTCATCTATAAAACAATTCTTATGAATCATATCAATATATGCATTCAACAATATTTTATCATCATGATTTAACTTTGGAGTGTTCATGAAGTCGAAATTTGTAGATAATTCATTTGCCGTCTCAGAACTTCTTTTAATTTCATCATAGATTCTATCCCATAATCCATATATTTTCTCTTTGTTACCACTATCGTATGCCTCTATAAGAATATCTGTAAGCGGTTTCCCAGTTGCTCTTTCAATATACAAAATATTGCCATCTACCTGTGTTTTGCAGATATTAATCCCATGATTTGCTATATCATCATGATTAGCTTTAATCTGATACAGCAATGACTCACTTACATCTTCTGCCTTTTTGTAAAAGCCTTTTTCTTTTGAAAATGCTGTAATTAAGCTATATTTTGCTTTTCTAAACGGACTATCAACTGCATATGATACTCTACCAACTTCTATATTAGTTCCCGCACATTCTACCAAAAATGAATTTGCAAAGAATTCAAACACACCATTATCTACTAAATCCTTATAAAGATGTTCCTCATCTGATATCATTGATTTATTATTAGGCTGGTAATAAGGAATCCAGTTATCAACTGATCCATTTAACGGAAGATAATCATCTGAATATATAACCTGTGGCATCTTATAATCTGGCAACGGATAGTAAAAAAACGTTTTATCAAACCCTGACTGTTTAATAATGTTTTCCAATTGCTTCTTAGAAAACGTTCTTGCAATATTGCTATATTTATAATCATTAATCCCATCAAATGGTATTCCACTATGATCTTCAGGTGCTCCACACCAATATTTCAATCCATATTTATTTTCGATTGCTATAAGTAATTTCCCATCTGGCTTGAGTAATTTCTTAATTTTAACCAAAAAATCTTTAAACGGATTTTCAGATGCTGTATAATTATTTTGATATTCTAATACGCCTATAAGAGTAATATAATCATATTTTTTATTAAATTCTATATCATTTAGATTTCCAACAATTATCTCAAGGTTTTCATATGCCCTACATCTTAAGTATGTAGCAGTTGCTCTTCTTTTAGACAATTCAACAGCTGTAACATTTGAGCATTTTTTACAGAGTAATTCTGTAATTGCTCCCATACCACAGCCAATTTCAAGCACATCTGCATCTTCATTAAACGGATACCAGTTAAGCAGATTCTGTCTAATTCTAGTCAAATGATAAAAAACTGGCCATGAGTAGTTCTCATTTATGTATCTTTCATAGTCAGTTGTTTCATTTTTAGCAATAATTTTAATAACCTCATCTTCTATATCCCCATCAGAGTACAAATCCTCTCCTTTGTAAAATTTTGTATTAAATTGGGGTTTTGGGGCAAATCCATTGTATCCATATTTATTCAAATCCATAGTATTCCTCCTGATATTTACGCTTTAGATTTCTAACATTGTCTTTACTCTGTGTTCAAAATTAAATTCTGTACATACCTTTTTATATCCATTCTCTGCAATTTGTTTTCGTTGCTCTTCATGTTCCAGATAATATTTTACCTTATATACAAGATCTGGAATATCTTCATATATTTCAATATCCTGACCCGGAACAAAATATTCATACAACTCAGGCTGTGCATTAGAAATAACAAATCCTCTGCAGGCCATAATATCAATCACTCTCAATGGAATCCCCGACTGGATAGTGCATAGTGATATGTTAAGATTTATTTTACTTCTCGTAAACACCTCTGGCATTCTGTCGTAATAATCTGCGTATCCTTTGTAATTCACATTATTAAGCTGTTCTGATCTATCACCAGAATACACATCCACATCAAATCTGTTCTGAAGCACAGAAAGTGCAGTAACACGCAGTCTTCCTGTAATCTCTTTAGCTAGAGTATATGATAATTCCTCCTTTGTTACCATATATGTTCCATTGCTTTTTTTTAGAAAATCTTTATTTATACTGCCCATAACATCAGAATCCAACATCTCATCCACAAGATATCCTTGTGGCATTACGATTTGTGCATCCATAACAGCTTCCAGATATCCTCGATTATATTGACTTAATCCACCAGCTATATCATAAAATTCAGATTTGTACAATTGTCCAAGAAAAGCCACATCCGATGTGTACTCTTTATTATCTGACACAGTTTCACCTATTCCAAACACCTTCGGACTTGATGCAAGTGGCAAATATCTGGCACCCTCTACTCCTTCTTGTCTGTATGTGTCCGCCTGCACACGATCAAAGAAGTATATTGTGTTACATGCATTTTTCAGAGTATTTTTTCTTCTAATATGCAATGGTGAATCGTATACCCACGAAATATACTTTATATTTTTATTCTCACATATATCTGAAATTAATGGTAAAAAATTAACTGACAATATCTTCGAATAATTTTCTTTTTCAATTTTCTTAATAAATCTATTAGAAAACGCAACATCTTTATCCC
Source organism: Lachnospira eligens (assembly GCF_009680455.1). Taxonomy (GTDB): domain Bacteria; phylum Bacillota; class Clostridia; order Lachnospirales; family Lachnospiraceae; genus Lachnospira; species Lachnospira eligens_A. The sequence goes on from NZ_WKRD01000001.1 coordinate 138,685, forward strand.
AATTTTTTGGAATATCATAGTAGGTATCATAATCTATATGCAATGCTTTAAGTGCATTCTCAATACCCCTTTGCATGAATGCATTCCATTGATAAAATAATATTTTCCCCATAGATTGTCCTAATCTTCAAACATTAATAAAAAAGCTGATATCAAACAATCAGTAATTTGTTTGATATCAGCAAATAAACTTAATGTATCATATGTTTTACTGTAATAATGAAAGTACACCCTGTGTCTGCTGATTAGCCTGTGTAAGCATTGACTGTCCAGCCTGTGCAAGAATATTATTCTTGCTGTACTGTACCATCTCATCAGCCATATCTGTATCACGGATACGAGACTCTGCTGCAGATGTATTCTCACTTGTTGTATCCAGGTTGTTAATTGTGTGCTCAAGTCTGTTCTGAAGAGCACCAAGTGTAGATCTCTGAGTTGACACTGAATCAATAGCCTTCTGAATAAGTGACATAGATTTACCAGCATTTGCATTGGTATCTACCTTGATGTCCGAAGCAGCTAATCCTAATGAAGATGCTGACATATCACTAATACTAATCTGGATTGTCTGTCCTGAAAGTGAACCAACCTGAAGATTCTTCTTAGTGAAGTTTCCATCTAACAGATTCTGAGTATTGAACTGTGTTGTTGTTTTAATTCTGTCAATCTCAGCTGTAAGTTGTTTCATCTCTGCATCAATAGCAGTTCTGTCTGTTGTTGTGTTAGTATCATTAGCAGCCTGTGTTGCTAATTCATTCATTCTCTGAAGAATTGAATGTGTCTCATTAAGAGCACCTTCAGCTACCTGAATAAGTGAGATACCATCCTGTGCATTGGCAGATGCTTTATCAAGACCTTTAATCTGAGCTCTCATCTTTTCTGAGATTGAAAGACCTGCTGCATCATCTGCTGCTCTGTTAATCTTATATCCTGATGATAATTTCTCTGTTGACTTCTGAAGGGCACTTGTTACCATTCCCATCTGTCTGTTTGTGTTCATTGCTGAAAGGTTATGCTGTACTACCATAATTAATTCCTCCTTGATATATATAACTCCATTTTATATTAATTAATAAACACGATTTATTATTGTTATCTGTTTATCACTTATGTATTATTTATCGGTCTCATTTCTAAATACTTAACCCCTATTTATCATTTTCTTTTTAAAATATAATAATATTGTTTTGTTTCTTTCCTGTTATTTAACTCATCAGTTTCAAACAGGAATCTCTCTGTTTCTATAGCAAAATTTTTATTCAATAATGTATCTTTTAAAATTTCTTTTATTTCATCTCTTGTTCTATATATTGCATTATAATCACACTTCAATTCATCCGAATAATAATCTTTCAATGTAAGGCGTTCTTCAATCCCAATAGGTTCTCTGATGCATATAACTGCTTCCTTTTCACAGCACCTCTCAATTTGCTGTAGCATTTCAATCACATCATTATCGTTCAAGTACAACATAATTCCGACAATTAAAACTATGTTAAATTTTCCTTTCCTTTTTTGTTTTATTATTTTCTCCAATTGACTTGTTGAACCCACATAATAATAATAATTATCTCTTTTATTTCTCTCAGTTGCAATTCGGATTAATTCATCGCTAAAATCAATGCCACAGTATTTCTTCACCTCTGTTTTAATCGCATCAGCCCATCTTCCAATACCGCATGCCACATCTAAAATTTCAGACTCTTTATCTATACTAAGTAGAGAAAGTAATTTTTCAGTTTCATATTCATTTCGTTCTCTTACCAACTCCTTATTATTATCCTGATACATTGTTACGGAATATGGGTTATTTTCTTGAAACTTTTCTGCTCTGTGTTTGAAAAAATCTTTAGTCTTCTGATAATCAATATTCACGTGTTTTTCATTAACTCTCATTTTATTCAATTCACCTTTTATTTATAATTTAATTAATGCAATCAAATATATAATCGCAGATTAAAAATTATTTCCAAATTTGTTTTATTGTATGTACCATCTACTTTCATTCTTCTGTCATGGCTGTTTTCCTTTATTTTAATGATTTTACTCTGTCCTTTACAATTGTTGAACTTATACCTTTCGTTCGTTTTAATCTGACAACCTTCTTTTCATTCGTATCACACCATTCTACAATCTTGTCAAATCTCTCTCCTACATGATCTTCTCCTAGAGCTAGAACTTCAAAATCTATTGTTTCAAGAAAATCTGTACATACAGTTTGATATACAACCACTCTATCTACCACTTTTAATGCCTCTATTATTTCAACCCTTTCCTCTGTTGAATATAATATATTAACACCTGGTTTATATTTTTTTATATAGTCCCCATCCTGTACAGCAACAATCAGATAATCTCCATATTCTTTGCATTGTTTGAACAATCTCAGATGGCCAAGATGAAAATAATCATACACTCCAAATGTCAACACCCTGTTCATGTATCCATTACTTCCTCCATAATTTTTTTTATTTTTTCAAAATAATATGTATCCTTTAATTCTTCAACCGATTTTTTACATTCTCGTCTATCACATAAAGGAAGTTTTCCTTCATACAAATAATCAAGAATTGCCGCTAATTCCTTAGCATTATTCTTTTCAAACAAATATCCATTCCTGCCTGGTATAAGATAATCTATCAATCCCTCAACCGGCGTAGATATTACTGTTAATCCCATAGACATTGCTTCTGCTCCCGTAAGCATATACCCTTCATACTCTGATGCTGCAACTAATGCACATGCATCTTTACAATACTCCCATGGATTCTCTTTCCATCCTATATACTCAACTTGTTCCTGCAATTCTAAATATTCGGTTATTTTAATCAGTTCCTGCAATGATTCTCCATCACCAACAACTCTCAGATTCCATTTATTATGTGCTCTATATAATGCTTCTAAAATAATATCTACCCTCTTAATTTCCTGAAGTCTTCCTACGTAACACAGTTGTTTTTCCCCATTGGTTCTCTCTATAAATTTCTGCATTTTAACTGGATTTCCAACATAATACACACTTTCTTTCTTTGTCCTGTTAAGTAAATTTTTCTCATTATTTCTACTAATACACAAATGCGCATCAGCACACAACATCTCATCAACTCCACCTAAACCTGCATGTTTATATTCTATTATAGAATTGTGTACCCATGATATAACTTTAAAATTTACTTTAAGTATTTTTCTAACAGTATCCGCTACCACACTCATTACTGGCCAGTTAATTGCTATACATATATCAGGCATTCCATATTTTAGAATAAAACCAGCATAATTTCGAACAAAAAGCTTCAGTTTTTGATCTATATCATTATTCCCACCATCGTTAAATGCATATGCTTTATCATATCCATTTAAATATTTAATTCCTGGTGACATATGTATTACTCTAACCTCAAATCCCATCAATGGAAGATTTTCCGTCCACTGTTTTATTACATTTTCAATTCCGCCCTTCTTTCCTCCAACAGGAGATAATATATCAATTATAATCATATATTTTAACATTACCCTCTTTACAACAGTATTTTCTTTTATATAGATAAGCTATATGAATAATCTCAGGCATTTTTAAACAGATTATCTATAATATCATCATAGATATATTGTGCCGCTTTCTTCCCATTCTTTTCAACATAATCAAGTTCTTCTAAATATACCTGTTTCCTTTTCTCCTTCATTGTATCATTTCCAGATATAACAACATCATATAAAAATTCATCAATTCCAATATAATCTTTTCCAGACACATGATAATGTGCTTTCTGCAATTCCAATCCAAGTGCATTATATTGCTGTTCTGGCCTGGTAAGATGAAGCAATGGTTTTCCTGTATATATGTACTCTCCTATAAAAGACGCCGAATCAGTAATCATAGCATCCGATGTGTCAAATAAAGTAAGATAATCTGCTTCTTCCATTACTGAAAAATTATTTAACTTCCTTAAATCATCTAGATATCTGTCGTATTCATCTACAGATTCCATATATCCATTTATTATCAGATTATTTCTAAGATTTGGATGTGGTTTGAATACAAATAAAACTTTATCACTATATTTTTTTGCAATAAATCTCCAAAAAAACATATTATCTGCAAACGTAGACAATTTTAATAACGATGTATTTCCTACCGTGTAATGAGGTGCTATTATTACTTTCTTAAAATCCTTTTCATCTCTTCCGATAGGCACCTTCCACATATTTCTGATATAATTTTCATCATATTTATGCTCCTCATAAAAATAATCCATTTTACAATATCCACTATATCTTACATTACAAGCATTCAAAGTCTGAAATTGCACAAAATTATTATAATTTTTAGGTGTCTCAGTATAAACTCTCCACATAAGATTCATAAATTCCTTATCACACTGACACTGTATTTCATATTTGTTATTATTTAAACCCGCAACGCTTAATCCATAAGATATATATATATTTATCACAGATAACGGCAATTCTGTTATCTGGTAACATTTTACAATATCTAAATACCAGGGACTAACATGTACAACAATATCAGGCATCCAATTTATGTCATCCCATGTTCTGACTTCTTCTGTATCTGTATCATATATTTTCTCAACCTGATATCCTTCATTCTGAAAAAACAAATATGTCTGATTATACATTCTTTTCCTATCTTCTGAATCTCTTCCAATTAACGGAACTGGTATAACCTTCACCTCAAACCTTTCATCATTATATAAATATTTATACAATCTCTCTGCCGGCCATTCTGCAGCAGATATTGCCAGAAAACATACCTTTACCTTTTCATTATTTTTATATTTGCCATTCACTGTTTTGCATGCTAAATCATTTACCATTCTGTATACATATCTATAAAGTTCATTTCCTCCACTTATAATATTCTTTGACAAAAAAAGTGCAACAAGATGTTTATATTTATATTTTTTAAATTCATATAAATCTGATAATTCATTATTATCAATTCCATCTAATAATTCTGTCACACATGATACAATTTCATCCTGATTCATCGATATCTGTTCATCATTGATATGCATTTTTTCTCCATCCTATATCTCTGCTATTATCTTATTTTGCCATATTGATGTAGTTTCATCTCCATATATACCTGCTAATTTTCTTATATAAAGATTTCTGATATTATCAGATTGAACTATCACCTCATCTGCATATACAACCCCAGGCACATTAACATATGCATCCATGCTCTTATCTGAACGCATATCATCCTGTTGTATTTCATCTGTTACAAACCACGGAACATATGTAAGTTTATCCGTATTTTGAATTAAAGTTTTTGCATAATACTTAGGGTGCACTGTTGTCGCAACATTATACTCATCATACGGATTCTGAATAACTATTTCATCCTGATAACAAGTAGTAATATCATAATCATCCTCGGATATTACATGAATATATTCAGGATACTTTTCATTTTCAATATACTGTTCAACTGTTCCATCTATATTCTTGTAGTAATATGATATTGGCATAACAATCACATCGTTATTAGCATCTTCTATATATTTACGCCATAAAGGCTCCATATTTTTCCAATTTTGAGCTTTGAATGGCATAAAAAGTATCTTTTTTTTATTATCTTTTTTTGTTAATCTGCGTTTCTTTCGTTCTTCATGTATATTATTCATGAACTTGTCATATTCTGTCATATTTATTTTGAATGTACACATCTGTATCCCATTATCTGCAAGGAACTTTTTATACTTATAATAATACGGATATTCATGTGCATCATCTGACTCAAGCACAACTTTATGATAATCACCATATTCTTTTTTTAGAACATAATCATACTCACAGGGAGCCGGCACATATATATTTTCGAATTTAAGCATTACTGGTTCAGTGTACATTTCTTTAGGGAATTTTAATTCTTTATTATCCATCCATAAAAGTAGCGGAGCTATTTCTTTAGATTCCCTTTCCTTATATAAACTACATAATCTATCTATAAGCATCCTTATCTGCTGTTGAATATCTTTATTTTTATCAAATGTAACGGCACACAGTTGCTCTATCTGTTTAACATACGATTCCAATTCCTTTTTAATTGCCAAATTTCCTTCATCTTTTAATTTATCTTTGTGTTTTTTTATAAATATGCTCACCCTAATAACTATACTAATAACTTCCTCTTGAAAATCAGCATCCTCTTGTTTCATAGCAATATAATCTAACGGAAATATATCCAATCCTGCTATATATGGACATCCATGATATTTTTCAAGATGCTCTTTACTAAAACTTATATTTCTTCCATTGATTATTCTTGTAAGCATATTATCGTTATTTTCATCACTATATATATTATATATATCATATCCACAAGGCATTATATCCTTTGCCATCCGATTAAATCTATTATAATCTTCTCTTTTCATGCATACATCCATATCATCATCCCAAGGTATGAAACCACCATGCCTGACTGCACCCAAAAGAGTTCCCCAATCAGCAAAATATTTTATCCCATTTTTTCTGCAAGCCCTGTCAAAATCCTCCCATACTTCAAGCTGTGATGCCCATGCCTGTTTCATCTCAGCAGTAACATAAAATCCACTTCTTATTTCATCCTCAAAAAAACTTCTATCAAATTGCATAATTTTCTCTCATTCTATTAGTAATATATAATAATTTAATATATGCCTGCAATCATCAACTTATATATAAATTATAAGCAAAAAGGCTGGTGTTACACACCAGCCTCTTTGCTTATAGTAGTAATAATTATCCGAGAAGTGAAAGAACTCCCTGTGTCTGCTGATTAGCCTGTGCAAGCATTGACTGTCCAGCCTGTGAAAGAATATTATTCTTGCTGTACTGTACCATCTCATCAGCCATATCTGTATCACGAATACGAGACTCTGCTGCTGAAGTATTCTCGCTTGTTGTATCCAGATTGTTGATTGTGTGCTCAAGTCTGTTCTGAAGAGCACCAAGTGTAGATCTCTGAGTTGATACAGAATCAATAGCCTTCTGTATAAGCGACATAGATTTACCAGCATTTGCATTGGTATCTACCTTCATGTCTGAAGCAGCTAATCCTAATGAAGATGCTGACATATCACTAATACTAATCTGGATTGTCTGTCCTGAAAGTGAACCAACCTGAAGATTCTTCTTAGTGAAGTTTCCGTCTAACAGATTCTGAGTATTGAACTGTGTTGTTGTTCTAATTCTGTCAATCTCAGATGTAAGCTGTTTCATCTCAGCATCAATAGCAGTTCTATCAGTTGCTGTGTTAGTATCATTAGCAGCCTGTGTTGCTAACTCATTCATTCTCTGAAGAATTGAATGTGTCTCATTAAGAGCACCTTCAGCTACCTGAATAAGTGAGATACCATCCTGTGCGTTATCAGATGCCTTATTAAGACCTCTGATCTGGCTTCTCATCTTCTCTGAGATTGAAAGACCAGCTGCATCATCACCAGCACGGTTAATCTTATAACCTGATGATAACTTCTCTGTTGACTTCTGGAGTGCACTTGTAACTACACCCATCTGTCTGTTTGTGTTCATTGCTGATAAATTGTGTTGTACTACCATAATATTTTCCTCCTTGAAATTATATTGTGATGCAGCGTCCCTGCTACATCTAGTTATGGTTTACAGGAAACTTTCTGTTCCCTTGTACTTTATATATCGGACCTTAGTACCAAAACTTTAGTCCATAATATAACTTTTTAAAAAACTTTTACTGCTTCGTATCCATAAACTGAGGTTCATCACTTACACGGCTCATATTCTGATAATATGACTTCGCCATTGAAGCACTTCTTTTAGCTTCCTTATGCTCCTGACGTTCCCTACGAAACATTGCCTCAACCTTAACCTTATTTCGAGCTTCCTGAACTTCTATCTTAGCACCAAGTTCTGTAACTGCTTTAATAAGTGTCTTCATAGTTTCGATTTCATCAGAATACATCTGTTTATTATCACTGAGTTCTTCCTTAATACGGTCAAATACACTCTGAAAGCCTTCATCAAGCTTCTCCAATTCATCAATGCATTCACCCTTTTCATGCATATTATTTTCAAATACATCATGATCAAACTCTGTATTAGAAAGTATCTTATTCTGAGTCTCATTAAGAACTATAATCTTATCAAGAATATCCTTCTTCTTCTTAAGACTGTCTATCATAATCTGAAGATAATTAGTAGTCATGCCTGTCTCCTACTTATTCATTGACCTTGTTCGGTTCATAACTTCTTTCCATGTATCTCTCATGCCCCTGATTTCATCAAGTGCCCTATTAAGTATCTCAGTGTCTTTTTTAATATTAGCATCAACCAATAATGAATATATATAATTATATACATTTTCAAAATCCTTAGCAACCGGATACTTATGATTAAGTGTCACCTTAAACTCCGTTATTATGTTCTCAGCTTTCTTAATATTAATATTTGCTTTTTCATAGTCCTGCTTCTCTATAGCAATTAATGCAATATTACAGAATTTAATTGCCCCTTCATAAAGCATAAGTGTAAGTTCAGCCGGACTTGCTGTAAGAATTTTATTACGGTTATACTCCTGTGCGATATTCTGATTAAATGCCATGTTTTCCTCATTTCCCATAAGCTTCCATGCTTATGCGGTTGTTAATATGTACTATTATCCAAAAAGTCCAGATAACGATGATGACTGCGCATTCATCTTGGCAAGCGCTGATTCCATTGCTGAGAACTTACTATAATAATAATCTTCCCATGTAGTAACCTTGTCTTCTGCCGCAGATATCTTAGTATTATACTCTGAATACTGCGTATTCATCTGCTTATCATTATATATAGTATAAGCACTGCTTGTTGATGATGCTGCCATCTTCTTTCCAAGATCAGTATACAATTGTGTAGATAACTGTGAAAAGAATGATATAACCGTATCAGGGTCATTAGATATCATCTCTCTTAACTTATCTGTATTAGCTGATGTCTTAGAATCATCCTTATCACCATCTATATGATATACACCTGTTTCGTTCTCTGGAGAATTAAAATATCCAAGTGTAGCTATTCCAAAACTAGAAAGTGAATATGACTTATCTCCCACCTTGAATGATTTTGCCATATCATTCTTCATAGTATCAAGAACACTTCCAAGTGTTGAATCTTTTCTAAGAAGTGAATCCTTAATCTTTTCTTCCCACTTCTTAACCTCATCATCAGACATTGCATCTTTCTCATCACTTGTAAGAGGCTCATAACCCTTAGAACTTGCCGCATTGTAGGCAACATCTACAGACTTGACAAGGTCATTATAATCCTTAAGAAAGCCTTTAATCATATCATATATACCATCCACATCTGTGTTGGTTGTGATAGTTACTTCATCGTTACCGGTAACTTCCATTGCCTCGATTGTAAGACCATTGATTGAGTAATTATTAGAGTTGTTAGTAAATGTTGCCCCATTAAGCTCAATCTCTGAATCCTGTCCTGTTATTCTGACAGCACCTGAAGATGACGCACTACCAGCAACATTTGATGCCATGGCAATTTTAGAATCAAGTAATGCCTTAGCTTTGGCCTGTCTGTCAGCATTAGTATCGCTTACTTCCTGTAATACATTGGCATTAGAAGCATCTGCCACAGCTTTTCCATCATCGCCGATTGTCACATAATCCTTAGTATCCTGTATAACCTTGGAATTATCATCATACACCTTAATCAGTGATTCATTAGACGCTTTTTTCTTTACCGCAGCCTCATATTCATCCTTGACACCATCTTTTTCCATAGCCTCTGTGTCATATTCGTACACAACATTGCCATCAGAATCTTTAACTGTATTGCCCTCTGAATCCACCTTTTCCTTCTTATACTTATCATAAGCATTAAGAATATCTGGTGTCTCTGTCTTAAGCTTTGCCACATATTCATCTAATGTATATGTATGATCCCATGTATCATCTGCTGCCAGTGCATCCAGCTTATTCTTGGCAGTATTGTACTTATCAGCATAACTCTTGGCAGTATCCTCAGCTGTAATCTTAGTATACATGCTCTCTACTTCTGCATTATACTCGTCACTGCCCTCTGTTAAAGCTGCAAGCCTCTTATATTCTGCTGAATCAGTATCATTAACCGTATATATTCCAAGCTTCTGTAATGCATTAAGTCCATTAGAGTCATTAGCCACAAGCGAGAAATCGTTATCCTTGCCTGACTCCTTAGAGCTTATAAAGAATCTTGCATTATTCTCATCAAAGCTTGCATTAACGCCAGCTTCCTTTAACTTAGATACAAACTGGTTAACATTCATATCTGATGTTATATCAATACTCTTGGTTCCAGAAGCAGTCTTAAAACTTATAGAACCATCTGTTGTTCCAACTATGTCTGATACCTTAGTATCACCTGTAATCTTGCTTCCATCAGCAGCTTTAATCTGTCCACCTGTAAGATATCCTGTTGACGCCAGCTGCTTAACCTTAAGTCTCTGTGTACCATTAACAGCAGATGAACTTGCTGTTACCTTGGCATACTTATCATTAGACACACTTGATGTCTTCAGATTATAACTTGTAGAAAATCTTGCACTTGAAAGCTTTCCACTATAAAAGCCATAAATACTTGTATTCATGGTCTTCCACTTTTCCTGCTTCCATGAAAGCTTAGTCTGAGCTTTAACAAGATTATCCTTCTTTAACTTATACGATGATACGAGTGCTGAAACAAGTGATTCTGTATCCATACCCGATACCATACCAGATAGCCTTATTGCCATAGCTTATCTCCTCTCATCAACCATGATACCTGCAAGCTCCCATGCCTTGGCAAGCATCTCAAGAGCTTTCTCTGAAGGTATCTCTTTAATAACTTCGTCTGTATCTTTATCTTTAATCTTAATCGTGATTCTGTTAGTTGGTTCGTTGTAGCCGAATTCAGCGATTGTGTTGTTGTTAAGAACCTTCCTTATATCCTTAACATCAGCCATAGATTCAGCCTGCTTCTTTGCCTTGTCATTGTCATTAGCGTTGCTGCCATTCTTCTCACTGTCTGCTGCCTGTCCTACAGAAACTGCTACATTAGATGCTGCTGACTTCGCTGAATCAACAACAACCTCATTGCTCTTATCTGTAACTGATGTAACACTGCTTACCTGTGATACCGGCTTAGTAGCCTGTAAATTCTGGCTCTGGTAGCTTGACGCTGCCGCTACTCCATTAACTTCCATTCCCATGATACAATTCCACCTCCGTGTGAAAACAAAACTTTATCCTGTAGTTACATTCATGTTGTACTGCATATATCGGAAAATGTTAAGTAAAATTTAACCCTTTGGACAAAAATATACACAAATAAAACAAATCATTTCTTAAATAACTGGTTAAGAGACTTCACATCAACCGAACTTGCTGCTTCCTTATTAGAATCAAGTATCTGTGCATACACTTCCTTACGATATATAGGCACTGACTTAGGAGCTGATATGCCAAGCTTTACCTGATCGCCCTTGATTTCGATTATTGTAATCTCAATATCATCGTTAATAATGATTGCTTCGTCTTTCTTTCTTGATAATGCGAGCATATTAGTTCTCCTCCTTCTTTAGAATATCGTATATAGGATATCTTACCTGATATTCAGAATTATCTGCTATAAGCTGTATTCCTTTCATTGTATCAAAATCAACGATGATAGGAGCTTTAAGATTAATTGTCATCTTAGTAATATCCTGTGGTACCGTGAGCGCACAGTACACTCTGATATTATCATCCTGTATATCATCTCCGAGAGACTTAAGAAGTTCATCCTCAACAACAGGATCATATGTCTCATACACGAATTCCGGCTTCATGACAGGAAGTGCAAGTGTTGGCTCATCAATCGCCTGAAGCCATATAATTGATATATTCTCTTCTTTCTCTGCATCATACACAAGTGTATACTTCTTCCAGTCCTCAAATCCAATGATTCCCTTGTCAAATGTAATGATTTTATCCTCACTAACCTCAATTTCACCAAACCATTTAGTCTGTACTTTCATGTCAAACCTCCAAATCTTAATTCTATCCTTATTTCTTCATAAGCTTTGCATACTGCTTATGCTGGCTACCCAAGGAAATCAAGCAGTGTCTGCTGAACAACCTTGCTCGCTGCTGATAATGCTGCCTGATATACAAGCTGTGCTGATGTATATGTAACAACAATCTCTTCCAGATCAATGTCTTCATTCTGAGACTTAAGATCAGTGAAATTAGTCTTCTGTTCTGTAAGTCGTGTCTTCGTAAGATCCAGTCTTATCTGTCTGTTTCCTACATCAGCCTTCGCATTAGATACCTGCTCCTGATAGCCCTGCATCTGTCCGATTCCTGCTTCAAAAGTATCTTTCATCTTAGATTTTGCAAAATCTCTCTGCTTTGTAAGACCTTCCTTAATCTCGCTTAACTTCTTCTGTGAAGCCTCATCGCTGTACTGTCCTTCCTTCTGCATAGACTCAATCTTTGATATCTGGTCATTAATATCAAGGACATTCTGTACCGCATTGACAAGGTCATCAACATTTCTTCCAAGATATATATTGAAAGCTTCATCGGCTTCCGTATTAACCTTAATCTTCTGTGAGAAATTAATGATATATTCAATATCCTCCCTCTGCTTGTTGTACTCAATTCCTGTATTATTATCAACACAGTTAAAATACATTGTCGGGTCAATGTCACCCTTTATAAAATTGCTCTTCTCGTATGTAACTGAAAATGCATTATCAGCATACACTGACTTGTATACATTCTCACCAAGAAGAAGCTCGCCTGTTGTTGAGTTAATTGCGATTTCATTCTCGCCCGGAACATAATTAGGTTCTGTTGTTGTAACAACATTTACAGCAGTATCAGCTGTATTACCGTCTGCATCAGTTACCGTAACAGTAAGTCCTCCATCTACAGTAACACTCCCATCATCAGCAATAGTTATATTGGCAGAATTATTATCTCCCATGCTCATTGAAAATGTTTTTCCGTTAATCTCGTCATATGCAAGCTGGATTCTGTGTACATCTGTTATATTAGGTGTGATTATATTTCCGTTAGCGTCTGTCTTTACATTAAGATTGATAATATCGTCATTAGTATATGCATTAGTGTATGCTGTCTTATTAGATAAATCCTCCCTTGTAAAGTTCTGTGTAATTGTATAATCAACATCTTTAGCAGTTTCATCTGACTGATATGTCAGAGGCTTATCTGTAGCATGTCCTGTAAATACATATCTTCCGGCATAATCAACATTCCCCTGCTCATAATAAGCTTCCACCAGCTTGTTAAGACTTTCAGCAAGAGTGTTACGCTCAGATTCTGAATATGAATCCGTAGAGCCCTGCACACAGTAATTATACAGATCCTGTATAATCTTGTTGCTTTCGTCTAATGCATCATGAGTTACGCTTAACCATGATGATGCATCAGGAATATTCTTTCCAAGATACTGTGTTACCTCATCAAGACTTGAACGCAGTCTCAATGCCCTGATGGCTATAATAGGGTCATCAGAAGGCTTATTAATCTTTTTCTGTGTTGAGAGCTGTGTACTTAAATCATTAAGCTGGCTCTTATTTCCCTGAATATTGGATATTGAGCTGTTTACCATCATCTGGTTAGTAATACGCATATTGTGCCTCCTTATATCGCGAATCAAAAACCGCCCCTATTGTGAGGAGAAGAATTCTTTTACTATTTTATACACCTGTATTATTAATAAGTCTGTCATATAACTGATTCATGACAGTCATCATCTTCGAACTTAAATTATATGCCTGCTGGAACTTTACAAGATCCATGGCTTCTTCATCTGTATCAACACCCATTACAGATAATCTCTGATTCTGTATAGTTGTCTTAAGATTGTTGTAATTCTTTGTAAAATTAATTGCCTTACTTGCATCTATTGACATATCACTGACAATACTTTCGAGGAAATATGTTCCCGTACCTCCGTCATATATCTTAGCATCTTTAGAATTGATAAGGTCTACAATCAGGCTTGTATTGGCTTCTCCATCGCTTTCCTTGTACTTGGTAGCAAGAAGGTCCGCGTTATCAATAAGATCCTGATTAACTGTTACACTTGACGCTGTAAGAGCCTTGCTTCCATCTGACATTACAAAAAGTGGAATTCCGCTTGCCGATCCATCTGATGTAACACCCTTTGTAAGAATCTCATTGATTGATGATACAAATGTCTGTATAAACTGGTTAAGCTGTGCCTGATAATAAGGAACTCCCTTATAATTAGTATTGCTGTCCACCTTACTTACTGTATCAGTAAGGATATTACCCTCTGCATCTGTCTTATATGTTTCATTGCCATCATCGTCAGTTGTTGTGGCATATTTTTCAATCTCACCATTACATCCGTCTCTTATATCAATAAGTCCCTTTAACTCTCCGCCTAATGAAGTGCTGTATATGTTAAATGACTGTCCGGTCTCCCACTGTATGTCATACAGACCTGCCGCATCTGATACATTTCTTGGCTCATCTCTTGAAACAGTCTGAAGAGTATGGTAATTATAGCCATTAACAAGCGAATTACCATTAATTGTAATCTGAAGGTCTGTAAGATTATTTCCAATATCTGACTCACTTACTGATATATTAACCAGCTTGGAAAGATCATCAATTAAAGCATTTCTCTGATCCTTAAGATCGTTGGCATTGCCATAATTAGCCTGAATCTGGTTAATCTGCTTATTAAGAGAAGAAATGCTCTGTGCCAGAGAATTAATCTGGTTAACAGTATCTTTAATCTCATTATTAGCGTCTATCTGAACATTCCTTAAATTAGTAGCCAGAGTATTAAAATAATCTGTCATGCTCTTTGCATTATTGATAAGCTGGTTCTTTGCGGATGTATCAGCCGGCGTAAGATCAAGCTGGTTAAGTGCTGCAAAGAAATTCTCATACTCAGTTGAATATCCCTTAAGTGTGAACTCATTGAGATAATTCTGTATCTGTGACATGTATGTATCCTTAACATTGTACTGTCCATAATTAGTATAATTATTTCTGTACTTCTCATCATAGTAAGAATCTCTCGTCTGATTAATTGCATCAACGATAACTCCTGCTCCAAGTGTTCCATATTTAGCATATGAACGTAATGCCTCACCAGCCTTAATTGAAGCTGTTTCTTTCGTATATGACTGGTTATTGATATTAGCAAGATTATGTGATGTAACATTTATAGAGGTCTGCGCCGCCTGCAATCCTGTATATGCAATTGTTAATCCAAAAAATGTTGATGCCATATTATCCTCCTGTATTAATCAGCATTTATATACGTCCAAGTGAAGTAACGAGATGTTCCAGCATTTCGCTTACTACATTAACATATCTCGATGCTGCATTATATGCCTGCTGATACTTTATCATCTTCTCTAACTCTTCATCAGAGGATACACCCTCTGACTGTAGTCTCTGGTTATCATAACCATCAACCATCGTTGTCTGGTTACCTACATAATTATAAAGTGCCTTACCCATAGTGGCATATTCACCAATATAATTATTGTAGAATGACATGTAATCCGACTTCGCATACATGTCCGGGTTAAGGGAAGCGAATTTCTCATCCCATATATCCACGAGTTCCTTGGCTCTGTCAAAATCTTCCTTACCCTGTACAGTAGAAAGTGGAATCTTTCCTACATTCTGTGCTGCTTCAGGATTAATCTTCAGATTGCCAAGCTTATATAATGATTCATAATCTGTCTCGTTAAGATTGTTTCTAAGATAGATTGTCTCTCCGTTATCACCTGTAGTCTTAATATATCTGTCTGTTCCAATTCTTGAAAACAGTTCTGTACCAACAGTCTTATCGTCATCCATACCGTATCCAGTCTTGTCCATGTCAAGCATAAGATACTCATATGAATCAACCGGAACCGCTGCTCCGCCTGCACTCTCGTATAATTTCTCACCAGATGCATAGCTGTAAGTACCATCACCGTTATCAGTTCCGGTAACCTCTCTTCCGTATCTGTCATAAAGAACCGGCTGATCAACTGAATTATATATGTATGTATCTGCCTGAATCTCACTTCCATCTGCATTAAGATAAGGATTAGTCCTTGTCTCAGTTTTCTCCGGACACAAGATTCCGTTGATTCTTTCAACAATTCCATTAACAAGCTTATCGAATCCCGCCATAGCGCTAAGAATTGCTGAAGGCTCTACATATGTATTGTAGTATTCCTGCTGCTTTGCATATTCATTATAGGCCTGCTGATATGCTGTACGGCCTTCCTCAGTACTCATGTCATAATCATTGCTGTCAGGCGCAACCGGAACCACTGTATAATCTACAACCATATTGCCTCTTGCAATAATAAGTCCCTTAAGCTGTCCCTTATCTGTATCATCAGCATTAGATGCCAGCTTACCATCTTCATAAACATCTCTTTCATACGATGGCCATGTGGGAATAACAAGTGTTGTTCCCTCGACAACTCTTGTACTCATAGCTGTAAGTTCGCCTGATGTTACAAGAGGAACTCCGGCTGCATTAATAATAGTTTCCTTATTCTCTGATTCATAATAAGTAATATCTATATATTTGCTGAGTTCATCTATTGCCGCATCTCTCTGGTCTCTTAAATCATTAGCTTTCTCGATACCCGGTGCTTCCACCTTGGCAATACTCTTATTAAGCTTATATATCTGGCCTGCAAGATCATTAATCTTATTAACCATATTACTAACCTGTGTATTAAGAGTTGTCTGGTAATCCCTGAGCCCCTTATACACATTTTCTGATTTCTCTATAAATGCAGTCGCATTCTGGATAAGCGATGACCTTGCAACTGTACTTGTCGGATTCTTGGCAAGTTCATTAATTGAATCATACAGATTGGTAAGATATGACTCATAAGTTACACCCTGCATCTCACCAAACTGATCTTCTATCTCCTGAACAGCATTATACTGGCTTTCATAGAATCCGAGTCTTGAATTTTCATTCCTGTATGCCAGGTCAATATACTGATCTCTTATTCTTCTTACCTCAGATATTGCAACACCAAGTCCATAGCTTGCATAACTTACTTTGTCCTTGCTGTTGACATTGACATATGTAGTATCAGAGAAAGTAACCTGCTGTCTTGTATATCCGGTTGTGTTAATATTAGACAGATTGTGTGCTGTTGTGTTGAGTGCTGTCTGAGCTGTTTTCAAACCGCTTGCTCCAACAAACAATCCTGCCATTCCATTAGCCATAAGGTCACCTCTTTCTTACTTAATTCATAATCTTATATGTATATCGTCATTTTTTTAAAACAAAACACCCCAGAGACTAAAAAAGCCACATTTCCTTAGTAAAAATGTGGCTTTCAATCCAACACGGACAACCCCATCTCACAATAAATCATCCGTGATATTATTCATATTGTCTTATATCCGTGGCATCCTGATATGCCATCAGAATATTACTGCCTGGCATCAAAGCTTGTGCTTCCCATGCCACCTGTCTCCTCATACGCTCCCTTTCCATAGTTAGCCGTCTGTGGAGCCATACTTGCATTCTTCGCAAGATTAATCTCAAAATCAATCATATCCATTGATTCCTTAAGCAGCAGCCTGTTATTATCATTAACCTGCGTAAGCTGGTTTACAGTTTTCTTAAGACTCAGATACGACTGTTCTAAAGCATCATGCTCTGCCTGCTTCTTTTCTAACAGTCTTACTATCTGACTCACCTTAACCTCTGCTACTGACAGATGCAGAATCTTACATATATCTGCAACACATGACTGTCTCTCCATCTCCAGTCTGTTAAGAATATCAATAAGCTTCTGCTCCTTACCAAATATCTCCTGAAGCTGTCCGACATCTCCCTTAACAATAGCAGTAGTCTTATAATTAGACAAGTCCAAAAGCTCAGTATACTGTCTGTTCTCATCATTCATTATATTAATCAAAGAATCTATCAAACTTGCCATCTAATAAAACCCCACTAAAATGTTAATGTTGAAATGTTGTTCAGAATCTTATCTGCAACAGCTTCTGAACTGATGTTGTAAGTTCCTGCTGCCATACGTGCCTTAATATCAGCAATCTTATCTTCTCGAACATCAGAAGCCTTACTTACTGCTGTCCTGGCTGTCTGATATGTCCTGGCTGTGTCAGAAATCTCAAACTTGTCACTAACCGATGATGTCTTAGCTGCTGTCTTAGCTTTAGAAATCTGGCTGGTCTGATATATCTGATTAACAGCATTATAAGCATCTATGCGCATATTAACCGCCTCACTTTCCATTAATTAAAGCAGATACTCTCTTGCTTCATGTGTAAGATATCGGACAGTTTCCGCAAATACTTTATACCCGTTTTGAAAAAAGCTTATTATTTATCAAGAAATCTCATCCTTGCCTTTTCTCTTCTCTCTCTTATCTTATCAGTATCAACTGTTGAATATCTGCTTCCGTACATGCTTCCCAGTCTGTTAGCTAAATCGTTCTTACATCTCTCACAATATCTTCCGGTTCTTATGGTAGCTCCGCATACTTCGCATGCAATACCAATAGGTGAATCATCACTGAACGATAATCTTTCTTCTCTTATCCACTGTTCAATCTGTCTTGTACTGACATCGCACTTCTCAGATATTTCTCTCATATCAGCCCTTGGATTATCCTCTATATAATCTTTAACCTCCTGAAACTTTTCTTCAAGCTTTCTCATGCATTCAGGACAAAGTCTGTACACACCACCTATATAATTATATAATCTTCCACAGTTCTTACAATTCTTAACTTCCATAGCTTCTCCTTGTTAATCCTCTTTATCAATCTCGTTAACAGGTCCAGTTACTAAAGCAGCTCATACTTTAAAATCCGTCTCCCACACACAGACTTATACCATATACCTGCGACACTCCTGCGTCTTTAAGTACTGCTGCACATGCATCAAATGTTGCTCCTGTTGTATATATGTCGTCCACAATTAATACTTTTCTATATCTTACAACTTTTTCTCTTACTTGAAAAGCATTTTGCAGATTTTTAATTCTTTCCCGATTACTTAGCTCCTTCATGGGCTGAGTCTTAACAATCCTCACGAGATATTCCTCATCTACCGGAATCTGCATAGCTCTTCCAAGTGCCTGCGCAATAAGCCCAGCCTGGTTAAACCCACGCTCCTTATATTTCGAAATATGAATCGGAACAGGAATTATCACATCCGGCGACCACATGCGTATCATCCTGCCACATCTGTCCTCCATCTGCTTCGCATATATTCCTGCATATTCCTGCTTGTTATAATATTTAAATCTGTATATTGATTCCTTGACATTCTTAGAATATTCATACAACGCACATGCCTGATCATATACATGCTTCTGTCTGCTGCAGTCACTGCAGTATTCTGTTTCTTCATTTTTCACTGGCTTACCACATTTTAAACAGGCAGGCTCGCTTACATAATTTATATTATGCATGCAGCTTCCACATATATCTGCCCTTATCCCTCCAACAAAAGGTGCCGGCTTTCCACACATAGGACACACTGGCGGAAGTACCGCATTAACTGCCTCCATTAATACCTTCTTATAATCCATAATCCCCCATTATTATCATCATTATCACATATAAACATATCAATTATCATTGTCCGAAATCTTCAATATGTCTGATTTCTTCAATCCTGTCTGTGAGTGAAGAATATCGTTTTGACTCTGATACATTGTCAGCCATAAGCCTGAATATCTCCTCTTCCCCAACGAGGCACACACATTTTCTTGCTCTTGTAACTGCCGTATACAGAATATTCCTGTTCATCAGCATTCTTGGTCCCTGCGACATCGGAATAATAACCGCCGGGTACTCACTTCCCTGTGATTTGTGAACCGTAATCGCATACGCAAGTTCAAGCTCATCAAGCTGTGAAAATTCATAAGTAACAAATCTGCCATCTTCGAATTTCACAGTTACATTCTCATCAAATGTGCTTATTCTCTCTATAACTCCGGTATCCCCGTTAAAAGCGCCGGTTCCCTGTTCTGTTGGAATACCGTATCTGCTTCGTTTTTCCCATGCAAGCTGATAGTCATTCTTAATCTGCATAACCTTATCACCTTCACGGAAAGTAACATCACCCACCTGTCTTTCCTGCTTGATAGCATCAGCCGGATTAAGAAAATCCTGCATAATCTTATTAAGACGTTCCACCCCGACATTGGATTTTCGCGATGGAGTAAGAATCTGAAGGTCATACACATCAGCACCCACATAGTCCGGAAGTTTGTCCTTAATAAGCGTTTTCATCGCATTTATAATATTGTCTGCACCGTTTCTGTGAACAAAGAGAAAATCCTTGCTGTACTTGTTAAGTACAACCTCCTCACCCCTGTTTATCTTATGGGCATTAATAATAATCTCACTCTGTGCCGCCTGTCTGAATATTCTCTCCAGCTTAACAACCGGAAAACAGCCGGATTCTATGATGTCTTTAAGCACATTTCCCGGACCGACACTTGGAAGCTGGTCCACATCACCTACAAGAATCAGTTTCGTTCCAATCGAAACAGCTTTAAGGAGTGAATTCATAATACTTATATCTACCATCGACATCTCATCAACGATAATAACATCAGCCTCGAGCGGATTATCTTCATTTCTCTCAAAGAACATAGACAGACCTGCTACCGACTTTCTGTCACCATCCGGCACACCGCCGCTTATCTCTAACATTCTGTGGATTGTCTGTGCTTCATAACCGCACGCCTCAGTCATTCTCTTGGCTGCACGTCCCGTAGGCGCTGCCAGCCTGATTTCCAGACCTTCCAGCTCAAAATATTTGATTATTGTATTAATAGTTGTAGTCTTACCGGTTCCCGGACCGCCAGTAACAATAACAAGCCCGTTTCTTACTGCTTTCGCAACAGCCTCTTTCTGGATATCATCAAGAGTTATTCCTTCTTTATCCTCAATCCTTGCAATCCTGTCATCTATGAATTTCTGGTCTTCCTCAATCTGGACATCAAGATTATTAAGCATAGCTGCAACATTTGCTTCCATGTTGTAATACATACGGGCATAGACACATTTTACATTGTCCTTAACCTTGACAACTATCTTCTTATCCATTGTCAGGTCCATAAGGTATTTGTCATAGTCCTGGACATCAATCAAAAGCAGTTCGTTGACCTGACGCACAAGCTTATCATACGGAAGATATGTGTGTCCCTGCATTGTCGCCTGATTAAGCACATAAAATATTCCGCTCTTAATCCTGAATTCAGAATCAATCTTGATTCCGGCACGCGAAGCAATCTCATCAGCCGTCCTAAAACCGACACCCTCTATGTCATCAGCAAGCCTGTACGGATTCTGTTCAAGAATGTTATAAATGTCGTTTCCATAACGCTTAAATATTTTGTTGGCAAGATTCATCTGGATTCCATAACGCTGAAGAAACATCATTGCTTTTCTGATGTCTTTCTTGTCAATAAGCTGGTTTGCTATATCCATAGCTTTAGACATGCTTATTCCTTTAATCTCAGCCAGACGCTCCGGTTCTTCTTCCATAATCCTGAATGTATCATCGCCAAATGTCTTAACTATTCGTTCAGCCATCTTCTCGCCGATACCCTTGATTGCCCCGGAGCTTAGATAACGCCTTACGGATGCAGCATCATCCGGCGCCCTGAACTCATAAGATGTGACTTTAAACTGCATGTAGTAAACTGCATGCTTAACAAATTCGCCTTGTGCGGTAATAAATTCACCTGTGTTGATATAGCTTAACACTCCAACACAGGTGATTTCTTCATCATTATATACAATATTAAAAACCGTATATCCATTGTCTTCATTCCTGAAGATAATATTCTCCACAAAGCCCTCTACATATTTCACAGACTCGTAATCCAATCTGTTATCTCCTTTATGTTAAATATTATTCCTGCTCATCTGCCTTAGGAATAGACTCTGTAGAATAATTTCTCTTCATCTGCTCATAAAGCGTCTGTGCTATTCCAAGTCCTTTGCCATGATTAGAATCAGTCATAAGCTTGGCATAAGATGACACCATCTCATCTCCAAAGTAACTTCCCAAAGTATTAAGTGAAGTATCCTCTGTTCCACCAATTCCAGCCATAGAAGTAAAAAGATTGCTATCCTCGTCTTCTGAATCAATCTTAGCCATCTTCTCCATTGACTTAAGAACCTGTTCAACAAAATAACTTTCAAAATCCTTGCATACAGACATAAGTTCATCGTCTGATGCCTTAGAATAATCAGTATCTGTAAGTTTATTAGTTAAAGAACCCGCTTTAGAATCATACACATCTGAATAATTCGTACTGCTAAGCCCCGTAATAGAATCGCTCATACACTACACCCCGCTTATCTCTTAAGGTTATTAGCCTGCTCCATCATTGTATCAGATGTTGTTATAGCCTTAGAACATAACTCATACGCTCTCTGTGCTGTAATAAGATTAACCATCTCAGTTGCAACCTGAACATTAGATGACTCAAGATATGACTGTCTTAATGAACTCTTCTTCCCAACTGCATCATACTCTTCGTTAAGTGCAGTTCCTGACGCCTCAGTCTCTGAAAGGTAGCTTCCACCAATCTTATCAAGTCCTGCAGGATTAGAAAACTGATATAAACCAATCTTAATACCGATTGGTGCCGGATTGTTAGACTCATCAGGATATAAAAGGTTGCCGTCTGTATCAATAGTAATAAGATTAGTCTTATAATCCTCACCGTTAGCATCCTGTCCAAGAACTATCTCTGCGCCATCTGCGCTGAGTACAGGATATCCTTCCGAAGTACTAAGCATTACGCCTTCTGTAGCTGTTGCCCATGTAAAATGTCCATTTCTTGTATACACAGTCTCGTCAGTATTAGTATTTCTTACTGCGAAAAAACCATCTCCATTAATCGCAAAATCTGTTGTACTGTCGGTTGCATTTAATGCACCCTGTGTATATATTGATGTTACTGCTGAAACTCTTGAACCAAGTCCTACCTGTGCTCCAACAGGTTTATTCTCTCCGTTGGCAGAAGTAGTCTTCGCCTGAAGATTCTGGTAAAGCAGAGACTTAAATTGAGTCTGTTCCTGCTTATATCCTACTGTATTAACATTTGCCAGATTGTTGGCAATAGTATCTACGCTTGTCTGCTGGCTCATCATTCCTGATGCAGCAGTCCACAATGATCTCATCATGTCGTCAGTCCTCCATATGTATATGCCTAACAGTTGTTACTAAATCTCAGATATAGATACCATCTTTCCTAACATCTCATCGATAGTATTCATAATCTTCTGATTACTTTCAAAATCTCTTGCAATAGATATCATATCTACCATCTCTGTTACCACATTAATATTGGAAGCCTCCAAATATCCCTGATTAACTGTTGCTGCAGCATCTGTCTGTGTTGCGCCATCTACAGCTCTGTAAAGATTCTCGCCATATGCCTCAACATAGTCATAATTCTCAAAATCCACAAGAGCAAATCTGTCTACATACTGTCCGTCAGCATATATTTCGCCACTCTCTTCTACAGTCAGTTTTTCAAAGTCTGTAGGTAACTGTATCGGACCATTCTCGCCCAATACAAAATCACCATCCTTGGTTACCAGATAACCTTCACGGTTCATCTGGAAAGATCCGTCCCTGGTATAAAGCGTTGAAGTTTCTCCAGCTTTGTTAGTGAAAGAAATCGAAAACAATCCACTTCCACTCAGCGCAAAGTCAAATGTATTGCCTGTGTTCTGGAAAGAGCCCTGATCCCAGCTTCTGAAGGATTCTCCTACTTTCGCTCCAAGATTCAGAGTTCCGATATTCTGATTAATATAGCCCACAGTTTCATCTTTAACTTTGATGCCATAAACATCTTTAAACGACTGTGTCGTAAGGCCTTCTTTCTTATAACCTGTGGTAGTTGCATTAGCCAGATTATTAGACACTACATCCAGTCTCTTCTGCTGAACTGTCAAGCCAGAGTACGCTGTATAAAGCCCTTTTACCATAACCCGCCTCTTTCTTGATAATATATTCTTCCGGCATAAAAATTGTCCATTCTGCCAGAATGTTAAGAAACATTAGTAATAATCTTATTAGAAATGTTTCAGGTTACTTAACTTCGTCTCTGTAGCCTGCAAGGAACTCAATAAACTTACCTGTACCAATAGCAACACATGTCATTGGATCTTCGGCTGTCATAGTATTAATTCCTGTCTTGGCTTCAATTAAATCCTCAAGTCCTGAAAGAAGACTTCCGCCTCCTGTAAGGACGATTCCTCTGTCTGCAATATCAGATGCAAGTTCTGGTGGAGTCTTCTCAAGAACGCTGTGAACAGCTTCAACAATCTGTGAAGTTGCCTCTCTTAAAGCTTCCTCTGTCTCCTCTGAGCTTACCTCTACAGTCTTAGGAAGACCTGTTACAAGGTTTCTTCCTCGTACATTCATAGTTGTGACTTCTGCCTTAGGATAAGCAGAACCAACCTTTATCTTAATATCTTCTGCAGTTCTTTCACCAATAAGAAGATTATGCTTCTTTCTCATGTATCTTACGATAGCTTCATCAAAATCATCTCCGGCAATCTTAATAGAAGTACTTACAACAGTTCCTCCTAAAGAGATAACAGCGATATCAGTTGTACCACCACCGATATCAACAATCATATTACCACAAGGTCTTGAAATATCAATACCTGCACCAATAGCTGCTGCGATAGGCTCTTCAATAATAGCAACCTCTCTTGCGCCTGCCTGAAGAGTAGCATCCTCAACCGCCTTCTTCTCAACCTCAGTAACACCTGAAGGTACGCATACACTGATTCTAGGCTTCTTAAGCATTCTCTTGCCGATAGCCTTCTGGATAAAGTACTTAAGCATCTTCTCAGTTACAGTGTAATCAGAGATAACACCCTGACGAAGAGGTCTTACAGCAACGATGTTACCTGGTGTTCTACCAAGCATCAGTCTTGCTTCCTCACCGATAGCCTTAATCTTATTAGTA
Organism: Lachnospira eligens; assembly: GCF_009680455.1. Taxonomy (GTDB): domain Bacteria; phylum Bacillota; class Clostridia; order Lachnospirales; family Lachnospiraceae; genus Lachnospira; species Lachnospira eligens_A. The sequence goes on from NZ_WKRD01000001.1 coordinate 163,699, forward strand.
TCCCTGTCAAATGCAACAACTGAAGGCTCTTTAAGAACAACACCTTTGCCTCTGATGTACACAAGAATACTTGCAGTACCTAAATCTATACCAATATCTGTTGATAACATGATAATTCCCCTTTCTTATAAAACAATGCGGACCTCTGTCTGTCCGATATATTCAGATAAAACATAAAATCAAAAGTCATTAGAAGCCATGTGTACCCATGGCTAATCACCATTATATACATAAAAAAGGAATTTTAAAAGCCCTAAATAAAAAAAATCTATCTAAATATATATTTTTATAAATATTCAAGAAGCAATATGTCTTATAAATGTATATCGGCATTAATTTATGCCTGCTTAATATTCTGCCCGCGAATTTAAAAATATTTTGATTTTAAGATACATACATATTATAATGTGGTGGATTAGGATTATAACTTGCATATATTAAGGTAATATTAAAATTATTTCTGAATTTAAGTGTATAGGAGATTGCTATGAATATCCGTGTATTAGATAAAAATGATAAGGCTTCCCTTGAACAGCTTATATATACTATAGAAAATGCTCTTCCTGTTCCGGAATGGTGGATTCCTATTGATGATATTGAACGCTCACATTTCTTTGATGCTGACTGGACATGCTTCTTAGGTGCATTTAATGACGATAATGAACTTGTTGCCGCCAGCGCCCTTTTCTTTAATGAGCATGAATTTGCTGAGGAAGCTGAAAAGCTCGGTCTCGACATTCATTCTACAAATGTAGCTGAAGTCGGACGATGCATGGTTCACCCTGACTTCCGCGGTCACAACCTTATGTGTGAGCTTAACAAGCGTCTCTGTTCAATTGCCCGCAACCGCGGCATCGACACAATCCTCGCCGTAGCCCACCCTGACAACGTCGCCAGCAATTCGTCTTTCCGCCGTCTCGGTGCAGAGCTTAAGGCAACTGCCACTGTATTCGGTTCTTACCAGAGGAATATGTATATTCTGCCGTGGTAGGTGGTGGCGGGCTGTAGCTGGCAGCCAGTAGGTAGTGGCTGTCGGGGAAGGCAGGCTGTCCCAGAAGAAGACAGCCTGCCTTGCCCGACCCTTTTTATTCACATATATTGCCGTGGCACTTGCTCATGCCACCTTGCCTGCAGCCGTCTACAATTCTTCCTTAAGGCATTCAAGCAACCCTTTGCAGCCTGCCAGAACGTCCCTGTAGGTTGCCTCAAAATCTCCCGTATACCATGGGTCTGCCACATCAAGCCCGCTTCCCGCAAAAGTAAGTAGCTTATATATCTTCTCATCCGGATCTCCACCCGATATCCTCTGCATATTGCGGATATTCTCAGTATCCATTCCAATAAGGTAATCATATTCCTCATAATCATTCAGAGTCATCTGCACTGCCCTGTGAGGAATCACCGGAATCCCTTCTTTCTTTAACTTGGCAACAGTGCCATGATGCACCCCATTACCAATCTCCTCGCGGCTTGTCGCCGCAGAATTAATATAGAACCTATCAGCAAGTCCCTCTTTTTCAACTAAATATGTCATAACGCTTTCTGCCATAGTGCTTCGGCAGATATTGCCGTGGCAGATGAAAAGTATTTTTATCATGTTCTTATATCTCCTTAAATCGTCGTATTTCCTTATATTTAAAGGGTTTTTACAACTTTCATTTTTCTTGTAGTTTCTGTATCTTCTTATAAATTCTCATGTTTTCGCAGTCAAAAGTTGTAAAATAATTACTCAACATCTTTATCTTTGTTGCACTCGGAAAATTAAAGTCTTTTTAGGTATCCCACTATATAAACATTGTTGAGATAAAAATTCTTCTAAATCTTCCAATATAATAGATATTACTTCATTTCGTTTATTATATTTATCTCGAAAAACAAATTCTATTTCCCCTTTTTTGTTCAGTAAAATTTCAATATGCCCATGCATTAAAGAATTTCTCATACGCTCAACAATATATTTCTGAATTGAGCAATTTTGTGTTTCATTTCTCCGTCTATATTGCTCCCAATTTTCATTTTGATACTTGAACTTAGATACATTAAGGTCTTGATATTTCAGTTTCTCGTAGTCATCATCTTCTGTTCGCAACGCAAAATTCATAGAATATAAATAAACAAAACCAATCTTAAATGAAATTTTTGCATTTTCATCTTCATATAATTCCAGTAGTGATTTTTCAAGTTGTTTCTTATATTCCTCAATTTCGTTTTGAGTAACATTCTTACTATCACGTTTCGTACAGTAGGCATAAAATACGTTATTAATCTGACTGATATGTACCAAAAAATTTGACAATTCCGTTTCAAAATCAAGAAATGTTTTTAATCCATAAAAATACTCATCATATGTTTGTATTTTCAATTTTTTTGTTAATTTTTTGTAATCCCGCATTTTTATAATCTTATTTAATTCTAGTTCATTAACATTAATTTTATCATTATTTTGTTGCAAAAACGGTAACAATTTTTTATTATCTCTGGACACTTGTGCCAACTCACTCATTATCCCTTTATTGTATCCATTATATGTGTTTTCATCACATATTCTAGGTGTAATTTCATAGAAATAATATTTCCAAAAACTTTTCTTCTGTAATCGCAAAGAATATTTTGAAAAAAAGGAATTTTTAAACAAAAGCCCCGAACTATAATTATTAAAAAAACGTTGAATTAATTCGTGAAGAACAAATTCAAAAACAATACCTGAATCCTTTCTTATTCCATCGTCTTTGTTATATAGCCAATAAAGGATTAATGTACCATTTTCTTGTGAGAAAAAATTTCCATATTGCATATGCGCCATTGAGTTTCGTATAGTCATAATTTGATCCCATGGTTTTTTCTTTTTATTTTCAAAAGAATGAAACAAGCAAATATTAGAAATATCATTAGTTAATGGTTCTTGTTTAATAAATTCAAAATAATCTTTTAAATGAATATCATTTTCTACTTCTCTGATAAACTCCTTAAAACTATATCCATTTTTATAATAATCATTCAATTTCTCTTTATTCAACAATAATAAACAACTATCAATAAATACACGAAACCTTCCGTAGTCGAAACCATTATGCTTAATTATTTCTCCTGTTCTGAATCTTTCGATTATCTTATCGATGTTAATCTCCTGAAAATATAGATTTTGATATTCATTAATTAACACCAAATTATTGTTTAAATAATTCAACATAACCGCTCATCTCTCTTTCTAAAGAACAAATTTTTATCATATCGGACATCTTTCAAAAATTGTAAACTCGTTGTAAATTTCTCTCTAACTTTCTCGAAATCCGCATAAAATAAGGAGATTTAGACAAAAGAGAAACTCCTGCCGTGGCAGATGAATAAAACTTTTATCATAGTAATTGATTGCTCCTTTTTGCCCGAAAAAGCCCAGTTTTGCGGGTATTTCCGAGATATTGATTTAGCATTTATTTATGTGTTAATAAGGCAAATTTTCTCCTTTATATTTTGGCATAGATAGCTTTTACTCCTGCATCGGAAATAAATTGAATTTCTGACTTTATCAAGCCTTCTTTTCCCCTCCGGTAGCCCAGAAAATATGTCAAATAGTTTGCGTCTTCACGGGATATATTCAATGTAGTTGCAAGGTCTGAAATCCAGCATTTCCTTTTCCCGTAATTTTCAATAATATAATCATATAATTCATGTATAGTCATAATCAATCCTCCTTCAAAATTCCATCAATTTTCTTTATCTTTTCGATACTTACAGAATCAGTATGTATAAGCAGATTAAGGTATTTGTTCAGACGAACAAGCCTACTAACTTCGTCTGCTCTCAAATCACCTAATTTAACTTCTTCTGCCTCTACTTTTTCTACATTCTTATTGCCTTCAACAAGATAATTATAATAGGCTGTCAATGTTACTCTCATAAGAAACGGCGACTTTACTCTAGAAATCTTAAATACATCTTTGAATCGTTCTACCACATCATCTAATAATTCACAATTGGTTCGAACTTTTAATGAAGTAGGTAAATCATTCCTTTCTTCAACACTTATTACCTTTTTTGCTGCAGCAATCAATTGATTATCAGTCAAATCTTTGGTATACAGTAATACCCTGTTAAAAATAGCTTGTCTGTCAAAGCCTTCTACTCCTCCTTCCATTTCAACAATTCGTTCAAATAAAGTAATAATAGTTGTCGTCGGTTTCACAGATACATATTTTTCTTCCATTACAGTATCCTCCTTGTTAATTATTTCAGAATAATATTTCTACTTACTTCCGCTTTTGGAATCAAAATACCAAATCCCTCTACGTTTCGCAAGTGCTTTTCGGAATATTTTTTCCATTTACATCTCTTTTTGGAAACGCCAAAAAGCTCCAGCCGGAGCGTCTCTGCTACGTAACATTACACTACTTTAAACATTTTCTGCGATACCGCTTTGGCATCGTTTTTCTTCTCTATCTCCGCCTGTGCTTTCCTAAACTCTTCCATTCGTTTCAATTCTTCCTCTGCATCATCAAATCCGATATGCGTGTACACATTCATTGTAACACTTATATCCGAATGCCCCATGAGGTACTGTAATATCTTCGGATTCATTCCCGATTTGGCCATATTGCTGCAATAGGTGTGTCAGCATACATGAGGTGTAATGTTTGGCATCTGTACTCGGTAGATATCATTGTATCTGCCAACCATATGATTGAATCGGTGCTGCTAGTGCATTGCAACTAGTGGCATTCCATTATCATCGTAAAATAGAAATCCACTGTAGCCATCTATAAATTTTTCCACCTTGGGAGCATTGCTGTCCTCAATGATTGCCTGAAACATTTCTGCTATATCCTCTGTAATCGGCAGTACCCTTGTTCCGGCATCTGTCTTTGTGGTTTCGATGATATATTGCATATCCGATGTTCTCTGTAACTGATGGTCGATATTCACTGTTCGTTTCTCCAAATCAATATCCTTCAGCGTCAGTCCACAAAACTCCGAAATTCGCATTCCCATACGAAAGAGTATGTAGTGTACTTTACACTATCTATCATTTCCTTAACAATTTCACTATTCCTATAACCGATTCGATTAATACTACAGCCACAAATGGTATTCCCATAAGCGTCACGGCGAACATCATATATTCTATCCCATTCAGCAGATGTTCCCATCCTCCTGTAGCCTGCGACACTATCCACATTTGATTGTTAACCAAAGCACCTATCAGAAATCCCAGTATCAGTCCACAGATCAGCCACGTCTCGCAGATTATGACGACATCTTTCAGCCGCACCATCTGATTGTCATATATCCATCTCCTAAATATAATATACAAAACCCCACACATCAGGGGGACCACAAATACAACAATCAGATTGAAACTGTCGTTATATGTTTCTTCCATATAATCTGACATCGTCATAATACCCCAACATATGAGCTGTGCTATCAGACACAGTAATATTTTCTTCTTAACAATCCCTCTTAGGGAACATTTCTTATACATTATCGTATACACTCCTGTTCCAATTTGATCTTTTGTGCCAGCATATACCGTGCCACTTCCTGTTCTTCCTCGGAAAACCAGCTTTCCCTGCTCTATCCTATCTCTTATATACAGAATAAACCTGTGGGTGTCTTCGCTCAACACCCGGGATTTTAGCTCCGCAAGAATTTCACTTGACAGTCTTTCACCATGGAATGAAAATGTAAAACAAATCTGTCAAAACAACTCATAGTAAATATTCGATAAAAATGCAATGTTTAATATGCAATTCTAAAATAATCCAAATACGCCTTATACTTATCCTGTGCGGTCAGACAGGTATCTGTCAGATAACCTTTTTCATTGTTCCATTCTTTCAATCCACGATAATAGAACATCTTCAGATTATCCTCGATGATAAACGGAATGATATTATATTTCAGACATTCCTTGAACATAATTAATCTGCCCACACGACCGTTGCCGTCCTGGAATGGATGGATGCGTTCAAACTTCACATGGAAATCCAGAATATCCTCAAAAGTCCTTTCTTCTTTTCCGTTGTACTCTGTCAGCAAAGCTTTCATTTTATCGGCAACTTCTTCCGGAAGTGCTGTATCCATACCACCGACTTCATTCGGTATCTTTTTATAGTCGCCTACGGCAAACCAATCTTTTCTGGAATCACTGGTACCACTCTTCAAGACCAGATGAAGTTCTTTCATAAACTTCTCTGTCAGAGCTTTCTTTGCATTATCAATAATCATATCTATACAGCGGAAATGATTTGCTGTTTCAATCACATCATCCACATTCAGCACATCTTTTTCTACACCGATGGTATTGGTTTCAAAGATATATCTGGTCTGATCGTGAGTCAGGCGGTTGCCTTCAATATGATTGGAGTTATATGTTAACTCAATCTGTGTCTTATGATAAATACCACCGGAATACTTACTTGCCTTCTGCTCCTGCAGAATATCTAGCAATGTAATTGGCTGCTCTTTCTTTTTATTTGAACGCTCCGGCTTTTCTACATTTTCGGGAATGTTCCAAGTCTTGCCGGTAAGAAACGCACCGTTTACTCGTCCCTGAGCACAGTAATTTCTGACACTACGTTCCGACACATCCCATTTTTTCGCTATTTCAGTAACTGAAAGGTATCGCATCTGCTCTCCTCCGTTATAAATCAAATATAAAATATTCATAAGTAATATTTTTCTTTATTTTGCCGTCACTCCCTGACAATCCATGATTTTTCTTATATTAATTCCGGTTTCTCTTTTATCAATTATTGGAAACATATTCCCTCCATACATAATAATGTTACCTTTAATTTATTATTTCATCACTCCATCGCCAATCCCAGCCGATAAGCCTCATCCAGCCCATCAGTGTTCCTGACATCACCTTTATCCTTAGCACCTCTGACCAGCACCATTCCCGCATCTTCAAGCTTGAAGAAATTAAGCACAAGCTGATACTGTATCTTAATAGAATCAAACAATTCCGACAAAACTGCTGCTCCAACCAGTATCAACGCCAGCTTCTTGACTTTGAAATCATTTCTCATAGGAGTATGTAACCTGTCGATAATTGCTTTAAGCTGCGCACTCACTCCATAGAAATACACTGGTGAAGCAACGACAATCACATCAGCACATTTTAACTTATCATAAACTATCTGCATGTCGTCCTGCTGAAAACATTCATGTCCTTCCCTGTCAAAGCACGAATTGCAGCCATTGCATGGATTGACCTTATAATCCGCCACCGAAACGACTTCTACATTATTATTCTTTTCCGCACCTTTAACAAATGCATCAACCAACAGGTCAGTATTGCCACCCTTACGCGGACTGCCTGACAAAACAATAATATTGCTCATGAAAATCCTCCTTACCTGTCAGAAACTTCAAGGTCTTCCACCGCATTTTTCAACAAATCCTTAAACTCATTCGTTCCTTCAACATACGCTTTATCCTTATTTGTAAGTATGTATACAGGATTGAAAACACAAAACACATCGATTCAAAACATAAAGCCAATTGGTTTTCATGTTGTGGAAATCCAATCGGCTTTTCTAAGTGACTTATATTCCAAAAAACTTATTATTTGTACTTAATTCCAAAACTTTTGCTTTTTGGACATATTTTTGATCAACTTTATCAATACGTTCTCTTAAAATAGGTATAATATACTGTCCATCTATCTCTTCACATATTTCAAAAATAGTCTTTATCTGATTTATATGAGTATTTTCCATCTTATCATGAATTACAAATTGTGGAACTTTTATACCCATATGAATACTATATTGCATATATGCTAAATCAAAAGCTACAATAACTGCTTTCTTTTTTCCTGTCCCTACCTTTCCTCCAAGTGACGCAATACTAACAGGAAATTTTTTCTCTTCTTTCCAATTTTCATTATATGCCAACAAATATTTCTCACCATATAGTTTATCACAATAGTCAGAAAAAAATTGATTAAACTTTTTTATTTTTTCATCTATACCATCATTTTCCATCTGATTTTGAATATCCAATAATTCTTTATTCAAACCTTGTCTAACCGCTTCCTGTTCCTCTAATAGCTGAATAGACTGTTTTATCTCTCCTTTCTTTAATGACAAATCTTCAATTTTACGATTAAGCATATTCAATTCATCTAATAATCCTTCATCCAATGCCTCAATTGTTATCTTTTCTTTTTGCTCCAAAATATTTGCTAATTGGGAAGAGTACTGTTCCAATAATTCCTTTTTTACATTCAATTGTTTCTGTATGAAATCAATTCGATTTTGAATCATTGAATTATGAAAACTAATCATATCCTCAAAGTTCTTCTGCAATTTAGGAATATAACTCTTAGCTTCCTGATATATTGCCTGAAGTATTTGAATATTAATTTCCGATTTTTCCTTTGATAAACTCACTATACTATTTTCTATATTGGAAATTTCAAACTCTACCAATTCCATCTTTTCTTGCAAATCATTAATCCGCAAAGTTAGTTTTCTCTTTGAATCTAATTCTTCTCTATATTCATCCATATATGACAATTTATTTCTCTTGTCATATAAATCTTTTAAATCTGAATTAATAATTTCAAGTGATTGTTTCAAAACACTTAATGATGAAATACTCTTACTCTTTTCCAACATTTGAATTGTTTTTTGGCACTCAAATAGTTTTTCTGTAATTTCTCCTTTTTTACTTAGTAATTCATCACTATATATTTGAAACAAGAAACAATATATTGTGTCATATACATCACTACCTGTCATTATAGGCAAAAATTTAATCATTCTTTCTTCTGCAGTATTTTCCACTCTTACAAACTTAGGTATTAACTGTCTAAATGTCGGTCTTGGCTCTTTCAAACCAAAGATTATCTTCTTCAACTCATCCCAAAAATCCTGTTCAGAATAAGGCTCGTCAAAAATATATTTTTTCCCTCTCAGGAACAAATCTCGCTTTATTGAATATTCCCTTTTGTTTTCATCTATCAAAATCAACTCAGCCTGAACTTTATATTCTTCTAAGAAATCCTTAACCACCACATTTTCACTTCTAGTATCCGAATCATAATATAATTCACGAACAGACTTTGCACCCAAACATAAATCTATTATTTTTATTGCAGTAGATTTTCCTACACTATTACCACTTTCACGCAAACTCTCCGGAGTATCATCTATAATCAAGTTCAATCCTTTTTCTTTAAATTGAATCTCACGTATAACTTCTTCAGAAGGTTTCGTTTTGCGTACTATTAATTTTTTTATTTTCATAATACACCTTTCCTTCCTCAACTCTAACGAGTTCTAATAAATACAACCAATCTAACCCATAATAAATAAAATCAACATGAACTTTTTTCTTTAAATGTTGTTGTGATTCCTCCAACAATTTCTCGATGGATATAACTTTTACTTGCTCTAAAATTTTTAACAACACACCACCCAAATAATACAATGAAAAATCGGGCTGTCTTTGACTATTTAAAATCATATAGGTCTCTCCAATATCTTACATTCCATAAAACAAAAACAAGTAAAACACTCTATTCCTAATTCTATGTCCTCAACATACATAGTATCAAATTCTTTTGCTCCCATAACTGCATCACGAATTTTTATTTTTACCATATCAATAATTCTATCCGAATTTTTCCTTACTATCTCGATATAGCTTTTACCCGTCTGTATATTTTCTGCAATTATTTCTCCTTTTGCTTGTAAATACCAGAGATGAACACATTTTAAAATCCTAGCCTTACCAGAAATATTTGAATCATCATAGGCGTTCAAATGGTTCTCACATATCGAATAATACGCAGAAAATTCCTTGATAATTTCTTTATATTTAACTACACAATTATATTCTATTTTTTCATCAGGTCTGTATTCTTGAAGATTACCTATATTATCACTAAAATCATCTTGAACACACATTTCTCCTAGCGTTTTTACTACAGTAGCTATCAAAGAAGGGATTTTAACAACTTTTTGTATTGATACGTTAATATTCCCACTATTTTGTCCTACAATTACTCCCTGATTTTCTCCACTATTTTCAGTTTTGAATTCATTTCTTGTCATCTATGTATTTCCCCTGAATTAATTCCACTCATAATTCCAGAATTGCTCCCATTATTTTCAACATTTACATTACCTTTATTCCTTACATTTCGACTATGTTCTTCTTTTATTTGCTTTAAAATATCCTGGGCTTCATTTTTAGCTCTAATAGCAATCACAGTTGATATAACAGTTGCAACAGTTCCTATTGCAGTCAATATTAACGTCCAATCCATAAGTATTTCTCCTCAATTATAATTCATTTTATTATAACACTTGGTTTAATAATAGTCCATAATTACCCGATTTTGTCTCTACTTTCTTATCAACCACATTATATCTCTTAAATCAGAAACAGCCATCCATATGCCCTAATCCTATATTCGTTGTTTTCTCTGAAATCTACTCTTCCTGTGTAAATAGCTTTATAACTATCTGATGCTACACTGTTTCAAGTTTTGACTATGATTTTGTATAAATATTTCTACATATCCTCTCTTATCTTCTCTATCAAAGTAACATCCGCTGGCAGCCATTCAACCTCTCCAAGATGTTGTTTAGTCAGCCATTTTGCGTTCTCATGCTCTTTTAACACCAGATCTCCGCTTAATATCTCACACCAGAAGCAATCCATTGAAAGATGAAAATTAGGATAATCATATTCAATTGTATCGATTAAAGCTCCAACTTTAACTTCTGTATCTAATTCTTCCATAATCTCACGTTTTAACGCTTCCTGTGGTGTTTCTCCTGCTTCTATTTTTCCGCCTGGAAATTCCCAGCCATCTTTGAATTCTCCATATCCTCGCTGGGTTGCAAAAATAATTGGTTCTTTCTTATCATTAACTGCCTTTATTACTGCTGCAACTACCCTAACTGTTTTCATGTATTTTCCTCTTTTCTGTAACAAAATATGATTGTCTTTGCATATGCAGAGAATTTTGTATGTATTTATGAATTTACAATATACTCATAGATATCTTCTCTCACAGGAACATCAAGAATCCATTCTATTTCGACTGCTGTCTTCTGTGTATTGGGCATTGTAAATTCTTTAGTATTTCCACTAGCTGTCATATGTCCCAGATAATAAAACTCCTTAGAAATCTTATCATCTTTATTCTTACGAACAAAAAGCTCCACTCTGATTCCCCGCTCTTTTGCCTTAAGAAAATTCTGTACATCTTCAGACTGCAGACTTCTTCCAGATTTCGATATTGCTATCAAACGATCTCTAAATCCTGGCACAAAATGATCCTCATATTTTGTCGTATCACTAATATCTTCTGATTTATCATAATTAATAAATACAGGAAATGTTTTTGTCTTCTTATCATATTTATAACCACCAATATTTAATGGCACTTCATTCTGCTCCCAATTAAGCAAACGACACACATCCTCATATGTATATTTCTGATAAAGAACAAAATCTGTTACATCATAGCTTTGCTTATAATCTCTTTCATATCTGCTTATGCCAAAATCAACAAGTTCCTTAATAACATTATAAAAATCTCTATTTGATAACATTTCAAGAAATGTCTTCGTTGGTTTATAATCATTGCCTTCCTTTTCTATGAAGACACACTGGGAATATGTCTTCTTACTAGAACCTGCTGGAAATTCATTTGTCATAACATTTATGATATTTTCTTGCTGTTCCTTACTGATGGATTTACCATATGTCAACAGATCCTGTGATAGTCCTGTAAATAATCCACATTTTGATAATCCATTTGCATATAGAAGTGTTCTCTTTAATAATTGCAGCTCCTGAATTCTTTTTCCATTTGCCAGTTTCTTTGAAATAAATTCAACTATCTTTTCTTCTTCCTGTGACAAACGAATCTTATAATCCTTCTCATATTTCACTAAGAATTTATAATACGAACCGAGGCTGTTATTATCGAAAATTCGTATAACATCCATTTCCCCATAATCATCAAAATCCTTGAGTGCCGGTATTCTTCCCAATTTATTCTTAAGATTTGTATAGTTTTCTTTTATCAGCTTAATATCACTGAAATTAGCATTATCAACAGATGCAAATATTCTCTTCTTGCTTATTTCATCAAAATGCACTGTAGATGCGCCTGGAATAATTCTTCCACCTTCCATTATATATCTACGGATATTGTCTTTATTGTAAGTTCTATCACCGGATAATGCTATTGGTGATTGTGTTGGTCTGAGCATAATAACCTGATTAACCTCTACAATATCAACACCCTCATTCAGTATCTCCACAGAAAATATATAATCTAATGGCTGCTTATGGACATTTGCCTCACTCTCATTCATTGCAAGTCTTTCAAATGCATCCTGTCTTTCCTGTTCGTTAGCATCACCATTCAATGCTATTGTCCTAAAATATTCCCCTGTATCCGGATTAACTATATTGTTAAACTTATATGATAATTCCTGTGTTTCTTTGATACTGCTACAGAATATAAGTCCTTTAACCTTTTCTCCACTATATCCATAGTAATTTGCCTGCTGGATTATATGTTTCACACGTTCATCACTTGTTAACATACTAAAATCACGATTATCTTTATCATCTCCAACTATAGACAAATCAGTAATTCCAAAATAATGAAACGGACATAACAGGTTTTCTTCCATGGCCTGCTGCAAACGTATCTCATAAGCAATCTGATAATTAAATAACTCATAAACATTTCTACCTGCAACATTGTCATCACGCTTATCAGGAGTTGCTGTCATTCCAAGCCAAAGCTTAGGCGAAAAATGTTTCATAATCTTCTGATATGTATCAGCAGTTACATGATGTGCTTCATCCAACACTATACAATCAAATGAATTCTTATCATATTGAAGCAAATGCTCATCTCGATTTAATGTCTGGACCGTAGCAAATACATAATCTGCATCATATTCATGATATCCAGCACCAACTAAACCCATAGAAACAGATTTTGCAAATACCTTTTCGTAAGATTTCTTAGTCTGTCTTGCAAGCTGTCCCCTATGAACTAAAAATAACACTCTCTTAAATCCCAGTTCTCTCATTGCAAATGCGGAAGCATAAGTTTTACCTGTTCCCCCTCGTGTCAAGGGTGTGATGGGGAAATTTTTAACTTTTTTTGATAGGGTTATTTAATTTTCAGTTCCACAATAACAGCACTTACCAATTGGATAAAAATCAGCTTTAATTGATATTCCAAAGTTCCCACATTCTTCACACTCATTATCTGAAACAAATTCTTTTAGTTTTTTCTTATCTTCCTTAATGAGATTCAATTGAGCAATCATGGGATTCAGCTTCTCTATTACATATTTTATAAGTTTGAGTTTTAATTCTTCTACCTCCGAATCATCATACTCTGAATCCTGTTCTGCCTGCATCAAACATTCATCTCCTTCGCAACCGCTTCCATTAACAAAGAGGCATTTTGCTCTAAAGATTTCTGCAATTTCTGTTTTGCAAATAATTGAACACGAACTACTCTCTCCCATATCATCATCAATAAACATCTCAACGTATACTTCAACAGTATTATGCTCTAATGCCTTACACTTTATATCGAAAAAATGTGTTTTTCCATCATATATAGTTGTTTCAATTTCTTCAATATCAAAACAAGGATCATACTGAAATTGTTTCAAAATATCTTGGTAAAAATCTTCTAATGTTTCGCAGAATTTATCATATATTCCTTCCTCATCTAATATTTCAATCCCTGTTTCCTGCACAATTCTGTTTCGCCAGTATTCTCGTTCCTCACTCTCTTGTTCTGCTTCGTATTCTCTTGTTAATATTACTTCTTTAGATATTTCTTTTTGATCAAATTTATCATCTGCATAATCTAAATCATCTTCAATTTCATCTAGTTCTGATATTATTGCGTTATACGTATTCCATGTAATAAGCTTATTATGCGCAATATGATTTCGACTGTTTATAAATTTATTTACATCTGCTTTAAACTTTTCAGGCTTATCAAAATACTGTTTGAAAATATCTTCCCATATATCAGCAATTTTTTTTCTTCTTTTCAGAATAAAATTCTTTGCGTTTTCATTTTCCTTGCCTGACGTCAAAATTTTTTCAAGCTGTACATATTCCGCTCTCGAAAGAACAATATCATTCTCATACACTTTACATTTAAAAACAATTTCAAACACAGATTCTAATGTCAGAGAAATCAACTCGGCATTAATATCATCTAATTCCGGAACCTTTTGCTTAAATGTCTCTGACAACTGTATTGCTGAGTTATAATATTTTTCCAATCCACAGCTACTAAGCCAATCTACCCCCAAATGTAATGTAAGTACTCTACTTACAAAAGATCGAATTCTATTTTCTAACTTAAAGAATTCAGAATACAATTCGGTACATAATGCTTCCGAAGGCTCATCAATCAACCAATCACATCTTTTCCAGTCTACATTCATTCTCTTCTTAATTTCTATTTTTAACTTTTCCAAATAACGATCATAGCACTTTTCTATACCCTCATAAATGTATTTTGGTACTATGTCTATAATAATTCTCGCATCTTTATTCTGAAACGTATCAATAGTAAAAGTAATTTTATATTCAGCAGAATCGGTTTCCAATGCGAAAACTTCATTAGCAATACGTTCTAAACATCCCAAACATTTCAAAGTGCTTTTATTTAAAAGATTAGGCATTATATCCTTCATCACCTGTGTAACATATTCTTTAGTATGATCTTCAACTCGTTTAGTGTTTTCTCCCCACTCTTGGTTACCTTCCATAATATCTTCATAAAGCAAATCGTAGTTGTTTATTCTATTAAACATGAATTTTACATGATTCATATATTTCACCTACTTTCAGCATATATTTGCTTTAATTATATTTCCATTCTCTTTCAACTGTTTTATGATATAGTTCTGTATGATCACCAAAAGGACTATCCTCACACGCCATTTCATACAAAAAAGCACCTATATTTTTTAGTAAATCTTCAACCTCATAATCATATGTTTGCAACTGTTCCAATAAATCAAGATTTTCCTTGTCATTTTCATATTTATTTATCAGTTCATCAATTTCTTTTTGTAAATCTCTCAATGACTTCTTGCTTCTCGTAAATCCCTTTTCTTCAAACACCCCACTCTTACACCATTTTTTCACAATCATCGCATCCAAGACTTCTAATTCACATGCGTAATTATATGCTTCACTAAATTGTTTTTTTATATTGTCAATTAGCACCTCACATACAGACTCATATGTTCCTACTGTTTGGCTTGCGGTTTTAGTGATTCTTTTCAGCAATTCAATTGAGGTTTTTGTATTTACTTTACTTCCTGAAATTAATTCTTTCTTGATTTTTTCCAACTTTTCATTTATATGTTCCACTTGGTTTACCATATATAGCATTATATCTTGTCTTATGCTACTAGGACATTCTTGTGAACTCAAATCGATATATTTATTCAAATATACCCTTATTGTCACTGTATCTTGGCTTTGGATACTTGAAATTTTATCCGCAATCTGCTCAAGCGGATTACACCAATAACATTTACCCATAACATTATCCACAACAAACAAAATTGTTACATCATTCTGCTGACGCCAATAGTTTATCGTTGATATTTTAATCGGCACTGTAAAATACCCTTGTTTTTCTGTTTCGCTATCAACCTCATCTTTTCCTTTACTCTGAATATTAAAAAATAAACCTATCGGTGAAGTTTCCTTAAGCAATTCTGCTCTCATGTCTATTCCTAAGTCTACTGATTCATCAATAATATTAACAACAGCAAAATTAGATATAACTCGTTTTAAATAATCTGCCGCAAGATTCCCCTTCTTTTTATTCAAACTATATACTGGTAGTTTTTCCATTGCATACATTCCTTTCAAACCAAACACTTTTTGTTAATTCTGCAATTCATCTTTTTACATTGTAATATGGTAATGAGAAATTCCCCACTTTACAATTGCCCATGCATGATTATGAGTTACGCTATCTTCCTACATTTGAAACTTTATAACCATGCGCATACCGCAGGGGTTGGGAAATTAAAGCATTACAATTCATTCATCTTGACTTTCACTATTTAATAATGTTTTGGACGTACTATCATACTCCATATCAGTCAATTCCGATTTAACATAATCATCATTAAGCAATTTCATAAGATTATCGACATCTTTTTTCGTATTTGTACGAATCTTACCATTTTCAATATGTATAATATTTTTATATCGAGGAACTAATGGTATTTTATTTATGAGTTCATCTTTATCCATCGCCAACACCGGTGAATTCTTCACTTTCATAAGTTTTTTGGATATAGTTAATTTTTCTCCAGTTTGATATTCCTTCAATGTAGCTATATTTCCAATAATATCTAATTCTTCCAGTTTGGAAATAACACTCTGTGCTTGGTTACGGACAAACATTTGAAAGCCAAAAAAATCTTGAAGAACCTTAACATTTCTTACCAATATAGTATTATCTAAAATAAGTAATTCTCCTCTTTTATCGATTTTCAGCATTTCTTTATCGACAATTTCAAACACATTATCTTTTTGTATTATTCTTAGATTATTTTTTGCTTGCAATCTGGATCCTACATATGCTTGCTGATATATAAACAATTTCTTGCTATTTAGATTTATTTTGAATAAAAAGCCAAGGACATTTCCTATGTCCTTTTCGTCAAAATTGAAAACCTCATCCATACTATCATCATTTAGCAAGGCAAATGGTTTGTACTCATCACTTTGCTCCAAAACATAAACTGCCTTTTTATTATCTATAACATCTAAAATATCACAGTACACCACCTCATCTTGCAAATACTGTGTATTAATAATCTCCAAAGCAATAGACCGAATTCTATCTTTCAAGGAATTCATCGATATCATCTTCTCAATATAAAATTCCTGCTCCTCACCTTTTAAGCAGACGTATACATCAACACCGCACACTGCACCTGTTTCTGTAATTTCTTTAATTTTTGATGTTATCTCATGTTTATTCATGAATTTATCCTTCCTTTCTGATAACTAAAACATTGTCCTCTATCTTCTTGTACTCTATTGTGTTGCGACTATCCATATTGCCTCTTATCAATGCAATATACTCTCCATCTGGCAAATGCTCATTGTCAACAAATTTAAATTTATACACCTTATATTTCAGTATTATTAGTACTGGATTTTGATAGTATAAATTGGTTTTCGACAACAAACATATTATTATAGCAACTAGAAAAATCATCAATAATAAACCATTCCACGTCGAAATATCGTTAACCAACAATGGCAAAATAAGTGTAAGAAAGAAATTCAATCCGGCATCTTTTTCTTCTTTGATATCCTTAACTTCATAACCTCCAACTACGTCATATCGTTGAAAACATACAAATTTAATAAATATGATCAAAGACACCATAACCCAAATCAAACAAACCCACATTCCTATATATAAAGGCAAATGTTTATAAATCATCTGAATATTGAACAAATTACCAACCACACGACCAAACTTCTCAAATGGAAAATATTGCAGTATTGTTAGTAAAAATAACGGACTTAACGACAAAATAATCAATTGCTTCTTCAAACACTTCACCTCTTTCTTTTCATGACAATATATATTTATTTTTACTTTTTCACGCTTATTTTTAATTATACCACCTCCCCTCATTAATCTCCACCAGAATAATCAGTATTATCAAGGCTTTCGAGCCTTTCCCACCTCCCCAAACTCATCCTTAAACTTCCACTTTATCTCCACCCTGTCCTTTGCATACACAACAATCTCCTCCACAAAAGCATCCACCATTTCCCTGTTAAGGCCTGTCAGTTTCAACTGCCCTTCCAACATCTCCAGACCTGCCACTTCTGGCACATCCACATCTGCCATCTTACTGACTGCCGTCTTCTGTTTTTCGATATTCTCCCGCATACATGCCAACACGTGCTCATATGTCTTGCGCTGTTCCAGATATGTTTCTTTATCTGTCATTTCCAGCTTGTAGCTTTCATAAGCTTCACGCAAATCCTTTTCAATTAGTTCACGGCTATGCTCCATATCTGAAAGATGCTTCTCTGCCTGCTTTAATCGCTCTGCCTGCTTCGCCCGTTGCATATCCACAACCTTTCTGGAATCTACCAGTACATCAATCATCATCTGAAGTGCTTTCTTCACAATGCTTTCTATATCGGCATCCAGCACACTGATATTGCATTTTCCATCCGATTTATCCAGATAATGATTTGCACAATAATACTTCGGTCGTCCGGCATAAGTATGGGACAGGCGATGCCCACAGTTACCACAGATCATTTTACCAGTCAGGCAATGTGTTTCATGCTTTCTTTTGGCACTGGCACATGTATTTTCTTTTCGCATGGCAGCTACTTTTTCAAAATCCTCCTTGTTTATAATTGCTTCGTGACAATTTTCCACACGCTTCCATTCATTCTCTGGAAGTGCTTTTGCATGTTTATCTCCAACATTCTCACTCTTGAAGCGGCTGTAAATCATCGTGCCGGTATATTGCTCATTTCCGAGGATTCTTCCTACTGCAACATTATTCCAGAGAGGCTTTTTCTCACGATATCTGGCAAGTTGCTTTTCACTTCCTACTTGCATGGCAATATACACGCCCGGCGTATCTATTCCATCCCGGTTCAGTCCTTCTGAAATTTTGTACATAGATTTTCCAGACAGAAACTCTTTGAAAATGCGCTTTACGATCTGACTGGCAAACTCATCCACAACCAACTTATGCTTGTCCTCCGGACTTTTCACATAGCCATAAGGAGCATAGGTAGCTATGTACTTACCATTGCCACGCTTTGTATCAAGTGTCAATGATACTTTGGAAGACTGTTCCTCACTGAAGAAATCATATAGAATCCCCTTAAATGCAACATCAATCTCACCGATACCCCCCACGTAATCTGCGCTGTCATAATTATCGTTTATGGCAATAAATCGCACACCCATAAAAGGAAATATCTGTTCAATATATTTCCCCTGCTCGATATGATCTCTGGAAAATCTGGAGAAATCCTTTACAATAACACATGAAATCTGCTTTCTTTTCACCATTTCCAGCATTTTCTGCATATCCGGGCGGTCCATATTTTTACCAGAATAGCCATCATCCACAAACTCAACCACACTCATTTTGCGAAGTTCCTTATTTTTATTGATAAATCCACGGATAAAAGCACGCTGATTGGTAATACTGTTGCTCTCATCTTTTACAAATTCATCTTCCTTTGACAATCTCAAATATATTGCTATCTGCTCCATTCTATATCTCCTCTCCGTCTGCCATCCTGGCATACTCATCTTTAAAATTCAGGTTAATTACCAGCCTCTTATCCGGATACAGGTAAATACTGTCGACCAGTATTTTAATCATATTTCTATCCAGGGAGACCTCACTTTGAAAACGATAAATCGCTTTCAGCCACTGTATCTTCTTCTCACAAAATCTCTTCACACGCCTGCGGCTTGCCTCTTCATCCGATATCTGTCCCCGAAGTCTCATTATGGCATCAGCGTTTTTCTCCTGCCTGCACTTGAAATCAGCCTTAGTAATCTCTCCCGTAACATAAGACTGATACTCTTTGCTTTCTTCGTAATTCTTCCTGTCAATCTGCTTTTGAAGCTTCTGAATCCTCATGTCATGATTTTTCAGTTCCCTGTCCATCACGCCTCGCATGGAAGCCTCCGTCCTGGCACTGTCGGTCAGTACTGCAATTTGAGTTGTAAGCAGGTTATGCACCACCTTTATAAGATCCTGCTCCTTGATGGTACAGCCACACTGTTTCCCACCAAAATCATAATTGTATCTGCATGAATAAAAATACTGACGATCCAGCACTCCATCCCTTTCTAAGATTCTGGAAGCTAAAGGTATTCTTCTGCCACAATTTCCACAGAATAAAATTCCTGCAAAGATATCCTCTTTTATTGGCAGATTCTTTCCCCTGCCAGATGTGAAAATGCTTTCTTTCACCTTCTTATCCATAACAGCTCTTACCCTATCGAATAGTTCCTTATCCACGATTGCCTCATGGGTATTTTCAACCACAATCCAATCATTTTCATCCGTAGCATGCCTTGCCTCGTTATCATACAGGCTGGTACGCCTTTTCCCCTGTACCATGTTCCCAATATAAGCCTGATTTTTCAGGATGTTGGAAATCGTACCGGGATACCATGCCTTTGCCTCTGCACCTTCCTCCACATAGAGATTCCCTGTTTTCAGATAATCTCCCGGTAATGCAAGACGATACTCCTGAAGTGCTTTCGCAATCTCCCTGAGCGTCACTCCATCTGCTGCCAGTTCAAAAATCTGACGGACAACTGCCGCCGCATCCCTGTCTATCACATACTTACGAAGGGCATCCCCACTATCCACTTTATAACCATATGGTGCATTGCTTCCCGTAAATTTGCCCCTTTCCATATCAAGCCTGCGACTGACTGAAACACGCTTTGAAATATCCTTGGTATACATATCATTCACCAGATTTTTCAATGCAATTTCCAGTGCCTTATTCTGGTTAAATTCTGCCTCTGTGTCAAAATGATCACTTACCGATATAAAACGGACCCCGAGGAACGGAAATATCGTTTCAATATAGTTGCTGGCTTCGATATAATCCCTGCCAAAACGGGACATATCCTTCACAATAATGCAACTGATTTTCCCATCTCTGACATCATCCATCATCTGCCCGAATGCAGGTCTGTCAAAACTGGTTCCCGACACTGCACTGTCAACATATTCATGGTATTCTGCAAATTCAGCCTTATCCCTGATAAATTCTCTTAAAATACTCAGCTGGTTGGCTATGGACTCCGATGGTCTGGATTTCAGTTCCACCGACAATCTGGCATAAAGTGCAACGCGAAAGGATTTTCTTTGCTTTGCAGGTACATCAGCTGTTACCGGTTCTGGTATCTGAACTGCATTAAATCTGTTCTTCGTTCTCGCCATTTACACTGCCTCCTTAAGCTCCAGCACTGGCAAACCATCTACCATGGTGTACACTGGCTCCGCATTCTTCTCATTTGCGACATCAAACAGTCCGGTAACCTTTTCCATCTCCTGACGATACTTGAACACAATCTCCACCCTGAAATCATCATAAATCAGAATCCTGTCAATAAATGAAACCAGTGCCACACGATCCAGATTTCCAATCACCAGACCTTCACGAAACTGCTCCAGGTCCTTTGCCACAGCAATTCCATTTTCATATATATCGCGGATGATTGTCTCCTGCTCTCTGATTGCCTGTTCAAGCTCCCTCTCTTTTGCCGAAAACTCCTCGCGGTACCTTGTAAACTGCTCTTTGCTGATAATCTCATCACGCAAATCCTGATACAGGGAAGCCTTAAATGCAGAACATTTTGTAAGCTCCTGCTTCCGGGCAACAATCTCTTTATCATGGGCAACGGCCTCATCATAATTCACATTCAGCTCATCCAGATGCGCCAGTACCTTTTCACAGTCACACATACTATTGATATATCCCTGCAATTCTCCCAACACAATCTGATTCAGGTCCTCCTCACGAATGCAGTGACGACTGCAGGCATCTTTCCCGTTTCGGTTATAATTGGAACAGATATAGTTGATATATTCCCTGCCCTTGTAAGACTCCTTGCGATGTACCATACTGCTGCCACAATCCCCACAATATAAGATACCCGCATACATATATGATTCGTTTTTTCCAGCAACTGCTATGGTATCCCGACTCATCAGAACCTGTACTGCATCAAAATCCATCCTGCTGATAATTGCTTCATGTGCATTCTCCACTACCACCCAGTCACATTCCGGTACTTTTATTTCCTTCTTAACCTTGTGACTGACAGTTGTTCGTTTTCCCTGTGCCAATGTTCCGATATACACCACATTCTTAAGAATTCTTGATACTGTCTGGGCAGACCATTTTGACTGTCCTGCACCTTTAAAACTGGTGCTGTATTTTTCTCCGCATTTTGCCTTATATTCCGATGGTGCAAGCACACCATTCTTGTTAAGAATCCTTGCAATTCCTGATGCACTCATTCCCGAAAGCTTCTTTGCAAATATTCCCTGAACCACACCGGTTGCATAAGAGTCCGGCACCAGATGATTCTTATTATCCTCTGCCTTTTGATAGCCATATGGCGCAAATGCACCGATAAACAGCCCATTTCTTCTCAAAATGCCCTGACTGGTACGAACCTTTATAGACGTATCGCCGTTGTACTGCTCATTCAGCAGGTTCTTGAAAGGAATGATCGTATGCGTCTCACTGCTACTGGCAGTCAGGCTATCGTACCCTTCCGATACTGCAATAAAACGCACGTTATATTTCTTAAAAGTTTTCTGTATCAGCTCATCCGCACCAATACGCTCCCTGGCAAGTCGGGACAAATCTTTTACAATAATGCAGTCAAGCTTCCCCGCCTTCATGGATGTCATCATCCTCTGAAACTCTGGTCTGTCAAAATTACTTCCACTGTAACCGTCATCAATAAAAATATCCACCAGTTTCAAATCATCATGGGCATCTATAAATCCCTCCAGCAAAAGTTTCTGGTTGGAAATACTGTTACTTTCCTTCTTCTCCAGTCCATCAATATCTTCATCTCCCTGAGACAATCTCAGATAAATTCCTGTTCTGTATACATCAATCTGTTTCTTACTCATTACAATTCCTCCTGTCGTTCTTCAACTACTGTAAAAACAGCTTCTATTGATATCTAAGTGACGCTTTCCGTTCTATATAGCAATTCATAACATCCGTAATGCTACAGCTTCCTGCAAAGGTGGACTGAACAGTATATTTTCCATACCGTTTCGCCTTTCCCTGTTGTTTTGCATCATGCTGCGAACACTCCGTCACATTCCGCTCTTTCGTATCTGTCTCCTGCAAAATACACTCTTCTCCTTCCCTTCAAAAATGAAAAACAGCCTAAAAATGTCCTCCTTATGGCTAAATCATGAGACACAAAAACCGCTCTCCATAGTTAACAAAGTCTCTTGTTACATCTGCTGTAACAACCGCGCTACATATCATATTTACACACGAAAGCCGAAAAGCACAAACCATGAAGAAAAGCTAAATAACTTACATCTTTTCTTCATTTTGGTTCGATATTCATTTCAACTTAAACTGTTTTGACGTCATATATTCTTATAATCTCTGACGTCATACGCTGCATCCATACGATGTTTCCGTATGTAAATATGTATGTAAGCTTGCGCTTACTTTGTTGACCATGGACAGCGGTTATTATTTCATGGTGTCTCATCTGCACCGACATTTTCAAGCTGTCTTGATGTCAACTATTCAATTAGAAAAACTTAACATTGGTCATTACGTTGGCTGGACGTTCACAATGTTTTACAGGTATTGTGGCTATTTTTTCAAATTCATTTGTTTGCCACATGTTTATGTTACATCCCGAACAAATATTTGTCTACCACTTTTTTCCACCTTTTTTGACAAAATATGATTTTCAGCATTTTTGCCAGTCACAACCATCACACGAGCCCTTCTGAATCATCAGGCAGCCACTATTATGCTGCACTTCCACCTGCTATTTCCTGTCCCAGATATGCTATCAACAGCTCTTCCAGAGTTGATTGTTCACCGTATGACATGGTTGCTTTTATGGTATTCCCTTTACCCGTATCCACCTTAATTGTCTTTGCTTTAATATCTATTTTTTCCTCCATCTGCGTTACCTCCATTAAAAAAATCGCTACCCATAGCTCATTTGAAAATGCATAAACTATGGATAACGATTTTGGTTATCACTTATTCTGTTTTGGACTTCTCTTAACGTCCTATGAAGGTATACGCCGGTCTTTCTGACCCCTCATCGCCCCGTATACGTAGAGGTGTACTCACCTCCGGGAATTACAGATGAGCCACTAGCTGTGTTCACGACGCCCTTCTCCATTCCGGAGAAGCACTATCTCCCCTACCTGCATTACGGGGATCGGGACGAACTTCTCGCCCCTCATGGGTTATTATCCTTACGCAACATACCTGCTCCCGCATTGCCCAAACTTCCGTCCAGCCTCTCAGCCTTCATCTCTCAATCCATCAGCCTACTAATATGATAACTGTGACTTTCATCCTGCGGGTATATGATCCGTAATTTTACTCAAATCTGTAACTGCTATTCAGTTGTCAATTTTCATTTTCTCATTGGCTTGTCTCAAGCCTGGATATAGTATAAACCAATCCGGTGTCGTCCACAAGGGACTATTATGGTCTATTTTTGCGAAAAAGGTGACAGTTTGTGACCTTTTTCTGATTTATGCAAAAATATCATACTGCCTTCCGTCGTGATTGTACACTTCGGCAAAGTGTGAAATTTGCAAATCGTGTATTCATTATACGATGAGGTTTTGTGTTTGTCTATGGACATGGTTGGTGTTTTTTCAGGGATTCACACCAGAATCTGGTGTTTTAGTGCTTGCATTTAAACAAAAAAATAGAGCGCCGTCGCAACGCCGCCCTTACAAAAACACATAAGTGTTTTATGATTCTATCCACAGTATATGTAGATTTTTTGAAAAAGTCAATACTTTTCCTCAAAATCTGCTTGTCCAAATTTATCCAAACAAATTTTTTATAACTTTGTAAACAAAACCAAAAGTGCTTGTTATCAGCTGATTCTTTTGGAAAAATTCCTTTTTTTCTCTAATACGAACATCAAACAATTGCTTAAGCTCATTAATTCGGTGTTTTTTTACTTTTTCGGATACGACCATATTATATACACAAAGCATACTAACGAACTCTAAAACCGCACGACAGGACAATTTCTTTTGCCTCTGATTTTTATTTATATCTGGCATTGTTTTGATTATTCGATATATGGCTGCCGGAGCTATAGAACTTCCCGGATTCAAATCCGCAATGATACAATTATTATGTGCACATCCATTTCGTAAACTCTTTACCAAATTAATCATAGATATATCAACTGGCATACCACCCTTCAATCCATAATAATATTCATAAAAACGAATGAAATCTCCAAAACTCAATAATTCCATCAATACCCAAGCCGGACAATCAAACGCTGTTATTTTATTTTCCGATTTTCCCTTCTGAGGATTATACACTCTTTGAATCGTAAAGTACTTATTGATTAAGTTTCCAGTAAACGGAGATGCACTTGCAGCTTCTATTTTGCCAACAATATATGGATTATTACTCAAAAAATTATCAACTATATCATAACCATCTTCCCCGGAATCATTTTCAAGATTCTCCAAAAGTAGCACCTTTAGATCATGTTCAATATCAATGCACATCTTTGTAACCAAATTTCTCAGATGCATATCCAGCGTCGACAATTCCTGTAAATATGCAAAATCTAAATCAATATATTTTCCTTTTGACGGACCATTTAAGTATTTCTGGTAATTTTTTCTATATGACGCAGTACGCAAATAATTATTTATTTGCGCTAAATATTTTTCTGCATTATCTTCTGTTACATATTTGAATGAGACACCCTTTTCATCACGTAATTTATCTACTAATGCTTTTGATGTCATCTTTGGTTTATCTGTTCTATTCATCTTCGCCCCCACTCACCAAACTATCTGTTTCATTTATATATACTACTATTACCATTTACAATTCCATATCCTCAAGTACCATATCCTGTATTGCTTCTTCCACAACCTTCACACACTCATCCGTATGCTTCTTAATATCATCACCCCAAAATCGGATAACAGTCCACCCTTCAAACAACAATCTTTTGTTTACCTCATCATCCCTCTCTCTGTTTCTAGATATCTTACTTATCCAAAATTCACTGTTATTGCTCTTCTCCAGCCTGGGTTTTAATACTTCCCAGTCCTTTCCATGGAAAAATTCTCCATCACAGAAAATTGCTATCTTATATTTTGTCAACACAATATCCGGATTTCCCGGTAACTTTTTATAATTCTTCCGGTACCGATAACCTTTTGCCCATAAAGCTTTTCTAAGGATAATTTCTATTTTAGTATCTTTTCCATGGATATTTTTCATGTTTTTATGTCTTTGTTCTTTAGTTAAATTATCCGCCATGTATATCACCTTCTTATACTGTG
Source organism: Lachnospira eligens (assembly GCF_009680455.1). Lineage (GTDB taxonomy): Bacteria > Bacillota > Clostridia > Lachnospirales > Lachnospiraceae > Lachnospira > Lachnospira eligens_A. The sequence continues at coordinate 189,861 of NZ_WKRD01000001.1, forward strand.
TCTCCGCCATCTAACACAAAACTAAAAAGTTATCACAAAATATTTTTGTACTTTTAGAACTGGCAAAATAGTTCATATAAAATCCCATAATACATTCTTTCCGGTACTGTTAAAATTGTAATAATATTTTACAAAGGCTGATTTTCCATCTCAATTCTATATTTTCTCTAATTCCATAATTATCTACACTATCTCATATTTCATAATTCTTTTATTCCACAAGAAATCAGGTACTCATATATTTTATCATAATTCCTATAATCTCTTGTCGCATCTTCCTCTTCTTCCACTCCGCGTGGAACAAATATAACCATACCTTGTCTTGCTCTAGTCAATAAAACTCTATAAGAATTTACCAAATATCTTTGTTGTTCAGGCTTATTTCTTCGTTGCCACTTGGTTCCTCTAAATGAATAAAATAACCAGTCTGTATTATCATCATTTCTTCGTAAATCTGCATCCCAGCAGACAACAGCCCAATCAATTTCCAATCCCTGAACTTTAAACTCACTAGCAACAATTTCCATCATGTTTGAAGAACGCAAATCATCAGGCGGTGCCAAAAACCAGTTTTTCACATCAATCTCAGTTGATACATATATACCTTCCGGTTTAAGTCTTTGAGCACTACTACAAGCCAACATTCCACATCTTTGTGAACCGCGTACTTTTCCTTTTGCCCATTTTTTTGCCACATTTGCATCCCTCGTTATGTATACTGGATATTTTTCAAATATGTACTGATATATTTCTTTTGCAGTTTCCGGCTCATTATTAAGTAATGCATCTACAAATTGACATTGCTTATCAGCCCTAAAAGATCTTATCGATGTCTTTAGATGCAATGCCTTCTCTGCATGACATCTATCACATGAAATAATCATTTCTTTATCAATGTTTTTATCTTCGACTTGCGAAAAAATATCTGGAGAATAATACATTTCCCATTCGCCAAAATCCTCGATTCCACACCTAAACCATTCATTTATTCCAACTTCACCATCATATATATCTTGCCCCAAACCAACCAAACAAATCATCACTGCCCAATCCTTATGTCTATCCATAATACTATATAATAAGTGTGGCTCACTTACCGCCATTGTGGGATCATCATGTTTTCTACGCATTTTTTCCACATTCCACACCCTTTGCGCTTCGTCAAAAATCAAAATATTCTCCGCTGTAGGTTCATTATGTTTAGCATTATCCAGCTTAAAAGAATAACTGCTTTGAATAAGTGCATTTATGGCAGCTTCTGTTTCCCTTTTATTTATATTTTTATCGGCTACACTCTTTTTTAATGCCTCTCTCAGTACTTCTACCAATGGACCATTACCTGACAAATATACACTAAGACTATCTCGTCCTTTTTCCAAATTCTTAGCGACAACATCCAATCCAACCAAAGTTTTTCCAGCCCCTGGGACTCCTGTCACAAAACAAATACATTTTTTCTTTTTCTCTCTTGCATAACATACGATTCGATCAATTACGCTCTCGCATTCATTAATATTATCTTGTCCAGCTTCCGACTGTGCAATTTGGCTAATATCATGTGTGTTATAGGCTTCTATTGCCGCTGAAATAATCGTTGGTGTTGGATAATAAGGTGAATTAAACCACTTTTCAAAATCAATCTCATCATCAGAACCATACACATCAATTATTTCCATTATCTTTGGGATCAAAGTATCTATATTCTCTCTCTGCAAAAAAACTTGTTTGTCATCATAATGATTTATAACTTGTGGTTTGCTATATTTTGGTGCATCAGTAGCTATCAAAATAGGGCAAACATACAAATCCTCAGATTCCTTATGGAAATTTTTAATATCTATTGCATAATCTTCTGCTTGTTGTGCATCTTGAGCTGTAAAAGCATTCTTTCCATTCTTGAACTCAAGTGAAAACACCATATGGCGAATAAGCAAAATAATATCTATGCGCTTTCCAAGACGAACGATATCATATTCAAAAATGATGTCACCCTCCATACCACATTCTTCTAATCGTCTCTGCAACTCACAAATTTGATTTTCCCAAGCATCAGACTGTTCTTTGTTTATCTCAAAAGAATGCCTAACTAGTTGTCCTATTATCGATGCGGATTTATCTTTGATAAATCCAGGAATAGAATTGCAATAATATGCTTTTCCACTTTGTGTTGAAAATGTATATTTGTTCATGACACACCCTCCTAATGATATGGACGTGAAGTTCACTTTTACGTCCATATCATTATTTCATTTCTTCATATATATCTCTCAATTTTTTATATTCTTCTCTGCAACCTAATATTTCTAATACTTTTTCTGCAACAGCTCTTCCCAATACTGGTGGAACAGCGTTACCTATTTGTTGGTATACCGAATCCTTAGTGCCAAAAAATATATAATTATCAGGAAAACTTTGCAAGCGTGCTGCTTCTCTGGCACTAACTGCTCTATTCAACTCAGGATGTATCCACATTGATTTTCTAACGTTTACAACAGTATCAGACGGCAAGTCATATACCAATCTCTTATATATAGTATTTTGTGTTCTTGCTGGATTTTCGTATGTACTTTTTAATTCATCTGGCAACGAATGGAAATTCTTTCCCTGTTCTATCATTTCAAAACGTTTTTTTGCTGTATCTCTTGTTTCAGTACAAACATGATTAAATATCTCTTTACTATCATTCAAAACTAACTTTCTATAAAATGAGTTTATTACCGGAATATATTGACGTTTTTGTATTTCATCCATGCTCCCAACTGTAGGTTCATACTTTGATAAATCTGAAATTGCCTGCTTGACCGTTACATAATCCTGTGGATTTCTAATCAATTCATCTGGAAGCTCAATTTCTGTTTTCGCTTTTCCTTTCTTCACCCCTATCATAATAAAGCGTTCTCTATTTTGTGGCACGCCAAATGAAGCCGCATTTAGTACTTTGCCATTAATTTCATATCCCAACTTTTTTAAAGCATTACGAATGAAATCAATCACTATATAAGTACGCATTCGCACCGTAATTGTCCTATTGGATAAAACAATACTATATATTGCGTCTTTTGAATTTAACTCTACTATTCCTTGAAAGAAACGTTGAATATCCCAAAAAACCTTCAAATCATTAAATTTCTCTATGCCTTTTTCACCATTTGTATCTATTAGTGCTTGCAAAATTCTACGTGCTTTATTTGTGGAGTCATTATACCAATCTGGCATATTATCCTTACTCACCATATGTGAAACTATAGTATTAATTTTTTTTACATTAAATGTCTTTTGAAAATATTTTTTAAAGTCTTTTCTTTTTTTATATAAATTGTATACTGTATATAATTCCTCTTCATTTAATAAAACCAATTCATCTGAATTATACATACTGCACAATTTATTTATTTCATTAACATATTCGCCTTCATACAGGACTACATCTTTATCATGAATTGGAAGATGTAATTCATCCACAATATATTCTTGATCTTCTTTTGTCAAGCAAAAAGAATGTTTATCAGATGTTATTGTTTTCACATTTTCCATTACAAATACATCAGGATTAAGTGCCTCTATTGCTTTGACATAACGCTTAACAAGTTCATTACTACCATTTATCAAATGCCTTCTTTGTCTATTAGCATTTGAAAATCCTTGGCAAGGTGGTCCCCCTATTACTACGTCTACCTTTCCATTTTCTTCAATTATTTTATCGAAATCAACCTTCATAATATCATCATAATTTTTAAGTCCAGGATGATTTTTCATATATGTTTTAGCCGCATTTGCATTATTCTCCACGATAGCAACAACTTCGAACTGTTTCGTCATTTCGAATCCTAAACTAAGACCACCCGCTCCCGCAAATAAATCTAAAATTTTATACATTTGGCACCTCTAAATCAATTTATTCTTATATCTATTCTTTAATAATTTCCAGCAGTCTTCTTTTTTACACCATTGAGTAATATTGATTCCTTTTACTACAGGATTCATAAAATGATTCCATACCACCATTATTAAATCCTCTATAATAAGTGACAATTCCGGAGATATTGCTTGCATTTTCCAAATCTGCTCGTCTGATACATTATTTGAAAAAAATTCAGCAAGTAACGCAATTGTATAGTAATCAATTTGTGCTTTATAACCACCAAAATTTTGTTTTGCAACCAATTTATCACACTCTTTGAACAAAATTACCTTCGCTATCATACTAATATATGTATCTTCCGTAGGCTCAGGAACTTCTCCTCGCTTTATCATCGCTGAAAACTCAATAAAATTAGTTTCTAATCCTTTGCTAACCACATATGGATATTTCATCCATGCCATCATACACTTAGCAGCCACTGTCTTTGAAATACACATAGACTTAGGATTAAGTGCTTTAAATTTTTTCTTCAATGACGGAGTCGGTTGACGATTCACATCAACCATATATTGTCCACGAGCTCGTTCATAATACCATCTTTGAATTGATTTACCATTTTCTACCGGAACATATATCTTTCTAGACAATCTTTCCATTTCAACGTGGTATGAATCATTCGCACTAAAATCCGACATATTAATCTTATTCTGACTATTGGCATATTTTGATATATATCCTACCATTTCTTCTGTTTTACTCTCATCTCTAATAACCGTAAGTTTTATCTGAACATTTACAGAAGAAATATCTATACCTGTTTGCAATGCATTGTATATTGAGGCGGTTGTCTGTCCACCATTAACAATCTGCCAATCTGTAACTTCTTTTATTACGACAAAAGTATCATCACTTTTATCTTCATCCACAATGATGCTTTTTGCAGTTGTAGAAATACCATTATTGTATGTCATAAACATTTCCGGTTCATTTTGCAATGTGTTTTTTATTCCCTGATTTATCTTTCCTGTTGCTTGCAAAAATGAACGAACATTCTTTTCTATAAGACGTTGTCCTTCATCTCTATAAATCTCTGCTAAACATTTTCCCGGAATGACTCCAATATAACAATCATATATTTCATTTTCCTGCTTTACTTTAATCATTTTCAATGGACAATTATATTTATTCTGAAATCTGACAACCAAATCTTCATGTGCCTTTTTTTGATATAAAGATTGGCAAACTCTTTCCAAATCCCAAACATCAAATTTAACCATCACCTTATCTATCTTTACACTAGCAGGAATATCCGGGGTAGTTTCTCTATTCGTCATAAGAATAACTCTTATATTTTCTATTTCTTGCTCATATCCATTAATATATTCTGAAATTATATATCCCGGATCCGTTTCTTCTACATTATCGAAATATCCCGATTTGCACATACGATAAAATTTTGTTGCCTGTTTTGAATACTTTGTAATATCTATTTTTCCCATTTTGGCAACTTCAATTCTATTTTCAAACACACTCACCACTAATGTTAAGGTTTGAAAATATTCATCAAATACGTACCCATTTATTTTAGCTTTCTCATAATCTTTTTTATAACCCATAACATTACAGTTATTCATAAAGGATTCGCCCGCATCAATAACATATGTAGAAAAAACACTAGTAAATGCATCTTCTGTACTGCACTTCTCATTATTTTTATATTCCTGTACTTCTTCTATAAGTTCTTCATTAAACTGCCTCATTTGTTCTGTAACCACTACAAATCAACTCCTTTATAAAATGATTCTATTGTTATTTGAAACGAGTTACATGCATCTAATGACAGCGTGTAATCTACAGAAGTAATTCCCTTATTTAGCATTTTTGCTGTAATTCTTGGAAATCCATCTTCTACATCATAACAATTTTCTTCCCTAAGCTTAAAATGTAACTTGTATAATTCCGGCATTTGATACACGTATCCTATTTTCAGTAATTTATCATAAAATTTTATCCGATATTCCGGACTAAGCATCGAAGCTATTCTTTCAACAATTACAGGTAAAGTTTCTCCATCAATTTCACTTTTTTTAAGTTTAAGATATAACAAATATAATCGTCCCAAAACACCTGTATCATCCAGCTGATATTCACTACTAATATTTACTTTATTGGGACCTTTTACACTCGAACTTTTCACTTCAACGGCATCAATGCCACAATAAAAGTCATGTGTTTCAGAATTACAACCTGTCCAGCATTCAACAGCTTTTTCGCCCTTTAATGTAATTAATTTATCAAGTAAATATAGTTCTCCATATAATCCTTGTTGCACATTATCAGATAAGACGTAGTCCTTATCAAACTGAAAGAACACATTCCATTTTATTAATACAGCCTTTATCTTATTTAATATTTCGTTTTTAGAGGACTCATATAACGTATCTATTATATCTTGCATTACTATAAAATATATTTTTTTATCAAAATCTACCATCTGTTTAAATGATAGAAATTTTCTTTTTCTGTTATTATCATCATAAAGCTCAGACATGCGTTCTTCCATCCCCTTCCATTTAGGCATGGAATTTAAAAAAACACTTGTAACATTATCATCTATTGCCACACTCACTTCACAAAGTTGTGATTTTTTATATACACTAATCAACATAACAACATTATCCTTAAATTCAAATCTTCTGGATAATACCTTTGATTCTTTATACTGTTCCTTTACGAAATCACCTATTATATCATTATATACATTAGTCAAAAATATCATATCCATCACCTTTCGTTGCTATCGGATTAACTTGGTAAGAAATAGACTTTCCATTTCCTTTTGGAAATACTACAACCAAGCCGAACGGTGGTTTATGCTCTCCGTTCCCAATCTTAAAGTTGCTTGTTTTTGCTTCTGCATCATGATAATCAATAGGATATATCAACAATAATCCCTTTCTTGGATCCATTTTTGCTCTGATATTTGCTGCAATAGTACTTTCTTTTCCCTTATCTGAAGATTCTTCCATATGTAATGCCGCTTTGTATTCCTGTTGATTTAAAGCATAATATTCGTGATCTTTCGATTTCAACATATGTACAGAGCAGACTTTACCATTTCTTAACGGAACAACACTATTTTCTCCATGTCTCGTAATACCATTTCTAAGTTTATACCCAGCTATCTCAAATCCCGGATTAGTCTTTCCAACATTAATTAAACATACCGTCCAATCAATTAATAAATTATCCTTGTTTTGTTCTTTTATATATGTCGCGATATTATTACCATTCACCTTACTAGCATATTTAGATGTCTTAAATTCTGTAAAAAATTCAATTATTTTGTGTGATGAAACATTCTCAAGAAACAAATGATTATTATCAGCACTCCTTCCAAGATTTGCAAAATGTTCCTTCGAAGAATAAATCCTTGACGCTGTAGAAAACAGCCGATTCACAGCATTATAATTATTTTCGTACTGTTGTACATCAACATCAATATCTCTCGTAACCGTTAATGTATTACTAAAATCTAATTTCTGCATTGTTCCTGACTTAACTTTTCTCGGACTTGAAATCTTTAATTCTGGATGTGTTGCGACACGTAATCCAAAATCCATTGGCTTAGCTTTTTCATCACACATATAAGATATTTGATCACGCAAATTATCTGTTGCAAATGCAATCCTCGCAAACCATCTATAAATATCTTCTGTAACAAACACCCTACACAAATCTGCATACTTAGGTCTAAATCCAAACCACCTCCCCATTTGCATTAAGGTATCATAATACTTAGACTCTCTGGTAAAATAACTAATTGATAAGCCTTCCAATGTTAGGCCTCTTGAAAATTTATCTCCTCCAATCGCTATTACATTGTATTCTTCCCCTTCATGCTCTTTATATGCCAATGAATCCTTGCTGTTACCATTAATTACATTTATCCTTATTTTTTCGTCATTCATTAATCGAAGAATTTCCTGATACACTTCATCTAAAGAAAAATTTTCCGCACCTTCCATATATCTGCGAAAATCATTTATCATACTATTAGTTGTTGGAACATAATCATTTTTCATTATTCGATAAATTTCTTCTTTTGTTTCTCTATCTCCATCTATAATCATAGGTTGTAACTCATTACAAAAGTAATCTCTCACCTTACGTTCTAACATCTCCTGCATGTTCTTTATTCGTGCAACATGTATTAACATTGTATTTGGTTTGTTTATCTCACCTCTACAATTGCGAACAGCAATTGAAATAAGAAAACATTTCATTGCATATTTTAAACTATCTGGCAAATCCCCTACCGTTTTTTTTCGTGTGTTAACAAAATTAGTTTCTGTAATTTTTCTTATCAATGGCATCGGTTTTATTTCATCGTTGTCCACTCCATAGCCAAAAAACTCATTAGCTCCAATATATCTGTACGGTTTAGGCAAACTTATAATACAATCTGCCGGAAATAAATCATTTCCTAATTCCTCTGTTGCAACTCTTATATCATTAGGAATAAATATATTTGCATAAGGAGTTGCCGTGTATCCTACATAAGATCTACACTCAAACATTTTAAACAATGAACGAATTAATTTATTTATAGTCTTAACATCATATTCATCAATCACATTGCCATTCTCATCATAATCATATCCGGTATTTACAGATGCTTGGTCGGCTTCATCATCAATAAGCAATAATGGATATTTTGCGTTCATAAAAAAATGTCCATTATCATCAACAGAAGCTTCGCTATTGCTTTTAATATTTTCTATCAAATTCTCCAATGTCGATTTTATTTTCTTAGTTACAATAATAGTTGCATTATCTGGTGATGTCAGAATTCCTGACCTATCCTTTGTAAAGTCTCCTTTTTCATCTCGGAAAGTCAATGTTTGTACAAATCCTGCATTATACAATTTTCCTACACCTATTTTATTTTTTTCTGCTCGTTCTCTTTGCTTCTGTTTTGCAGCTGAATCAGTCTCATATCCTAAAACCTCCTCATCAATACGCGATTGTGTTTGACTTCTAAGGTTATTATGAATCCCTGCCAATACAATAATATACTTATATCCAGCATCTAATGCCTTATTTATCAATCCAATATAATTTGCGGTTTTTCCTGATTGTACATATCCAACAACCATAGCTCGTCTCTCCTCTGAAACCCCTTTTCTTGGGTCCGCAATCGAATTCAATAAAGTATCTGTTGTATTGTCAATGCTTTTCTTAATTGCACTCCTTTCCCATCCTTTTTCCTCATAAAGATATTTATAATATCTATTCCAAAAACTCAATTTATCATTATTCTCGTTACGATAATCTAACCACCACGTTTCACTTTCAGCTTCTTCTCCTAACAGAACTGATGGTTCATCCTCTTCTCTTTCTCTACTAATGCGACTATGTAAATATTTTTTTAATGTATCACAATCCTTCACTTTTGGAGAAAACATCATTACGGTATCATCTACTGCTTTATCAATAACAACATTCAAATCGTCGCCAAGCATTTTTTTAATAGATTCATTACACATCATATATGCAATTTCGTATATATTATTTTCATCTTGAAACATTGTATCTTAAACCTCCTAAATGAACTTATTAATCTCGTCTCCTAAGTATTTATACTCTGGTGCCTCTTTGAAAACTTCATAAATTTCTTCCTGTTCATACCCCAATTCTTTAAGTACCATTATTTTCTCTTTCACTGCAAGTAAATCTCTACTTTTTACTTCATCATTAATTTCTGTACTATTAGTTGTCGCAATAACACCACTCATCATTGACGGTGAATAATTCTCTATCAATGAAAGATATGTCTTTAACTCTTTCTTAGTTTCTTCGCTCAACTCCTGCATCAATTTAATAAGCATGGGATGTTTCTTATTTAAATAAAACATATAGTTTCCAGATGAATTTTTTCTTTGCTCCCATACATATTTTAAGCTTGTATTATTTCCAGTATTTCGCCTATTGTAAACACCTCTTGAATTATATACTGCTACTGACTTTTCTATTGCCAAATATGCAATTTGTATTACGCTTTCTTCTATAGATACCGGTAATGTTGCTTTTGATTTTTTTATATCTATTCCCCATTCAAAATCACTCTCTGAACTCATATCCAATTTTATACGTGCCAAATTATATGCTGGTTCCTTTTTGAATTTTCCAAACCATGTACCATATACTATAAGTCTTCTGTTTCTGTATACATAAAACCCCTGATGAGCCAACCAATCTTTAGCTCCTCCTGCCTTTTTGAATGCCTCCTCATCCTCAAATTTCGTTTTATGAGGAAGTATATATGGCTCAATTGAAACAATTGTCTTTCCATCAAATAATTCCTCACATGCTAACTCCATTGTTGCCGGATTCTGCCTTATAAACGGATTCCATGCTTCCAGCAAGTTCTTATTTACATATATTTGCAAATTATCTTCTTCTATAAATCTATGGAAAATCATTGCCAAATGCTTCTTTACTTTTTCCACCGTCTTATAAAATTTAACTTTTGATTTTTGCATATTGTTTTCATCTATCAGTTTATCCAACATAGATAAACTAATCAAAGTGCCTTCATCCCAATTTTGAAATTCAATCTTGTCAGTTTTTGACTTTATATATGTATCTATCTTCTCATCAGAATGTATTAATATTTCCCATTTGTCTTCATTTTCCACATATTCAAGATTCCATTCCGCATTATTAATTTCATCTTTTTGCTTTGTAATCACAAGTAGTTGTTTTCCAAGTGAAAAGGAAGCAGTTTTCATCCCCATACCAAATCTCCCTAAATCACTTGCACTTCGTGTAACTCCCGGATCTGAAGAACCAATTTTCATTGAGTCTAACAATTCCCTTTTTTGCATTCCTTTACCATTGTCTGCAATTAAAATTGTTTGATCATCCCAATCAAAATACAATTGAATCGTATTAGCCCCACTCGATATGCTATTGTCAACAATATCTGCTATTGCAGTTTCCTCTGTATATCCTACCGAACGAAGAGATGATAGTAACATCTTTGCATTCGGCATCAACTCGTAAGTTTTTTCCATCTTTTATATTCCTTTCTTCGTCCAGTAAAAATATCTCTTTTATCATATCATTATTTTTGTTATATAAAACGAACTCATACCTTCTACATTATCCCTTTTCCTATTTAACTTCTTTATAACGCTTTAAATATTCCCGTATCCATAATCCAATCTCAACAGAAGCCATTTTCCCTTGTACACGCATCAAATTCATAAATTCCTCTTTTACACTAGGTTCAATTGAAATTTCGATTTTAGCTGTTTTTCTCCTTCCAGCCGGTCTACCACCATTATTCTTCTTATTATTTGTCATGGTAATTTCCTCCATCTATATAAGAAAATTATACTAGGTTTTTACCATGATGTAAACCTGTTTTTAACCCTGTTCTATAGTCAAATAACACAGGGCACGCCTATCGTGCCCTGCCTCTGTCTCCATCATTTCTTCCAATGGCCTGTTCTTGCTTCATCTCCAATGTCTTTTCATAAATATCCTGATAATCTTCAAATATCTTATCCTCATCAGAAGTATCAACTCCACATGCCTTACAAACAGCACTATAAAGCTGAATATTGTATGAATTATTGTCTGGCTGAAACTGTAGCATCGTTGCCTTCTCGATAACAGACAAATCATCAAAAGCTATCCCCCGCTGTTTAATCTCATCCAATACCTCTTCTGTTTTGTTTTTGACAACCAATTCACACATGCCCTTATAAAGCAAATCCGTCTCTTCCATAATTTCATCAACATCTGCAATATGCCCCATGTCCAAAAACTTCATCTGCACAATAGACCTAACTGTGTCGTAACTCTTTAGTTCACCGAATCCATACGTCTGAGCCTTTTCCAAAAGTGTCATCTTTTTGTACGCCTCATAGCTGCCTTTATCATCTGACCGATCACCAACATATTCCTCCACAATATTCGCTTCGCCGGCATCTCCTACTGTGGCATCCATGGTATCTTCTGCTGAAATCTGTTCACATACCTCTGCATTTAACGAAATATCATAATCCTCTGATTCATCCATTACTGATATCCCATCCATATCTATATCAGACATTTCATCATTAACAGATAACTCAATATCTTTCTCCACCGCATACGGATACTCTGGCACTTCTATTGAATTCCGAATCTCATCCTCAATATTTGAAAAATCCAGCATTGAAAACTTCTTATACTCTTCTACACAACCTTCAGCAATCCTCAAATTCTTATTAAGTGCTTTTTTCTCCGCCTTAAGTTCGTCCAGCTCCGCCTGTACTCCCATATGCCAGATCTGGTAATCACGAATATCCTCCTCTGTTTTGCAAATGCGTTTTCTTGCTCTGTTCTGCTGATATAATTCCTGCTGCCGTTCAGAGATTTTGTCTACATCACGCTCTCCCAGAACCTGATAAGTCACAAGCCCCTCCACAGTTTTGATATTGTTATTCACAAGGAAAAGATACTGTTCCTGCAGCTGATTCATACGCTCCAGTTCCCTCGCAAGATATGCAGAATGCTTATCAAATCGACGCTGTTCCACCATTCTCGCCTGATAGATTCTGCGGTAATACTTTATCTGAAAATCTGTTATGCCACGTTTATGAATTGCCACAGTATTACCCACAACAAATACAGGACGGGTAAAAGGCATATCCAAGTAAAATCGGAATTTTTCTTCCGAAAAGCGTTCATCCAGCTTATCCAGTTCATGATACCATTTACCACCCGGAACCTTTACCGAAAGGTACTTCCCATACTCAAACTGATACCCGATTCTCTTCATCAGGAATATAAAATGGTCAAAACTTCCCGCCTGACTCTGACAAAACTCTGCATCTGTCAGAATCATTTTTCGAAAGCATTGTTCACGCTCCCATTCCTTCCTTGATAAATTCTTAGGCTCCTTCACATACTCTGCTGGCACAATGGATAATGCGTACTCTTTACAGAGTCTGTTTGTAATCGGCTGCATCCGATGCTTCCATTCCCCTTTTTTGCACTCATGCTTCATCCCCGTTTCAAAACTGACGCTATTGAAAACAATGTGCCCATGCATATGCTTTTTATCATTATGAACCGCATATACTGCCTCATATTTATCCTTCAGGTATTCCTGTGCAAAACGTGCCACGATATCCAGCGCCTGTTCCTCTGTCGCTTCTCCCGGTGCAAAGGAAATGATAATGTGATATCCCTGTCGCTTATTTGTTTTTCCGAAAGTAACCTTCGTATCCATCATCTGCTCAAAGGCTGTATCCGGCAGGCAGTTTATACTGCCCACCAGAACATTTTCCTCTGTTTTCTCTGGATTCTGAATATATGAAAGAGCATTCTTAAGATGTGACGCTGGGTTCCCGGTATGTGCCTCATTCAGGCACTGTATCTTAGTGATTGCCATACCGTAAGTACCTCCCTCATCAGCCTCTTTACATCCTCCAAATCCTGCTTAACAGCAAGGATATCCCTCGTGTAACCATATCCCTGGGTATTTACTACCTTCGCAATCTGATTCACATTGGTAGCAATTCCTGTTATCTGTCTGATAAAAATCCCCCTGTCTGTCGTAAAAGATGCATCCACATTTCCACCGCCACGCACCAGATTGCGCAGGTATTCACTGATATTCATTCCAGCCTTTTGGGCACCTTCTTCCAATAGTCGCTTATCTTTCTCCGACAACTTAAAAGAAACCTTATATAGCTTTTTGTCAGACTTGTACTTTCTGTTTCCATCTGCCATACACATAACCTCCAATCCTCAAAATTAATCTCATCAAAATCTCACTTACCATGCTCATGGCTGTGACCTCCTTTTTAAATCCTTCTTTAGAACCTGCTTCTGCTGCTGTTCACTTGTTTTGCAAGATTCGGGAAAGGTCGGACCTTTCCCCGAAAAAAATATAATTGCTAACCGCAATTACCATTTTTTCATCTTGGCAGGAGCTCCTGCACCCGATATATGGCACAAAATATGTGCCGAAACATCGACAGCAAACCGTCCGCCAACTGGCGTCAGTTTGCCGTCAGATATATTTATTTTATATATGAATGATGTCAATCTGCCGTCATTTAGGATTCCATTGTCGTCAATTCGACGTCGCTGCCACATCTTCCTAATCATCATTCAGTCCTTTTAGAAAATTGAATGTCTGACTTGGAATAATGACTTCATCATCAGTTACAGGTACTGTATTATCCTGTGGAACATCATGCGTTGATGCCAAAGCCAGCTTGGGTAATGCTAGTGTTTCCGCCGTGGCAACTCTCGCCTCACACTCTGCCATCAACTTCTCCATTTCCGGCTTCAATGCCCTGGCAACTTCTTCCGCAAACTTCTTTACATCAATCTCTTGCCTATGGGACGCCTTAACCTCTTCCGCCTCTCCATACACTTCTTCATAGGCCAGTTCAATACCTCTCTTGATAAGCTCCGTCTGGTTAGGAAAGCTACCATCCACAAGCATCCTATCCAGCTTTTCAAGGATATTTGCATCCGACTGGCGGTCCACATAGAGACGGCAGCCAAGCCGCCTCTCTCTAAATCCCATTACCATGTGTACCACCTGCCTTTATGCCATCTGTTTTGCAAGAAACTCATAGCCCTTTGCATTAGCTCTGACATCCGTCACATAAGAAATGTTATCCCCATGTTTTCCAAATCTCTCCATTGCCTTTGCTCCGCCACCTACATAAATGATGTTGGTAAATTCCGTATCATGCCCGTTTTCCTTTAAGATGCCTTCCACTCTGCTTACAAACTTTTCAAGTGCCTCATCCATAATCCTTGCATATTTCTCTGGATAATTGCTGCTAAAATTACTGATATAATCTGTAATCACATTCTCCGAAATCTCCTTGCCAAAAACCTCACTGCTTCTGCTCTTGATTTCCTGAATAACAGAAATCATGGACTCTGTGAATGTCTCACATTTACTCTCCACTGGAACGCCATCCTTCACATGCATGATATCAATCGTCCAGGAACCAACATCCACAATCAGATATTCGCCCTTCATACTGACGAGTCTGTCTGCCACTGCTGCATAACATTGTGGAAATGCCATCACATTTTCAATGGTAAAGTCATATGCCTCATCCTCAAACTTAAAATGCACCGACTGATTTCCACGCTTCAGATACTTTACGAACTGTTTTCTTACAGTTGCAAACTGTTTTAAAGGAAGTCCGACTCCAAGCACCACTCTGGCACCATTTGGAATATTCCCTGACTGACATTCCTTTGCCAGTGCCGCAAGTGTCAACAGATAATAATCATCATCTGCAAGCTTACTGTCCTTCACACTGTTACGCTTTTCTCCAATCTTATAAAATGCTCCATCATAAACCAGTGTATTAGCCTGGAAGGTAGGCTTTACAGCCTGCCTTTCCACACCATTCTCAAACACACGGTTTGATGTTTTCATTAAATGATTCCCGTGGTCAATTCCCACATAATAAATTCTATTTTCTTCCATAAACTCATGCCTCCATTCTCTGCGTCTCCGCCTGTTCAAACGCAATATTTTCCTTTGCACGTTCCAGACGTACACGCTTGTTGTAATCAATTGCTGCAAACAAATCCTCTGTTACAATCTCATCTGCTGTCATTGCCGCCTGCATGTTTTCCTGAAATGTTACCTGAAATCCTTTTTCTTCCAAAGTATCCAAACCAATTCCTCTCACCTTGCTTATTCCCTGTAAAACAGTGTCATACAGTTGCCATGCATAATTCTCATATTCTGCTGCCTTATCCAAAAGCACTCCCTGCATAAAATACTTGTTATACAGATAACGGTCATTCTCCATCAAGGCTCTGAGATAACGATGTCCGTATTTTCCAAGACTTGCATAACTCTCTGGCTCCGACTCTCCAAGAATCGGATAATACAATCCATCCACCTCTTTGTACTTAATGCCACACATTTCTGCAATTGTAGGTGCTGCAGTCACCTTTGCTTTTTCTTCCATAAAAGCTCCTTTCCGCGCTTTACGCTGTTAAAATATCGTTGTTTACCTTGACGCCGGCCCGCGGAGAGTTACTGCCCTCAAATAATCTGCAATGCAGAAAATCCTCCTTTCTCATTGCCTCTTGCGAAGCTATGTATAAATGCTGTCCACACCTGACAGTTAAATTATCTGTAATGCCAGAACACACAAAAATCACCATTCCATCCTAATCAACTGCTGCCCTGGCAAACACAAGAAATACTCTTGCAACCAGCCCAAACACTAATAATGTCAGCTTCGCCAATCCCAGTACACACCGAAGCATTAACAATGCCATCCATACCATAGCCTTTAAAACATTCAGTAAAACTCTGCCAACAAATTCTAAAATCATAAATTCAACTCTCCTTTCCACCCATCGGGAGCCACCCGAAAAAAGGGTATAAAAAATAAGACCATATTGACTTCAATATGGAACCGATTAAATCTTCGATTCTCTGTGTCAATTTAGTCCTATCAGTAAAAATACCTGTTAAGTTTTCCCATCCGGAGCTAATCCGGACAATTTTCACACGGAAACGTCTAGGACCAGGCTTCCGAAACCCTTGTAAATCCTGGGTTTCTTCCACCTGTCACAAATATACCACGTTCCCCAGTCGCAGATATAAGAAGAGCCCTGTCTTCTCCTGCTTCCAGAATCTTCTTAAGATTTGTAATAAATCCAACCTGCATACTATTTGGTTTTAATCTATATTTTTCAAGGGACACAACCTGATCTTTCCTGGCTATATCTCTCTGATGTTTAATAATTTTATATTGTTCTTTATATTTTTCATAAAATTCATTAAAATCTAAAGCATACTGAGAATTCCACAATTTATTAAACTCAGCAACTATCTCCTTTGCCATCTCTCCCTGCTCGGTTGAGACAAGCTTAGTATTCCACTCCTGATTTCTAGTAAGTGCCGCACTTGTTATATTCGAACTTCCAATGATAATACGATACACTTCATCAGTTTTAAAAATATATCCCTTTGTATGAAAGCCTTCGCCTGCTTCTTGTACATCATACATTTTCAAGGTAATATTTGATAACCCATTAAGCTTCTCTAAAGCTTTAGGTTCACTAAAACTCAAATAATTAGTAGTAAGAATTTCGCCCGGAATATTTTTCTTTTCTAATTCTTTCAACGTCTGAAGTAATGGCGTAATTCCACCCAAAGTAATGAACGCAACACTAATCTGAAACTTATCGCATCTTAAAAGTTCATCTTCAATGGAAGATAATACTTTCTTCCCATCCTTATAATTATTAGATACAAACTGTGGGCTATAAAAGCTGTTCGAAGCAACTGAACCGTCTATATATGCTGTCTCAAATCCTAATCGCAATTCATCCCTTTTATCCATACTGGTACTCCATTTCCACTGACAATTATTATACTAATTATATTATTTATTATGGTTAGTTGCAATGAATGTTTAAATTAAAATTGTTGTTATTTTGTTTTCCTGTTATACTCAGCAATTTAATAATTCTAGAATATAAGTTATTTCTTAATTCACTATCATTTAATGAGTCTATGGAACATTTAACAGGATTCTGCACTAAGTTAGCAAAGTTTATTAAATAATTATATTTACTTTCAATTTCTAATATTTTCAACTCGACATCTCTTCTATTAAAAGGCTTTTTTATATACACTTTTATAGCAGATATTATATCTTTTTCTAATTCTGTTATCAGCTTTTTATTCTTAAGTTCTTCTAAAACACTATTTAAAACAATATCCCTTTCATCCATATTTTTATCCTCCAATCTTGTATATATACTTATACTACTACTCCTCATATACAAAATTTGTCAGATTATGTCGACAATGAATGTTATTTGCAATAATTTGTAAAATTATATTTTTTCTTGATTATTCTTTAAGAATTTAATATGACTGAGTAAAGTCTCTCGACTGGAAAAGGATGCTCGTTTCTTTTTTATTTTCACCAATTCTACAACATATAAAAAACAGCACCCCAGCAGTACCCATCCACTGCTGAAGTGCTATCCACTCCATCAATTATTCCATTAAAATCTACCCAAATATACTCATCAGATTAGCCACAACCAGACCGCCGCCGGTTCCGATGACATAGCCGAGCAGCGCCATCATGATACCAACTGGTACGAGGGCATTTGAGTATGCGCCGGCGAGGACCGGTGCTGTTGCTGTTCCGCCGATGTTTGCGAGGGAAGCAACACAGCATGTGAAGATGTCGAGTTTCAATATCTTCGCAAGTGCAATCATGATTGCCACATGGATAAGGAGGATTACGAATCCTGCTAGAAGCCATATTGGGGCATTGCCGACTGCTCCAAGGTCTGCTCTTGAGGCTATTAAGGCAATGACTATATAAAGCATTACATTTGAAATCTCCTCAGTTCCCTTAATCTTGCCAAATGGTGTAAGAGCGAATACGATACCAAGCACTGATACGATAAGGACTGTCCATGTTGTGCTGTCAAAGAATGATAAATGTGCATTAATCATGCTGCCAAGTTCCATTGAAACTGCAGATACTAAGAGTCCTGAACCGAGCAGAAGAATGATGTTCTGCCATACAAGCGGCTTTGTGTTGGCTTTTGCTTCCTCTTCGAGTGTAGCTCCAACGCCGTCGATTATGCTTGTGTCTGCCTTTGTCCATTTGTTGAACTTCTCGTGATTTCCGATTGCCCACAGAAGGAACATTACATAAAGTGTCGCGCAGATTGAATCCATAACAAGGGCGTAAGCCATTGTTGCTTCGTCAACATCAAGTGCTGCCTGGATTGCGAGCATATTGCCGCCGCCGCCCATCCAGCTTCCGCACAGTGCGCCGAGCGCTTTCCATGAATCTGCGCCTAAGAGCTGGTGGAATATTGCATATGAAACAAAGAATCCAAGTCCGATTGACAATGTTGCTGCGAAGAAACCGATAAGCATTTTAGGTCCAAGCTTGATGATTTTCTTCAAGTCACAGCGAAGCAGCATTATGAAAAGCATCGCATATAATATCGGGTTCTTGACTGATTTGTACACAGCGCTTGTTGCACTAAGGTCCCACACTTTCATTGTGCAAAGGAGCATAAGCCCCAGGTATATAAGTACAATTGGCGGTGCAAAATTAAAGAACACCTGTGCCTTTTTCCCTTTAAAAATCTTAGGCAGATTTACTAATACTGCGGCTGCAAATATAAGTGCCGCAAGGTATAAAAATCCATCTTTTATCATGTATAAATTCTCCTTATGGTTAATTTATAACATATTCTGCCCATTTTTCTGTAGTATATAACTAAATTTGCGGAAGTAAATGTGATGCAATCTGTCGTCACACACTTACTCCCGCAAATTTAATTATAAACTTTTAAGTATCTCCAGCAGATATTCCCAAGTCCGCTCCACTGAAGCCACATCCATACACTCATCAGGCGTATGCACACTTTCAAGTGTCGGTCCAAATGATATCATATCTACTCCCGGCATTTTCCCTGCAAGTATTCCACATTCGAGTCCGGCGTGGATTGAGGTCACTTCCGGTTCGTGGCCGTACACATTTGTAAAGCTATCAACACATATCTTTCTTAACTGCGAATCACTCTTGTATTCCCACGCAGGATAGTCCGACATTGTGACTACTTTTCCTGACAAATGTTTTGCAAATGTGGTGACTCTCTCAAGTAATAATTTCTTTCCAGCCGCTGTATTGCTTCTTATAAGATATTTGTACACAAGCTTGTCTGTGTCGAGGTACGCAGTTCCCAGATTGAGCGAAGTCTGCACCATGCCCTTAATCTCCTGACTCATTTTGTACACACCATCAGGACTTAACCAGAGGGCATATATTACATTTGCAGTGCTATGAGAATTGAGAACTTTGTCTGCTGCAGCGTCTGTCTTTTCAACCTCAATCTTAGCATGTGGCTCTGTCGCTCTGATTTCCTGCATCCACACAGCCTCACTCTCTTTGATGCTTTGTTCAAATGTTGTGGCATCGCAGCTTCTGACACTTACAA
Source organism: Lachnospira eligens (assembly GCF_009680455.1). Lineage (GTDB taxonomy): Bacteria > Bacillota > Clostridia > Lachnospirales > Lachnospiraceae > Lachnospira > Lachnospira eligens_A. The sequence continues at coordinate 209,770 of NZ_WKRD01000001.1, forward strand.
CTGCCTTTGCTTCTTTTGGAATTGCATTTTCCTTGCCGCCACCTGAAAGCGACACAAGACGGAAATCTGCTGCCCCGCTGGCATGTGAAAGTAATGAAGCAAGCAATCTTATAGCATTAGTGTGCTGTTTGTGAATTTCAACGCCGGAATGACCGCCGGCAAGCCCGCTTATCTTAACTTCGAAGCATACCGAACCATTCTGCACATCAATTGCACCATCTGCCACCCAGTCCGCAGCATCCTCATACACAACCGGAATGTCACACTCAGCTCTCACACCACCAGCACAGCTTACATACAATATTCCCTCATTTTCAGAATCAATATTGATAAGTCTCTTTGCTGTAAGGTCAGAAGTGTCGAGGTCTCTTGCGCCAAGCATTCCAATCTCCTCATCGCTCGTAAGCACTGCCTGTATAGGAGGATGCGCAATCGTATCCGAAGCAAGCACTGCCAGTATAAATGCAACTGCAATTCCATCATCAGCGCCAAGCGTCGTGCCATCAGCCCATACCATCTTACCATCGGTGCAGGCCTTAATGCTCTGTACACTCATGTCAATATCGCAGTCTGGCTCTTTCTCACACACCATATCAAGATGTCCCTGCAAAATCACAGGCTCACAGTCCTCATATCCAGAAGAACCAGCCTTAAATATAACAACATTATCAGACGTATCCTTCCTTGCCTTAAGCCCATGCAACTTAGCAAACTCCAGACAATAATCCGCAATCATCCCTGTATTCCCAGAACCATGCGGAATCGCACAAATCTCCTGAAAATAAGAGAAAACCTCTGATGGTGATAACTCATTTATATCCATAAAAAGCCTCCTAAACCTACTTTTTCATCAATTTTCACAATCTGGTAGGTCTTTTTTACATTGTTAGTTGGTTTATTATGCTTCTTTCCCCATTAAATGCCTACTAATTCATCACATTTCACACTTTAGTAGGTCTTTTTCTCATACGTTTATAATATTAGACATTTCTTATCAGTCAAAAAACCTACTATTTTCGCATAAATCATAAATTTAGTAGGCAATTTTCTTTTTTCTCCTCTATTTTCATCATAATTTCTTCTAAATAAACCTACTAATTCATCACATTTAGCAACATTAGTAGGCTTTTCCCTACTTATGCGCTGATTTCATGTGCTATTTGACACTATCCCAAATGAACAAAGCCCCACATCACACTCCATCCCCTGACACACACCGTAAATGAAATCATATTTCCAATCCAGCATATATAGCCGCTGCGGCTGGGACAGTGCAGGGTGTACGCCTGAGTCTGGCAAGCTGTGCAGAAGTTAATGCCGCCATCTGCAAAAGTTCAGGGTGCGAAAGCTCGTTCAAGCGAAGCGCGTTTGCTTTCGCACACTGTAAAAAACTCTGCAGATGGCGGCATTTACTACTGCTAAGCGAAGACAGTCCGAAGGTGTACACCCTGCTCTGCCCCAGCCGCAGACCGGTCTACATATACCTTATCGAAAAATGATTCTATTTCACATGCAATATCTCATGAGCCCTATGTGACAACGGTTTCTCAAAATACTCCTCATAGCACTGCTTAACCGATGGATTCTCATGTGAGAATCTAAGATTATCGCGCTTATCAAGCCCATACAGCACATGACGTCGCTCCTCAACCATCACAGCGTCTTCCTTGTAAGGCTGTCCGCCACCGTTGATACAGCCGCCCGGACAGGACATGATTTCAACGAAATCATAGTGAACCTCGCCCTTCTTAATAGCATTCACCAAACGTCTTGTGTTGCCAAGTCCGCTGGCAACAGCCACATTTACAGTTGTCCCATTAAGGTCAAATGAAGCTTCCTTCCAGCCCTCAAGACCTCTCACTGACTGGAACGCATCCGCATCAGGATTATTTCCTGTCACAAGATAGTAAGCACTTCTGAGTGCCGCCTCCATAACACCGCCTGTTGCACCGAATATAACGCCAGCACCTGTTCCTTCACCTAAAGGATTGTCGAACTCGTCCTCATCAAGTTCTTCCGGCTTTATGAAAAATGCTTTGAACATTCTTTCAACTTCTCTTGTTGTAAGAACTGCGTCAACATCTTTGCCTCCGTCCCATGTACACTCGTCCTTTTTTGCAAGACAAGGCATGATTGACACACAGAATATCTTCTCTGGGTCAACCCCAAGCTTTTCTGCATAATACGACTTTGTTATTGCACCAAACATCTGCTGTGGTGACTTTGCTGTTGAAAGTCTGCCTGCCATCTCAGGGAACTCGCTCTTTACGAATTTCACCCATCCTGGACAGCATGATGTGAACATTGGAAGTCCTGACTCCTTGATTTCTGGAAGCCTTTCAAGGAACTCGCTTCCCTCCTCCATAATTGTCATGTCTGCTGCAAATGTTGTGTCAAATATATAATCAAATCCTATTCTTCTAAGTCCTGCAACAAGTCTTTGTGCTGTCGCATATTCCTTAGACATACCAAAATCTTCGCCCCATGCTGTTCTTACTGCTGGTGCAATCTGTACTACTGTAATGATATCCTCATTTTCAATTGCATCAAGCACGATTCCGACATCGTCTCTTTCTGTAAGTGCACCTACAGGGCAGTTGCTTACACACTGACCACAAAGTGTACATGCAGTCTCCGCAATGTTCTTGTTTGCACGCACATTTACAGTTGTACGCGAACCTGTATTTACAACATCCCATATGTGCATTCCCTGAATATTATCACACACCTGCACACAACGCATACATTTGATACATTTCTGGGCATCTCTGATAAGTGGAAATGTTTTATCCCAATTATCTTTTTCTAAGATTGAATCATATGGCATCTCTGATATATTAAGTTCATTTGCAATTGACTGTAACGCACAGTTACCACTTCTTATACATGTACCACATTTGTAATCATGCTGTGAAAGTATGAGCTTGACATTAGTCTTTCTGGTTGTACGCACTTTTCTTGAATTAGTGTAGACAACCATGCCTTCTTCTACGAAGTTATTACATGCTGTAACACATCTGTCAGTACCCTCTACTTCAACAACACATACACGACATGCACCAATTGCGTTGACTTCTTTGAGATAGCAGAGTGTAGGTATTGTCTCTCCTATTGTTTTGGCAGCTTCAAGAATGGTAGTTCCTTCTTTTACTGATACAGATTTACCGTTAATTGTTAAATTTACCATTGTTTCTCTCTGCCTCCCCTGAATGAACCAAATCCAAAATGATCACATCTTAAGCAGCGTCCAGATTCCTGACATGCTTCCTCGCATGAAAATCCATATTCAATAGGTTCAAAGTCTTTCTTTCTGTCTGCTGCATCACGCAGTGCAACCTCAACTCGTCCGCAAGGTACCTTATCCTCATATCCGGCATAAGGTATCTCTACATCTGAAGTTATCTCGTGATGGTAGCCAAGATATTCATCAATGTTGGCTGCCGCAACCTTTCCGGCTGCTATAGCCCTGATTACTGTTGCAGGTCCTGTTACGCAGTCTCCTCCTGCAAATATTCCTTTACGTTCTTTAATCTCACTTGTATCAAGTGCCTCAATTGTTCCTCTCTTGACTGTAACGCCATGCTCCTCAAAATATCTTGTTTCGATACCCTGTCCGATGGCAACTACAATAAGGTCGCAAGGAATAAGAACCTCGTCCTTAGCTGCAGTCTTAGGTGATGGTCTGCCACCTTTTATCCTGCTTATCATCTGTGGCTGAACCCATAAACCAACTGCTGCGTCATTTTCATCTTTCTCTATTCTAACTGGTGACATAAGTTCAAGAACATCGCAGCCCTCTGCCTCTGCACCTTCAACCTCTTCCGGAAGTGCCGTCATGTCGGCTTTTCTTCTTCTATATACAATGCTTACTTTCTCAGCACCTAATCTTACAGAAGAACGTGCAACATCCATTGCTACATTTCCACCGCCAATAACAACCACTCGCTTACCGGTATAGTCAGGCATTTCATCATCACCAATTGCACGAAGCATTTCTACTGCTGATGTTACGCCTGTTGTAGCATCCTCACCATCAATTCCAATCTTCTTGTCTGCATGTGCTCCGATAGAAATGTATACTGCATTATATTCTTTATTAATATCCTCAAGCGTAATGTCTGTTCCTACGCTTATATTTTTCTTAACTTCTATTCCTGTAGACAATATAGCGTTAATCTCCGCATCCAGCTTTTTTCTTGGTAGTCTGTAGTTAGGAATTCCATATCTTAACATTCCACCAAGCTGCTTTCTCTGCTCAAATATAGTAACCTTATGTCCCATAAGAGCCAGATAATATGCGGCACTGAGTCCTCCCGGACCACCACCGATTATTGCAACCTTCTTACCTGTTGGCTCATTACATGCCGGAACCGGAACATCACCGGCATTATCAACTGCCATTTTCTTAAGTCCCCTGATGTTGACTGGCGCGTCAATAAGTGTTCTCTTACATCTGTTTTCACATGGATGCTCACAAATGTATGCGCATGTTGTAGGCATTGGATTGTCTCTTCTTATAAGACGAACCGCGTCTGCATATCTGCCTTCATGCACAAGTGCTATGTATCCCGGTATATCTACTCCTGCCGGACATGACTTCACACATGCAACCGGCTGGTTACTGTTACATGAACAAAATCCCCTCTCAATATGTGACCTGAAATCATCCTCGCAGCCATCAATACATTTTAGTACAAGCTTTGCTGCCTCATATCCGATTGCACAGTCAGCGGAATAATAGATTCCCTCTGCTGTAAGCCTGATAACATCAAGAGTTTCCTCTGTTGCGTTACCATCAAGCACATCATCAAAAAGTCTCGCAAGCTGTCTAAGTCCCACACGGCATGGGACACATTTGCCACATGACTGTGCAAGACACATTTTTATAAATGACCTCGTAAGGTCAATAGTACACAATCCCGGTGGACTTGCTACTATTCTTCTCTCTAAATCCTGATATAAAGACTCCATTGTAACCTGAGCCTTATCCTTAGTAATAATCGTTAATCTGCTCAATTCCCGCTCCATTTCTGCATATTGCGTATGTCGTATTGCTGCTTGCCAGTATACCGCTAGGCAGTTCCATGTAACATTTTACACAATATATGTTAATTTGAAAAGGAAGGTTATTTTTTTCACACAATAACCTTCCCTTCATCCATTACTTATGGTCGCACTTCATGCACTGGCTCGATTCTTTGTCAGTTTCTTTCTTGTAAAATGCACATGACCAGTCGCATATACTTTGCAATATCGGCATTACAGACAAGCCCTTTTCCGTAAGTGAATATTCAACTCTTGGCGGAATCTCGTCATATGATTTCCTTGATACAATATCATCAGCAATCAGTGCTTTTAATGTTGTTGAAAGAACTGCATCTGTAATATTCACCAGTTCTGCCCTTAACTCACTATATCTTAATATCTTCTTATCCGCCAGAACACATATAACTCTTGATTTCCATTTGCCTCCAAATACTTCCAGGCCGTATTCCAATGGACATCTGATATCTGATTCTAATTTCTTGTGATACATACACCTCTCCTTTGTTTTTGGCATTTCTTTATAATATCATAATAACAATTATTTTAAAATCAAGTGTGTATGTCAGATTTTTATATATTCATCGTCATATATGGGGGAATGCATATAATTCCATCTTTTACAATTAAATTTCTTGGATGAATAATATAACTTTCGTATTCGTTTTTTCCAAATTCTTCTCAGATGGTAGACTTTCCAATACGTCTGGCGCCTTCTATCAGTAAAGCTTTTTCCCCTGACATTCATTTTTCCATTCCAGTAGTTTTTTATATATTTTTCTTTTTAATATCATGGTTCCTCCAGATTATGCGCATATATGTTAGTTCTAATTTTTATGATTATACGCACATTCTAAACAGGTTTTGAATTTATTTGCAGGGAGGCTTTTATATGTCAATGAATATTAGCAGTTTTATTCGGACGGAGATTTACTGAATGCAAATGGTGTTACAGGTATGGATGTTACTGTAATCGTTTAAGTGGTACATGGACTTTAGAACAATATGAAGGACAGTACAGAGCTGCTATGTACGCAGCCGTAAAATCAGTCAATCCAAATTTGAAGCCCGGACAAGCATTTGATACAGGCATTCTTGATAATGTCACAAGAGAATCCATAGAAGCTACACTTGTCCAAAATGGTAACAGACTCGTTCGTAATTCTATTGATGTATCGGTATAAAAGGGAGAAACGTATAGACTTCAAAAAGGCGGCAAATCATCTCAACATATTGTTGATGATTTGCCACCTCGACTTTTAACACTGATACCGTATCCACACCGCATCACTGTCAAATTTTTTAGAAAGATAGGAAAGTTCATCCGCTGCAGTTTTTCGGGTTATCCCTGTCTTTACATCTTCTGTTTGCTCCACAACCTGCTTTTCTGTGGTTTCCTTAGCATTATTTTTCCGTATATTACCGGTATAAGCATTTGTGTAAATATTAGAGTAATTGTTTACACCTGTAACTGCCATACTAACATCTCCTTTCGTATTACAAAGCTTTCATTACCTTTTATTAGCATAATAATCCCAAATACCATTAAGCATTTTCCGATTACCATCTGATACATTCAGATTTAGCCTTAAATCTTTCCAATCACCCAAATACTGCTGCGATAATTTCTGGTTATCCGACTGGATGGCGGATAAAAATGCCTGATATGCCGAATTTTTGATAACCCCCTTTTCTTTAGATTTTGCAGTATTTTCCTGGTTCTCACCTATGTTCTGTTCATTTGCTGTCTGTTCACTTTCTTTATGGTAAACTACCGATGGTGTAAAATCCTGTAATTCTGACCAGATTTCTGTGGAAGTTGCCATAAAATTACTGTGGTTTTCATATGCCTGATTCAGCATATCCAGTTCTTTTTCTTTGGTCAATTCCTCAATTTTGCCCGATTCTGTCACATAATACTCCAGCTCATAATCTTGTTCCGCATATTTTTCTTCAATGCTGTTTTTCATTTTGTTATATGCTGTCGCCATTCTGTTTACATGATGTTCAAAGGAATCGGACTTTACACTCTCTGTATCTTCTTTGACAAATATATCCGTCACTTCCCTCTCAAAACGGTTCTGATAATCCATAGAGCTGACAGAAGATAAATACCTAAATCTCTCCTGCCCCGTTTTAGAAATAGATACTGTATCTGTATACTGTGTCATCTTCTTTTCTAAATCTGCTGGAAAATTTTGCTTCGTATTTTTCCTGCTGTTATGTTCGATTGCAGAATATGTAATATTTGTATTATTGTAAATCTTCATAGCTGTTTCCTTCCCAGATAAATACCATTAGACTCTAATATCAATCGGCACATACCTTTTAATTGTCTCTGTTTGTACCATTTCTGCTGCCTCTAAACTATCTGTAACAAGCTGCTCCTGCAAAACCTCGTCTGGAAGTTCTTCCATATTCTCCATAGTTTTTTCCGTCATCTGCTCTGTCATTTCTTCGGTTGTCTCCGAAAGTTCGTCCATGATTTCAGACATCATGCCCTTGTTTTCCTCTGTTCCAAGAGCTTCATCCACCATTTCTTCCTTTCGTTCTTCTTCTGTTTTAGGCTTATTCCTCTCAGCAGCTTCCGCAATCTTTTCGCCATGTTCTTCTGCCTCGTCCATGACATGAAACATCTGCGAATTATTATACTCCTGATTTGCTGCCGCAATTTCATTCTCATAATTATGAAACATTTCCAGCTTTTCAGAGATTTCTTCCAAAGTGTCAGCCTTTCGGTTTTTCAGATTTTCTTTTTGTGCTTCAAAAAAAGCCACCTTATTATCCCGTTCCTGCTGTCGCTGCAATTTTTCCTGTGTACTTTTCAACATATTAGAACTATTAAATCTATTTATTAATAAACCTCCACCGGATAAATTGACTGTAAAACTCATCTGGTTCCTCCTTCCCGACAAATTAATACAAAAGATTTTTCTTCTTGTCATTTAGGCTTAACATACTATACTTCCTTATCTATCTTACGTGACGTTAGAGAGGAATCCGTTTTAGAATATGTACCATTGTTTGTATACGTTGCACTTGCCCGGTTTGCAGCATTTGATATACCAGCTGCTTTCTGGGCTGTTTTGCCTGCAAAGGAATTGTAACCTGTAAAAATCGTTTTCAATGAACTGATATCTGCTTTCTTCAATTCATCTTCATCCAGCTCCAGCTTATTCCCCTTTCCTATGGTAATACCTATTTTAGAAAGTAAATGACTGGTTTTGTCTGTCATGCCTGTCATCCATGAAGCATTTCTAAGGACATCTTTTGTATTGGATTCTCCTGCCTCCTTAACAACATCATTATAATCATCAATAAAAGATTTCACTTTTTTGGTAATTGCATCCCAGTCATAATCCTCTACCTCTGTTTCTTCCCCGGTCTTTTCATCCTTCTTTTTTATTTTCTTTTTTTCCCAGAGTGACGCATCGTTTAGTGCATCTGCTGATTTTTTCAGGGAATCCGCACTTGTTTTCATCAGTGTAAGCTTCTGTGAAGTATCGCCTTTACCCGATAATTTTTCTGCATCCTGCTTTGCATAATATGCTTTCATAAGTTTTCCATAGCTTCCGTTTTTAATCGCAGCATAATCAGAAAGCATATTGGTGTTTCCTACGGATGAACTGTCGGAAGTTCCTCCAAATAATGCGGAATAATCTACATTTCTGTTATATTTACTTGTGTAATCACTAAAACTCTTAATCTCTGACATAATACCATTCTCCTTTACCAACTATAAACGAATATCAATCGATGTATACACTGCCTGCTGTGTTGCATTCTGCGCATTTTCCAGAGTCGGTGTTTCTACTGTCACCTGTGTTTCCCCTTTGATATCCGTATTCTTTACGCTGTCTGTCTCCTCTGCCGCAGCCCCCGCAGATTCCTGTGTTTTCTCGGATTTATCAGTATTGTTCTTTGTTGCAGTGTCTTCTGTATTGCTGTTCTCTGCTTTTGCAGCTTCTTCTACTGATTTATTTGCATCTATAAGTGTAGACATCTGTGCTGCTGTCGCAGACTGTGCCTTTGCCTGCAGCTCTGCCAGTTCTTCTTCCTTCTTCTCAGTATTTCCTTTTCCGGCATCCTGTTTGATTTCAGATTCAAGCACACTGGCACGTCCCTGTATCTGTGTTGCCATACTTCCCTGCACCTTTGCCTGTTTCATGGAAGAATCTGCGGAGATCATCGCCTGCATACTTGCCTGTGACAATCCGGTGTCTTTCTTTTTAGAAGTGCTACTTGTTCCAGCCACCATATCATCCATAGATGACGAATTTTTACTCTGCTGTTCCTTTCTCTGCTCGATCTGGTGCTGTCTTAACTGCTGATTGAGATTGTTAATCTCCTGCTGTATCTCCTGACGCTTTTTCATCTTATCCTCTAATGACATTTCTTCATTCGATGATAAATCCTGTAGCTTCTGCTGTGCATTTGCAATCTGATTCTGAATATTTTTACTTACAGAATCATTCCCCTGTGTCATTCCCATTGTTCCTGTCTGCGTATTTGTCCCACTAAATCCATTGATTCTCATTGTATTGTCCTCCTTGAGCTTAAATTCTGAAATCCGTTTCCTTAAAAATCTGTACAACATGATTTCTCTTTACTGATTCTTTCGGCATATCTTTCTTTACAATAAACAGCGATGTTGTGAACCGCCCTTTTTTTGTTGTGAAGCAAATAAAAAACACTAAATATTCTGATGTTTCACAGATTACTTAGTGCTTTTTGTCCTTATTCTACCTGTAACATAATACTTAGAACCACTTCCTGATTCTCCTGCTCTAAAGATATATCTCCCATATACATCCTTGCAACCCTCCGGATATTATGCAGTCCAATTCCATGCTCCTTCCCTGATTTCGTTGTTTCCGGCAGGTCACTGTCCTTATAATTTAACTCTCCCTCATATCTGTTCTTTATGGTTATCATAAAAATACTGTTTTTCCGAAAAGAAGAGAGACTGATATAAGGATTTTCTCCACTTACATTTTCCATACAGTTATCCAGTGCATTGTTTAAGATCACGCTTAAATCAAATGCATTTAATTTCGTATCCCCCGGATAATGAAAATCTGATATAAAACGAATCTGCTTTTCCTTTGCTTCTCTTAACTTTTCCATCAGAATCACATCAATGACAGGACTCCCCGTTTTTATCTCGGGAGATATTTCATTCCACTCCTTTTTCAAATGCTCCATATATTCTGCTGCATCATCCATATGATTCTCTGCCACAAGATGTTCCAGCATCTGTATATGATTCCCCATGTCATGACGCAGGCTGCGGATATCCTGATACAGCTTTTCCACTTCCCCGATATGCTTTTTCATGTCACTGACCTGATTTAATACCAGCTCCTGCCCTGTCTGTTCTTCCTGTGCCACCTTCCAGTTTTGAAACATCGTAGTCATAACAAGAATTGCTATGATAGAGATAAAATAATGCACGAAGCTTAAAGCTCCATAAAATCCATAGGTATCTGTCAGGCTCTTTCCTGTATCTTTTTCATAAATATTCAGATAATATTGTAGAATGCCATACCCTGTAACTCCCACGAGAGAAGGTATGATAAGCATTACCAGCTCTTTGACGCTCATTTCATCATTTTTGTATACATATGCTTTATTGATCAGACCGATTGCAACTGCAAGGAAAACGATACAAAGCACAATATCCAGAATTCTCGTTCCAGCATAAAGTACATATTGCAGCCATTGTCTTCCTGCAATCGTATTTCCAAAAACCAGAGCTTTTGTGATAAAATCATCCATTCTGCCTGCCATTGCAACCGCAAGCCAACGGATAGAAAAAAATGTCACTGCAAGAAATATTTTCTGATAAATGTTTCTTCTGTCCTGTACATACATCACAAGAAATGCAGCCACAACTCCCAGCATATATGCAGAAAAATTGCCAATCTGCTGCGGTATCAGATACAGCACAGACATAATTCCAATATAAACAATACTGACCAGAGCAGCTTCCCTTTTCTTTTTCATATATGGATATACAAAAACACCAAAACAGATTCCTGTAATAATCAAAATTGCAATAACAGAAAACTTCGATGTGATCATCCAACATCTTTCCACTAAACTCATCTGACTTCATTTCCTTTCCTCTGGTTATACTTCAGATATTGCTTCACAAACTCTGGATAATTCTTTTTTGCAATCAATGCAGTTCCATTTTTCATAGTTACACAAGTTGCATCATATTTTTCTACATATTTAAAATGTACAAGATAGGCTCTGTGTGTTCGGAAAAAATCTGTTCCTGCCATATCACTTAATTCCTGTAATTTACCATAGTATTCAATATCCGTACTTCGTGTATGGATAATAACTTTCCGGTTATACACCTCGGCATACACAATATCACGCAGAAAAATCTTTATATGACTTCCGGCGGTCTGTACCATAATATACTTTTCGTCTTTTTCAAGTCTGGAACTCCTTTTTATGTTATGGACTGCCTTTGTCACAACCTCTTTCAATTTCTCATCGGAAAATGGCTTAACCAGATAATGAAATGCTCCGACATCAAATGCCTGAAAAACATACGCCTCTGCTGCTGTCACAAAAATGAGTATCATATCCTCATTGTCCTGACGAAGCACCTTTGCCGTTTCCATCCCATCCATTCCCGGCATCTGAATATCCAGAAAAAGAATATCCGGCTTACTGCCACTTGCGATCAGTTCATCACCCGATAAATATTTATCTATAACCGCATCTGGCAATAACTTTTTTATCTTTTTCTCCAGTATCTGAACCATAGATACTTCATCATCACAGATAGCTATTTGCATATTGTCACTTCCTTGCTTACATATATTTATAGCTATTATATCGGATAAGTTCTTGCAATATCTATCTGGAATGTTGTGAAATGACCTTTTTTTGTTGTGAAAAGGGGCTGTGGCGAATGAATGATCATCATGACCAGATAATCCAGACCCATTTTTTCCAAAGTCTCATCAATACTCTTGGCTGCCGACTCATTGGTCTTATGCTCCGCAGCGACCTTCGATACGACAAAAAGCTGCTCTCTCGGCACACCACAGGTTCTGACACCTTCACCGACACCGCGCTCATTACCGTAAGCCTGCGCTGTATCAATATGACGGTAGCCCGTTGCAACAGCAGCCCTAACTGCATCTGCCGCGTCCGCATCATCAATAAACCATGTTCCAAGTCCAAGCTTTGGTATCTCCACACCGTTGTTCAATGTATAATTTTTGCTCAAAACACTCATCAGTTCTTACCTAAACCTTTCAATTAATCTTCTTTCCATACTTCCTTAGCCATGTTGAATACAGCCCATGCCTTTGGCCATCCCGCATAAAATGCTACATGAGTGATAACAGCAGCAATCTCCTTTGCTGTAACTCCGTTATTCTTAGCATTTTCAAGATGATACTTAAGTGATGAATCTGTCACTCCTGATGACATCAGCGCAACTACTGTGATTATGCATCTTGTCTTTAAATCAATATCTTCGTTGTTCCAGTTCTCCCCGAAAAGCACATCATCATTAAAATGTGCAAACTCCGGTGCAAACTCTCCCAACGCATTTTTTCCTGCTGTCTGTACAATCTTAGCCATTGTAATTCTCCATTCCTGCCATATAAGACACTATCCTAATCTGTTATATTCTTCATCAGTTACAGGCTCACACCATTCATTACTTGTATTCTCGCCCGGAATCTCTGCAGCAATATGTGAAAACCAGCTGTCCTTCTTAGCTCCATGCCAGTGCTTAACTTCTGGTGGAATTGCGATTACAGTTCCAGGCACAAGGCTTACAGGCTCCTTGCCCTCTTCCTGATACCAGCCCTCTCCAGCTGTACATATAAGCATCTGTCCTCCGCCCTTTGTTGCATGATGGATATGCCAGTTATTACGGCATCCCGGCTCAAAAGTCACATTTGCAAGAAAAAGCCCGCACTTAGGATCAGTCAGCGGATTCAGAAAAGAATCACCAATAAAATACTTAGCATATGCTGTATTTGCCTGACCTGTTCCGAAAACATTCTGCTTTTCAAAATCATCCTTATCCATAAATTTCATGATAATAACACCTCTTCTTTCATAAAAATGTAAATTATTTGATACCTGTATGATACGACTTGAAGTTAGCTTTAGGGCAAGAGGTTTATGAGATTTTATATAATTTTTTGCACAAATGTTATGTCTGGTCTTCCGCTCTGGTGCACCGACTTGCGTTTTGGACTTCCGCGTGCCTCCCCTCCGCCTCAACGTCCAATCTGCCGCTCTTTCTCGCCCCACCACGCAAAAAAGGCGGATTGCAAAGCAATCCGCCAGTCTCATTCCGCCAATTCTAATCCGCCAGTCCAATTCCACTATTTCCATGCCAGTCATCAGCCAATTCCACCAAGTAAAGCACCTGCAATAAGTGCAACAAGTGAAAGTGGAACAAGGACATATTTGCCGAGTGGTACAAACCACTTTCCAATAGGCTTATCTGCACCTGCATTAACAGCATCAACAGCAAACTTCTTTCCTGCGACCCAGAAGAACATAATTGCTGCGAGCATTGCGCCAAGTGGGCAGATGTAGATAGATACTGCGTCCATCCAGCCTGATACAATACCCTGTATTACAAGTGACACAACACAGCCAGCCACTGCGATAATTCCAACAGATGCAACACGGTTAAGCTTAAGCTTCTCCTGAATAGTTGCAACCGGAGCTTCATACAGATTAACAAGTGAGCTCATGCCGGCAAACAGAACACATACATAGAATACAATTCCTACAATCTTGCCACCCGGCATACCATTAAATACATTTACAAGATAGATAAACATAAGTCCGGGACCACCTGAAGATAACTCGGCACCGCCTGCTGCCATACCCGGAATAATAACAAATGCAGCTAATAAAGCAGCAATAGTATCAAAAACTGCAACATTTCTTGCAGAAGACACAACATTTTCCTTATCACTAAGATATGAACCATAGATAACAGTTCCGTTACCTGCGATAGACAGTGAGAAGAATGCCTGACCAAATGCATATATCCAGAGCTTTATATCAAGAAGTCCCTTAGGATTAAGAGTAAAAATGTATTTATAACCTGCACTTGAACCTGGAAGTGTGAAAATGTATATTCCAAGACCTACAAACATGATAAAAAGCAAAGGCATCATGACCTTGTTTGCTTTCTCAATTCCGCCTGCAATACCAAGTGCCATAATAACAGCAGTTACAACCATCGCGATTATAAGCCACATATTATTGCCAAATGCGCTTGCTGTACTTCCAAACATACCACCAATAGCTGACATATCATTGCCCATTGCTGAAAGCTTTCCAGAAAATGCAAGATAAGTATATTTGAATATCCAGCCAACAACTACAGTATAGCCCATTGCCAAAGCCAGTGAGCCAAGCACAGGAATAAAACCAATTGCCTCACCTGCTTTTCTCTTTCCTGTACGCATCTGCATACAGTCACCAAATGCTTTAATAGGTCCACCCTTAGTCGCACGGCCAAGTGCCATCTCCTCGATAACACCTGTTGAACCTATCAATATTACAAATAATACATAAGGTATTAAAAATGTCATACCTCCCCATGCAGATACCATATATGGAAAACGCCATATATTTCCCATTCCTACTGCCGAACCGATACAGGCAAGAATAAAACCTGTACGGCTCTTAAAGCCATCTCTTTCCAATTCAATTCCGTTATTTCCCATAGCTTTAATTCCTTTCTTCCTCATATTGCCAATAGCACATCACTTGTCTGTACCAAAGATTCTTCATGAACGCTCATACGCAAAAAAGGCAAAGAAACCATTACCCCTTCCGGGTCATGGCTCCTTTGCCTTTAATGTCTGTATAATATACCATTGTGTTATTCCTGTAAAATACATGTTGGTTATAAAACCATAACCAGAAATAATAGTTAAACTACATAATCCACATCTGTGCCAGATACATCACAACTGGCATTGTAATAATTGAAAACAGCGTTGACAGGCAGACCATACATACTGCCCGCTCATAATCCTGCCCGAATTTCTGTGCAAATATTGCCGTACTCGTTCCAACCGGTGTTGCCGCAGCAATTAGTGTAATCATTCCAATCTGACCGTGTCCCGCCGGTATAATATAAAGCACAAGCAGTGTAAGCAGCGGAATTATTATAAGCCTGACAAACGATGCCAGATACAGGGACGGATTAAGCAGTAAGTCACGGATCCTGACACATGACAGATAATATCCCAGTACTATCATGGCTGCAGGTGTATTAAGTGCCGCAACTCCAGCCATCGTGCTGTTTATTACACCTGGCAGTTTAATTCCCGTAATAAAAAGAAACAGTCCTATAACAAGTGATATTGTCACAGGATTGACGAATACCTTTTTTATATTTATCATATCCTTGCGGCGGGTTATTATCACAATTCCATATGTCCACTGCAACAGATTAAGAATACTTGCAAATGATGCAACATAGAATGCCGCTTCATTTCCAAATACCGCAGTTACAAGTGGAATTCCGATAAATCCTGCGTTACAGAAAGCAGTTCCAAAGTTGTCTATCGGCTTTCGCATGCCGTATATTATATATGATACAGCTATCGCCACTGCAAATGCAGCTACAGCCAGTACCGCCGACATAAGAAGTCCATACAGCTTCTCCATCGTGAAATCTGTTATATAGCTTCTTATAATTACACACGGAATAACCGCATACAGCAGAATATTGGCCATATCCTTACTGCCATGTTCTGTAAGCAGACCTGTTTTAGACAGAATCAGTCCCAGAATCATAAGAATAAACATTATAAATGTCTGCGTTAATAATATTTGTGTTATCATAATCGTAAATATCCTGATTTCTATATTATGTTAATTGTAATTTTTATAAAATACTACATACAAGAGAGGTGCGAACATGGAATTATATCAGCTCAGGCAGTTTCAGTCTGCCGCTAGACACAAGAATATGACCCGTGCTGCCGGTGAATTGTGCATAGCACAGCCAGCATTAAGCAAGACAATCCATAAGCTTGAAGAAGAATTTGGCGCACAGCTTTTTATCCGTAATAAAAAAGGGCTCGAATGTACCCGTCAGGGAGAAATTCTGCTTGAATATGCAGACAGAATACTGGCTCTTTCAGAAGATGCTGCGCGTGCTGTCAGTGAAAGTCTTGGCGATGCAGGCGAAATAAGGCTCTGTCTCCGCTCAAGTGCAGTTCTTGTCAGCAATGTACTTAAAGATTTTATCCATGAGCACCCTCATGTCAGCTTTTCAATATCTTCTGAACCAAAAGGTTGTGACCTGCTGATTGACTCTGTCTCATCAGCTTATGATATTCCAGACAATGCACATCTTCTTATGACAGAAGAAATCTGCCTTGCCGTTTCATCATCACATCCACTTGCCCATACCGGACACATATCAGTAGAACAGATGATGGACGAGAAATTCATTGACCTTGCAGATACTCCATCTTATGCCGGAGTGTTCAATTCAATATTCAGTAAATGTAAGAAAACTCCTCAGATAGCCTACTCATGCAATGATTACATATTACAGGGCAAACTCATAAGTCTCGGTCTTGGAGTATCATTTGTTGCCTCTGTAACATGGACAAGCAGCAGCCTTCCTGAAAACATAAGCCTGCTGCATATAGATGACTGTCCACATTTCAGAAGCATTTATTATCAGCCGCTTGGCTCATTCTGCTCAGAAAATCAGCGAATCTTCGAGCACCAGCTTGAAGAATATTTCAAAAATTTGAATAATTAATGCACCTCTAATGGTGTGTCTTCACCGGCTGCAAACTGCACAACACTCTTAACTGAAGACTCAACCATGTCAGACACAGCCTGATCTGTGAAAAATGCAACATGAGGTGTGACAATAGTATTCTGGAAAGACTTAAGTATGATGTAATCGTGATTAACAACAAGGTCATCATACTTACGGTCTGTACGGATAAATTCATCCTCACCCTCACAGCAGTCAGTTCCAACTGAACCAATCTTGCCACTCTCAACAGCCTCAATCAGATCCTTTGTATCAACAAGCGCGCCCCTTGCCGCATTTATAAGGATAACGCCATCCTTCATCTTTGCAATTGAATCCTTATTAATCATATGATATGTCTCATCGCTTAAGAAAGTATGAAGCGAGATAATATCTGCTCTGGCATACAATTCATCAAGAGTTACATACTCAACATTTTCAAGGTCTTTTGCAGGGTATGGGTCATACGCAATAATCTTACATCCAAATCCTGAAAGATTCTTAATCACTGCCTTTCCAATTCTTCCTGTTCCGATAATACCTACTGTCATATTCTGCATTTCACGTCCACATATAGGACCAAGTGAATAATCTGCTGTGTGTGAACGCATCATTACATACAAAGCCTTGCGGATACACATAAGCATTAGCATTACTGTATAATTGGCAACTGAATATGGCGAATATCCGCTGTGTGCAACACGGATTCCAAGTCGCTTTGCTGCCTCAAGGTCAACACTGTTATATCCGATTGTCCTGAAACCGATGTACTTTACACCTTCTGCTGCAAGCTTTTCAAGAACAGGTGCTGACAAGTCACACATGCCATCGCACACCGACATAGCCTCACAGCCTTTGACACTTTCTATATCATCTGCTGTAAATCCGCTCCTATTAATCTGTAATTCCACCTTGTATACATTTGCAAATGTATCAAAATACTGTTTTTCATCTTGACGAACGCTGAATGCTGCTATCTTCATAACTTTTCACTCCTCCTACTTAATCCACTCATATGTAAATTTTCCAAGAATTTCGATTCCCTTAACAATCTGCTCATCAGAAGGTGTCGAATAATTAAGTCTGAATCCATTAGACTTCTGGCTCTCATCTGCTAAGAACGCTGCTCCCGGAACTGAGAGAACACCTCTGTTAATAGCCTCCCTTACAAATGGTGCAGAATCCATTCCCTCTGGCAAGAATGCCATTACGAAAAGTCCGCCCTCAGGGTGACCGAAGGTTACTGAAGGATGGAATTCCTTCTTCATGCACTCCATCATGAGATTACATTTGTGCTCATACACCTTTCTTGAATCCTCAAGATGTTTGTCGAAATCATAGTTATTAATATATTCATTACAAATGTACTGGAAAAGGACAGTTGAATGTACATCTGTGCATTGCTTTGCAACTGTAAGCGGTCCTGTGAGCGACTTGTTAAACACAAGAAAACCAAGACGGAATGCAGGTGCCATTACCTTTGAGAAGCTTCCTGCATATATAACCCTGCCCTCTGTATCCATCGACTTGATAGTTGGCACATTTTCACCTGCAAATCTTAATTCACCGTAAGGATTATCCTCTAATATTGCGATATCATATTTGCAGCAAAGCTCATATACTTTTTTTCTCTTCTCAAGAGAAGTTGTAATTCCTGTAGGATTCTGGAAAGATGGAATTGTGTATAAAAGCTTTGCATCAGGATTAGCCTTTAAAGCCTCCTCAAGCGCACTTATATTCATTCCGTCCTGCTCCATTGGGATTCCTACAAGCTTTGCACCGTAAGAACGGAATGTATTAAGGCAGCCTACAAATGCAGGCTCTTCAGTAAGCACAACGTCTCCTTCATTAACAAGTGCCTTAGTTGTAAGGTCCGCACACTGCTGTCCGCCTGACACTATGAAAAGCTCATTATTCTCGAAATCAAAGCCTTCCTTCTTCTCAAGATATTTCTTCATAGTATCACGCAGAGGTGTATAACCTTCACTCAGTCCATACTGTAATAAAGAAACCGGATTCTCGCCAAGTCCCTTTGCTGCTATCTCTTCTATTTCCTTACATGGGAATGTCTCTGCTGACGGATTGCCACCACCAAAAGATATAATATCCTTGCTTGCTCCTAACTTAAAAAGTTCTCTTATCATCGAACCATGAACACCTGATAAACGATTAGAAATCTCGTATTCCATATATATTTCCTCCTTAAAATACTTGCTAATGCAAAAAAGAGCCAGAATCCCCTAAAGACTTCCGGCTCCTTTGCCCTTGATAAATATATCATACCCCCATGTGTCATTCCTGTAAAATACATGTTGGTTATAAAATCATAAATCATAGCAATAGTTATTATTCGTATTTTTTGTATACTTGTTTATTATATATTGTTATGATATAATCCCTAGTGCTACCCCTCCCATACCTGGTAGAGAAAGGAGGTGGATTGCTTGGATGCACTAGTGTCCTTGATTATCTCTATCTTGGCAAATATAGCTTCTTACTATATCTGCAAATGGCTGGACAGAGATAACAGACGGTAGCCAGCCTGGGGACTAAGCCACCCTGCCAGAACGGAATAGAAAACCCCACGAGCCCTAACTCGTGGGGTTTTCGTAGATTGCTTGAATGCACTACTTGTATCCAATGACATTCTATCACATGCCATCAGACATTACAAGTATATTCTTTTTCTTTTCAAATATTATAAAATTATCAGACAACTTTTCACTCATCCCCACACAGTCTCACCATTAATATAATCAGTCATAAAATATACAATCTTGTTCCAAAGCTCATACTCTACAATATGTCTTGTTTCTTTAATTATCCTGAGACATTTTTTAATTACATCGGATGCATCATCTTCTGCAAGTTCTAACAACTTTTTATATGTCTTATACCCCTCATTTTTTTCTTTCTCTGTCCATCTCACTTCTTCGGTATCCTCTATTTTATTAAGAAAAATATACATAAATACCGGCATATCTTTTTCCTGTCTCCATTCCATACATTTATCCTCCATAAAATATGTCATCCTTCCACTGCCATCATAATAAGTATCAATCCAAAAAAAGTAATGCAAAAATACATTAGCACTACATACATATGATCACCTCTTTGTTAAAAACACTATCATATTCACTTTAAACCAACTTTAAATTGTATTTTAAGTCTCTCTGTGCTACTATTTAAGCATAAGAGTTAAATCTAACTTTAGGTCAACCCAATAATAGTGAACATTTTGTGAATTTTATTATCACATTTGTAAAAAACTAATATCATGTAAGCAAGGCTTACGGAAAGCAGGTGTATTATGTACACAATAGGACAGGTTTCAGAAATGTTTAATCTTCCCGTTTCAACATTAAGATATTATGATAAAGAAGGATTATTCCCTTTTATGCAGCGTGCCTCTGGAATAAGACAGTTCTCTGACACAGAAATTGCTGCTCTTAAGCTTATTGAATGTCTCAAAAAATCAGGTCTTGAAATCCGCGACATCAAGCAGTTTATGGAATGGTGTCAGGAAGGCAGCAGAACTTACGAACTCAGAAAACGGCTTTTTGAGAGACAGAAAGCCGCTGTTGAAAAAGAGATGAAAAAAATGCAGGAAACTCTTGATATGCTTACTTTCAAGTGCTTCTATTACGAGCAGGCTATCAAGGACGGCAACGAGGACGGAATACATTCAATGCTTCCAGACAAGCTCCCCGCCGATATTCAGGCTGCCTACGACAACTCACACAAATAATTATTAATTGCTTATTATATTTAACACAAAATATGGAGGCTAATATATGTTCAAATCTTTAGAAGTTAAATATCCTAAGTTTTATCAGGTATTCAGATTTATTATAGTTATAATTGCTTCCGTGCTGTACGCATGGAATTTAAGATGCTTTGCCAAAGTCGCAGACCTACTGCCAGGAGGCTTTTCAGGAGTCTCCCTGTTATTTCAGGCAATCGGACTGCGCTTCTTTCATATCAGCATCCCATTTACAATATTCAATGTAGCACTGAACATTTTCCCCGCCTACATTGCATACCGCTACATTGGCAAGAAGTTTACCATCTACTCAATCGTGGTAATTATACTTTCCAGTGTGCTTGTTGATGTTCTTCCTCCATACATTTTTACAGAAGACATCCTGCTTATAAGCGTGTTTGGTGGCATTATCAACGGATTTGCAATAAGCCTGTGCCTCAATGTCGGCACTACCACAGGTGGAACTGATTTCATAAGCATTTATTTTTCTCATATTAAAGGAATAGACGCATGGAACTATATTCTTCTTGGTAATGTTGTGATTCTGCTCATCGCAGGCGGACTGTTTGGCTGGTCAATCGCGCTCTACTCAATAATATACCAGTTCTGTAGCACTCAGGTAATCCAGTTCATGTACAAACGCTACCAGAAGATGACATTATTCATCATTTCTGACAAATCCGAAGAAATCTACCACGCCATAAAAAATACAACCAACCACGACGCCACGCTTTTCAAGGGAATCGGCTGCTACGAGGAAAAAGAGCGCACGCTCATATACTCAGTAATCAACTCCGAAGCGAAACGTGAGCTTATCACATTGATTCGCTCAATTGACAAGCACGCATTTATAAATGTGGTAAAAACCGAAGAGCTTGACGGCAGATTTAACGATATTCCACATGATTAATCAGGACACAGAATATTCGCACTCATACCATATTTTAGTCAAATTTCTCCAATAAACTATAGACAATCAATTAACATACACTAAAGAAATGGAGAGATGACTATGATTAAATTAAATAAAATCAAAAGGAATTGCATAGCCGCAGTTATTCTTACTATGTGTCTTATGACTGCTGGCTGTGCCAGAAATTCAACTTCAACTACTACTGCATCAGGCGGTGAGACTACCATCACTTCAGACATTACTAAAGAAGACACAGATGTAACACACGCAGATGATGCTGAGAATTACAGAGTCTCCATTACAGGTGATTTCACTGTGACATCTGATACATCAGACGGAGTTACACAGTCAGGTTCTGTATACACAATCACAAAGGCTGGTGAATATACAGTAACAGGACTTTTATCAGAAGGACAGCTTATCGTTGACGCAGGTGATGAGGACGAGGTCACTATCGTATTGAACGGAACATCTATCACATGCTCAAGTGGTTCACCTATATACGTTAAAAATGCTTCCAAAGTCGAGATTAAATCAGAAGAGAATTCATTTAACGAAGTAATTGACAATCGTACCGAAGCTACAGAAGATTCTTCTGATGACGCTGGCAACGCAGCAATCTATGCAACATGCGATTTAAAACTCGTCGGCAAAGGAGCCTTAGTTGTAACAGGTAATTACAATAATGGTATCCAGAGCAAGGATGACCTTTCTATTAAAAATGTGATTGTTAAAGTTACTGCTGTGAACAACGCAGTCAAAGGCAACAATGCCGTTGATATTGAATCTGGAAATATAATTGCAATCTCCGCTAAAGGCGATGGCATCAAGACTTCTAACAGCAATATTTCTAACAAGGGCAACCAGAAGGGAATCGTTACAATCACTGGCGGTAACATTGATGTATATGCAGCCTGTGATGGTATAGACGCAGCCTACGTGGTAGATATATCAGGTGACGGTAACTTAAACATCTATACAGATACTTACTCTGAATATAGTGAAGAAGTTACTTCTTCAGGCAGTTCTTCAGGTACATCTACCAGTCGTAACAGTTCTGCTAACAAGACTGCTTCTGCCAATACTGTTTCTTATGTGGCAGCTTCTGACACTATCGCCAACGCACCTGGCGGCTCTGGTGGTGGCAACATGGGTGGCATGGATGGTCAGAACGGTGGTAATGCTCCTGATATGAACGGCGGTTCCGGTGGTAATAAGGCCGGCGGCAACCGTCCAGGAATGCCTGGTGACTTTAATAAATCCGGTAATTCTTCTGGACAGTCCTACTCAACTAAGGGTATTAAAGCTGAAAGCGAAATAAATATTTCAGGCTTTACAATTAACATAAGTTCAACAGATGATGGTATCCATGCCAACTCTGACTCAGGTGTACTTGAAACCGGTGAAGACGGCAAAGGAACTATTGTTATCAATGGTGGTTCAATTACAATTTCTTCAGGTGATGACGGCATACACGCTGACAAACAGCTTGATGTCAATGACGGTTACATTAATGTAGTAACTTCATACGAAGGACTTGAAGCCATAACTATCAACTTAAATGGTGGCAAAATATATGTATATGCTACTGATGATGGCATTAATGCCTGCACAGGTGATGGAAAGACTTCTCCAATTGTCAATGTAACAGGCGGATATATAGATGTCACAACTGCGTCTGGTGATACTGATGGTATTGATTCTAATGGAAATTACGTACAGACCGGTGGATTTGTATTAGTTAAAAGCGGCAGTTCATCTGGAAATGTATCAGGATCAATTGATGTAGATGGTACCGTAACGATAACTGGTGGAACATGCGTTGCCCTCGGTGGTGTATGCGAAACACCTGTAAACTCTGTTAATGCTTATGTATTAAGTTCAGTATCCTTCAGTTCTGGAAGATATTCACTTAAAAATTCTTCTGACGACGAAGTAATAAGCTTCACTGTTGATGGTTCATTTATCAACGGCTGGATATGCTCTGACACTCTTGTAACCGGCACAAGCTACACACTCTACCGGGGTTCAGACTCTATTGCAGACTGGACTCAGGAATCTGGAACAATGGGAGCTTCTGGCACTGGCGGCTTTGGCGGTGGCAGACGATAAGATACTTCACATTTACTCTCCTTATTTTCTTAAAACAGTCACTGGATTTTGATATGCCCCCTGTCTACTTGACAGGGGGCATATCATTTTTCTGGTGGCTGTTTTCATATATCTCCCTATATCCCGCATAGCATAAATTCCTAATAAACCTACCAAATCATTATCCACCATTACTTTAGTATGTCAATTAAACATCTTATTTTATTAAATTGTCTTTCAAAACCCACTAACTATATACATAATCATAATTTAGTAGGCATTTTCACGGAAGATTTCATCTTTAAGAGCCTCTAATTCAGAAAAATCCAGGAAAAAGACCTACTCAAAAAGCTATTCACAGCTGTTTCGTAGGTTTGCTCCCTCCGCATCAGGTTATAATTCTCTCAAGCAAACCTACTCAATGACATATTATAGGCATAATAGTAGGTATATCCATATTATTCATATATACTCATATATATTAACTCATTTTCTCCTTGCTAATCCCTCCCCAATATGCTACAATTCATTTATGTTTACTTTATCAGTTTAAAGCGTTACACTTTAAACCCATGAAGTAAACTATAATACATTTAATATGGGGGTTTTTATGTTAAAACTAGTTATTCTTATTATCTACTTTGCGGTGCTGATAGGCATTGGCTTATACTGCCGCAAGCATGCAACTGATGTTAATGGTTTCGTTCTCGGTGGAAGAAGCGTTGGTCCGTGGCTCACCGCATTTGCATATGGAACATCTTATTTCTCGGCTGTTGTATTCGTTGGATACGCAGGCCAGTTTGGCTGGAAATACGGCATTGCCGCAACCTGGGCTGGTATCGGCAACGCAATTATAGGTTCACTTCTTGCATGGGTTGTACTTGGCAGAAGAACAAGAATTATGAGTCAGCACCTTGATTCAGCAACCATGCCACAGTATTTTGGAAAAAGATTCGGCAGCAATCCATTAAAAATCGGTGCTTCCGTTATCATATTCATTTTTCTGATTCCATACACAGCTTCACTTTACAATGGACTTTCAAGACTTTTCGGTATGGCTTTCAACATTGATTACAGCGTCTGTATCATAATCATGGCAACACTTACTGCCATCTATGTAATTGCCGGCGGTTACATGGCTACTGCAATCAATGATTTCATTCAGGGAATTATCATGTTATTCGGTATCGTTGCAGTTATTGCTGCCGTAATCCACTCTAAGGGTGGCTTCATGTCTGCACTGCAGGGTCTTGCAAATGTGTCTGACCCGGCAGTAAGCGATACTCCCGGTATATTTGCTTCATTTTTCGGACCTGACCCATTCAACCTTTTATGCGTTGTAATCCTTACATCACTTGGAACATGGGGACTTCCTCAGATGGTTCAGAAATTCTATGCAATTGATAATGAAGCTTCTATACAGAAGGGTACTGTAATATCAACAATATTTGCACTTATAGTTTCAGGCGGATGCTATTTTCTCGGAGGTTTCGGAAGATTATTCTCTGACCAGATAGATGTCAAGGCTAACGGCTTCGACTCAATAATTCCAACAATGCTTTCTAATTTAAGTCCTGCGCTTATTGCATTAGTTGTAATTCTCGTATTGTCAGCTTCAATGTCTACACTTTCATCACTTGTAATAGCTTCAAGCTCAACACTTACTATTGACTTCTTAAAAGATAACTTTATCAAGAACATGAGTGAAAAGAAACAGGTATTATACATAAGAATTCTTGTTGTTGTATTCATTGCGATATCTGCAATACTTGCACTTATCCAGTACAAGAGTTCAGTAACATTTATTGCACAGCTTATGGGAATATCTTGGGGTGCACTTGCAGGTTCATTCCTTGCACCATTTATGTTCTCGCTTTACTCTAAGAAGGTTTCCAAAGCATCATGCTGGGCATGCTTTTTATTCAGCTCAATACTTATGCTTGCCAACATCTTCTTCAGAGCAGGCTTCCCAACATGGCTCCAGTCACCTATCAACTGCGGTGCATTTGCAATGTTTGCCGGAATGATTATCGTTCCTGTAGTCAGCCTGTTTACACCGAAGCCAAATAAAGAGCTTGTTGACAGCGCATTTGCATGCTACGAAAAAGAAATAGAAGTGCCTCAGAAAACAGCACTTGGAAAGTAATTCGCAACATATCTAATATTTATATACCCTTTACAACAAAACCTCCTTGTGCTATAACAACCAAAGTTATAAAACACAAGGAGGTTATTTATGGCATCAAAGCTTCACAATGCCCTCGCTAAGAAGCTTCCGGATATACAGATGTCCGAAGCCTTCATAAACTGCGTATTCCTTGCCATGTCCGGTGGACTTCAGGATGCATATACATATTTTACAAGAAATGAAGTATTCTCCAACGCACAGACCGGTAATGTGGTTCTTATGAGTACACATTTTATGATGGGTGAATGGTATCAGGGATTAAAATATCTTCTGCCATTCTTAGCATTTGGTCTTGGCGTATTCGTAACAGAGCGGATTCAGGGCAAATACAAAAATGCTACCAGACTTCACTGGCGGCAGGCAATATTACTTATTGAAATTATTATCTTAATTGCAGTTGGCTTCATGCCCCACTCAATGGACATGTTTGCAACAATAATCGTATCGTTCTCATGTGCTATGCAGGTACAGGCATTTAGAAAAGTCAATGGCTATTCCTATGCAAGCACCATGTGCATCGGTAACTTAAGAAGCGGTACAGACGCACTTTCAGTATTTGTGCGTACTGGCAATAAAACATCTCTTAAGAAAGCCGGATATTATTTTGGCATAATATTATTCTTTGCAATCGGCGCAGGTATCGGTGGAAACCTTTCAATGCTGTTCGGAATCCACACAATATGGATTTCAAGTGCACTGCTTTCAATCAGCGTACTTCTTATGTTTGCGGAGAAATTAAAAATATAATGTAAATGATTCCTTGTCATAGTCATAACACATTCTAACATAAAACCCCAATCCGTGGCATAGATTGTATAAATGAAACTTCCGGAGTCCCGACATGCGAGACTATATAGAAGAACGTGCCACCCAGCTGGCATATTACATAATTGAGCATAAAGCCACTGTAAGACAGACAGCCAAAGTATTTAATGTAAGCAAAAGCACTGCACATAAAGATGTAACTACACGACTTATGGAAATCAATCCTGAACTAGCCAGAGAAGCCAGAAAGGTTCTTGATGTCAATAAACAAGAAAGACACATCCGCGGAGGTATGGCTACTAAAGAAAAATACCTCCACGCATGTGCCAGATAGTTTTTATAAAATTGCAGAAACTGTGAGTCCTCGTGTCTTGGATAGGTCTATAAACTCATCTTCACACTGGACAATTGGCAGACTGAGTGCATTCTCATTAATAAGAACAACCTTTCCAATTCTTCCATCTGAAAGTCTCACATCGTTATTAATATACGATGATGCCACATTCTTTAAGAAAGGAAGAATATATTCAGGTTCAAACTTTGTAAATGCATCTTTATACATTGTATCTATTACTTCAAAAGGACATAATGCTCCTCTATATACTCTTGCTGAAGTCATTGCATCATACACATCAGCAATTGCTATAATCTTGGCTACTGCTGGAATATGATCCGACTTTAAGCCAAATGGATACCCTGTTCCATCACATTTTTCATGATGGAGCAGGCATGCCTCTTTAATTCGTATATCAATGTTCTGATTCTTAACTTTCTCATATCCAAAGTTAACATGCTGCTTCATTATATTGTATTCAGCAACTGTCAGCTTACCAGGTTTTGTAAGAATTTCGTTAGGAATCATAATCTTACCTATGTCATGAAGAAGTCCGCTTATTGTCAGTATTCTTATATCTTTCTCACTAAACTTAAGCCATTGCCCAAGAATTGAAGCTATCAAAGCAACATTTACACTATGAACATATGTAAGGTCATCAAACTGCCTCATACTATGCAACATATCAAAAAGCTGTAAACTATTTCTGTTCGCAGTAAGAATCTCATTAGTTCCTTCTATCAGCTTATCGATATCAATGGGACTGTTATTCATAACAACATCGTTAAGTCCTCCTTTGATATCCAGAATATTCTCATCATAAGTCTTTTTAAAATGCTTAAACCTTATGCTTGCTCTTATCTTATCAAAATACTTAACGTTCTCTTTATTAGCAGTTTTTCCCAGAACCTTTTCCAGATCCTGCAGTTCATTATTGGTGTCGTATACCTTTACTTCCAGTATATGATGCCCTGAAATATTTGCTATTATATCATAATTAAGTATGGTATCTTTCTTTGCTAATATATTACCATCTGGCGTATGTACATCATCTGCGAGTTTATCGCCTTCCTGTGCGTCAAATATGAATATCGTCTTATCTGTCATTACTCATTCCCCCAGTTTTCACGATACATTTGTCTGTAAAAATGTATTTTTATTATAAAATTCTATATAGAAATTGTCAATTTACTCTTGACGAATGTTTAAATATTGTGTAGTATCTTATGCGGTAATATTAATTGAATATTTTATATCCCTTATTAAGAGCGGTGGAGATACATAGGATCTATGAAGCCCGGCAACCCCTTTTGAGGAAGGTGCCAACCTGAGCGATATTAGTCGAACAATAAGAGGATTTCGATACAGTCTATCGGGTCCCTTGTCGGGGACCTTTTTTTGTGCGAGTAGCGATGAGAATTCTAACGTATATGACACAATCATGCTTGCATGAATTGGGACATATGCGTTTGAATTCGAGGAGCACCGCGACAATGCCAGAATGTAGTTCTGGCATCTGAGCTGCGAGCGCGAGCAGCGGTAATATTGCAGTTCTGGCATTTTGCTACAAGCACAAGTAACGATAAGAATAGACACGATAAGGTATGGGATAGACATATTCACGATAAAATCAAAAGGAGATAACATGGAAAAAAGATTATTTACTTCAGAATCAGTAACAGAAGGACATCCTGACAAAATCTGTGACCAGATTTCAGATGCCGTATTAGACGCTCTCTATGAGCAGGATCCATACTCAAGAGTAGCCTGCGAAACTCTTACTAACACAGGTTTTATTATGGTAATGGGCGAGGTTACAACTAAGGCTAACATAGATATTCCTTCTATCGTAAGAAAGACAGTTACAGATATCGGTTATGACAGCTCTGATAAGGGATTTGATGGTAACACCTGTGCTGTTATGGTTGCATTAGACAAGCAGTCAGCTGATATTGCTATGGGTGTTGATAAGGCTCTTGAAGCAAAGGATGGCGAGATTGATGATTCAGAAGGTGGTGCCGGCGATCAGGGTATGATGTTTGGTTACGCAACTAACGAAACTCCTGAATTCATGCCTTACTCTTCTGCACTTGCGCAAAAGCTTTCTAAGCAGCTTACAAAGGTTCGTAAAGATGGAACTCTTTCTTACTTAAGACCAGACGGAAAGACTCAGGTAACAGTTGAATATGATGAAAACAAAAAGCCAATAAGACTTGATGCTATCGTTGTTTCATCACAGCATGCTCCTGAAGTATCTCAGGAACAGATTCATGAGGATATTAAGAAATATGTTATTGATGCAATCGTTGATCCTGCTATGATTGACGCTGACACTAAGATATACATCAATCCAACAGGCCGTTTTGTAATTGGTGGACCTAACGGAGATTCAGGTCTTACAGGTCGTAAGATTATAGTTGATACTTACGGTGGTGCTGCAAGACATGGCGGTGGTGCCTTCTCTGGTAAGGACTGCACTAAGGTTGACCGTTCTGCTGCATACGCTGCAAGATATGTTGCTAAGAATATTGTCGCTGCCGGACTTGCTGACAGATGCGAGATTCAGCTTTCATATGCAATCGGTGTTGCAAGACCAACATCTATCATGGTTGATACATTTGGCACAGGAAAGCTTGATGAAGAAAAAATCGTTGAAATCATCCGTGAGAACTTTGATTTAAGACCTAACGGAATCATTAAGATGCTTGACTTAAGAAGACCTATCTATAAGCAGACAGCTGCTTATGGTCACTTTGGACGTACAGACCTTAACCTTCCTTGGGAGAAGCTTGACAAGGCAGATGTACTTGCTAAGTATCTTGGTTAATAGGATTTTTGTATGTAATATCTGATGAATTTTTAAAGCCTGCTTTTGTTTGAAAGCAGGCTTTTTGATTAATTAGGTTTACTTATTAATTCATATATCACGTTTATATATGCTGTATTAGTAGGCTTTTAGGAATTCCTCGCAAAATCACAGCTTCTTCAGCCACTTCTTCCGCTCCATGCGTACAAGGAATATGGCACCCCTGAAGCAAAGCTCTGCCGCCATCGCTATCCACACACCAACAAGTCCGTAACTTCCAACAAGAAGGAATGAAAGAACAACCCGAACAGCCCAGAGACTGAAGAAATTCATAAGGCTTGAAACAAGAGTATCTCCTGCTCCACGAAGCACACCTGTTACTACAATTGACGCGCCATACAGTGGCTCTGCAAATGCCTCAATTCTAAGTATAGTTACTCCAAGCTCTCTTACCGCCGGGTCAGGTGTAAGAATTCCAATCATAAACGGTGCAAATATAAACATCAGAAGTCCGGTGAACGCCATTATTCCCATTCCGAAAGCAACTGAAATTCTTCCAAAAGACAACGCAAGCTTTCCTCTGCCTGCACCGATACTCTGTCCAACAAGTGCTGTTGCAGCCTCCTCAATTCCGTAAGCTGGCATATAGCACAGGCTTTCAGCAGTTATTGCAAATGCATTGGCAGCCACAGCCACAACTCCTAATGGTGCAACAATTCTTGTTATCGTAATCATAGCCCCGAACATAACTACATTTTCAAATGTGACAGGAAGAGATAAAACAAATGACTTCTTTATTGTCGCAAGACCTGCCTTCTCATCAGAATCTGTTCCGTAACCCTTAGAAAGCATAGGTGTTCTGAACATCAATACATAAAACATAATAATTGTGGTGACAATCTCTGCCGCTGTTGTTCCGAGTGCTGCACCCATAACTCCAAGACCGAAGCCAAAACCACGCCATCTGAATATGAATATAAAATTGAATATAACATCAAGTAAACAATTCATAGAATTAAGAATTCCCGGCGTCCTCGTATTACCGCAGCTCTGCAGCATTCTCGTACCAAGACGGTTAAATCCTAGTGCCGGCATAGACAATGATGTTATAAGAAAATACATTGCCGCATCCTTCTGTATCGACTCTTCTCCACCGAGCCATGCTGGAAGTCCCCAGCTTATCATGGCTCCGGCAGCACCAATAATAATTGATATAAGAAGAACAATTCCAAATGACTGTAAGAACACTCTTCTTGCCCTGTTAAACTTCTTTGCCCCGACAAGCTGTGCCACCTGAATTGAAAATCCAAGTGATGGTGCAGAAGCAAGGCTTCCAAGCAGCCATGTCGTTGTCGATACAAGACCTATTGAAGCCGAACAGCCTGCCCCCAGTCTTCCAACCATAGACGCATCAATATACTGCATTATAATTGATGACACCTGTGCCAGAATCGTAGGCAGACTCAGCATAATTACAAGTCTTATCTTCTGTTCAAATGTAATCTCTTTATTATTTCTTATATAGGAAAGTGTATCTTCCTTCATTTAGCATTACCCTTCTACAATATTTTTAGCATGCTCAAGAGCTGCATCAATGTTGGCACAGAAATTATCTCTTCCAATCTCATCTGCAAAGCCAGCATGCTCCATGACTGACATAGGCTGTTCATTAACATGTGAAAGAATCATAACAGCGCCATGTCTTTTACATACCGCATGAATATTTCTTAAAGATCTGAGAGCAGTAACATCCATTGCAGGAACACCTCTCATTCTTACAATAACTGCCTTAGAACCTGATACTGTCTGGATATCAAGAAACTTGTCCGCAGCTGCAAAAAACATTGGTCCATTAATCTCATATACAAGTGTATCCTTAGGAACCTGCTTAAGATTAATACTGTCAGGATCATTATTCTCATCTATATTATCACCAATATATTTCCAGCTCTTAACCTCTGTAACATCAGCCATTCTCTTAAGAAAAAGAAGTGCTGTAAGCACAACACCAACTTCAATAGCAACAACAAGGTCAAATACAATAGTAAGTACTGCTGTTGTAAGAAGCACAAGAATATCGCTCTTAGGTGAAGTCTTACAAAGAGAAATCATTTCTCTCCAGCCACTCATGTTATAAGCTACCATGAAAAGAATCGCTGCAATTGCCGGCATTGGAATCCATGCTGCATATGGCATAAGCACAACAAGGATAAGAAGAAGTGTTACAGAATGAACCATACCAGCAATTGGTGTACGTCCACCATTCTTAACATTAGCTGCTGTTCTCGCAATAGCACCTGTTGCCGGAATTCCACCGAATAAAGCAGATACAAGGTTACCTGCACCCTGCGCAACGAGTTCCATATTAGGCTTATGTCTGCTTCCAATCATACCATCAGAAACAACGCATGATAAAAGTGACTCAATACCTGCAAGTACTGCAATTGTAAATGCATCCGGCAAAAGATTCTTAACCATTGTTATATTAACATGTGGTATGCTGATACCCGGCAGCTTGCTTGAAATTGTATATAAATCTCCGATAGTCTTAGCCTGCATTCCAAGTTTAACCATAATTACAGAAACTATAACAGCAATTAAAGATGCTGGAATCTTCTCTAACTTCTTGAATCTAGGCCATATTATAAGAATTGCAAGTGAAACACCACCTACAACAAGAGCCTGCCAGTTAAATGTGTTAATACATTTAAACACTGCATTTAACTTATCAAGTGTCTCAATAGTTGGTCCAGTATATGCAGAAGTATCAAGACCTAAGAAATCCTTAATCTGTCCTACAAGAATAGTAACTGCTATACCAAATGTAAATCCAGTTGTAATTGTATAAGGAATAAATCTGATAAGATTGCCAAATTTAAGAAATCCCATGATAATAAGAATGATACCAGCCATAATTGTTGCAACAATAAGGCCATCCATTCCGTTCTGTGCCACAATTCCTGCAACAATAGTTGCAAATGCGGCTGTTGGTCCGGCAATCTGAACCCTGCTTCCGCCAAGGAATGAAATAACAAAACCAGCAAATATAGCTGTGTAGATACCCTGCTCAGGACCTACTCCTGATGCAAGCGCAAGTGCGATAGATAATGGTAACGCTATGATTGCAACGATAATACCTGCAATAACATCATTAACAAACTGCTTCTTAGAATAGCCTTTCATAACATCAAAAAGCTTTGGTACGAATTGATTCATTGTTTTCCCCTTAAGTGGTTTTACCACATTTCTCATATTATTAATAGTGCAGAATCCGCCTGCTCATATATGTAAATCCCGTTTTAATGCGAAAATAATAAGAATAAATAAGGCTGCACACCCATTAAAAGCTGTGCAACCTTAGTCCTGTCAAACATTAAATATTAACTTAATCACGAATTACTCTGCTGTATTTGTTGTATCGTTAACCGTAACATTCTCACACACAAAATCAACTATCTTCTGATAAAGAACCTGATATCCAATCTCTGAATTCATAGTCTTGCCATAAGTATCAAGAATATCATTATAGTCATCATAACCATAATATGAAGCAAGCTCCTCACCTGTTGAATTAATATCATCTGCAGTAACAGTGATATTGTTATCAGCAGCTATCATAGTTACAATCATCTTCTGTAAAAGATACTGCTTTGCATAATTATCTGCATACTCGTTAAATGCATCAAGTGAATCAAATTTATATGCACTCTTAAGATACTCCTCCTTAGAAGAGTATGATGAGCTATATGACTGATATTCTGCATCTACGTTACTGTTAAGAGTATTTATTAAATCAGTAAGTTCTTCGCTTGGATAATCTGAAACGTCAAGTCCATCAGACATCTGTTTATAAGCAGCATCAAATATAGCACTTGAACGGCTTGATGAAGCCTGTGTCTCAAGGTAAGATCTTACATATGTTCTTAACTGCTCAACTGTTGTAACTGAACTATCCTCAATTCCTAATGAAGCTGCATTAGCTGCAACCCACTCATCTGTAAGTTCTGGAACAACTGACTCATCAATTTCATTAACAGTTACTGTGAATACTGTTGTCTTTCCTGCAAGATCTGAATTGTAATAACTCTCTGGGAATACACATGTGATATCTGTCTCCTGACCTACTGTAAGTCCCACAAGTCCCTTATCAAGATCTTCAATAAATTTCCCTGAACCGATTGTGTAAGTTACATCTGTAGCAGTTCCCCCTGAAAATGCTGTTCCATCAAGCTTACCACTGTAATCAAGCTTAATAACATCTCCTGCCTTAGTTGTTCCCTCTGTTATAACATTAGTTGTAGCCTTTGATTCAAGCATGCTCTTGATATAATCCTCAACATCTGAATCAAGAACAACATAATCTGACTCCTTAAGATCAACAGACATTCCTTTCCAGTCTGAAAGATTAACAAATGTCTTATATACTCCTGCATTAGATGTAATTGTTCCTGCATACTCTTCTGCATTTATCTCTGTGTTAGCTGTAGAAGCTTTAGCTTCTTTCTTTTCTGTTTTACCACATGCTACTAATGATGCTGCAAGTGCACCTACAAGTAACACACTGAATAACTTCTTTTTCATATACTTCCTCATTTCTACATATATAAACATTCCTGCCTAACAGCAAGCCTTATATTTATAGCACATTTATCAAAAAAATAAAAGTAATTTCACACTAATTTCACTTTTTTATACAGCGTTAAACTGTTATAATCTCAATGTGTTAATAATTTTGGGAGGATGCCGGTTTATTCCGGTAATTATTCTATGAAGAAATTTAATAAAATAAAATGCTTTTCATATGTGTTTACTGTTATTCTGGCTCTGGGCTTTGTGCTTACCGCCTGCGAAAAACCTGCAGTTACACTGACTACCCCGGAGTCTGTGAACGGCTTTAAGTTAAACACATTTGTGCAGATTGACTCATACACAAGTGTTTCTAAGAATACTCTTACGGAAGCTCTTAATCTGTGTGACTACTACGAAAACATTTTTTCAAGGACTAAGGAAGACAGCGAGTTATCAAAGGTTAATTCTAACCAGACAACAAGCATATCTAAGGAAATGTATGAATTAGTAAGTGCCGGACTTGAATATGCTGCTTTGAGTAATGGAGCATTTGACATAACAATAGGAAGCGTTTCCAGACTGTGGGACTTCACCGCGGAATCACCGAAAGTTCCTGACAGCGGACGTATTGCCGAAGCTTTGACACATGTTGATTACACCAGAGTCAGTGTGTCCGATAACGGTGATGGTACTTATTCAATTAGCAAGCCTGATGATGTCATCCTTGACCTCGGAGCTGTTGCTAAAGGCTATATTGCCGACAAAATCAAAGATTTTCTTGAAGAAAATGGTGTAAAACGTGCTATAATCAATCTTGGTGGCAATGTTTTATGTATAGGTAAGAAAACTAACACGGATAACTTTGGAATCGGCGTAAGGAAGCCATTTGCAGCCAATAATGAAGTGCTGGTTGCTCTTTCTGTTGATGATTCCTCTGTTGTATCATCCGGCAACTATGAGCGGTATTTCTATGCTGATGACGGCACATTTTACCATCATATACTTAACCCGGCTACAGGCTATTCTTATGACAACGACCTGTCTGATGTTACTATTCTATCAAAGGATTCGCTCACCGGAGACTGCTTGAGCACTACCTGCTTCTGTCTGGGTCTTGATGATGGCATGAAGCTTATTGAAAGCCTTGACGGAATTGAAGCTGTATTTGTGACTAATGAAGGTGAAATTCACTATTCTAGTGGAGCGAAGGCCTATGTAAAGAGCTGAGATATCTCGCGCTACTAGGCTTAACTTAATATCAAAAATGAAATGGAGAACATACAATGATAAGACTCATATTAATCGTTATATTTGCAATAATAATATTCTTTGCCAGCCTTATAATGCTTCCTGTATTCTGGCTTATTGGCAAGTTCAATCAGGATGCTAAGGATCGCGGAAGTCTCCGCTTTGTTCAGGGTGTTTTTAAGGTTGTTCTTTTTCTGTCTGGTGTTACAACAACTGTAAAAGGGCTTGAAAACCTCCCTAAAGACGGAGAAGCTGTACTTTTTGTAGGCAATCACCATGGTTTCTTCGACACAATTATTTCTTACACATACATGAAACCCAGAACTGGCTTTGTTGCCAAGAAAGAGATTGAAAAAGTCCCTCTTCTTAATATATGGATGAGATATCTTTACTGCCTCTTCCTTGACAGAAAGAATATGAAAGAAGGTTTAAAGACTATCCTTACCGGTATTGATTACCTTAAAGCTGGAACTTCAATTGTTATATTCCCTGAAGGAACAAGAAATAAAAGCATTGATGGTGTTCTTCCTTTCCATGCAGGAAGCTTTAAGCTTGCTGAAAAATCAGGCTGCAGGATTATTCCTATGGTACAGAACAACACAGCTGCTGCATTAGAAGACCACCTTCCATTCTTTAAAAAGACTCACACTGTCCTTGAATTTGGCAAGCCAATCGATGTCGCCAGCATGGACCGCGAGCAGAAAAAAACTCTTGCCAAGGATGTGCAGGATCTTATTGAGAAGATGTACGAGGAAAACAAGACACTTGTGTAGATTGGTTTGAAGTGGGCGGTCATGATGGAGGTATGTTGTCCTTTCAGACACGCTCCCGCTCGTGAAAAGACGTAGCGGTACTAGGTGCACTGCCTCACTTCGTGAGGTGCGTTTGCCAAGTGCCGACGCCTTTCCAACGGTCTGAAAATACAACATACCTCCATCATGACCTTACACTTCACCCAATTTACAGTTTGCTTTGGTTTCCCGTTGGGAAACCTTGCTTGTTGGGAGTTGTCTTTTTGCTTACTTATTGGCAAAAACCTACTAACTCCCCTTATTCAATCTGTTTCGTATGTCAATAAATCATTATTTTTTATTATATCAACTTCAATGACCTACTAACTTGCAAGTTAAATTGAATTTAGTAGGTATTTTCCAGGCACGCAGGCTCATATTTCATCTAAATCAGCCAGCAATTTCACAAAACGACCTACTAATCCGCACACATCAGATATATTAGTAGGTTTTCATCCCTAATTCTCTAATATATCGAAGTCCAATAAACCTACTAATTCATATAAAAACAGCCATTTCGTCCGTATTTCCCAATTTTCATTGCAAAACTACACATCCACACCTGACCTTCGTGGCATAAAAAAAGACCACACCAGCAATCCGCTGATGCAGCCTCTCATCCTTACTTATTCTTCTTAAAAAATCCCTTCTTTTTCTTTTCAGGAACTACAATCTTTCCACCTCTTACAGACTTGATGCCTACAATATAGATACCACTTACTTCTGCCTTGACTTCTGCCTTAATTGGAATCTGGTCAAATACCTTAGGATCACACATAAGTGACATAACTCTTGGTCCAATCTTTGCCTTAACGATTGGCATCTTACGACCTCTGAATGCCTTAGGTGTCTGGTCTAAGACCATCTTAGGAAGTCCGGCATCTTTCATCTTCATCATCTTCTTATCAATGACAAGCATCGACATAACCTGCTTTGCAGCCTCTAACTGTGCGTTATTAGCTTCCTGCTTCTTCTGAAGCTTTTTACCCACAATAGTAAGTGCAACAAGTGCTGCTATAAGTACAGCAATAACTATCAATAAAACAATACTCCAAACTGGCATATTTACTACTCCTTCGTTAACTTTTCATATACTAGTTAATTATATCAAAACAATCAGTAATTGCAAGTGTTTTGTGTTGGTCTGTGGGGCGGATTGTGTGGGTATATGTCATTTCCAGACACGCTCCCGCTCGTGAAAGTGCGTAGCGGACACTAAGTTCACTGCCTCACTTCGTGAGGTGCGTTCACTAAGTGCCGACGCACTTCCAACGGTCTGAAAATGACATATACCCACACAATCCGCCCACCTCCCCACAAAAACTTGCTCGGTTCCTATGGAACCATCGCCTACTGCGTGAACGCTCCCAACAGCCCCGCCTCCGCCAATGGCGGACAGGGGAAGTGACAGCGTAAGGGGGCAGGGTGTGCATATGCTGTAGTGTAAGACCGTTGGAAAGGCGTCGGCACTTGGCAAACGCACCTCACGAAGTGAGGCAGTGCGCCTAGTACCGCTACGCCTTTCCACGAGCGGGAGCGTGTCTTACAATGCAGCATATACACACCCTGCCCCCGTCCGTCTGCCACTTTCCTCTAGTCAGTCAACTTGTGAAGAAGTGACATCTTCATATCATAATATGCCGGGCTCATATCAAGATAATGGTTATGAGGATTCTCAAATCTCTGCTCTTCTTCCCATATATTATCAGTGAGCTGATCCTGAACATACTTCTTAATCTCATCAATAGATACTCTGTCCATTACACGCTTGCCGTTCTTTACAACAAGCTGCTGTAACTCTACTGCTGTGCAGTTTTCAAAGTATCTGTTCTTCCAAGGCTTTACAGGGTCTACATAGCGGTAAGGCTTTGAAAGGTCAACAACCTCATCAGCACCTGCTATAAGGTCTGCTATTGCCTTTTTATTCTCGTCATATATTCTGTAAACCTTCTTAAGTCCCGGGTTTGTTATCTTCTCGACATTTTCAGAAATCTTAATTCTTGGCTGGAATACTCCATTCTCCTCTACTGCTGCAATCTTGTACACAGCTCCAAATACAGGATCAGACTTTGCTGTTATAAGTCTCTCACCTACACCAAAGCTGTCAATGCAACCGCCCTGCTCTAAGATTGACATAATAGTCCATTCATCAAGACTGTTGGAAACAACTATCTTGCAGTCAGTAAGCCCCGCATCATCAAGCATTTTTCTTACCTTCTTAGATAGGTATGCAAGGTCACCACTGTCAAGACGGATGCCCTTAAGACGCTTGCCCATTGGCTCAAGCACTTCCTTTGCACATCTGATGGCATTAGGAATACCTGATTTAACAACATCATAAGTATCTACAAGAAGCACAGTTGCATCCGGGTAATTCTCTGCATAATGCTTAAATGCTTCAAATTCATCACGATAGAACATTACCCAGCTGTGTGCCATTGTTCCACTGATTGGAATATTAAACATCTGACCGGCAAGAACAGTAGCTGTTCCAACCGCACCTCCGATGTAAGCTGCTCTTGCACCATATACAGCTGCATCCATGTTATGTGCACGTCTTGCACCGAAATCTGATACAGCACGTCCCTTAGCTGAACGAACGATTCTTCTTGTCTTGGTCGCAATAAGTGACTGGTGATTAACCTGAAGAAGAATTGCAGTCTCAACAAGCTGTGCATCAAGTAATGGTGCAACAACAGTGATTACAGGTTCATTAGGATACATAATAGTTCCTTCCGGGAATGAATAAATATCTCCCCTGAACTTAAAATCAGCAAGGTATGCAAGGAATTCTTCCCCAAAAAGCCCCTGACCTCTTAAGTATTCAATATCATCTTCATCAAAATGCAGATTCTCTATATATTCAATAATCTGTTCAAGACCTGCAAATATAGCATATCCGGCATTATCAGGATTCTTTCTGTAGAATACATCAAATGCAACCTTTCTTTCCTTGTCCTCATCCTTAAAATAACCATTAGCCATTGTAAGTTCATAAAAATCCATTACCATTGTAAGATTTCTCTCATCAAACTGTTTCTTCATAACTACTCCTTTTTCAAAGAAAAATGTACTATTCATCAATTCTAAGTTCTCTGGTTGTTATTGTTATCTGCATATCACAATCTGAAAGATGTTCACAATTCACTTCCATTCCATACACAAGATATATACTTATTGTATCCTCAGTTCGTTCAATTTCAAGACTTTTCGTTATAATACCAAGGCTCATATTTCCATAAGGTGTCTGGTAATAAGTCATATTTTTACTGCCCATGGTAAATCTCATCTTCGTAGATACAACGCCTTTCTTTGTCACTTCTACGCTGTCACCATCAATCTTAATTATGCTGCTTGACCGTTCCTGTGAGTCATCATATACTTCCTCATACCGTATATATTCCTTGCCGTTGACAACCGAGTATGTGCCGACATTTATAACTTCGACCTCATCGTCCTGTGACTCAATTACTTCAACCTCTTCACCATCACACGAGGCTTCCTCGTCCATTGTTCCCGTATATAAACCTTTAATCTTAATAAAGACCTTATCCTTATTATTCAATCGTCCTTCCTCCACTGACTGCTTATAACCCAAGCAGTTCATTTATAAATGTTAAATATTTAAATCTGACTTTACAGCCCCTGTCAGTTACTGTCTTATATTCTTCGTCTGTAAGAACTCCTGCAAGCTTTTCCTTAGAATTCTCTGGAACTACGCCATACACCGCATCCACAAAACATAATGGCGGATACAGCACACACCACCAGTTCTTTCCCTCTGCATCACCTATATCAACTCTGAAAGCCTCATAGTATCCTGCAGGAAATGTTACATCACCGTATGATTTAACCGGAAAATAACTTTTCTCAAAATACACGCTTACATCTTCCATAAATCCATTATCCCGTAAGGTTTTAATAGCAACATTTCTGATATTATCACTTTCTGCCTCTAATATAGCTCTTGACTCTGAAAGAGAATCTGACTCTGAAAGAGCCGGTCTTATGTAATCAACTACTGCTTCCTTAACCTTAAGCTTAACCTCCTGGTCTTCCTGAGAATCACTGTTGGCCCTCACATGGAATCTTATAATACTCTCAGATATGCCTTCTGTAACTGCCTCTAAATTTCCTGCATAAGACACTCTGTAATAACCAACCAGTCCACTGACAACTATTATAACAATAAGCAGAATTCCAAGTTTCTTTTTAATATTCATATGATATTTACCCCCTGATATATCTTCATATCTGGGATTATATCCATATATTTGCATAATAAACAGAATTTTACAAACTAACAAAGGCTGGCATATACAGCCAGCCTCCGTGTAATCTAAAGATTATTTGTTAAGAAGTCTGATAATACCCTTTTCCTGATTA
Organism: Lachnospira eligens; assembly: GCF_009680455.1. Lineage (GTDB taxonomy): Bacteria > Bacillota > Clostridia > Lachnospirales > Lachnospiraceae > Lachnospira > Lachnospira eligens_A. The sequence continues at coordinate 250,467 of NZ_WKRD01000001.1, forward strand.
GTAATATGCTGTCTTATGACAATCTTAGTATTTTCTTCATCTTTCTTAGAAAGCTTATCAATGATGTCATTATGTTCGCTGATAAGAATAGAATGTGCTCTTGCATCCTTAACATATTCCAGTCTGTATCTGTACATCTGCTCTCTTAAGTTATTAATAATCTGAATAAGTCTCTGATTATCTGTCATTGCATATATAATATCATGGAAATTCACATCAGCATCTACAATTGCAACCACATCCTTAGATATAATTGCTGCCTCGAATCTCTTATTTGCCATCTTAAGCTCTTCAATACGCTCCGGAGTAACATTGCGGCATGCAAGTGTTGCTGCAAGCTCCTCAAGTGCTGCTCTTACCTCAAGGACATCTCTCATGTCCTTCTCGGTTATATGGGCAACCTCTGCTCCCTTTCTTGGAATCATTATAACAAGACCCTCCAGCTCAAGCTTTCTGATTGCCTCTCTTATAGGAGTTCTGCTCACTCCAAGCTTATCGGCGAGTTGAATTTCCATAAGCCTTTCACCTGGCTCCATCTCACCACGGAGAATTGCCTGTCTTAAAGTATTAAAAACCACATCTCTTAATGGAAGATAGTCATTAACATCCATCTTAAGTTCACCTTTCATATAAAACCTTGCCTTTCTCTATTACTCTGAATGTGTATTATTTCCACATATATTATGGTGTAAATGTTTCCGTTGTATACACCTGCCTTGCCTCGCCCTTCTGTCTTAAGAACTGCTGACAGGCTATCATTGATTGTTCATCTGGAAATATTCCAAAAACTGTCGGTCCACTGCCACTCATCATGGCATTAATTGCACCATGTTCTATCATATCTTTCTTAATGCTGTCAATGACAGGATACAACGGCACTGTAACTGACTCTAAAACATTTCCCATTCTTGAAGCAACAAGTGCAACATCCTTTAACTTAATAGCCTCAATTATTCCATCTATATCTGGATGCAGCTTAACATCTGTGTTATCCAGTTTCTCATACACAAGCTTAGTTGATACATTTACCGGAGGCTTTGCTATAAGAATATGACAAAATGGCATATCCGGAAGCCTTGTAAGCTTCTCTCCAATTCCTTCAGCTAATGCTGTTCCTCTCATAAGACAGTATGGAACATCTGCCCCAATCTCAACACCAAGCTTCATAAGCTCTCTCATTGGAACATTAAGTTCGAAAAGCCTGTTCATTCCAAATAATGCACATGCCGCATCACTTGAACCTCCAGCCATTCCTGCCGCAACCGGAATGAATTTATTAAGATCAACCTCAATTCCTCCATCCAGCTTATACTTATTCTTCATAAGCATAATTGCCTTATAAACAAGATTATTCTCATTCACAGGTAGAAATCCTATATTAGTCTTAATTCTTATCTCTTCCTCCGGAATCCTTGTCATTATAATACGGTCATACAAACCAACAGTCTGCATTACCATTCTTACATCATGATACCCGTTCTCGCGTCTTCCAATAACATCAAGTCCAAGATTAATCTTGGCTCTTGCCTTTAATCTGATACTTTCCATATATTACCTAACCTTGTATACAAAATCCATTTTCAAAACTATTATATTAAAGATATTGTATAAAATCAAGTACAATATTTAAAATGCACTTTTAAAAAGTTTCATTTTTACGGTACTTATGTGGAGATATCCCCTTTGCTTTCCTGAAAGCATCTCCAAAATAATTACTGTCATTAAAGCCACATTCAAATGCAATATCAGTAATTGATTTGTTTGTTTCAAGCAGCAGATTGCAGGCGTTCTGAATTCTTACATTAATAATGTACTCCTTAAATCCAAATCCGGTTGCTGTCTTAAATTTCTTTGAAAGATATGACCTGCTAAGATTAAATTTATCTGCAACATACTCTAAAGACAGATTATCTGCATAATGTTCATATATATATGTGGCAACCTCCTGAATAATCCTGTTATCCACATCTATTTCCTTAATAACATTTTCCTCATAATTCTTACAGCGGATAATAAACAGCAGAAGTTCAATCAGGCCAACCTTTATAAATGCCGGCGACAGCTCATCAGGAGAATCATTTTCAAATAGCAGTTTGTCAAGCAGAGCAACAACATAATCTCTTCTTTTTTCAGGAATATTAACAACTCCAGGCTTCATGCAATTTTCCATAAGTTCTTTACCAGTCTGGTTCTGAATCCATTCAGTTGCATCATTTCTAAAGCTTATAACAATTCTTTCATGCATTCCTTTTCCATTATAAGTTGTCCTGTGAAGACATCCGCTTGGAACAATAACAAGATCACCCTTTCCGAACTTATAAATGTTGTGGTCAATAAAGCTTGTACACTCTCCGCTCGAAAGATAGAATATCTCATTAAACGGATGCACATGTGCCCCTACCCCTGTACTACAACTGGTATTACTTCTTTTTATCCTCTTGATATCAAAATCCTTCGACATATCCTGAAACATATAACCACTCCTTATCTCAAACACATTTGCGTCTATTATAGTAATTTTTCTGTATTATAAAGAATATTTTTTCGTTTAATTGTAGAAATCACTGTTTTTTATGCTTATATTATGTATAAAGGATTTTGAAATGTCAACAAATAATCAGTATTTTGATTATTTTTCTGTATTTAAAGAAACATTTTTAACATATTTATTAAAACAAGGGGGCTTATCATGGCAAAACCAATAAGTGAAGATAAAAGAAATATGATTCTTAATGGTAATCTCTTTCATGCAATTCTCATGCTTGCAATTCCAGTTATGATCAATAGTTTTATCCAGTCAATGTACAATCTTACAGATACTTTCTGGCTGGGAAGAATAGGTACTGAGAACCAGTCGGCTATCACGCTTGTTTCACCTTTCCAGAATATCCTGATTAATTTCGGTAACGGCATAACAACTGCAGGTGCAATCCTTATATCACAGTACCTCGGTGCAAGAGAGGATGAACAGGCTAATTCAATGGCTAACCACATCTGCCTTACTTCACTTGCATTTTCAGTATTATGCGCACTTATATGCTGGCTTGTCTCTCCGGGACTTGTGAAATGGCTCGGCGCTGAAGGAAGTATATATAAATACGGACTTACATACATAAGAATTGTAGTACTTGATCTGCCTTTTCTGTTTACCATTAACCTCTTCACATCAGTCAAACAGTCTCAGGGCGACACAGTAAAACCAATGCTTCTTAATATGTTTGGCGTTGTTATTAATCTTATATTAGACCCGTTATTCCTTATGGTTTTCAAATGGGGTATCGCTGGTGCTGCCCTTGCAACTCTCATTGCCAAAATTCCATGTGCAGTGATTGCACTTATTGTACTTACAAGACCAGAACAGCTTATAAGAATTAATTTCAGGGGATTTAAGTTTGATAAAAGCAAGATGGGTTCGATTGTAAAAATCGGACTTCCAACAGCAATCGGCGGAAGCACTATGCAGCTTGGTTTCCTTCTTATGACTAAAAATGTTAATGCTTACGGATTTATTGCAACAAGCGCTTATGGTATCGGAAACAAGATAAACAGCATCATTACAATGCCTGCAAATGGTATCGGCTCCGCCATATCAACTATAGTGGGACAAAATATTGGTGCCGGACAGAAAGACAGAGCAGACAAGGCTTACCATTACGCACTCCGTATGGGTGCACTGTTTCTGTTATTCTTTGGTTTGATTCTATCAAGAAGATTTATATCTCAGGCTATGGTAACATTTTTCTCGACTGATGAAAGAGTTATTCCGCTGGCAACAGATTTTCTCTCACTTATGGCATTCTGGTGCTGGAGCAACGCATTTTACAATGTCACTCAGGGACTTTTTCAGGGAAGCGGTCACACCATGATAACCATGATTGTCGACGCTTCAAGAATCTGGATATTCCGTCTGCTGACCCTCTGGGTATGTGCCAATGTGCTTAATATGGGGGTTGAATCTGTATGGTATGCTGTCGTAATCAGTAATGGAACATCCGCTGCCATACTTTATGGCCTCTACTGGACAGGAATATGGAAGAAATCTACTATAAAAATTGAAAAAACAGAAGGTTAATTAAAGAAATACATTTACCGATATACACTATAGAAACACTACAATAAAAGTCCAAGGAGGGATATAATGTCATTAAACGGAGTTAATTCAAATTATCAGGCTTATGAAACAAATACTGTTTCTGGTTCTGATAAGAAGGTTTCAACTAAAGAGATTTCTAAGACTACAGCTTATTCAGGTGTAGCGGCAACTTATGAACATGCTTCACAGTCTGAAGGTTTAGTAGCAGCTGTTAACAAGAAAGCTTCTAACGCTTCTATTGTTGCCCAGTTAAAGGCTGACCAGGAAACACGCATGGCTCAGATGCAAAGCCTCGTTACTAAGATGTTCTCTAAACAGGGAATAACTATTGGAACTGCTGATGATATGTGGAAAGCACTTGCAGGCGGTAACTTCACAGCAGACGCTGACACTATTGCACAGGCTAAGGAAGATATTTCTGAAAACGGTTACTGGGGTGTTAAACAGACATCTGAAAGAATCTTCTCATTTGCACAGGCACTCGCAGGTGATGATGAAGAAAAGATGACTAAGATGAAAGAAGCATTTGAAAAAGGTTTTAAAGAAGCCACTAAAACATGGGGCAAGAAACTCCCTGATATTTCCCAGAACACAAGAGATGCTGTTCTTAAGAAATTCGACGATTACTTTGCCGGTAAGAATTCATAATCAGACATAAAAAGAGGTACAGACTTTACAGACTGTACCTCTTTTTATGTCTATGCCTTCACAAGAAGAAGCTTGGTACCCCGTGGTATAATCACAGACTCTGACAGTCCATCAGCACATTTAGGATTACTTGCCTTTATTGAATCTGCTGTTGTATGATACATTTTAGATACATCCCATAATGTTTTAGTGCCATCAGCAATATACCCAGTCATTGACGGCATCTTTGACAGATTACATTTTTCTTCTGACATATAAGCACTTTTTATGCCACTATACTCAAAGTTTCTAAAAACAATTACATCCAGTGAAACTGATGATTTAACCTCTATTACACCAGCACTGTTTATTGTGGCTGAAAGCTGCTGTACTGACGGCTTTATGTTGTATTCAAGTGAATCTGGACTGACACCATCAATCTTAACTGTACCTGCAAACGGAATGATTGTATGCACACTGCCAAGCGGCTGACTGTCACTTGAAGTTATGTAAAATACATTTGCACTTACAACACCTTCCGCAACCAGCTCTCCTTCTTTATATGTCACATCGTCAAGCTGCACCGTAGCTGTGCAGTTACATATCTGCATAAGGTCAGCATAATTCTCAAGCTGGAGATTACCTGAAACACGGCTTGATACATTATTACGTACAACAAGGCAACGCAGCTGTGTATCTGCATTCTCTATTTCCATATCATATGAAGGCGAGTATATATCTGCTATAACATCCTTCTTACGCTCCTCATATGCTTTTACATCCATATCAAGAACCACTTCAACTGCAATATCGCGGTTTTCACCATCTAAGTCGGGCCGCTCCTCAACTGTCTTTCCAATTATCTGAAAATTAACATATGGAATCATATCTGCATTGCAACCACTTATATCCAGGCTTCCTTCAAATGATGCTGTTGTCTCGTACCATTGCACATTTCCTGTTTCTCCATTTCCTATATACATTACAAATATATCTAAATCACCAGCAAGCTTAAGTCCATCATCTGCAAGCCTTGTATTCAGATTTCTTACATCTACATCATCCCAGATTATTTCTTGTATCTCTGGTTTTCCTGCCGGAAGTGATACATTTTCTCTTATTCTGAAATTATCACGCTGATTAACTGCAAGCTGCACAAATTCCAATTCTTCCTTTAACTGCTGAATGTCCGTATTCTCCGTCTCATCCACACCCGTTATCATCTGTATATCCTGCAGACTCTCGCATATAAGTTTAAGGGTAACTATCGCCTTAACACTTATTTTTCTTGAATTAATTGCTTTAATACTAAGATCTTCTATTGATGCCTGACATGTAACATAATCACCTGTACAGTCACCCGAAAGATTGACATTTTCAGAAAAACTCATTTTCCCTGTCATTTTGACCGGTTGCATTCTTTCTGAGTCAGATGATGCACCTATATAAAGAAGTGAAAATTTTAATTCCCCATCAACTGCAGCTTTATCCTTATTTACTTTTACACTGTCGGTCTGGACATTTCCCCATTCTTTCACTATAAGTTCAATATCATCTTTTGTGTCCGGCACATTAAAATCATCATCAAGCGTAATCTGTGCCACTGTATTACATTTCAAACGATATTCATGAATATTTTCTGTTCTGAGTCTCACAGACTGACCTCCTATACATTCTACATTTTAAAAACAACGCTTTCTTCACGTCTCTCCATCTTAAGCACTATTACCGGATATGTGTCAACCTCATTTACAGCTTCCCCCGCTGCCGGACCTATCAGATTAAGATCAATGTACAGTGCATTATCTCCTGTGTATACATCATTTACCTTAATTGAATATCCACTTGTTTCCCTTGTTCCATAACCGGCCACAACATATGTATAATCCTTAGTCGTATATGTAAGCCTCATCACTTTATCTTTTTTGCTTTCAATAAGCTTCTTAAGCTCTTCTGGCAGGTCTGCATTTTCAACCACTGTATAATCAACACTGGTCTTATTATCTGGCTCTTTGCTGCCAGAACACCCTGTCATGGCACACGCAGGCATAATTATCAACAATGCCAACACAAACGTCATGATTTTTCCCCATAATTTTCCACACATAAAAAACACCCCCACAATAAGACCTAATTAATCTTATGTGGAGGTGTTGAAAATATTCATATAAAGTTATTGTTTATGTTCATTCACCATATGAACAGGCACGCTCCCAGTGTCCGTCTATGGCTTATGCTTTCAGTATTCCTGCGCTTAGCAGGAGTAAATGCCGCTATCTACAGAGTTTATTACAGTATGCGAAAGCAAACGCACTTCGTTTGAACGAGCTTTCGCACACTGAACTTATGTATATAGCGACATTAACTCCTACACAGCTCGTCATAATTCAAGCATAAGCCATAGACGGACACTGGGAGCTGATTGTACATATTCCGAATGAGTGTAAATAATAGATAGTAAGATTTTTTAAACCTTACACAGCATATCCCTTGCTCTTTATGACATCTATAACCTGGTCTACATATTTTTCGCACTCTTCTGTGCTTCCTGCCTCAACCATTACACGGACAACAGGCTCTGTTCCGCTTTCGCGTACGAGGATTCTTCCATCTGCGCCAAGTGCATTGGCAACTGCTTCAACTGCAGCCTTAACATCTGCATCATCCTGTGCCTGTGTCTTATCTGTAACCCTGATGTTCTTAAGAACCTGTGGATATATAACAAGTGGTGCTGCAAGCTCTGACAATGTCTTCTTCTTTGCAAGCATAACCTCCATCATCTTAAGGGCTGTGATAATTCCATCACCTGTTGTTGCATATTTAGAGAATATAATGTGTCCTGACTGCTCTCCACCTATACGGTAGCCGTTCTCTGACATACACTCATATACATACTTATCGCCAACCTTAGTCTTTTCGTACTCAATTCCTACTGCATCAAATGCTTTGTAAAGTCCGAAGTTAGACATTACTGTTGTTACAACCTTGTTTCCGACAAGCTTATCTCTGTCCTTCATATAACATCCATAGATATAGAGAATATGGTCACCTGTTATGACCTCGCCCTTCTCATCTACACACAGACATCTGTCAGCATCACCGTCAAACGCAAATCCTACATCAAGATGCTCTCTTCTTACTAAATCCTGAAGTCCTTCAATATGTGTAGAACCGCAGTTTGCATTAATATTAGTTCCGTCCGGAGCAGCATTTATAACATATGTCTTAGCTCCAAGTGCGTCAAATACAGCTTTTGCAAGTGTCCATGCACTACCATTAGAAGCATCAAGACCTACTCTTATTCCTTTGAATGAATAAATTGCAAGACTCATAAGATATCCCATATATCTGTTACGACCTGCTGTGTAATCAACTGTACATCCAATGTTTTCTCGTGTTGCATATGGAATTTCTCCAAGCTCACCATCAAGGTACTTCTCGATTTCAGCGATAACATCCTCTTTCATCTTCTCACCTGCGGCATTAATAAGCTTAATTCCATTGTCATAGAAAGGATTGTGACTTGCAGAAATCATAATTCCGCAATCAAAATCTTCTGTTCTTGCAACATAAGAAACACTTGGTGTAGTTGTAACATGAAGAAGATACGCGTCTGCTCCTGATGCTGTAAGACCGGCTACCAAAGAATACTCAAACATATAACTGCTTCTTCTTGTATCCTTACCAATAACAATCTTTGCCTTACCATTCTCATGGTTTTTTCCATAATACCAGCCTAAGAATCTTCCCACCTTAAATGCATGGTCAACTGTAAGAGTTACATTTGCTTCTCCTCTGAATCCGTCAGTTCCAAAATACTTACCCATAATCTACTCCTTAATCATCATATCCGTTAGGATTATTCTTCTGCCATCTCCATGAATCAGCACACATAGTCTTTAAATCACGCTCTGCTTTCCAGTGAAGCTCTCTCTCTGCCTTACCTGCGTCACAGTAGCATGTTGCGATATCACCTGGTCTTCTTGCCTTAATTACATATGGTATATGTATTCCTGTAGCAGCCTCAAAATTCTTTACTATATCAAGTACTGAATATCCATTACCTGTTCCAAGATTATATATTACAATTCCCGGATTATCATTGAGCTTTTCTATGGCCTTAACATGTCCAAGTGCAAGGTCAACAACATGAATATAATCTCTTACTCCTGTTCCATCATGAGTATCATAATCGTTACCAAATACCCCAAGTTCCTTTAACTTTCCAACAGCAACCTGTGTTATATATGGCATAAGATTATTAGGAACTCCGTTAGGATTCTCTCCTATTGTTCCGCTCTCATGTGCTCCAATTGGGTTAAAGTATCTTAAAAGAATTACATTCCATTCCGGGTCAGCCTTCTGGATATCTGTAAGAATCTCCTCAAGCATTCCCTTAGTTTTGCCATAAGGATTAGTAATCTCGCCCTTAGGGCATTCCTCTGTAATAGGAACAAATGCAGGATCTCCATAAACTGTAGCTGAAGATGAGAATATAATATTCTTGACACCATGATTTCTCATAACGTCAAAAAGTGTAAGTGAACCGGATATATTATTCATATAATACTCAAGTGGCTTTGCTACTGACTCACCTACAGCCTTAAGTCCAGCAAAATGTATAACACTGTCTATACTTTCCTTCTCAAATATCTCATTTAATGCTGCAGCGTCATTGATATCTGCCTCATAAAATGTAACTTCCTTTCCTGTAATCTTCTCGACTCTTTCTAAAGACTTTCTGCTTGAATTAACAAGATTATCAACAACTACAACATCATAACCTGCATTCTGAAGTTCTACTACTGTGTGGCTTCCAATAAAGCCTGCACCGCCTGTAACTAATATTGCCATTGTTATCTCCTTTATGTTCTATACTAATATAGCCACAAAACTTCATATAACATCTCGTTCTGTGGCTTATTATATGTCTTATGTTACGATATTATTTGTCGCCTTTCATCATACGCTCAGTTGACCATATTTCAACCTCGTACCTGTTGCTCTTATTATATCTCTTTCTAAGGTTCTTGAGCTGCTTTAAGTACTCTAACGTAACCTTTCCTGAAAGCTTTGATTCACCTTCAGTTCTCTGCTGGAATTTGTATGGAATCTCTACAACCTTGCTATATGTACCCATTGCAAGAACCTCAACCATAATTTTCCATCCAATTGGCTGAAGGTCAGCATTCTCAATAACTTCTCTTCTGAACATAAAGAGTCCGCTTGTAGGATCTGATATCTTTCTAAGGCAAGGCAACATAACCTGTCCTATCTTTCTTGCTGTTCCAGATACGAACTTTCTGTACCAGTTAAGTCCGCCATCATCTCCACCTGGAATAAGCCGGCTAGGTATACAGAAGTCTGCACCACTTTCCATAGCCCTATACATATATTTAAGAACGATTGGTGGGTGCTGTAAATCAGCATCCATACATGCCATATATTCGCCCTTTGCAAGCTTAAAACCATCAAGAACAGCAGTTGCTAATCCTGTTCCATTCTTTCTATGTTCCATTCTCACCTGTGGATATTCCTTAGCAACTTCCATAATCACATCAGGTGTATTGTCCTTACTGTCATCAACAAAGACAATTTCATAATCAACACCCTTCAAAGCAACATCAATCTGTGCTACAAGATTTCTGATGTTCTTGCTTTCATTAAATGTTGGTATTACTACTGATAACATTATCATACTCTCCTTTAAAAAGAATTCTCTCGTCATTATACATCAATATACAACAAAGTAAAACATTTTTTTATACTCTGGTAACAACCATGGTTGCCCGTCCCTTAACTATTATTGAACGAAGACCTGCACTTACAAAGAAACTGTCGCCTGCTTTAAACTCCATAGTCTTTTCATAATCATCAGTTTCAATAGTTCCTGAGCCGTTAATGAAAAGTACAGAAACAAAGGATGCCTCATCAACAGTAATCTTTGCTTCGTCATTGACATCATACTTATATACTTCAAAGTATTTGCACTGGACAAGTCTTTCTTCTGTGAAATGTTCATTTCTTGCAATAACAACCTCTGTCTTATTGTCCTTGATATATTTATGGTTATCAACAACATCAAGTGCTTTCTTAACATGAAGTTCTCTTGGATTACCGAACTTGTCCCTTCTGTCATAATCATACATACGGTAGGTACAGTTAGAATTCTGCTGTATCTCACATATGAATACACCTGCGCCTATTGCATGGATTGTTCCTGCCTTAACCATAACAACATCGCCTGCTTTAACCTCTATCTTATTAAGTATGTCTGTGATTGTATTATTATTAATTCTCTCAAGAATTTCTTCCTTAGATGCGTCTCTTGAAAGCCCACAGTACAGATATGATCCCGGTTCACTGTCCACTACATACCACATCTCATTCTTTCCATATTCATTCTCATTCTCAAGAGCATATTCATCATCAGGATGAATCTGTATAGAAAGTGCCTGCTTTGCATCTATGAATTTTATAAGGATAGGGAATCTGTCCTGTGCCTGACATTTCCAGCCTAATGCTTCTTTTCCTATAATATTAAGGTACTCATTAAAGAGCATTCCTTTATATCTTCCCTCAGCTATACGGCTCTGACCGTCAGGATGAGCTGAAAGTTCCCAGCTCTCACCGATGACATCATAATCACATTTCTTGCCATATACATCACGAATCTTGGTTCCACCCCACAGATTATCCTTAAATGCAGGTTCAAGCTTCGCAATAGGACTCTTATCCAGTCTTACATAATTAGCAGATGCCTGTGGATTATCCTTATTATATATCTTAACAAGATCTGTATCTGATATATTATCTCCAATACCAACCTCTATTACTACCACATTCTTGTCTGTCTTATTAGCAATCCTGTGTTTCGTTCCCACTGGAATGAATACACTTTCATATTTGTTATAATCAGCAGTTTCATTACCAAGTGTAATTGTAGCAATACCTTCAACTATTGACCAATGCTCAGTTCTCTTTTCATGCCGGTGAAGAGACATTGACATTCCTGGAAAAACAGTAAGCTTTCTGACTTTATATCCCTGTGAATAATTAAGTATCTCCTGTATTCCCCATTCCTTATAAGTAGTCCTGTTATAATCGAAAAATGCTTCATAAGTATCCATATTATCTTTCATAATCTGCTTGATATTATCAGCAGATTTCTTTGATGATATATATGTTGCATCATCTGTATTAACAACTACAAGATCTCTTAAATCATTGGCGACAACAAGTCTCTTCGGTGCATTATTTATAATATTAACATTATCGCAGTCATTCTTGATAACACATTCTGACTTGATATTGTTTCCAAATTCAGCTAAATCGCTGGCGTTGCCGACATCCATCCACTCGAAATGTGCTTCAACTACTTTTATTGAATCACATTTTTCAAGGAGAAGTGTTTCAATACTGCCATGTGGCATAGCCTGCATAACCGTCTCTGAAAATCTCACAGACCTTCTTATTGCCGGCACCTTTCTCTTAGCTGTCTTACAGGTAGTGTACAGTTCTGATGCAAGGCGTCTTGCAGCATTAATCATATCCCCTGCCCTGAATACAAGTATTCCACTGTTCCACAGATACCCCTCACCATAGTCATATCCAAGCAGACCTTCTGTCTCATCTTCATCGAAATCTATTCTTGCAATAAACTTCTTAACATTCTCTTTATCCCGGAGAATGTACCCATAAGTGGATGACTGTGATTCTGGCTTAATTCCTAATACCGCAAGATATCCTTCTTTTGCATATTCTTTAGCCTCAATTATTGAATCTTTATAACCATCACCCTCAATCAGGTTGTCCGAATTAACAACCAGAACTAATTCTGACGGGTTGGCAAACATAGTCCCTAACAATACAGCTGCTCCTGTTCCCTTCGGTGTACCCTCAAGGATAACTCTGTACTTAAGACTCTGGAACGCTTTCATCTGTCCATTAACAATATTCTTATAGCTCTCATTGGTAACTATTATAAATTCCTCACAGAATGGCATATTCCTTACTACAGTTTCCTGTAATATGGAACGGCCTTCTTTTATTTTCATAAACTGCTTTGGAAACTGCCTTCTGGATAATGGCCATAAACTATCACCACTACCCCCAGCTAATATTACACATTTCATAGCAATCCTTCCTTAAAATATCTGTTATAGATAATATGTTTATTAGTTATCTGCTGAAGTATCTCCACCCGCTGGTGTATTGCTACTGTCATCTCCGCCTGCTGGCTTATCTCCGCTTTCGTCTCCACCTGATGGCTTATCTGTGCTTTCATCTCCACCTGATGGCTTATCTGTGCTTTCGTCTCCACCTGATGAGGTATTATCGCTGTCGTTTCTTCCTGCTGGTTTATTATTCTTATCCTCGGCAATTGTTCTCTCATTAGCTGCTGTTGTCTCTTCCCTGCTGCTAGTGCTTTCTGCTGCTGAAATTCGAGATGAGTGTGCTGCAGTTGAACTATCCTTACTCGTCGCAGTCTCCTTAGGTGCTTTGGTTGTATATTCCATCGGTTTCCATTCATTGCTGTTATTCTTATTATTGGCTTTTCTTCTGTTACCACCAGCCATTGCTGCTATTGACACTATAAGGATAATCACTACAAGAATTACCACCATTGACGCATATACAACATTACGTCTTCTTGCTCTTGGTACACCCGGAAACACTCTTCCAACAAATGCTGTAAGCTTGTCCATAAGTGAAACACCCCTTACAGGGACATCATCAAAATCATTGTTCTCATATCCATTCATGTCATATTCAAATAACACACCTTCATCAGAATCCTCATCGTCCGATTCATCATTTTCTATCCCTTCGTCTGATTCATTATCAGGTAAATCTGCATTTTCAGGCTCATAAGCCTCGTACTCGTCGGCAGCTTCTGTTTCCGCTGCTTTCTGCTCTGCACCATATATCTTAATATCAGAATCATCTGTCTCTTTTTCATCAAACGAAGCATAATCTGACATATTCTCTACAACTGATGATATACCGAGTATATTATCCTTCATCATTGCAATAAGCTTAAGAATAAATGCACTGTCTATATCGAGCAAAGTTTCTATCTCGTCAACTGAATGCATCTCATATCCGTAAAGTTCCATCATAATAGTCTGGACTCTTGATAATGACTTAATATTATCAGGTGCATTGTCATACGCCTTAAAATCTTTAAATATTCTGGAATTATCTTTTATTATGTCAAATAATTCCTTATCTTCCTTAATTCTGCCATACTCATACTCGTAATCATCATCTATCTTAATAGTAGAATTATCTATAAGATTAAACATAAACACTGAAACTCTTGTTGCAATCTGACGCATAATATTCTTATTAACATCAATACTATCAAGATTAGTACATATATCAATAATCGCTCTTGGAGAAAGTTTCTTGTAATCCTCTCCAAAAACCGGATATATAAGACAGTTTACATCTTTCTGTATCTCCTTGCATAAGACCTCTTTATCAGTCTTTCCAGTCCTTACATCATTAATCAGTTCCTTCATCTGTTCTTGATTCTTACTCATATTTTATCTCCTCGTGAATATACATTCCGATTGATTATACCACTCTGTTAAAGAAATGTCACGATTTTTCAGTTGTTTTATATAGTCACATCATTTAATGCTTCCATGCACTCATGTCAACATTACCTGATATACCATTCACACGTGCTTTCTCAGTAAACTGCCACATTGTAAATGGTCCTGTATATGTACATTTGCTGTTATACTGTGCAAGCCATACACTACAACCTACATTCCCTGCATATATACGGTTATTCATCCAGTCCTTGTTAGCATACAGTATTGCTGAGTAACCGCAGCTTCTTACTGTCTGTGCAAATGCATTTATAACGGCTGTTCTTTGTGATGATGATATCTTATCTCCTCGTCCGCTTCCATTACCTGCACTCTCAACATCAATTGCCAAAGGAAGTGAAATATTATATTCACTGCAGGCTGATACAATAAAGCTTGCTTCTTCAACCGCTTCGGTAGTATCCACTGCCTGGGTTACAATATAAGCTCCAACTTTAATTCCTGCCGCTGTTGCCTGGCTCATATTGCTATGAAATCTTTTATCAAGTACAAGTCTTGCCGTTTCGTATCCTCTATATCCAACTCTTATCATAGCATAGTTAATACCAGAAGCTTTTACACTGTTCCAGTCAATATCTCCATTATAAGTAGAAACATCAATAACAAGCGATGACCCCTGTGAACCGTCAGCATTGAAATAATATTGCACTCCATCTATATTCTTCCAGCCTGTTACAGCGTTGGAATTTTCAAAATAATAATTTTTTCCTTTTATATTCTGCCATCCATCAGCATATATATATTCAATCTGTGCCTCAACCTCCATAACTATATACGAAACTGTTTTTATTTCAGTTGAAGTTTCTGTCTCAGATTTTGAACTTTCTTCTATATTAGAGACACTTTCTTTTTGTGAATTATCAGATGCCTTTGCAGAAGTACTTTCTTCCTGCTTTGTAGAAGTTTCTGTATTGTCATCTTTTATAAGAAATTTGGTTACAACATTTTCAGAGCCACCTGTAACACTGACAGTTCCAGTTTCATATACATATCCTGTATATTGCTTCTGTGTTCCGTTTTCTTCAACAAGAATACTGCCCTTGCTGCATTTATCAAGCTGGGATGCCGTGAAATCCTGTATTTTTCTACCTTTTAAGCTGTATATAACATCTGTTCCTGACTTCTTTACTGATGAAACACTTACACTTCCTGAAACTGCATTATCAACATATAACACAGGCTTTATAACTTCACCAGCTGTTGCATTATTTCTGTTTTTCAAAGGATCTTCCTTCTGAGTCACAGCACTGTCAGTAACAACCTTTTCCATGATATTATCAATCACTTCAAATGTTTCTTCTGTAGATTCCTCTTCTTCCGGCTCAGTACTTTCAGGCTGTGTATGAGTCTGCATTTCAGTCTGGGTCTCTGCTGCTTCTACAATCGCCGGCTGATGTTTAGAGGCTTTATTTACGCTTATACCTACTACAATCCCTGTTATCACTCCTGCTATAATAACTGCTGCAGATACTGATGTCACAACAATATGACTCTTAACCTTGAAGAAATCGATAACCTTTTCCCTGAAATTTCTCTGAAGTTCCTCAACATCAAGAATCTCATACTGCGGTTCTTCTGGCAAGTCCTTCTTCTCACAGTCTTCTGTCTCTGTAGATGCTTCGTCATTCTCCACATTTTCTTCTGTTTTTATGTCTTCTACTTCTTTATCTGAATCACACATATCTGCTTCCTGTTATTCCTCTGCACCTCTGACAATAGCTGCTTTCTTAATAACTTCTCCTTCTCCTGGCACATTAAAAGCATACTCTGCTACATAGGTGTACTTATCAAAGTCGTACTTTTCTTCTATTGCCTGCTGCTCTGTCAGTACATCTTCTTCCTCTGTTTCTATATTAACCTTCTTTATTACAACTCCGGTTAATTCAGCTTCCTGTCCAAGATTATTCTTACAACTGACTCCTGTCCTGAAATTATAATCCTTTGACATAGTGTTATTCTTTACAACAATATCATTTCCTGTAAATTCCTCTGTTATAACCTCAATCTCAAGCTTTGCTGTGTTCTTTATCCAGCCAGACTTAGGGTCTTTAAAACGGTACTCTACTGTGTATTTCCCGGCCGTTGATATTGCTTCCTCCTCGCTGTATTCATTGCCTGATTCATCATATATTGAATACTCGATATCCATATCATATCCGATAGTATTAATTCCCTTAACTCCGTCAAGCAGGTTAAGTTCCTCTGTCAGTCTTCCGATTCCATCGCCGTATGTGCGCTTAATCTCCTTGTTAGTAACCGTAAGCACAGCGTCCTTAGTATCAACATGGTAGTTAGCATAGCCGAAAAATGCTATATCTACATCTACCTGTCCACTGATACCATCAACATAACATCTTGAACTATACTGCCACATATCATAATGATATCTGAAATTTGGAAGATCATCTCCATAAGTCCATCTTACTGAATCATAATAAAACTTACCAAAATATGCCGCCATCCAAACTTTATACTTACTTGCAATCTTTTCCCCATCAAAATTGTTATACCATCTGTTTCTGTTAGAATAAACCATAGGCTGATATCCATAGCTGGATATAACATTACAAAACGTCTCACAGGCTTCTGTTACTGAATCATAATCACCATCCAGTTCCCAGTCAAATGCAACCGGATATGTTATCTGGTAATCCCTTATAAGACTTATACAGTAACTTGCTTCATCGTATGCTTCTCTTGCATTAGAAGCACCTGAATAGAAATACACACCTACCTGTATACCGTTAGCAAGTGCTCCTTGTATATTCTGCTGAAATTTCCTGTCTTCATATAAACCATCATCTCCGCCACCGCATTTTATCATTGCAAATGTGATGCCATCAGCAGCAACTGCTGACCAGTCTATATCTCCCTGCCATCTTGAAACATCTACACCATATGTCAACTGGCTGATTTCATATACATCATTCGAGCTTGGCTGATCTGGTTCAGGCTCCTCAACCTCAGTCTCCTCTCTTGATGGTTCTGACGAATTATCTTCTACTATCTCAAGGTCCTCAACATCTTTAACCGGAATCGGTGCACTGCTGTTCTCTGCTGCCTTATCAATTATCTCATATAATTCTTTACTGCTTGTATTCTCATCTGCAACAGCCTCTTTAACAAGTTCTGCTATCTCTTCCTGTGTTGCAGTCTCTATCTCTGTCTCTGATTCTGTTTGTGTTTCGGTAAGAATCTCACTCAGCTTATCAAGATTACTGTCTGTCTCAGTCTCTACTTCTGTCTCCTGTGCCTGTACCTGCATTTTGCTGCTATGATGATGAACATACTCTACTGTTGTTACAGTTGCTGCACTTCCTGCAACCACGACTGAGCCTGCAATAATACATGCCTTTGCATGTGCCACAAATACAGACTTACATATTCCTGATAATTTTCCTGCTATGGTATTTAATAATTCTTTCATCCTACATGCATCTCCTGATTAGTCATAATAATGTTTGAAGTAAACTCTCCCGAATATTGCCCATGTATCGCAGAATGCCTGCCATATATCCTTCATCCCTATACGCTTTACACCGGAATCCCTGACATATACAACCTCCACAGGCATCTGTGCTATCGAAAAACCCCTTCTGTGAATCGCCACTAAAAGTTCTATATCATAAGCAAACCCTGATGTTCTTATAAGATGTGCAACCGGTTTGATTGCCTCAACCCTGAATACCTTAAGCCCGGTCTGCGTATCCTTAACATTAAGATGGAACAAGACTAGAAGCATTATATAATAGCCCATGCTTATCACTTTCCTCTTAAACGGATAATCAAGCTTGGAATCCTTAAGGAACTTACAGCCTATAACAACATCTTTATTATCATCAAGCATTTTCTTAAGATAACCTTCTAACTGTGATGGATTAAGTTCAAGGTCTGCATCAACAAATGCGACATACTTTCCTTCAACCTGCGACACTCCGGCAATTATTGCATTACCCTTGCCTCTGTTCTTTTCAGAACTTACCATACGCACACGGCTATCCTGCTTGATAGCTCTTTCTATCTCAGCTTTGGTATTATCCTTACTGCCATCATTAACCACAATAATCTCCAATTCAGGAACAAACTTTTCAACAATTCTCAATGTTTCCATGATACTGTGATATATAAGTTTTTCCTCATTGTAAGCCGGCATAACAATAGACAGCATACCATTTAGATTTAACATTTATACTCTCCCTCTGATGTTTACACACTTTTTAATATTACAATGCTATGCCATGTTTTTCAAGTATAGACAGGAAATTAATGCAGATAATATCTTATATAAAAACTATCTTATATATTATAATGAGGTGAATTTATGAATAACTCAGAAAATCTTCCAACAGACAACAACAATAAATCTATCGTAAAAGGGAAAACCATGTATAATTGGGAAACTCACGATAATCAGGACAAAGTGATTGTCGACAGCATTAATGCAATCGAAAGAAGACGTGAGCATATGACTGACGAACAGTTAAGAAAAGCATATGCAGAATTACAGACAGGACTTGGTCCTGATATATATAGTCAGTTATGTGACCGCAAGGCAAGTGACAATTTTCAGGGGTGACTTTATTATGGGTCACCCCACCACCTGCAATTATATATTATTTGCGGCACAGTCAAGTGCTGCTGCCACAACAGCATCCATGTCATAATATTTGTACTCACCAAGACGTCCGCCGAATATAACTTTTCTTTCAGCGTCAGCAAGCTCCTTATACTGTGCATATAAAGCGCCGTTCTTCTCATCATTTACAGGATAATATGGCTCATCACCCGGCTTCCACTCAGAGCTGTATTCACGGCTGATAACAGTCTTCGGAAGGTCGTCGCCATTCTCATCCTTACCGAACTCAAACCATTTGTGTTCAATAATTCTTGTCCATGGAGTTTCGGCATCAGTATAATTAACTGCTGCATTACCCTGAAAATTAGGAGTATCCAAAGTCTCTGTTTCAAACCTTACTGAACGGTATTCAAGATTACCAAGCTTATAATCAAAGTATGCGTCTATCGCACCTGTATATACAACCTTTTCAGCCTGACTGTCTAATTCTTCCTTAGCATCAGCAGATGCAAGATAATCAACACCAAGTCTTACCTCAATGCTTCCGGAAAGCTCGCTGTCATTAAGCATATTGGCAACCATCTTAGTATATCCACCCTCAGGAATTCCCTGATAAAGTGCGTTAAAGTAATTATTATCAAATGTAAGTCTTACAGGAAGTCTCTTGATAATGAATGATGGAAGCTCGTTGCATGGTCTGCCCCACTGCTTCTGTGTATATCCCTTAATAAGCTTCTCGTATATATCAGTTCCGACAAGACTTATAGCCTGCTCCTCAAGGTTCTTAGGCTCTGTGATTCCTGCTTCCTTTCTCTGCTGCTCGATTCTTTCTGCAGCCTCCTGTGGTGTCACAACACCCCACATCTTATTGAAGGTATACATATTGAATGGCAGTGAATACAACTCGCCCTTATAATTCGCAACAGGTGAATTAGTGAATCTGTTAAATGTAGTAAACTGTGAAAGATACTCCCACACCTTCTTATTATTGGTATGAAAAATGTGTGCACCATATACATGCACATTAATACCTTCCATCTTCTCTGTATATACATTACCGGCAATATTATTTCTCTTATCTATTACAAGAACCTTCTTTCCTGCTCTTGCTGCCTCATGTGCAAACACTGAACCAAAAAGTCCTGCTCCAACTATTAAATAATCATACATAATCCTGTTCCTTTTCTATCTTAAATAATGGGATGATGCCGACCGCACCACCCCATTAATTATACTTATTATATTACATTAATTCAACATAAGAAGTAATTAATAATAATCAATATCAGATATATAATCTTCTACCCTTGTATAACCATCTAACTGTATAATAGCGTCTGCCAGAACAGATTTACCGTTGTCAGGATTATACTTTTCATAATTCAATACAATGCAAGGATTATCTGCATTTATATTTTTATTAAAATTCTTCTTGTCAAGGGACTCTATAAGTCCATTTAATACTTTTTGTGCTCTTTCTTCATCTTTTCTTACATACGAATCCAGATTAATATATGTTCTGGTATCATTATATATAAGAACTGCTGAAAGAGTTTCATATCCACTAGTATATTTATCCCATGTTCTGGAACTGTCATTTAAATACTGCTTTAAAATGTCGCTCATTGTTCCAAGCTCTTTTTCATTATTCTTAATGGCATATTCATTCCGTATACTAATATACTTATTATAAGATTGTGGCATATTCTTACTGATTGGAAGAACCATATCATAAGTAACGCCATTTTTTGAAAACCGTACTGACATCAAGAAAGTATCAGCATCTGAAGTAACTATCTGATACCATTTCTCAAAACCAATCTGTTTAATTTCACTTTTAATTGTTTCATATATATCCTTACAGTCAGAATCCTCCATATTACCTGTTATATAATTAACAGAAATCTTGTCACTATCCGGAAGTTCCATATAAGCCTTAACAAAATTCTCATCCTTCTTTAACAGACTTGCAAGTTTATTGGCATCACTGTCTGTAAGCTGAATCCTTCTGTAATGTGTAACACCGTTCTGTCTGAAACCAACCTTATAATTAGTCACTGAACCTCTGCCGTTATAAATATAATTATGAACACCATTTGATATACATTTATCTTTATATGCCCCAAATTTCTCCGCTACATATTTCAGAATCTCTTCATCTGTAAACTGAACCTTCGATGATATAGAACTGAAATATCCGTTATCTGAAGCATAGTACATATCCATTGACTGAATTGATACATATGCAAGTTTTGAAGCATCCGGTTCGTACGATGCCTCATATTTGCCAAATGAATTAGCTCCTGTTCCAATTACCACTGCAAGAACATATCCAAGAAGAATTGATGGAATACACTGCTTTATAACATTCATCTTCTTACTTACTATACATTCATAAACAAACACAACCAATGCACTTACAATAAACATCACAACAACTGCTATTGTCTCATCACTATCTATACTTGTATATGCTATCATTACACCTATAAACGCAATTGAAAAGCCGATAAGTGTTCTGATAATCATTGGCAGAACCTTTCCATTAGCTGCTTTTCCCGCTGTTTCACTTTTTCTCTTTACAAAGAGAAGTGCGCCAAGTGCTATATATATAAGTGCAAGCACAAGTGTATATAAGTTACTTGTAAGGCTGAGAACCATATCTGCAATTCCTGATGAACCATTGTACATATCAAATACAGAAAATACCCAGCCAACAATCATATTGCTGGAAGAATCCAGTAACCCCACACCACTGTTGCTTATCATGTAAGCTTCTCCATGAAACACAGTCAGTTCTGTAACCATTAACGCAATAAATCTTGGAAGAAACATTATAAGTCCTGTAACACATATATTGCTTAATATGTTTCCTGTAATGGATATTGATACATTTATAATTGCCATGCATAAAAGGCTGCATATAAATATCGAAAGATACATCCGGAACATTGTTGCATAATCCACATTAAAATACTGCCTGTTAGCCATGAATAAAACTGCCTGTGATACATATGACACAACAAGTATTCCTGCAATCCATGTAAGTATTGCTGCCGTCTTGCTAAGATATATGCACAATCTTGTATATGGAATTGAATGATAAAAATCACTGCCGCTTCTCTTATTAAGAAAACTCCATACTATCAATGATATAACAGGTACAACAATTATGAATACTAATACCAGAAAATAATTTCCCGAAATTCCACCTACATTATTAACCTGTTTATATTCTTTAATATAGCTTAATGATGAAATAATCGGTACAACTGATATAAGTGTAATTACCGCCATCATTATAAAGCCTACAAGCCTTGTCTGCTTCAATGTCTGTAAAAACATATGAAAGCTGAATATTTTCTTATTATTCATGCATCTTATCCCCCTTCACATCAAATGTATAACCGAGTGCTTCCATCTCATAAGTAAATACTTCTTCAAGCGTAAGTGGGAGGACATCAAATACTACCGGATTCATGGCATTTATAATGTCCATGGTCTGTTCCCTGTCGCCACTTACTATCATGTTGGCAACTGAACCCTCCTGACGGTATCTTGTAATTCTAATGCCCTCAAACTTACTCTCATCAAAATCATCCTTAAAAGCTACCTGTACCTTGAACTGACTCGTCTTTAGTTC
This sequence comes from Lachnospira eligens, assembly GCF_009680455.1. Lineage (GTDB taxonomy): Bacteria > Bacillota > Clostridia > Lachnospirales > Lachnospiraceae > Lachnospira > Lachnospira eligens_A. Next base: position 273,029 of record NZ_WKRD01000001.1, read on the forward strand.
AAATACATCGCTGTCAAGCACCAGCCCGCCTTTATGAAGAAGTGACAAATGATCGCATAAGTCTTCCAATTCTCTTAATGAATGTGATGTAACTATAACAGTAGCGTTATTATCTGCAACATCACCACATATTAACTTCTTGACAAGATTACGCATAACAGGATCAAGTCCGTCAAATGTTTCATCAAAGAACATATACTTGGCTCTGGTTGAAAGTGCAAGTATTATAGCTGCCTGTCTCTTCATTCCTTTTGAAAAGTTTGATATACTCTTAGATGGATCAAGTCCAAATGTTTTCGTAAGTTCTGCGAATCTGTCCATATCAAAATTATCATATATTGAACTATAGAACTTAGCCATGCTCTTCATGTTCGCGCCTGCAAGAAAGAATAATTCATCTGCAACGAACACCAGCTTATTCTTCATGTATGTATTCTCATACACATTAATTCCATCGATTATTGCTTCTCCCTTATCTGCCTTATATATCCCTGACAGGACTCTTAGCAGCGTAGACTTTCCTGCACCGTTAGAACCAACCATACCATATATACAGCCCTCCGCTATATTACAGGTAACATTGTCAAGTGCTGTAAAGTCATCAAATGATTTAGTAACACCTTTTACCTCTATCATATTCTCTTATAAACCTCCTCAATCATATCTGTTATCTCACTCTTACTCACCCCTGCGTATGCAAGCTTTCTTACAATCTCCTTAAGATCTGAAAGCTTTTCCTTAGACTGATTCCCGACAATCTTTAACGCTTCTACCGATATAAAAGAGCCCTTTCCCGGTACGCTCACCAGAATTCCTCTTCTGTCCAGCTCCATGTATGCTTTCTGGATTGTATTCGGATTAGTAGACAGCTCCATCGACAAAGACCGTACCGATGGCATCTTATCGCCTTCCTTCATAATCCCTTTAAGCACCTGGTCTTCCACCTGCTTAATGAGCTGTTCATAGACTGGCACTCGCGACATGACATCTATAGTGAACATGTTCCATTCCTTTCTGTGTATTATTTAAACTGGTTACAAGCTTGCGTAATAACTGTACTATATTGATTAGTACAGTTACAGCATACTATTATATTTAGTTATTGTCAACTGTTATTTTTAAGGTTTTGCAAATATACCAAGCGCAGGCGCACCATACGAGCATGAAACAAATGCTGCTGCCATCATAAAATCAACAATTGCCATAATCCATGTTCCAAGTACAAAGCTCTCATGCCCGGCACGTCTTAACACATGATACTCCACAGCGAAACCAGTTAGCACTGCCACAAAAAATGTTGCAATATCAAGCCACATTTTTGAAAATCCAAGAACTCCCATATATGTGTAGTACAGAAACGGAATTGCCCATGTTGCCACATTTGCACCGAGTAAAACCGCAAAGCCGCTTGCTTCGTATCTGTCCTTTAATGCATACCATGTATAGATTCCATACAGATTCATAGGCAGAAACGCCAGCTTCATATGTTCCCATGTTGATTCATTAGTTGGAAAAAACAGCCCGGCAAATGTATTCTTTCCTGTCCAGTCATACACAAAATGAAATAAGGACCCTGACACCCATACTGCCAGAATCCCTATTATCATTGTTATATTAAGTTTTTTGATTGTCTTGTTCACAATGCACACCTCCATTATTGTTGAATAATAGAAGTATATGCTTCCATCTGTTGTACTATTCCACTTCAACAGTCATAGTTACATCAGACACCTCAATATAAGTTCTTCCATCACTTACATTAATCTCTGTTCCATCTGCATATGTATACACTGTCTTGGAATAACGGTCTGACTTACTCCACTGGATTGGAACAGCATAACCGTTAGTTATGTAATAACCTTCCCCCCTGCCGACTGTATGAAGATTCCAGCAGTAATTATCATCCATCATGCTGTGTGTAATCTTCTGCACGATAATATTCTTAGTATTAAACTGTTCACCTGTTTCGTGGTCAAGACTTGGCTCGCCACTCGCAAACCTTAAATAATTACCTGACGCAGCATCATATGTAAATGTTGTGTACTGATAACTGCTGTAAGGCACATACACAGATGATGCACTGACTGAATCTTCTCTTTTTGAAAGGTCAACATCTGATACATCATAATTAAGCAGTACTGTGTCCGATGCATTCTCAGCCTCAGCATTGAAACCTTTTTCCTGTACTGCACTCTTTAACCTGTAAAGCGATGTATATGCTGTATGCTCTGTTGCAAGCCCTTCCGGATTATGTCTCCAATAATATGCACTGTTATAGAAGCCGTTAATCCAGTTAATACCAGTCTTTGCCTCATCACTCTCAGCGTAAGTGCTTCCGCCAAAATGTACAAATATCGCATCTGATTCAAAACAGAAATCAAGGAAATTATGTCTTGCACTTCTTATTGTTCCAATAACCGTATCTGTCTGACTTACATTGCCTGACCCAATAATCTCCTGTGGTGCTTCATCTGTAACATCTGGATCCTCTACCTTGAACAAGGCAAGAAGTCTGCATGTATAACTCTCTGTTGGAAGCTCATATACAATATATGCCTTATTAAGTCCAGTCTGCACCTGTACAGCTACTGGTGTATTGTTAACAGATACTGCAAATGGTCTTGTCTTCGAATTAACGTCAATTATGTCGACCGTATTATCTACATATACAGTAGGTTCTTCTGTCTGTGAAGCAGCCTCTATCGGATTAATATTCTGTGATAAAGCCTCGCCCGTAGGATTACCGCCTCTTATTCTGCTTGTCATCATAATGCAAATGGCAGCCGCAGCAACTGCTGCCGCGCCAAGAGCAGATATTATAATAATACGTTTTCTATTATTAATCATTGATTATCTCCCATCATAATAATCTTCCTTAATTGTACGACTTGCACTTCTATATGGCAAGAAAAAAGAGCCATACATAACCATAGTTATGTATAGCTCTTTATTAATATGCCGGCAACGGGAATCGAACCCGTATGGGAGTATAAGTCCCGCAGGATTTTAAGTCCTGTGCGTCTGCCAGTTCCGCCACACCGGCGTAAAGTGCCTGCATAGCAGGCGTATTATTAATACATATGACTTCCTCTGGCGCAGCCTAAGTGTCCCAAATGCAATAACAGATATGTAGTACATCACGACTCTTTACTACCTGCAGATTCAACATATGCAGTGAATGAAGTTTAGCACATTGTTATGTTTATAGCAAGCATATTTTGTCAGTTTCACTGTTTTGTCACATAATTTTCATAAACTGCCAGCTCTAACTGTGCATAAGTACCATAAAAAGTGGTACTTTTGTCACATTTGTCAAGAAGAACTGATGCCAGTATATCTGAATATCTGTCGGCAAGTTCTCCAAGCATATGACCTTCTTCATCAAAGAAGTCATCATCTGTTCTTGGAAGTGTATCCATTGTTAACAGATTGAAATCATAATATTCAACACCATATTCTTCACAAAGCCTCGTAAAATATGCTCCTGCCTGTTCCGAATAACCGTTAACTGATGTTGTCGGCGTAATAGGTGATGTAACGCATACCAGTTCAATATTATTCTTCTTACAATATTGAACAGTCTTTTCAAATGAATCCAGAACCTTATCACTGATTCCACTCTCATCCCATGCAACAATATCAGATGGCACGAGGCTGTCCATCTTCATATCTCTATAGAAAAATCCTTTGGCAGCATAAGGTCCTCCGGCATCATGTATCTCAACTGCATCCATACTGTAGTTGCGGTATGCCGCACTGCTCTTAACCTTAAGATTATTCATAATAGCAGACGGTGATATCTCATAAGCCCATCTCTTTGAATATACAGTACGAAAATCCTTTGTGAGCAGATTATCAGCTATATACTTAAGCTTTACATTACTGAAAGGAAGCCATGTGTATATGAAACAGTCTTCAAACTCCCTCTCTGCATAATTGCACCAGTACTGATAATCAAGGTCATATATAACTCTTTTTACATTATTATGCCGGTCACTCTCCATTAAAAGATAATATGAATCTGTTACCGTCTCGCCTGGTATTGCAAGATTAAATGCATTGTCAGATGCCCCGGCTTCATCGAGCTTTACTGGATTTATAGCAGATCTTGCATGTGAAGCTCCAATTATTATATTGTCATATCCTTCATCAGTATCTGCATTGTCGGCCTCATGTATAATGTATCTTATATAGCCTGATGGCATCATCGCATAATCCATACATTTGACAAGCCCGGCCACTATGGCAATAAACACCACAGCTCTGACATATTTTAATATTTTATTACTCATTGCCCCTCGCTTTAATTGCCTCTATGCACTCATCATAACTGCTGTAAAAATATTCTGAACAATCATTCTTTTTAAGTATCTCTGTGAGTACCTCTGAGAACTGCTCAGCAAGCTCTCCGTTCATATGACCTTCCCAGTCAGAAAAATCATCATCACTTACATTAAGAATCTCATTCTTAATAAGATTGCCATCTATATACCTTACATTATTCTCATCACATATCTGCTTAAAATATGTATCAGCCTCATTAGCAGCACCCGAAACAACCGACGATGGTGTAATTGGTGCAGTAACACATATAAGCTCAATTCCATTGTCCTTACAATACTTAACTATCTTCTGGAAATATTTCTGCACCTTAGGATTAAGATCTTCATATGTCCACGGTGATGGATTAAGCTTTCCCTTCTTATCAGTTACCTTTGTACGGTAGAAAAATCCCAATCCCTGATATGGTCCTTCTGTATCAATTCCGGCAACACCCTCAATCTGGAAATTCTTATATTCATCAGTCTTCTTTATAGCCATATATTTCTTAGCCGTTTTCCAATTCCTGGCAAATGCATATCTTCTGAAATATATTGTCCTGAAGTCTTTATCCATAAGCTGGCTTACTATATACTCCATTTTAAGACTTGTAAACGGAAGCTGTCCATATACAAGAAGATCTCCAAAATCCGAATCACGTTTCAGATTCTTATTCCAGTACTGATAATCAAGTTCAAGAATTATCTTCTTTACGTCATTATTATTGCACGCTTCTCTGATCATATAATAATTATCAATAACCGTGGCGCCCTGAATACACATATTAATTGGATTAACTGCATATTCCATTTCCAGAAAATAATGCGGGTCAATTGAAGCCCTTCCATGTGAAGCTCCCACTACAATACAATCATAATCAGAGCCATCATCCGGATTGTCAACTGTATGGATTATATATCTTGCATACCCCGGCTGAACCATTACATAATTAACTGCTTCAACAAGTATGGTTATAACCGCAAAGAATACTATCACCCTCACATATTTTAATATCTCTTTAAATGCTTTCTTCTTCATGGTATCCTGCACCTCTGATTAGAACTGGGCGTACATAAATCCACCCGATGTATTAGAAATATAGCCAAGCATTGCAACTGACATAACAAGAGCTATGTATACAGCCCATCTGATAATCAGCGGCTTTCTGTCAAGAGCTTCTCTGATTACAATGCCTTTCTCTTTAAGTATACTTATAATCAGCCACACAAGACAGCCTGCAAGTAATATAATCAAATCCAGCTGGCTTCCAAACATTTTTACAACGGCGTCCATGCTGAATGATGCATGTTTAAATGTATTTCCCATAAGTCTGAATGCATCTGTAAGAGTAGCTGCGTTATCAAAATACCAGCTTATATTAACAAGTATAAATGTTCTTATTATCTGCCATCCTCTGTACCAGCGTGCAGTCTTGTTAATATGTGTTATTTTAAACATTTTTTCATAAACAGGTGCCATAATACTGCTAAAGCTCATGATTATACCATTGTACATACCATATACGATATACTTCCATGCTGCTCCATGCCATACACCTACTATAAAGAATATGAGTAAATCAGCCAGACAGATAGGCAATGCCTTCGCCATATATTTACCAAATCTTGTTTTGCTGTGTTTCTTGAAGAACTTACCCAGCTTATTCATGGCTTTACTTAAGCTGAACGGATAGAACACATAATCCTTCATCCATGTACCAAGTGTTATGTGCCATCTGCGCCAGAACTCTCCAATAGAATGAGAGAAGAATGGCTGTCTGAAATTATCATCCAGGTGGATTCCAAACATCTCGGAAGCACCCATAACCATATCGATTCCACCAGCAAAATCTCCGTATAGCTGTGCGCAATACGCAAGAACACCTATTATTACATATATTCCATGATACTGTCCGGGATTATTAAACACCAGATCAGACACGACTCCTGCACGGTCAGCTATAATGAACTTTTTGAAAAGTCCCCAAGCCATACGCTGCAATCCATGCTGGATAACTGCAAGATCATACTTATGCTCTGCCAGAAACTGTGGTGCAAGTCTGTCATATCTTCCGATAGGTCCCTGTGTTATCTGAGGAAAATACGAAACAAACAAAGCATATTTAAAAATGTTATTACATGCCTTTACTTTGCCTCTGTATACATCAATAACATATGATATCGACTGGAATGAATAGAAAGATATTCCAAGCGGAAGAAGCAGTGTAAATGTTGATATCCTGCCATTGCCACCAAAAGCCTTAATTATGCCATTGACGTTCTCAATCGCAAAATTATGGTACTTAACAACTGCAAGCACACCAAATACCAGAAGAAGAGCAAGTACTACAACTCTTTTCTTATATGTCTTTGCCTTTTCTTTTAAAGCCTTTTTATCTTCTCTTGCCAGCCCATCTGCTTTAAGGCTCTTGTCAAGATTATCCTCTGTTCTCTCTAAAAGGATTCCTGATGTGAAAGTAACGATTGTTGTAAGTAATATGAATACAACAGTCTTATATCCCGAACATAAATAGTAGGCATAGCTTAATATCAAAAGCCATGCCCACTGTGCCTTCTTAGGTATAAGATAATATACAATTACTCCCACTAATAAAAATACCAGAAATCCGGTAGAAACTAGTGACATATTATTTTACCCCGCTTTCCGGATTAATCCTGCAGACGCTGAATCATCTCCCACATAGCTTCTGCTGAATTAAAGTTCTCAGGTACTATATCAACTGGTGTGATATCAATGTCAAATGCATCGTTTAACTCACCAACAAGTGATACAATATCAAATGAGCTGAATATACCATCATCGATAAGAGTATCACATACTTCATAATCCACATCACTGTTAATTTCATTCAAAATGTCTAATAACTGATCCATAATAAACCTCGCAAAATATTAAAATCTATTGATCACACATCTGTGAACAGAAAACATTCTATCTTCTCATTCGCATATAGTCAATCATATTTTGTTACAAAATTGTAAAATTATTGTGTATTACTGCTATTTATTAAAAATGTTTCAATAGGTTTTCTTATAACTCTGTAACCATTTTTCTTAGAATACATCACAATTGCCGGCATTCGACGGCTCAGAAACAGATATATTCCCTCCGTAACCGAATAAGCTCCAATATTATAAAATGCTATCATATCGCCAATCTTAGCATCTTTTAATTCAAGATTCTTAACAATTACATCCCCTACTGTACATAATGAACCGCATATATTATATGGCTGTACTCCCTGTGAATACACTTCGACCTCATGATCTGCACCATCAGCAAACCCTTCTGTGTACTCCATTGGAATGAATTCACATCTTGGTTTCTTCATAGCCATAGCCTGTCCATAATAATTAATATGATTAATTCCGCTGTCAATAATTGCATATCTTGTTGTGTCATTCATCTTCATATCAGCAATTCTGCTTATAAGAACTCCACAGGTAGCTGCAATATATCGTCCCATCTCAAGAGTAACATTGAATTTTTCGGACATTTCTTTAATCATCACAGCAAACTCTTTAAGCTCGTCAAAATCAGTATTCATGGCATCACATTTGTCTGTAACAAAGTAATCAACTGACAGACCAGGACCATACTCAATCTCTTTAAGCTTAACACCATGTTCAGCCTCACATGTATGTGCTATTGCCTGTAACCATACTACCTCAGCTTCTATCTGGCTTAATTTTTTCTTCTGTGTTCCCGAATAGCACTGGATTCCCTCTATGATAATTCCCTTAAGTTCATCCTTTCTGTCAGCAATCTCATATACCTGACGCTCATTAATGCCGAACTGGTTGCCACTTGTAACTCTTATAAGCACCTTAACTTTAATGCCACACTCAACTGCACATGAATTGATAAGTTCAAGCTGATTAAGTGATTCCACTGTGTAGATTCCAACAGCACCTGTCTTCATCGTGTAGAGGATATCTTTCTTTTCCTTATTAACACCCGAAAGGACTATCTTCTCCCTGTTTATGCCCTCTTTTTCGCATATCGCAAATTCACCTGGAGAACATACCTCGAATTTATCAAGCTTCTTGTCAAGCACGCTTATAAGAAACGGATTGGCCTTCATTGCATAACACACTGTAACTCCACATCCTAGAATCTGCTGCATGGCATCAATCCTTGCACATAGCTCATCTGTATCAAATATATACGATGGTGTTCCACATTTTATGGCAATCTCTTTTAATTCATTAACTCCTACCATCCTATGCCTCCTGTTCTTTATATATCTTCATAAGTTCTTTTCTGTCAATTTTACCATTCTTAGTAATCGGCATTGTTTCAACCTTAACAAGCACATTTGGAATCATCCACTGTGGCACTTTATCTTTGAGAGCATGTGTTACGCCCTTTCTGTCAAGCTCACTTGCTCCTTCTATCTCAAAGAATCCGAGAATCTTATTCTCATCTGTATCAAATATACAACAGCTTCTAAGGAGTCCCTCTATAGCATTCATGTATGTCTCAATTTCGCCAAGCTCGATTCTGTGTCCCATATGCTTAATCTGGAAGTCCTTTCTTGATGAGAAGAAAAGTTCACCATCTTCACTATAGTAACCAAGATCACCTGTGCGGTATATAGTTTCCAGATATCTGTCATTAAGAGGATTCTGTACAAATGCTGCTGCTGTCTTTTCAGGATTACGCAGATACCCCATAGTTACAGCTGTTCCAGATACACATATTTCTCCTAACTCGCCTGGTCTGCCTGCATCAACAAGCTTATCCTCATCATCTAACAGGAATACTCTTTCATTGGCAAATGGCTTTCCCATCGGAAGCTTCTCGTCAAGACCAAACTCTCTGTCAATAATATAATATGTACAATTACATGTTATCTCTGTTGGTCCGTAAAGATTAACAAACATTGCATCCGGATACTGCACTCTCCATGCATTAAGATGCTTTATAGGCATAACCTCTCCGCTGAACATAATCTTGTTAAGTGAAGATGGTCTCTTATACTCGAATCCATTAAGAGTTGTTACAATACATAACGCTGATACAGCCCATATAATAGTTGTAACCTTTCTGTCATCAAGGAAATCAAGAAGCTTGGTTGGAAATGAGAAGCACATCTTAGGAATAAGCTGTAAGGTTGCGCCTGTCTTTAAACTTGAATATATATCCTTAACTGATACATCAAAGTCAAAAGGTGCCTGATTACCTATAACATCCTCATTAGTAATTCCAAATGTTTCTGTAAAACAGTCAATAAAATCTATTGTTGAACGGTGATTAACTATAACTCCTTTAGGAACACCTGTCGACCCTGATGTAAATATTGAATACAATGGATCTGTATCAAGTGCCTGTTCTCTTATCTTTTCCAGTCTCTCCTGAGCCTCTGAATCAACAGCCTGTCCGTCATACTCTTCAAGCAATTCGTCAAGATTAATAATCTCGCCCTGAAATCCGAGCTTTTCTGCTTTCTTGGCTGACTTATTATCCACAACCAGAATATCTGCCTGAATCGTATCTAATATAAGATTAATTCTCTCAACCGGATGAGTTGTATCAAGCATACAGTAATATCCGCCTGCATACACAATTCCCATAAATAAAGATAATGTATTACATGTCTTATCCATATACACAGGAACTCCCTGTGTAGGCTTAATCTTAAGTGAGAGACAGCTTCCTATGAACTTTGCCTGATTCATAAGCTGTGTATAAGTAAGTTCATTATTCATGTCCGCACACGCTGTCTTTTCCCCATACATTCTCTGTGAGTTTTCAAGAAACTCTAATACATTCTTTTCCATTACCTTCTCCTTTTACTTCTTATTCTTATCTTTTCTGAATACAAGCAGCTTGCTTATAACATAATTAAGTATAATTACAACTACCTGCGCAATAAACTTTATTAACATACTGTTGAAATGCAGCATTGTAATGAATACAAGAAGAATTATCTCTTCAATTACAAGAGTTAATACTCTTCCACCTGCAAATGAAACTAACTGTTTCATAAATTCTTCCACAGTCTTAGTTGGTGCTGCAAACACCCATATCCTGTTAGTAAAGAATGCAAAAAGTACTGCAAGTACCCATGATATAACATTTGCAATAAGCTCATTAATTCCCATTGCAACATTAAAGAATGCATATGAACCTATACTCACCACTGTTGTAAGTACTCCAAAGAAAAGATACAGAAGTACTTCCTTATACTTCTTATACAATGGTTCAAACACCCTCAGACCCGGCAGATGCATAATCTTATCGAATATATCCGGCTTAGTTTCCTGCATATTATTATCTGTATTGTTACTCATAATTACCTCACTGTTTTTATTGATATAACGCCATACTATTTTATACTTTTATCAATAACAAATCAAGAAAAAGACGCCGTATATAAACGGCGTCCTGAAAATGAATTTATTATTTTGATTCGTTGATAACAATATCATCTGTCTCAACTTCCTTGTTTCTGTTTTCATCAATTCCAAGCTTGTTATTAAGCTTTTTCTTTGCCTTTCTTAAATAAATACCAAGAAATGCACCAACAGCAATTATCACTCCGGCAATAGCCTGAATGGCATAAGTCATAACAGATGGGTCAATGTAACCTGCTACATTTAAATTTAATAATGTCAACATACTTTTTATCTCCTTTTTAATTAAGTTCTTTTTTTAATGCTTCAATCATCTTGTTGTTATCTACATCATTTCTGATTGCAATTCTTATATACTGTTTTCCATCATGTAATTTTGATGTAAGATCCTTTATAAGCAGATAATGATTCTTAAACAGTTTTATCATAAGTTCTTTTGCTGTCATTCCATTAGTTATCTCAATCATAAAATAATTAGCCTGTGATGGGATAACTCTTATACCAGATATCTGCTCCAGTTCATTATAGAACCTTTTTCTTTCTACGCGGAATTTATCCATTGCAGCTGCATAATCTTTCTTATACTTTTCTGCAATCTGAAGATAATACTCACCAAATGAATTAATATTCCATATTGCAACATCTTTTTTCATTGCTGCAATCGCTTCTGTATCTGAGGAAACAAGGATTCCAAGCCTCAGTCCCGGTACACCGTATGATTTAGATATACTTTTCATAACATATAATCTTCTATATGTTTCGATAAATTTCTGTTCTATAAGAGAATTATCCGGTTCATCTGAGAAATCAGCAAACGACTCATCAACCACCAGCTTTATTCCCTGACCGTCTGTCCATTTTATTAATCTTATAATTTCTTCTTTTTTCAGATAATTACCAGATGGATTATCAGGATTAATAATAATAATATTATCTACTTTGTTGCATGTATAGAACTCTATCAGTTCTTCAACTGAATATGTATAATTATCATTTGACGGTGTAAATACCACTTCGTCTTCAACAGAATATCTGTTAGGATATTCTTCAAATGTAGGTCTGATAACGCCTGTCTTTCCAGAAAAGCTTTCCATAAGTGACTTAATAAGTTCTGCTGCTCCATTTCCAACTATTATGTTGTCTTTATGAACACCAAAATTCTTAGCTGCAAGTAAAGAATTAACTCCCATACCTGAAGGATATTCTGTCAAAAGTGTATCAAAGCTTGCACGCAGTTCATCCTTAAGCTTTTTAGGCGGATAATAAGGATTAACAAGATAACAGAAATCCAACAATCCCGGATATCTCCAGAATCCTCCATATCTTTTATGCATAAGGTTAATTCTTGTCTCATCATCCGGAGCAAAAAGTGTCGTTGCTATATCAAGATCCTGTTCATCATCTATTTCATACCATTTCTGACCTGATAATCTCATACCTTTAATTCCAGGTGTGTCCAGCATCGTTATAACTCTAAGAACCTGTTCATAATATTCATTTTCTCCCAATGCACTACAATATGCCTCAAGGAAAGGAACATATATATCCTGTGAAAAATGTTTGCTGAATTTGTAGATATTTACAGTTTTATAGTATTCCTCTTTTTCCTTAAAATCAAAGCTCTTTCCTGGAACAAATGCAACAATATTATCATATTCGTCAAGCTTTACACATGTACCATCCATCCAGCTCTCATATTTATCTACCATGGCAAGTGTATCTCTCGGATCTTTTACAAGTTCATCAATTGCAGAATCCTCAATAATTACATCTGATTCAAAAAGCAGAGTATCTTCTTCCATAAGATAATTCTTTGCCAGTGCAAGTGAATAAATATTGTTTGTCTTATCATATACCGCATTGTCAACATATGAAATTGGTGTCTTAATTCCCAATGTCGCTATATAATCAATCAGTTTCTGTCCTTCATAGCCCACAACAATCACTATTCTTGAGAGATGTTGTTTCTCAAGCTGATGCAAAAGCCTGTCTATAAGCGATACTCCATTAACCTTTACCATACATTTGGTATTATTCTGGGTAAGTTCTTTTAAACGCTTTCCCATTCCTGCTGCTAAAATAATTGCCTGCATAATCCCCTCCTATAATCCGACTCTACTCTTGTTCCTTATGTCTTTTAATTGCTTTTTGAATTTCCTGAATAATATATTTAGCTCCAACTGATGCACTACTGCCAAGATTATACACATATTCTTTAACAAATCGGTCTATGCTGTCCTTATATGTATCAGAAGCTGCCAGCATCTTTGCTGCTGTATCAGCTGTCTTATCAATTTCATCAAGCTTAAGTACACGCCCGATTTCATATCTCATCCATATATTAAGTGGCTCAATTCCAATCTTTTTGTATTCAGGATTCATTATCTTCATTGGTGTATCAATGAAAAGAACCGGTTTACATGTAGTATAAGCATATTCATATGCTATACCTGACCAGTCTGTAATCATAAGATCTGCCTCAAAAACAGTACTGTTTGATGAAAAATCGGTCTGAATCTCTATATCTGTATCATTCTTATATCTTTCTTTAAGTCCTTCCATCTTCTCAGGCATATGTCTTACATGCTGTGGGTGTGGTCGGACTGTAATCTTATAACCATGTCCCTTAAGATTATCAAGTATGTCCTCAAGACAACTGTCTACAATATTATCTTTCTGCCATGATGGAGCAATAAGTATTGACTTAATATCATTTTCCTTCTTTGGCATCTTTGCATAATCCTCACGCATCTCATCAAGCAATGAATATCCCCACTCAACAAGCTCCTTCTTAGGAAGATTATACACTTCTTCTGTTTTTTCTATTTCTTCTTTCTGAATTTTTCCTGTACATAATACAGAATCATAATGATCCATCGAACCAGTTCGCATTGTCATATTAAGGCTGTCCATGCCATGAGGAACATAAACATAATTAATATCTTTTCTGATATAACTTCTTTTAATGTGATAATTCTCAATATCAGGCATAGTCATAACAACAACGTCTGCATCCATCTTCATCATAAGTGTTATAAGTTTCTTTTCCCCTATATAATAAGGTTTAATCTTACTTTCTTTTTCTGCAATTCTGAATATCTGATCATCTGGATCACTTGTTACATAATGGATTGTAATATTCGTATTATTAAGTATGTATTCAATTATCCCTTTAAAATACTTATAAAAACCTGAACCCTCTGAATAGAAGACAAGATGTTTATTAACAACAGAGAAAAACTTTTTATAATCAGCTTTTTCTCTCTTAATATCTTCTTTGTTTCTTTTACCTTTTTTCGTACCAAGAGCTTCAATCTCTGCAAGTTCTTTCTTAGTTTCCTCAAGAGCCTCATAATCAACATAATTCTTAGGATTAATCGCCCAGTTAAGAAGATATAACTGAAGAATTGCAAATATGTTGCTGGCAGTCCAGTAAAGAGCTACTCCTGCATATACAAAGCATCCTAAATATAACGACAGACCTACTGAAAATATCATCATACCATACTTATTAAGCTTACTCTGTTCTGCCTGTAATACGTTACTTGCATTCTGTGCAACACATAAAAGCCATGCTGAGACACCTGCTATAATTGGTGTTATTATTGATAATCCCCACTGTTTTGTAGTAATCCATGTAAGGTCATAGCCACAGAACTTCATGTTCGCAACACCTTCATTAATTCCGTCTTTGATAACTGCAACAACTCCCAGCAGAAGTATTATCTGTATAATAAGAGGTATAAGTGATGCCAGTGGATTATATTTTTCTTTTTTATAAAGCTTAGACTGTTCCTCTGCTATCTCATCCTTATCCCCATAATGCTTAATAAGAATCCTGTTAATATCAGGCTGCATCTTAACCATTTTAATTGAATTCTTCTGTACCCAGATTGATACAGGTAAGAGAACAATCTTACTTATCAAAGTGAATAATATAATTGCCAATCCATAATCATGCAGTAATTTGTAACAAAAATTCATTACATAACCTAAGGCTGTCGATAATATTTCCATAAATAACTCCTCTTTTGAAGATTTTATTGATTGTGTCAGAGTCATCCAATATAATAATTAATCATATCACTTATTATCAATTATTGAAAGGTGTTTTTACATATCCGATATACTTTTTTTACATACCCAATATAAATTTTACATGTTTTGCACACAAAAAAAGGACACTGTTCTTACATAATACAGTGTCCTTTTAATATTATTTATTTCAAAAGGTACTCAGCATATTTAACTGCCATGTCTCGCCAGTTCTCCAATGCCTCTCCCATGTCTGCACCACATGATTCCCTGTACATAGCCCATACAAACCAGTAGTACGCAATAATAGCAACATATGCCATATAATGAAATCTTGTTGTCTCATTATAATCTTCCTGAAGGTATTCCTTTATGAATTCCTCAGCCTTATCAAAATCATACATGGCATCAACCACATAATATCCAACATCAATTCCCGGGTCAGAATATCCAGAATACTCCCAGTCAATAAGTATAACACTTCCATCTGGTCTTATCATCCAGTTTGGCTTATATGTATCACCATGACAGAAACATTTTTCAACTCCATCTGCTAGAGTCATCTTATACAACTGTCCTATGTTGTTCTTAAGTCCTTCATATTGAACGAAGCACACAGGATCTTTCTTCTCAAGAAGCTTCTCCATATCAAGTGCATCTTCCCAAGGTTTCATTCCATAATCAGCTGTTATATCTGCCTTATGCAGCTTTCTTAAAACAGCCAATATCTTCTTTGAGTCCTCAAAAGAATTATAATCAGGTTCTCTGAATTCTGGAATGAATATGGATATCTTCCAGCCCTCATTAACATCTGCATATATGTATGTAGGATCTACACCAACCTCTTTGGCTGTGATAAGTGATTTTTTTTCATTTCTTCTATTGATTATGCTTTCTGTTCCATCGCCCGGATGCCTGTATATATAATCAATTCCGTCAATCTTGAATATAAAGGAGGTGTTGGTCATTCCTTCGCTTACATTTCTGAAATCAATTATATCTTCCTCATCACATCTGAATACAAGCTTGATATTTCTTATTATCTCACTGTGCGTATGTCCAAGATACTGTGAATCAAACTTCCTAAGCTCATCAAAATAATCAAATTCAAATATATTACCAGGAAGATATTCCTTAAAATAAATATCAGGCATTTCATCCAGCTTATCCTTTACAAGAATCTCCCAATAGCAGTTATTATATATTCCAGATTCCCGGACAGCCTCAACCTGATTAATAAATGCTTCTGAGAATTCTTTTCTCCAGAATGAATGTCCCATAAGAACATAGCCATCAATCTTATTATCCTTAGCAATTCTTGTTATCTTTCCAAATCCATCAGCTCTTGCATATACTTCATCCGTTGTTTCCTTTCCATAATAACCTGAATAAAATGTATGATATTCAAACTGATTAAACGGATTCTCTATATAATAACTGTCACTTACGCATATGTACGTATTCTTAAGTTCTTTTCTTGCAAGATAAAGACTTTCAATATTATTCTTTATATTAAATGAATCATTAATAATGAACTTTACACCATACTTGTCTTCAAGATAGTAAAACATCTCCTTCTTATAGCCAAGTACAACTGTAATATTCTTAATACCAGCATCCTGAAGCTGCTTTATCTGTCTCTCAATAAGACGTTCACCCTTTACTTCAAAAAGACCCTTTGGCTGTTCGAGTGATAAAGGAATAAATCGTGTAGATGCGCCAGCTGCAAGAATAACGGCATTATTAACCCTGTATGGTTCAAGCGCCTCTAATCCAGTCTTTGTAAGACTACCAGACTCTTTTTCAATATACCCTGTTTTTACAAGTTTATTATAAATATCTGTGTCATTAAGAGCTTTTGTCGCCTCAACATCATAAGTACAGCCGGCTCTTCCAATGCTTCCATTATACAAACTGTTCAATACATAAAACTCTTCTTTTCTCATTATACATATCTCCTTATGCCATGTTTCCTGAGAACATTCCTCGAATCACTGCTTTGATTACATTTTCTCTACATGATTCATACTTTTTTCCTGAAAGTATAAGTCCCTCTACCTTAATGTTCTTTATATCCTTCTTGTCAACTGAATACAAATCATCTGAAAGAACCACCATATCGGCAATCTTTCCTGCCTCAAGGCTTCCTCTTTCTTTCTCGTCAAATGTTACATAATATCCATTATACGTACACATCCTTAGTGCTTCCTGAACCGATACTGCCTGAGACTGATTCATATTATTAACAGCTTTGTCAATCCATACGATAGGATCCGGTGATGTACATGGAGCATCAGAACCGCACGAAACAACTATTCCATTCTCATTAAATGTTCTGAGCGGATTAAGTCTTTCTGCTCTTTCTTTACCCATAATACTTTTAAGATACTCATCAGGTTCCTGTTTCCAGTTAATGAAAGCACTCTGTACAGGCATCTGTATATTATAGTCCCTGCATATCTTAATTCCCTCTTCAGTTGGAAGACAGTCATGTATAATTCCATGTCTGTGATCTTTTCTTGGATAATCGTCAAGTGCCGCCTTAAGTGCCCTGCATGCCTGGTCAAATGCTTTATCCCCAATCGCATGCATCTCTATCTGCAGTCCGGCTCTGTTAGCCTTCTTGCAGAAATCAATAACCTTTTCATCATCATAATAAAGTACTCCGTCACCGCCTAAAGAATCAATATATGGTTCATTCATAGCTGCATCGTGTGAACCGAAGCATCCGTCAAGCGCACATTCAAAACACCCGCCTATTCTTGGCAGTTTTCTCTTTAATGCGACATCAACATTCATTGACTGTGGGAATACCCTTACCTGAAATCCATTAGTTAAGGATTTTGCAAATATTTTTTCAAATGTAATATCAAGATTGCCTGTAAAACCCACACCACTTACAGTATGAATACAGCCAATTCCATGAGACGCCTGAAAATCAATGGCACTCTGCATATTCTTAAACAGTTCAATAATAGAAAGTGAATTGGTAATGTAATTAGAACATTCAAAGAATGCCTCCTGATTCATCTCACCTGTATCTTCGTGATAACCTCTCAACTCACTTACTTTCCCCTTCAGCTTATCAAGAAGCTTGCTGTTAATTATGCACGCATGTCCATCATATTTGACAACCATGATTTCCTTATCAGGACATACCTTATCTAATTCTTCCCTGCTTATAAGTCTTCCTTCTTTAACTGAATATGGTGACGCACCAAATGCTATAAGTGTTTTTTTATTACCGCTTGACTGCACGAATTCTTTAACCATCTGTGCAATCTCTTCATTGGACTCTGCATCCATAACATTAAGTCCTGCGTGAAATGTAGAAAATGATGCCATATGCTGATGTGTATCTACGAATGCCGGAACCAGCACCTTCTTTCCAAGTTCAACTGTCTGCACATTCTTATACTGTTCTGGCAGTTCATTACCAACATACACAATTCTTCCTTTATCCTCAACGAGATAACCGGCTACTGTATCATTACTGTCAACTGTAAGAACCTTTCCCTTATAACATATCATAGACATTCACCTTCCCTTTATATCTGCATTTACTGTTCCTGTCCCGGATAATCCTTATAAGAAGAATCTAACTGTACCAGCTCATAAAAATTATCTATCTCCATAATATCTGATTTCTCACAAGGTCTTACCTCTACCGCATATCTTTCCTTGCGAAGCACAAGTGGAATAAACTCCCAGAAATAATCATTGCCCTCCGGCTCTTCATTATATACCTGTGCAAAGTCTTCTCTTAATCTTGCACTGTCTTCCTTTGTCCAGTAAGATATTCCATAATAATTAAAGCAATATGTATTACCCTTCTGATAATCTGTTATATGTCCATTATCAAGCTTAAAACTCCAGTCATCAGTCTCCAACGAATAAGAGCCAAGGATATTGCTGCAGTACTGATACTTTGTGATAATAGCCGGATTAGATATATACAGGTCCGCTTCACATAAATAGCACTGGTCAATATGTTCTAATGCTGCCATTGCTGATGATATATTATTGGTTTTATCATATATATCGTTATCAATAAGATTGATAAATGGATACTTCTCCAGAATCTCATCAAATTTTTCTTTCTTATAACCCCTTACAAGAGTTATATCCTTAATTCCTACAGAAACAAGTGCATCAAGTAATGTATCTATAATTCTTACTCCATTAACAGCAACCATTGGCTTTGGTCTGTCTAATGTAACAGGAACCATTCTTGAACCAAATCCTGCTGCCATAATAACCGCTCTCTTTACCCGGTAAGGCTCAAGTGCCTCCAGACCTCTTTCAGTAATCTCCATCTGATCTTCACATCTTTTAATAAGAGCTTCATTTTCTAACTCATCCAGAGCTTTAGATATAGCTGTTCCTGAAATCTTTAATGTATCTGAAAGAGTTCTCATCGGATACTCTTTCTTACCATTCTTTTCAATATATGTAAGTACTTCAAACTGATAACGATTCATATTTCCTCCTTACAGCACCATTGGAATTATGTAGATTCCAAGTGCAATGCATGTAACAATTATTGTGCACACCTTCCATATAGTGTACTGTCTGTCCATTCTGGCTTTAGTCTGCTCATCCGGCTCTTCTATAACACCAATCTCTTCCTCGATTGTCGGCATAACACATTCTTTTCTGTGAGAATATGCAAAATAAAATATTACACATAATACTGTTATGATTCCTGATGTAATAAGTGCTGCCTTATCCGCAAATATTAACATGAAGCAATACACAACAATTGTAAATATACATCCAACAACTCCAAGAGGAGCCTTATAAGGTCTCTTCATATCAGGATATTTCTTCTTAAGCCCCATATATGAAAGACAGCCTATCATATAACATATAGCAAGTGATATAAGCGATACCGATGCTATGTAATTAATTGAACCTGTTGCAATAAGTATAAAATTGATAACACCAACCACAATTACAGCAACATATGGTGTCTTGAACTTCGGATGAATCTTTCCAAGAAATTTTGGTAATGCGCCATCTTCTGCCATTGTATAAATGTATCTTGCAGGTGCAGCAATTCCCGGATTAATAGTAGATAAATCTCCACCAAATGCAATACCGATACATAAAAGTATAATAGGAAATCCAACAAGTCCGACTGCCTTAAGTCCTTCTGCATATGGAGCATCTGCCGCTGCAAGAATTCCATAAAACTCCTTAGGTACAAGACCTACAAGAAACCACTGGAATAATGCGTTAAGTGCAAATACCATAAATACCGAAATCTTTAATGCTCTTGGAAGTGTATACTGTGGATACTTAGTCTCAGCTCCCATAGATACACATGTCTCAAATCCTGTATAGCACCACCATACAAGACCAAATATATACATCATCTCATTAAATGGAGGCAATGAGTTCATTGCTATTCCACCAAAATATTCAACATGAACCTTAGGTATCATATAAAGGAACCAGCACACTGAACAGCCCCAGAAGAAAAACATAAATGCTGTCTGTGCCTTACCTGACTGCTCAATACCTCTGAAATTAAGAATAAGGAAAACTGCAACAAGGATAATAGCTATAATTCTTGAATCAAGCTTAACGATGCTTATTCCAAGCTGTTCCATAAGAATCTTAAAATAATTGGCAAATGCAAGCGTCTCACCTGCACCAATAGCTACAACAGATACTATATAATGCCATCCTGCCATATTAGCCCATACTCTGTTAAGTCCTCTCTTGGCATAATTATATGTTCCACCCGCACAAGGAAGTGCTGCAGACATCTCTCCATATATAAGACATGGCCATATAGATATAAGAAGTGCAACAAATGTAAACCCTATTATCCATGAGCCTACACTTCCTATCTGTGCTGAACCACAGGTAAAAAGTCCTACACCTACAACGGTTCCAATTGTCATACTAATTGATTCTTTAAGCCCTAAAGCACGAACCAGCTGATTATTTTCATTCATAAATATCCCCTCTCACAGTTTATTCGTTCGGTCATATTTTTGTCCATCTGCGTGAACAGAATGGATTATAGCAGATAATAAACTAAATTACCAGTATAAAAGTAAGCAGCTATAAACCTTCCATGGCTATAGCTGCTGCTGCATCATTAATTATTAATATTCTTCATCTGCTGCTCATCTTTAATTACAGATATCTGTGGATTTACAGCGTCCCCTTCTATTCTGAACACCGAATAATCTCTGTTTTTAAGATATTCATCTGCCGGGTACATACCTTTTGACACATCCCATGGTGCTACATGATATCTTGACTGAGAAACACCAGCCATATCAAAAAGCGTATTTCCATAATTACTCTTCTGTCCAAGTGCTGCCTCGCCATAAGTAGCATACAGATTCTTAAATGTTACAGAATCTGAATTAACCTGCATTACATCATTATGAGTATCAGCCATTTTCACAAATACAGCAGGACGTTCATACAATCTATATCCGCCGTGGTCGGCTGTAATTATAACTGTGCTGTTATCATACACACCTTTATCCTTCATCTGCTGCATATATTCATTAATATATCTGAACACACCCTGTATCTGCTTATCAAGAGAAGTCTCTGTTTCTCCCACATCTACACACTGTTCATTCATCTCATAAGGTGCATGTGCCCCTACCATATGATACAGTGTAAATGTTTTATTTCCAGCATCAACTGTTATACCGCCATTATTATTAAAATCAGCATACAACTGTGAATCATCCAGTTCATATTGAATAATATTGTTATTCTCTGGAGCCTGACATGCTGCAAAATCATCACCATAAAACCAGAAATACTGTTTTATAATCTGTGGAAATGCATAAAATGCCGACATTTTATATATATTCTTAAAGAATTGAACTTTGTCTGATATTCTGTATTTCTGTCCACCTGCAGTATTGGCTACTGCCTCCTGATTAACTCCATTAAGATACTCACTTGAAGTATACAACTTAACATCATATCCGTTATCTGACATATCCTGAATAAGAGTACCTTCTTCATATGCTTTCTTTCTGTAATCAGCCAGAGAATGTGTTGTATCATACTGATAACCTGTAAGCATAAGTGGAACTCCTAGAGCTGTTGGTGCACCTCCGCCTATCATATTATCAAAATAAGTAAAATCCTTTAGCTCTTCACTGTATCTGTCAATAACATAATTCTGTGCATCATCATTATCAAGTGTATCAACAATGAATACCACCACATTGCCCTGCGAAGATAACGCAAACTCATCATTCTTTGTAACTACATATGAATAATCAACAGTTCTCTTAGAAGCCACTATAAGCACTACAAGTGTAACAATCTGTATACTTGAAAGAAACAGGCTGCCCCACTTCATTATCTTTGTCATTATATCTTTCTTAAAGCATACAACAACTGCAGGAACAACTATAAGTACTATCCATACAACTGTACTTATTATTGCATTTACCCTAAACTGGCTCCACTGAATCTGCCTTCCATTAAGGACACCAAAATCCGGATTAAGAAAATTCCCCTGCACATAAGCAGCTAATGCACCGCCAAATATGACCGCTGCGTATATGTTACATATCTTCTTTGGCACAATCAGACCTATCAGTATAACAACTGCTGCCGTAATTAACGATGCTGCTATAAGAAGCGGTATAAGTGCCGTGAAACCTACTGCAAATTCATCAAGATTACCAAGAAATAATGATGCCGGCATAAATATACAGAATGTTACAATAAGAAATATCAATTGAGGATAAATCGTTATTAATTTATCTTTTATCTTCTTCATAGTAATCTCCCTGTTAGTTAGCTGCCGCTTTCAATGAAATTTTTCTTACATTATTAAAAACATGTAGCCCACATATTATTCATAAAGAAGTATGACATTATACTCACTGCTGCTACTGCCATAGCATTTTTATTAATTTTTGTTGTCACACCATCGACACCTATAAAATATGCCATTGGGAATAACAACGGAAGCAGATAGCGTGGCTGGCATCCCGCAATATAGTCTGCACCAACTGCTGTGAATGATATATATAATGCTGTCGCTACCAGTACTACACATACGGCCGCACTAAAGAAATATGAAGCTCTTACATATGGCATTCTTACTTTCTCTTCACCTCTGTCTATGTACATTAACGCTGCAATAAGCATTAATGTAATTGCAGTACCAATTCCATATCCCATATATGCCATAGAACTAATAAATTCTGAAGCATAATCAAGGTTAAGATAATCTTTCAGAAAATTTAATAATGTACCTGAATACTCTATAGGATTTGAAAGTATATACTTTATCTGTTCAGTTGAATTAACATCTGATCCACCTCTTGAGTCTCCTGTTCCTGGAGAATTAATTAACATCGGCAGAAGGAATGTCATCATAAGGAATATTGCCACACCTACAATAATAGAATAATATATCCTTCTTTGCTTTTTATCCTTAAATTTATCAACAGGCATAAATAAAAGAACAAACATTATAACAAAATATATTGCTTTGGGAGCTATTCCAAGTAAAAAGCATATATTCATCATTATAATATTTCTATATTCTAATTTTTTATCTCTATTCTGAAGTTCCGAAATAAAGAATGAATATCCTAATGTTGTAAATCCAATAACCCAAAAGTCATATGACATTGAAGATGCCATAAACATTGTTGTTGTGGATAATCCAATAACAGCCAAAAGTACTTTACCATTTTTTAGTTTTTTTATTGCGAAATACATTAATAAAACATATGTACAAAGTATCACCATTTTGGATAGCAAAAATGTATGGAAGAACGATAATCTGAGCGCTTTTCCCATAATTATTCCAATTGCAGCAGGGGTATAAGCAACAAACTCCTTTCCCACTTCACTTCCAAATCTGTTATCTGTACGTTTCTGTTCATACTGATATTCAACATTATCAAGAATTGCCTTAAACTCTTCCTGTGTTAAATCTCCTTGTGTATACATATATGCAGCGGGCTGAGAATCATAGAATAAACCTTCCGCATTAAACTTAGTATTATCAAAAACATCCGCGAGAGAAACACTTCTTAAATAATGTGTCTCATCATCCCATGTCACAAGTAAATGTCTTGGTGAAACCATTATATATGTGAGTCCCATTATTAATGCTGCTGCTGCAAATAATACTTCTACACGTTTATATGCTATCTTGCCACATAATACAATTGCAAAAATAAGTATTCCCGTTCCAACGAAAAAATACATCCTCAAGTTAGAATATCCATCATAAATTCTACTGAAGATAATTTTCTCCAATAAAACGGCGGCTGCTATTATAATAGCGAATATGCAAGTAAATAAAAGTGTCTTCTTCCAATGAGCAGCAAGATACTTTATCTGATTTATCTTATTAGCTATGAAAGTATCTATATAATCAGATGCAGCTTTTATATAAGTCAGCAATAATGGTATACATATAACACCAAATATGCTTATTACACCAACAAACAATTTATTTTTCCATGTACTGAATTCTGACCAGTACATAGCTCTGTTAAATAAAAATACCAGTATCAGCATTATTATAAAAGTTACTATAAGTTTTTTTCTTTTGTTAATCATTTTAACTTCTGACATTATATCCTCCAAATAATACCATTAAACTTCCTTTGTTATTTCACCCGATTCCTTCTTATCATTAGCATAACTATTCAATGCAATCTCCTGTACCATCTTTCTTACTCTTTCCGAGTTTCTTGAAAGCGACATTGTAAGCGAGAATATAACAAGTATAATAAAGACAAACCCTAAAAAGAACAACATATTAATCTCATTATATATTCCCAGTGCCTTTGATATAACATTAAGAAGATTAGGTATTAATGTAATTATTAATATTCCAACCTCCAGAAAAAGCCATGAAAGTGCATATTTTAATTCCAGTTTGTTCTTCTTGATAAGACCTAATATCTTTAACAGTCCTAATATAAGAACAACAATTATAACGCATTTAATTCTTATACTCATCTATGCTTATCTCCTCTGAAATTCTCAAACAATATTGCCAGTGTAACCTTAACCATATAATATACTGATTTCTTAAGTGTTATTGATGAGCTTCCGCCCTGTCTTTCTCTCATGACAACTGGAATCTCAGCCACCTTGAAACCTTTCTTTAATATTGCCACAACTGTTTCCGGCTCTGGATAATCCTTAGGATACTTCTTGGCAAACTGTACTATTGTACGTCTTCCTATAAGTCTTAATCCTGATGTAGGGTCTGTTATCTTCTGACCTGTACATAACTTTATCAAGCCAGTGAAATAGTTAATTCCAATTCGTCTTGCCTTAGATGACTGGAATCCCTGTTTTTCTATGAATCTTGAACCTATAACCATATCAAGGTCATTCTTTTCAAGATAATCAGCCATCTCTCCAAGGAATTTCGCATCATGCTGTCCATCACCATCTACCTGTACAGCAATATCATATCCATATCTTTCTGCATACAGATATCCTGTCTGAACAGCTCCGCCTATTCCCAGATTAACTGGCAGATTAACAATATTAAATCCATTATCTTCACATATCTGTCGTGTATTATCAGTTGAGCAGTCGTTGATAACTACATAATCAAATGATGGTGCATTCTCTATAATATCTCTGACTGTCTTCTCTATACTTTCGCTCTCGTTATATGCTGGAATTATTATAAGTTTTTTCATATTTTCTCCATAATTGTCCATGCTTTAAATATCAATATCTTTCAGTTCCTCATCAAATGGTCCGAACTCCAGAACCTCAGGTACATGATTCTTTCTGCTCTCTACTGGTGGCATCTTCATATAATCGCCAAACATTCTCTTAAGAAATACATCATTATTCTTAGGGACTTTAACCATTATATCTTCAAATGGCTTTTCAACCAATGGGAACAGGTCATCTAACTTTATAGCCTGCTTTAAAGGATCCATCTCACCAAAGAAACATGCAACCCATCTTGTCTTCTCATTGTTATACTTAAGTGCGCTCTTCATATAACGTCTGTTGATGAATTTTCTTGAGAAATGTGTCCATGTAAGTAATCTGTTCATTACTATACACATTGCACTTACAACTTTTCTCTTCCATCCATGCATGAAAAGCACAGGTTTCTTGAATTCTCTTAATATTCTTAACTTGCTCCAGAAGAATACTGATGATCTCTGTCTTCTTCTCTTCTTGGCATCATCAGGAACATTATCATAAGGATAAAGCGCAATATCAATTCCCATAGGAACATTAGCATCCTTGAATACATATGGTATATTCTTAGTTCCAATTCTTGCTATCTCTGCATTATAGAAAGGAAATGTTTCCTGTGAATCTATATCAAGAACTACATACTTATCTGTATATTTCTCTCTATATATCTTCAGAACCTTCTCATAATCATCTCTGAGCATTCCGATATCTATATCATCATCCCATGGAATAAATCCTTTATGTCTCTCAACTCCGATTGCACATCCTGCAAACAGGAAATATGAAAGTCCGTTCTCATCACATATTTTAATAAAATCTTTAAACACCTCTAATTCTGCAAGCTGTAACTTTCTCAAAACCTTTGGATCATACTGTTCATTCTGGCTCATTGTCTTTTTCTATCCTTTCTAATCTGGTATAAGATATATCCCATCAATAATACGCCTAATAACACAACAAGTATCAGATAGCCGAGTGCAGCTCCGTTAAGACCAAGTCTGCCTGTAATCGGATCCATAATAATCAGCGCAACTCCGCATACAATAAGATACAGAATAGTCATGTATTTCTGCTTACGCATTATGGCAAGTACATAATAGAATATTATATTGACCGCATTAACGCCTCCACATAACAGAAGCAGAAGCAGTGTCATCTTGTAATCCTTAAGATTAACACCATAAAGCCATGACAGAACCGGTATTCCCAGTATATATGCCCCGACCTCACATATAAGTGTAAATCCTGCTATTATAGCAAACATCCTGAATATTATGTGCCAGAAATTCTTATACTTCTTCTCATAATAATTAACAGCCATTGATGTCTGCATCGGCTTAAATATTATACCACTAAACAGATTAATTACCATATTAGGCATGAATACCGCCGTATAATACAGCTGTGCTGCATCACCTAACATTCTGTCAACAGATAATTTCGATGAATTGATAATATAGTTACTTAAAAATGTGCTTATAGCAAGAGGCAGACACACTTTAAAAAGTACGAAAACTCTTCTGTAATCCCTGACAATACATATCTTAACCCTGCCTGCTGCAACAGATGCATCAAGACACAGAATTATAAGCAATGCAACTACATTCATACATATCAGAGAGAATATCAGATTTCTTGTTATAATTACTGTTACAACAAGAACCAGTATACTGAAGAATATCCTGTAAAACTCTGATTTACCGGACATATCTATTCTTTCCTCTTTCTGGAATTCACCTTCAAATGTATCAGCTACCGAATCAAGTATCTTATAGATACATACAAGCAATATAACAGTAACTTTCTCCGGACTGTAGCCGTTAAATACAACGTATACTATGCTTGCCAGAAATGTTATAAGACACATCATAAGTCTTAAAGTGAAATAATATCCAAAAGGATACTCATTCTTAACATCAGTAACCTGATATGTTCTTATTTCGAAATAGGCTATTGTAACAAGCCACTGTGCAATTGAAAGACCAATCGAGAACATTCCCGCTTTAGCCTCACCTAAGAAACGGCTTATAACAATTGTCATAACAAGCGTGGCAAGTGCGAAACATGCTGTTCCCATTGTAAACCAGATATATTTGTACTTATCTTCTGGTGTCTTATCCACACCCATTATTCTTGAAATAATATTCATATATACCTCTTAGTCTTTAAATTCCAATTTATATGGGTAATGATTCTTTCTCTTTTCAACTGGAGGAAGCTGCATATAATCTCCATACATATTTCTTAACTTCTCATCTTCGTTGGCTGGAAGAGGCATCTTAATATCTTCAAAATCATACATCTGTAATGGATATATCTCATCCTTTAACATTATATGATAATATGGATCTGTATCAAATAAGAATGCCATTCTCTTAGTATCCACATCATTATATCTTGATGCAATCTTTAAGCATTTGCCAGCAATCCAGTTATGTGAAATTCTGAACACAACAAGTCCGGCATGAATAATTGCTGTTGCAATATGTGTTATCTTAGCCTTAACTCCCTTATAAGGAAGTACCGGGAACGCAACATGTCTGAGAATAAGAAGCTTGCTCCAGAACCAGGCAGCTTTAGCCTGCTTTTTAAGTTCTTCCTCATCATCTGATATATTATCAAGCGGATACACATCAAGGAATATTCCAAGATCACATTTGATATTCTTAAGAGGTTCCTCTATAAATGTTGTTCCTTTCATCATAATTCTTGTTGTCATCAATGGATAATTCTTCATTGTTTCAACATTGGCAATTGAATACTTATCGCTGTAATCTCTTTTAATAACTTCCATCATCTTGTCGAAATCTTTTCTAGGAAGCATTACATCAATATCATCATCCCATGGAATGAATCCCTTATGTCTTATTGCCCCGATTCCTGATCCGGCATCACCAAACCATGTAAGATTATTCTCGTCACACACTTTGATGAAATCTCTAAGAATTTCCATCTCTGTCTGCTGTACCTTTTTAAGGGTTGCCTCATCGTATTCTTTCATCGTTAACTCCTATCCCTGCTTCATATTATTAGATTCTTCACTCTTGCTGTATGCCTTAGTAAGCATTTTAGCAATACATTTGGGCCAGAACTTCTGATACATAATGTAATCTTCTTCAGATCTCTTATTATCATTAAGAATCTTAGTTGTCTCTGAGTCCTCATGTATTCTGTGATATGTGAGTATCTTATTACAGAATATAAAGTCTCCCTTAAGCTTTGATAATCTCTCCCATGCTTCCCAGTCTTCATCAGCTCTGAATCCATTAAGGAATACCTGCTTCATAAGATTAGGTCTGTAATATGTTGCTGATGGACAACATATTGGTGAGCCAAGCGATAACACTCTTCTTCTTATAAATCTGCTTCCCCACATTGCCTTTGGACGCATTATGAAAAGCATTATTCTCTTTACTTTAAGAATCTTATTGGTTGTTACAATCTCGCCATTTCTTATCTCTGCATAATCGGTAAAGAAAAGCAGCGGCTTTTTAGCTTTAGCTGTATACGCTAACAGATTCTCTACATATTCAGGCGCATATTTATCATCCTGATGAGCTATAGTGACATAATCTGTCTGTACTTTAGAATAAGCAAAATTCCAATCCTGTGTAATTCCGCTTTCTCCCTCATTGACATACACCTTTAAATTATATTTTGCTGCTATGTCGTCAATATACTTATTAGGTGTAGATGTAGCAATAAATATCTCTGACTTTACAGTCTGTTCCATAAGTGATGTAATACACTCTTCAAGATATGGACTCTCCTTATAAGCGCATATCGCAAATGTATGATTAGTATTGACATGTTCCTTTGTCATTATAGTTCCTCCAAACGCCTTGTTTTAAGCATATGTATTTTCATACTATCTTCTACAGATACTCATTCTTTCCTTCTTCACGAAGCTTTGCAAGCACCTGCTTGATTTCGCCTGCATTCTCTTTAGTTGTAATAAGAGTTGCATCTTTAGTATCAACAACTACGATATCTCTTAAACCAACTGTGGCAATAAGTTTTTCGCCACCTTCTATTACACAGCCCCTAGTATTAACTGCAACTACATTGCCGTTAATTACATTGCTGTTATCATCATTCTTCTTGATTCTTCCTACTGCAAGCCATGAACCTACATCATCCCAACCGAAGTTGCCTGGAAGTGTGTAGATAGAATCTGCCTTCTCCATAATACCGTAGTCAACTGACTGTGACTCAAGATTAGGGAATTCTGCCTCAAGCACTGCATTTTCATCTGCTGTTCCAACTGCTGCCTTAATCTTTAATAAGCCTTCATATGTATCCGGCATGAACTTCTTAAAGCAGTCTAATATTGTAGATACCTTCCATACGAACATTCCACTGTTCCACAGATATGTTCCGTCAGCAAGGTATGATTTAGCTGTCTCAAGGTCTGGCTTCTCAACGAACTTTTCAACTGAATAAGCATTATTCTTCTTGTCATCCTGATTATACTTAATATAACCATAGCCTGTCTCTGGATAATTCGGAGTAATACCTACCGTTACAAGGTTAGCCCCCTCTTCTGCAATCTGAACAGCTTCTTTAAATGTATCTGCAAACACCTCATTATTCTTAATAAGGTGGTCTGATGGAAGTACAATCATAACTGCATCATCATATTTGCTTGCAACATGAACTGCTCCAAGACCTACACATGGTGCTGTATTTCTTCCAACAGGCTCACATAAGATATTCTCCTCTGGAATACCTGGAAGCTGCTGCTTTACAAGTTCTCTGTAGTTCTTGTTAGTAGCAACATAAACATCCTTAATATCAACCAATGGGCTGATTCGCTCTACCGTGAGCTGTATCATAGTCTTTCCGTCATCTGTAAGAGAAAGGAACTGTTTTGGCATATTAACACGGCTCTTTGGCCAGAATCGCTCTCCCTTACCACCTGCCATAATAAGTGCTGTAGTCTTCATAAATTCCTCCTTGTTCTGCCATATTGTTTTAACCATCAATTACGACATCTGTCTGTGCATCATAATATTTACCATCAGCTCTGATAGCACATCTATATGTGCCGCTTTCCATATCCGTTGTATCTATTCCACAAAAAAACGGTGCATAGTTAATGTTCTTATCCACACCTTTTCTTAAATGAAATACTCTGTCACATACTGACTGTACCTTAATCCTATAACAATTCTGTTCATTCCACAGAAAAATTACGGGATTATAATACACTTTATTTCCGTTATATGCAAATCCCCTAAGCTGCATATCATCATGATACCCTGTTTCTGTCACCTTAACTGTAGGTGATACTTCCATATATCCTGCAGCCGGCCTTAATCTGTCAGCTTTCTGAGGTTTTCTGTATATTACAGAATATATCTCATCTCCGAATCTGTAGTTATTCTCCGTCTGCGTAAGAAGCGGACTATAGAAAGGGTCATATTTCTCAAGCTTTGGATGTTTTTCATATGTCATATCCCTTGCATGCATATTACGTCTGTTCTTTTCTTCATCAACCTCATCATCACCTCTTGAGAATGATTCATGGTGAAAAAGGACCACGTCATTTCTTAAGACATTGTAATATCCCTGTTCATACAAAGTCAGGCATATATCAACATCATTATGTGTTACTTCAAATGCTTCATCAAATCCACCAGCTTTATCGAATTTAGCCTTCTCAATCATAAAGCATGCTCCTGTAACACACAGGCAGTCATAATCAGCGTAATTCCTGTGAGCCTTGATATTCTCATCATCAACTGCCTTCGCATACAGATGTGCAAAACAGCTTGATTCATAATTAATTACACCCACATGCTGGATATATGATGAGTCCGGATACAGAAGCTTTGCACCAACCGCGCCGGTACTTTCCTGCTTTGCCTGTCCGACAAGTACTGAAAGCCAGTCTGTGTCTTCATAATCCTGTCCGATTATTTCAATATCATCATTAAGGAACAGCAACAGATTACCTTTTGCTTTAGCTGCTCCAATATTACACATATGTGAGAAATTAAAATCTGCCTTTTCATACACATATGATGCCTGTCCTTCAAATGTATCTACAAGCTTCTCATACTCTTTTCTGTTGCTGTCATTACTTCCGTTATCAACAACAACAATTTCGTAATTAATATATTTCGTGAACTTGCGGATACTCTGTAAACAGCATTTTAATATGTCTGGATTATCCTTTGATGGAATAATTATACTCACCAGATCATATTCATTCGTAATATAATGCACATGCTCAACTGCTGAATCATGCTTATCTGCTACGATGTTCACATTAATTTCTGAACTTTCCAGAATCATTTTCTTAAAAGCTGCCATTCCGTCATCAGCAGTCCTGTATGATTTACTGTCAGTTCTTATGTCCTTAACAAGCACTTGATGGATATGCCCAACATCTGACGTCTTACACTTTGAAAGAATTATTAAAGACAATTCATAATAATTAATATTATCAACCGCGCCATGATTCTTACATTCATTAATAGCATCTATAAGAGCATTCTTCTTTGCAACAAATGCATCGCCAATATAATTGTAAGATAACAGTGTATCCCATGAATAATCAGGCTTGCAGTCAGGAAGTCCGCATCCAGCTTCCTGATTATACTTTTCCGAATCAGTATATATATATATAAGACTGCGTCCTGCCCTTTTCTGAATCCTTATATAATGTGAAACAATTGCTGTATAATCTTTATCGAATTCACAGCTTTCATCACACACGGCTATATATTCAGCATCCATTCCAGACACTGCTGCCAGCATGCTTTCATAGCTTCCACTATGTCTGCATATTGCTGTGCAGTCAGCCTTATTATCAGTAATACGCTGTTTTGGTGCGATTTTTTTTTGATAAATGCTATAAGCTTTCTCATCTGTCATATTCTGATGCATCTTCTGTTGTAATGCATACCCGAATGTCTTAAAGCCTTCTTTTCCAATAATCTGTGCTGCTCTCGTTAAAAACATTTTTACCTCTGATAATTACTCTAATTCCAGTGTATATGATTCTGTGTTAAGAGGGAAATTCCTGTTATAGAAAGGATCTCCTTCATCTAATTCTTTCTGCCATTTGCTCTTAAATGTATCAATCTCGCCTTTGAATCTTAATTGCTTTTCTTCAGTATCTTCATATCCTCTTGACTTAGATTCATAATGATACCACTGTGAAAATGCATCATATACTACAAGGTATCCCTTGCTTCTGACTTTCATGCAGAAATCAACATCATTAAATGCAACTGCATATTGTTCACACAAACCTCCTACTTCGTTGTATATTTCCTTTGATATCATAAGGCATGCAGCTGTAACCGCAGAATAATCGCTTGAAAGATATGCTCTTGACATATATCCGTACTGGTTAGCATCAAGACCTATGAATGCATGTCCTGCAATTCCGCCAAGTCCGATAATTACACCAGCATGCTGGATTGTTCCATCCGGGTACAATAACTTGGCACCAACAATTCCCACATCCGGACGCATGCAGTAACCAAGCATGTCTGATATAGAATCCGGTGCAATCATTTCAGTATCATTGTTGAGCAGTAAGATATAATCACCTTTTGCTTCCTTAACACCGAAATTATTAATTGCAGAATAATTAAATTCTCTCTTCCACACCAACACCTTAACATTAGAATATTCCTTCTGTATACTGTCATAATATTCAAATGTTTCTTTCTCTGTACTGTTATTTTCAACAATAATAACTTCTATATTCTTATAAGTATTGACATTAAACAGTGAACGTACACATTTATCAAGATCATCAATATGATCCTTATTAGGAATTACAATTGAAACAAGCGGATTTCCTGGTGTCTCATATATAACCCTGCTCCCTCCGAATAACTTACAAAGTTCAACCTTAGCCGGTATTCCAAGTCTCTTAAGATGGTCCTCAACAGCCTTTCTTCCTGCTTCATGGCAGTATGCCTTACTTGCTGGATTAGCTGCTGTAGAATTATCATGCATTCTCCAATGATATAATATCTTGGCAATATGCTCAGTCTTACGGGCTTTCTCAGTACATCTTAATATAACATCATAATCCTGTGCACCATCATAATCAGCCTTAAAGCCACCGATTTCCTTAAGAAGCTCTGTCTTAACACAGAAGAAATGTGTTATATAGTTATGAGATCTTAACAAATCAATGTTGTAATCTGTCTTAAAATTAGGATCAACATTTATCCAATCCGGTCCTAATATCTTATCTTCATCTGTATATACAGCATCAACCATCTTATCCTGAAATGCTTTAACAACTTCATATAAAGCATCTGGCTCTAATGTGTCATCATGATCAAGAAGCCCTGTTATCTCACCGTCAGCCAGTTCAAGTGCAGCATTAGTATTGCCTGCAATTCCCTTATTACTGTCTAACAGCTTATATACAATTCTTGAATCTTTCTTATGATAATCTTCAAGAACCTTCTCAAGCTTTGCATTACCGCAGCTTCCATCTGCTATACAAAGCTGCCAGTTACTGTATGACTGGTTAATTACTGACTGGATCATCTCTTCGAGATACTTAATAGGTGTATTATATGTTGGAACAATAATACTTACCTTTGGTTCATAAGCAAACTTCACCTTTTTCTGATTATCCAGCTCTTCCTGTGTAGCTTTATGAATTGCAAACCACTTCTTATATATCTCAGCCTGATCCATAACGCCATATAATCCGCCATATACATACTCTTTAAGATCTTTAAATCCATATAATCTTATGTGATGACAGAGGCGTGCGACATTATGTGGTGTTACAGCCTTAATCATTCTCTTGGTCTTATCTATATTGTAAATTCTTCTCTGTCTCTTAATCTCTTCATCTATATTAATATCAATGCTCTTGGCATCCGACTTAAAATGTAATACATATCCAGGTTTTTCATCTATTGTAATTGTGAATCCAACCGCTTTTTTTTCATCTTCTGTATAACCATTATCAATTAAATCAAGACGTTCACAGCGCACATTCTTGAATTCAAGCGGATTATTGCTTGTATCTGTCATATTGATTACAACATCACCTTCCTGTGCAACAACCCATCCTGCTACCCTGTAAACATGCTTGTCATCGATAGTCTTTTCCGGCCATATTCTGTCTATATTATACTGTAATATCTGATCCTGTACCGTATATACAACATCCTTCTCATCAGCACTTGCAATCTTACTTCTTACCCCTGCATCAACTACATATAATTCAATAGTCTTAACATCGCTCTTATTAACATCTGTTTTAATAATGAATCCTATCTTGCTGTCTCGCTTTAGATTGTTACTTATAAGAAGATCTAGCTTATCCTCTCTTGTTATATGTTCAACACTGCACTCTATTTTTCCCCCATTAATAAATAATTCAAATGAATAATCATCAAAATCCTTAGGAATATACCAGCCTGCAATTCTAATATGAAGTTTTCCCTGATTATCTGAAAGCTGTATATTAATTACATTATCACTCTTTTTCATAGCTACTACCTTTCAATTAACAGTTCTTCCATGTATGCTCAATTCTTGCAACACCCATATCTTCAATTCCTGATACAACATTAAACCTTGCTGCTTCTTTATAATAATCAATTGGTGTTCCATCAGCCTTCTCAAGCACTATATCAACCCAGTACTGGCTTCTTGTAAGTGTCATACTGTCAAACTCAATAACAATCTTTCCATCTTTCTCAAGGTCAAATGCATCAAGTCTGTCTATCTTAGTACTGCTTCCACTGCATAACTGACCATCAATTCTGTAAATCATATATCTTGCATGAACTTCTTTTACCGGAGTCTCAACAGAATAATCTATCTCTATCACGGCTTTTCTTCCTGTTTCAAGAGTTTCTGTCCTCTTGCCGTCATCACAAGACAAGATAACGTCATTAATTCTTGCCTCGAAACTTCCGTAACGCTTATCGTTACCACCTTCTTTATTCTCTTCCTCAGCCTTCTTAAGTCTTCTCTGCTCTGCTTCAATTCTTAAGATTCTGGCTCTTTCCTGCTCATCCTTGCTTAATCTTTCCTGATTCATATAATCAAGATAAGCAATATCAACTTCTCTTGGATCACCTTCCTGCTCAATCTGTCCATCTTTAATCCAGATTGACTTATCACATATCTCTTCAATCTGTCCAAGAGCATGTGATACGATAATAATAGTTGTTCCGTTAGCCTTAATCTCTCTTAACTTGTTGAAACATTTTGCCTGAAAATTCGCATCACCTACAGCAAGAATCTCATCAATAAGAAGGATATCTGCATTAACATTAATAGCTACTGAGAATGCAAGTCTCATGTACATACCTGATGAATATGTTCTTACAGGATTATCAATAAACTGTTGTAATTCTGAAAACTCGATAATATCCTCAAGTCTTTCATCTATCTCTTTCTTAGTAAGACCAAATATCGCAGCATTAGTGTATATGTTTTCTCTTCCACTCATGTCAGGGTGGAATCCTGCTCCAAGTTCAAGAAGACTTGAAACTCTTCCGCACATTTCAATAGAACCGCTGTCTGGATATATAATCTTAGTCAACAGCTTAAGTGTTGTACTCTTACCACAGCCGTTTCTTCCAATAAGACCTACTGCCTCGCCCTTCTTTACTGTAAAGCTTATATTATTAAGAACAACTCTGTTTTCATATCTGTTTCTCTTCCAGAACAGCATTTTCTCTTTAAGTTCATTACCTTTATCAAAATACACTTTAAAGCTTTTGGATACATTCCTTACTTCGATTGAATTCTCGTTGTTAAGCATACTTATCTCTCTTTCTTAAACATTAAAACTCTTCTGCGAATCCGCGCTGAAGTCTTCTGAATATAATTGCTCCCAGAATAACAAAAACAACGCCTGTTATAATAGCAACCAATAACGTAGACAAATCTGGAATTTCCTTATAGTAAAGAATCTGTCTGTATATATTGATTATTGGTGTCATTGGATTTAAGTTAAATATTGTCTTTAATATCTGTGGAACATTAGCATTCTCTACCATATCAGCGCCATACATAACTGGTGTCATATACTGTAATGCCATAACTACAATTCCAAGAATGTACTGTAAATCTCTTAAATAAACAGTAAGTGCAGAAACTATAAGTCCAATTCCAAGACATAATATATATTCAACAATCATTACAACAGGAAGATATAATAATGCAACCAGATTAATTCCTCTTCCTGAGATAAGAAGAACGATAAACACAACAACAAATGTAAGAATCATATTAATGAATGCACTTGTTACTGTAGATATTGGAATAACCTCTCTTGGAAAATATATTTTCTTAACCATGTTAGATTCACGCATTATACATGTTGAACCATCCTGAACACTTGAGCCGAAAAACATCCATGGTACAAGCGCTACGAAAAGGAA
Organism: Lachnospira eligens; assembly: GCF_009680455.1. Lineage (GTDB taxonomy): Bacteria > Bacillota > Clostridia > Lachnospirales > Lachnospiraceae > Lachnospira > Lachnospira eligens_A. The sequence goes on from NZ_WKRD01000001.1 coordinate 309,861, forward strand.
CAGATAATACTGCTCATAATTGGCTCTCATAATTATTGAGAAAACCAGTGTAAACACTAAAAGCTGTAACAATGGGTTAATAAATGTCCACATAAATCCGAGCACAGAGCCCTTGTATCTTCCACGTAAATCTTTCTTTACCAGAGAAAATATCATTTCTCTGTATTCATACATTTCCTTTAAATGTTTCATAAATCCTCCATTTAATTATGGCTGTCAGAAATTCGCATATAAGAATCCGCTTCCAGCATCACTTGCATATCCCAGAACAAATATTGCTACTATAAGACCATAATAAATAAGCCATCTTACAGCTATTGGCTTTGCTTCTACGGCAGCTCTTATCTGTACTCCTCTTTCCTTCAGGATACTAATTATTAATACAACTATGCATCCGATTGCCAGAATTATGTAATCGGCCGGCTTTAAACCAATACTCTTGAACATTACAGCGTTAAGCTGGTCAAATCTTAAGTCTGTAATCATTCGTTTTATCATTCTGACTGCAGAACCCATACCTGCTGCACTGCAATCGAATACCCATCCGATATTAACAAGTATAAATGTTCTTAATATCTGCACACACTGCCACCACTTCTTATGTGGGTTAATATGACATGCATGTAAGCATTTTTTATAAAGTGGCTCTACAAGGTTACTGAATGCTATTATTATACCATTATACATACCATACATGATGTAACGCCATTCTGCTCCGTGCCATATACCTACTATAAAGAATATCAGAAGATTAGAAAGACATATAGGAAGCGTTTTGCCAACATGCTCACCAAGATGTTTCTTTCCCCACTTGCCAAACTTATTCATAGCCTTTGACAGACAGAATGGATAAAATACATAATCCTTCATCCATGTACCAAGTGTTATATGCCATCTTCTCCAGAATTCACCTATTGATTTACTGAAATATGGCTGTCTGAAGTTCTCATCCATAGTTACACCAAAAAGCTGCGCAACACCGATTACTATATCAATACCACCTGAAAAATCCGCATATAACTGGATTGAATACATAAGCACCGCTATTATTGCCATTGCTCCACCGTATTCATCAGGCTTGTTGAATATCATTGCCACAAATACTCCAGCCCTGTCTGCAAGAATCATCTTCTTGAACAGTCCCCAGAATATTCTCTGAATACCAAACTGTATATTCTGAAGATTAAATGCATTACCTGCAAAAAGTGTTTTCTGCAGCTTATCAAATCTTCCAATAGGTCCCTGCATAATCTGAGGGAAGAACGATACAAAAAGACATATCCTGAATGGATTCCTTTCTGCTCTGTATTTCCCCTGATATATATCAATAACATAAGATATTGACTGGAATGTAAAGAATGATAAACCAAGTGGCATCACATAATTGCTTAATGCATACACAGTCTTGTCAATTCCTATCTTATTAAGAACTGCTGTAATATTGCCTGTGATAAAACCACCATATTTTAATACTGCAAGTACTCCGAAATTAATAAGCATTGCTATTACAAGTATTATTCTCTTCTTATGCTTAACAGAATTCTTAAGTTTCTTCTTCTGTTCCCTGTTAATCTCTGCCTTGTGTTCTTTCAGATATGCATCTGACTTATCCTGTATGTATTCCATTGCTAACGCCGCGAGATATATAACAAGCGATGCTGCAACCATGAAAAGACTATTCTTCACATTAAATGAAAAATAATACAGATAACTTAACACAAGTAACCACATCCATCTTACTTTAGATGGAAGTACATAATATATAACTACTCCGATTAATATAAAAAACCAAAATAACGCTGTTGTAAATGACATTTTATTTCTCCACTACCCCGTACAGCCCTGCATCAGTATCATACATTTCCTGATATGAACTGTAGAAATATCTATTAATATCTTTAGTTCCCTGTTTATGTTCTTTAATAACTTTGCCAAGAAATTCTGAATATTCTTTTGCAAATTCTCCATTCATATGTCCTTCTTTATCAACAAAGTCCGAATCTGTTCTTGGCAGTACATCCTGTCTTGCCATGTTGAAATCATAATAGAAGATTCCATTCTCTGCCAGCAGATTATTTATTGTATTATGAACATTCTCCATATGAAGAGTACCTACACTGCTTGGAGTTATTGGAGATGTTACTGCGATAAGATCAATATTATTATCTCTGCAATATTTTATTATTTTCTTAATATACTTCAGAGGATAACCTGTAATTTGCTCTCTGCTTCTTACACTCCAGCTTTTTATAAGTTCTTTACCTGCCAGTTCTCCACTAACAGGCTTAATATAGAAATAGCCTCTTCCGGCATATGTTCCACCATCTACATCAAGTGAATAAATATCCGCTTCTTTGTAACCTTTTGACAATTTCTGTTCAATATTATCTTTCATATTAGACGGAGTAAACGTACATGCCTGTCTTCTTGTGAAAACATTCCTTATCTCCATACGTTCCATGTTATCGTATATATATTGCCACTTTACATATGAACGCCAATCCATCTGACATTGAATAAACTGTTCAGTATAGAATCCTTCTTTAGGAGGATTGAAATAATACTGATAATCAATATCAAGAATAACCGTCTTAATATCATTAGTTCTGCATGTCTCTTCGAGTACATAATACGAATCTTTTACTGTTTCTCCCGGAATTGCCATATTAATCGAATATGTTCCCGCATTCTTATCAATCTGCTCCGGATCAGATGATGCCCTTGCATGTGATGCTCCGATTACAACTGTATCATAATCAGTACCATTATCCTTAGCACACACATTTCTTAAAATGTAATTAACATAGCCTGTCTGTACGCAGGCAAAATCAATCACTCCCATTATAGCTGCAAGTCCCGCTAAGAATATTACGCATCTTATTATTGGTTTAAATTTTTTCATAACTACCTTCTATATATCATCTTTTTACAAAATATCGATTACTGATAATATTACGCATCCGTTACCTTGTCAATCAGCTTTTTCATGTATTTTTCTTAACCTCTCACTGACAATATCCGCAGAACGCTTGTACGCCAGATGTTCCCTGGCATATTTCTGACCATTCCCAGCAATTCTTTCGTAGAAATCCTTATCCTCATAAAGCCTTCTCATATAGTCTGCTGCCTCATCAACATGTGCATCAGCCCATACATTGCCCTTCTTGAACGGCTCATAGTCCTTATCAAGCTCTATCATGTCGTAACCGACCATGCATGCTGTATCACTGTTCATAAACTCTGTATTGCCTGACCAGTCAGTTGCAATAACAGGTGTACCAACATACATTGACTCAGCCATAACAAGTCCGAAGCCTTCTGAACGGTGGAGCGAAACATACACATCAACATCAGCAAGAAGTGTATTAACCTCACATCTTCCCATATGACCGCACATATAATAAATGTTATTGCAGTCCTCTATTACAGAACCAATAATCTTTTCATCTTCTGCAGATAATTCTGCCTCACTTATCTTAATAACAAGTCCGACATCCTTGTATTTTTCTTTCATCTGTTCATCTTTGCAGAATGCTTCTTTAAATGCTTTAATAGCGGCAAGCGGATTCTTTCTTTCCATAACGCTTCCACTGTTATACATTACAAGGAATAAGAACTTATCTTCCGGCAGATTAAAATGCTTTCTATCAAACTTCACAATATCTGTCTCAGGTGCAACACAGTGTGGGACTGTTATCACAGGCTTGTCTGTATATTTCTTCAAAGTATTCGTAACAAAATCAGACGGTGTCCAGACTTCATCAACAAGCTTGAATGCCGGAAGCCACTCTTCTGGAAATGTCTCCAGCTCCCATGCCCAGTATCCTATGTTATATCTGTAATCCCATACTTCTTTTCCAAGGCTTAAATATGCTACCATGAATTCACTTGCATTAACATGAATAATATTCACATCAAAAGGAAGCTCCTCTGTGAGTCTGTCATCATACGTATCATTGCTTCTTGAACCTCCTGGTGGAACAAAGAAATCCCTTATAACATGAGGTTCTTTATTCTCATCAAGCAGCCTGCACATAATTCTTGCGCTTTGTCCAAGTCCATTATCTCCCTTAATATTACCTATTATATTGGCACCACATTTGTATCTTCCTGCCTCATATTTTTCAATAGAATCAGCCGACAGCTTGTCTGTGGCATTATTAATTATCCCTGCTTTCATCTTACTTAAAAGCTTCATAGGAATAATCTTTGTCAGCACCGGTCTCAATGCTTCTCCCGTATTAAGAAAAAATTTTGATAAACCCATATAAACCTCAACATTCTATCTGTTATTCATCTGGCTGTTAATAAAGTCTCTCACCATACCACCAAGTCTTTCCGGTGTATACTTGTCCAACGCATGTCTGTATGCATTCTCATCAACAAGTCCAGAATTAATCTTCTTATCTATATTCTTCATTCCATTCACAAGACTTATAACCTTATCATCATCATCACCGGCAAGACTGAATCTTTCCACACAGTCACCTACTACCTCGTCAAATATTTTAAGATTACTTGCAAGTATTGGCTTATTATGCTTCATTACCTCTAATATAGGCATTCCGAAGCCTTCTGCCATAGAAGGAAACACAAAGCATGAACAATTGTTATACAAGTCATATCTTGTAGTGTGTGATACATAACCAAGATAAGTAAGACCTTCAACCTCTGTAAGTGCAGTCTCAAGAAGCTGCTCAATATCATCCTCCTGCATCTTACCGGCAAGAATAAGAGGTCTTGTTCCGCCTTCTTCCCTGTATCTTCTGTACGCTTTAACAAGGATATCAACGCCCTTACGCTTCTCCATATTACCTACATACAAGAAATAATTCTCATCCTTAGGCGGTACATATCTTGTAAGCGGATTAGATATAATGTAGGCATTGCAGCTTGGAATCTTCTTAGCCTTTGGAAAATACATCTCTGTGTCGTCCTTAGTCTGCTCCGAATTATACAGAATCATATCTGTATGTCTTAAAGTCACGCCAAGATTAAACTTAAAATAATAGCTGTATATTTTTCCAAAGTATCTTACATACTGAATAGGAAACATATCGTGTATTGTGATAAGTGTCTTAAAGCTTCCACCGAGATTAATAGGAATAATCGAATTAACCTCCCAGAATATATCCGGCCTCACCTGCTTTAATTCTTTCTTAATAAATGCAAAATATGCATACACACCCGCACTTCTATATACAGGCTTTCCCCATTCAATAACCTTGATTCCTCTAGCCTCAAATCTCTTAATATATTCACTCTCTTTAACATCTGTAAAAAGAATCCATTCAAATTCATCATATGTTATGAGCTGTTCTAAGAAGTCATTAAGATACATGCCCACACCGCTTGGTCTGCTGCCTAAAGTTCTTGCATCAACAGCAATCTTTAATTTCTTCATAACTGTATTCTCTGCCCCCAATAAATAATCTTTCATTCTATCAGAGTATTTCCATAATATGCATGTTCAAACTACCCCTGTAACAAAACATGTTTCTTTTGATTTTACCATATTATAGATATAATTGCTATACATTATTTTCTACACACAAATACACCAGCCTCTTTGGTTATTGTCATAGGTTTCACAAGCTTTTTCTCTACATATTTTTTAAAATCTGTATACTTATCCACAAGGTACTCTTTCTGATTGCCATGACATGATAGTATATAATCTACCAGCGGTTCTGCTTCATCAACAACAAGCGCATCTTTATAATCTCTTCTCTCAACATCTGAAAAATGTTTTTTTAATATCTTATCTCCATTATCAAGTCCGAATTTTTCAAAAAGCTTATCTGCTTCAAGTGCAATTCTCTTATCGTATCCCGACACAAGGCGGCTTATCTCCTGCATATGCCTGCTGCCATATGTACTGCACACAAGCACTCCTCCAGGCTTTAACACCCTCACAATTTCATCAAGTGCCTTATTGACATTTTTACAATAAAACAGCACATGATTAGCAATCACCAGATCATACGATTCATCTTTTGCCCCTGTCTTTTCGCATGAAGCCACTCTGAACCTGAATGACACATCAATATCTCTTTCCTTCCAGCTCTCTGTTGCTTTTTTTATATTTCTTCTCGCATCACTTATCATGCCTTCTGATATATCTGTAAGCTCTATATATATGTTTTTTTTCTTCCCTGAAAATTCATTTCTCTTTCCTGTCATGGCAAGCTGACCTATATTGTCAACCCACAATGTTCCATCACCACACCCAATCTCAAGAATTCTCATCCCCTTAACAATACCACACTGCTCATATACCCACGGAAACCATCCCTGTTTATTAACTGAAAACCTGTTATGAAGATTAATTCTTGCAGATATATTTCCAGCATTAATGTACTGATTCTTCATGCTGTCTTCCATATTAGTAAGATGGATAATCTCCAGCATATTACTCCAGTCAACTCCTTTTCCCTCTTTAATAGAGTCTTCTGTTTCTTCAATAGCTTTACATACAAGCTGCATCTGTGCAATCTTGTCCTGTATCATTCGCTTTTGAAGTTCAAGTGAATTCTTTAGCACATGATAATCTGAATCACCAATTGTCATATTTCTTATATCGTCCAGTGTAAATCCAAGATATTTAAGCAATAATATCTGCTGTAACCTTGTAAAATCTGAATCCGTATAAAATCTCACTCCCTCATCAGTAAGAAGTGACGGCTTTAATATGTTCTGCTGGTCATAATATCTTATAGTCCTTACTGAAACATTTGATTTCTTCGCAAATTCGCCTGAAGAATAATACCCGTCTTTATGCATATATTACTCCTTGTAAAAATTTTTCAAAAAACACTTGAAGGTGACGTTACGTCATCTTTTATTATATACCTGACTTAAAAAATGTCTACTTGAAAATTAACATAACATTTTAACAAACAAGGAGGAACTTCAATTATGAAGGGTATTATTTTAGCTGGTGGTTCTGGCACACGCCTTTACCCACTCACAATGGTAACTAGTAAACAGCTTCTTCCAATCTATGATAAGCCAATGATTTATTATCCACTCTCAGTTCTTATGAGTGCTGGAATCAGAGATATTCTTATCATCTCTACGCCACAGGATACTCCAAGATTCAAAGAGCTTTTAAAGGATGGAAGCCAGTTCGGTGTCAACCTTACTTACGCTGTACAGCCAAGCCCGGACGGACTTGCACAGGCATTTATTATCGGTGAGGAATTCATCGGTGATGACACTGTTGCCATGGTTCTTGGTGATAATATATTTGCAGGTCACGGTCTTAAGAAAAGACTTAAGGCAGCTGTTGAGAATGCTGAATCAGGAAAGGGTGCAACAGTATTTGGCTACTATGTTGATGATCCTGAAAGATTTGGTATTGTTGAATTTAATAATGAAGGAAAGGCTGTCTCTATCGAAGAAAAGCCAGCGCAGCCTAAGAGCAACTACTGTGTAACAGGTCTTTACTTCTACGACAACAAGGTTGTTGAATACGCTAAGAACTTAAAGCCATCTGCAAGAGGCGAGCTTGAGATTACTGATCTTAACCGTATCTACTTAGAGAAGGGTACTTTAAATGTAGAGCTTCTCGGTCAGGGATTTACATGGCTTGATACAGGAACACATGAAAGCCTTGTAGAAGCTACTAACTTTGTTAAGACTGTTGAGACTCATCAGCACAGAAAGATTGCATGTCTTGAAGAAATTGCTTACTTAAACGGCTGGATTAACAAAGATGACGTCCTCAAGGTATATGAAGTATTAAAGAAGAACCAGTATGGTCAGTACTTAAAGGATGTCTTAGACGGCAAATATGTCGACAAGCTTCATGAATAATTAAGTACATTTAGTTAAAACATTTTTCATATAAGAACACATTTTAAATATTAAGGAGATTAATTATGACAATTATTGTTACCGGTGGAGCCGGATTTATCGGAAGTAACTTTATATTTCACATGTTAAACAAATACCCAGACTACAGAATCATCTGTCTTGACTGCCTCACATATGCAGGTAATCTTTCAACTCTTGAGCCTGTTATGTCTAACCCTAACTTCAGATTCGTTAAGGAAAGCATCACAGACCGCGAAGCTGTTTACAAGCTTTTCGAAGAAGAGCATCCAGATATGGTTGTAAACTTCGCTGCTGAATCACACGTTGACCGTTCTATCGAGAACCCGGAAGTTTTCCTTACAACTAATATTCTTGGTACACAGGTTCTTATGGATGCCTGCAGAAAGTACGGTATTCAGAGATACCATCAGGTATCTACTGATGAAGTATACGGCGATCTTCCACTTGACAGACCTGACCTTTTCTTCACAGAAGAGACACCAATCCATACATCAAGCCCATACAGCTCATCAAAGGCTGGCGCAGACTTACTTGTTCTTGCTTACCACAGAACTTATGGACTTCCTGTTACTATTTCAAGATGCTCTAATAACTATGGACCATACCACTTCCCAGAGAAGCTTATCCCTCTTATGATTGCTAATGCTCTTAACGATAAGCCACTTCCAGTTTATGGCGAAGGTCTTAACGTTCGTGACTGGCTCTATGTTGAGGATCACTGCAAGGCTATCGACCTTATCATCCACAAGGGACGTGTTGGTGAAGTATACAATGTTGGTGGACACAACGAGAAGAGAAATATTGATATCGTTAAGCTTATCTGCAAGGAGCTTGGCAAGCCTGAATCACTTATCGTTCATGTAGGTGACAGAAAGGGACATGATATGCGTTACGCTATCGACCCAACTAAGATTCACAATGAATTAGGATGGCTTCCAGAAACTAAGTTTGAAGACGGTATCAAGAAGACAATTCAGTGGTATCTTGATAATAAGGAATGGTGGGAGACAATCATTTCTGGCGAATATCAGAACTACTATGAGAAAATGTATAGCAACCGCTAATTAACACATTTATTCTGTAAGGAGATTTGACATGAAGATATTAGTTACCGGCGTTGGCGGTCAGCTTGGCCACGACGTTATGAATGAACTGATAGGCAGAGGTCATACAGGCGTTGGCAGCGACATCGCACCTGAATATTCAGGAGTTGCTGATGGAAGCGCTGTCACAACAGCCGAATATGTACCTATGGATATAACTGATGCTGCCCAGGTTTCTGAAGTTATCACTAAGGTTTCACCTGATGTTGTAATTCACTGCGCAGCATGGACAGCCGTTGACGCTGCTGAAGATGATGATAAGAAAGCCAAGGTTAAGGCTATCAATGCGGATGGTACTCAGAATATTGCCAATGTCTGCAAACAGCTTGACTGCAAGATGGTATACATCAGTACTGATTATGTATTTGATGGTCAGGGTGAAACACCTTGGGAACCAGACTGCAAGGACTACAAGCCTCTTAATGTATATGGAGAGACTAAGCTTGCCGGAGAACTTGCTGTTTCTAACACTCTTGACAAATACTTTATCGTGCGTATTGCATGGGTATTTGGTGTTAATGGAAAGAACTTTATTAAGACTATGCTTAATGTAGGAAAGACTCATGACGAGGTTCGTGTTGTCAACGACCAAATTGGTACACCAACTTACACATTAGATCTTGCAAGACTTCTTGTTGATATGGTTGAAACTGACAAATACGGTTATTACCATGCAACTAATGAAGGTGGATACATTTCATGGTATGACTTTACTAAGGAAATCTATGCACAGGCAGGTCTTTCTACTAAGGTTACACCTGTAACTACTGCTGAATACGGCATTTCTAAAGCTGCAAGACCTTTTAACAGCCGTTTAGATAAGAGCAAACTTACTGCTAACGGATTCACTCCGCTTCCAACATGGCAGGATGCTCTTCACAGATTCTTAAAGGAAATCGGTGAGATTTAATATTTCAAAGGAGATTTTATCATGGGACAGATTACAATTGAAAAGAATGTCGCAGGTATCGAAGGACTTTGTGTCATCACTCCTGCTGTTCACGGCGATAACCGTGGATATTTTATGGAAACATACAGCCAGCGTGATATGGAAGAAGCTGGTATCAATATTAACTTTGTTCAGGACAATCAGTCTATGAGTACTAAGGGTGTTCTTCGTGGTCTTCACTTCCAGAAGCATTTCCCACAGACAAAGCTTGTAAGAGCTATCAAGGGAGCTGTTTTTGATGTAGCTGTTGACCTTCGTACAGACTCTGAAACTTATGGAAAGTGGTACGGAATCCTTCTCACAGAGGAGAATAAGAAGCAGTTCCTTATCCCTAAGGGATTTGCACATGGATTCCTCGTTCTTACTGATACAGCGGAATTCTGCTACAAGTGCGATGACTTCTATCATCCTAACGACGAGGGTGGTCTCGCATGGAATGACCCTGCAATCGGTATTGAATGGCCAGAGCTTACAGGCACTTACAATGGCTCAGCTTCAGGCGAAGGCTATGCTTTAAGCGATGGAACAAAGCTCAACTTAAGTGATAAGGACCAGCTTTGGGATACACTTGAGAACACATTTAAGTTTGACTAATTTCGAGATATTATATTTCTAGATTTTATCTTGCTTTTAGTGTATTTGTCTTACTTTCAAGGTATTTATCTGATTCTGGATATTTTTACCCGGTTATGAATACTTTTATCCGGTTTTCAGGGGAGATTAGCCGGTTTTTCGCACTACTATGCCGAAAGACCTACTAATCTCCTCTTTTTTATTTAATTAGTGCGCTTTTTCATCTCTTTTTCTGACTCTTCATATAGCATTCACCTACTAATCTACATATTTTTTACTTTTTTGTAGGTCTTTTCTTCTTTATTTTCCTGTCCTGGTTAAGAATCTGCTGTCGAAAAACCTACTGATAACACAGCTTGGCATAATTTCGTAGGCTTTCTCTCTTCCAACAACTTTCTTCCTGTTTTATTTCACCCACTATTCGTCAGACTTTACCTTGTTTCGTAGGCATCCCCTATCCTAGCAAAATTTTTTCTTATCATTTCACCATTTATATATATTTTTGATATTGTGTTTATCATAGTTATATTGTATAGTATTAATATAATTACATAAGGAGGTTGATATATGAACCATATAGCCAATAACAGAATATTAAATGCAATGCTTTTATCACCTGATTTAACTATCAGTGCTGTTTCCAATCGTCAATCCGAACTTATTTTGCTTCTCAACACTATCAATTCAAGACTAAGTAATGCCCCTGACGGAACACTCCGCATTGCTAAGCGTGGCAACGCCCATCAATATTATCACAGAACAGATTCTACTGACAGAACAGGAACATACATAAAAAAGAAATCTAATCTTAATCTTGCGAAGAGTCTGGCTCAGAAGGAATATGATCTGAAAGTCAAGCATGAAATCCAACATGAACTTCATGCTATTGAAACTTTTCTTAAGAACTATTCTCCTGAACAGATTGAACATTTATACAATTCTCTTAATGAGATAAGACAGGAACTTATTACACCAGTCTATACACCTGCCGAAGATACATTGAATCTCTGGAATAATGTTCAATATAATTCTCTTGACATTCCTGATGATACTCCTGACTTCTACTCTGATAACGGAGAACAGGTGCGTTCTAAATCCGAATTAATAATCGCCAACAAACTAAAACAGCACAATATTCCATATAAGTATGAATATCCGCTTGTGCTTTCTACCGGGGTAACCGTCCATCCTGATTTTACCTGCCTCAATATTAATACCCGTCAGGAATTCATATGGGAACACTTCGGCATTATGGGAGATTCTGATTATATGAACAAAACATTAAAGAAGATTAACGATTACGCTAAATCCGGTTATGTATTAGGCAGGAACTTTATTGCCACCTTCGAATCTTCTTCTATTCCTCTCAATTCCAATACCATTGATATTAATATTAATGAATATCTTTTATAGTCAATGAAGCTTTAATGGTTCAATTCTTTCACACAACACCTACTCAATTAACCAAAGTTGTTAATTGAGTAGATGTTTTTCGCTCCCCAAAAATCAACTAGCAACTTGAAAAGCACACTAATCTTAGTAATATATACTATATAGTAGGTCTTTTTCCCACCATCTCATCTCCCAGCTAATAAATTCCAACAATTTTCTATAAAAAAGACCTACCAACATCCTTATAAAAAGCATGTTAGTAGGTCTTCTCCATTAATGTTCATTCGGATGATAAGTATCAACCACCTTCTTCAGTGATTCTCTTATATTACCAGTTTCTGAATAAGCTTCTTCCTTAAGCTTCTCAAGGTTATCAAAGAAATTCTCTTTATCAAACTCAATTGGTTTTCCAATGTGGATAAGCTTGTTATCTGTCTCCTGAAGACCTTCTTCTTTCATAAGAAGCTCTTCGTAGAGCTTTTCGCCAGGACGGAGTCCTGTGTATTTAATTTCCATGTTGACGCCAAGTGTATAACCTGACAGTCTGATAAGGTTCTTTGCGAGATCATCAATCTTAACAGGCTCACCCATATCAAGAATGAATATCTCTCCACCTTTGGCATATGCACCTGCCTGAAGAACAAGTGAAACCGCCTCTGGTATAGTCATGAAATATCTTATAATATTAGGATCTGTAACCGTAACCGGTCCACCAGCCTCAATCTGTCTCTTAAAAAGAGGAATGACTGAACCGTTACTTCCAAGTACATTACCGAATCTTACAGCAACGAAATCTGTCTTGGATATCTCGTTATACGTCTGAACAATCATCTCACAGATACGCTTTGTTGCTCCCATTACATTAGTTGGATTAACAGCCTTATCTGTACTTATCATAACAAACTTCTTAACCCCATACTTATCAGCCATCCTTGCAACATTCCATGTACCGACAACATTATTCTTAACAGCCTCATCAGGACTGACTTCCATAAGCGGTACATGCTTATGTGCTGCTGCATGATATACAATATCTGGCTTATACTGTGCAAATACGCTTTCAAGTCTTGAAACATTTCTTATCGAACCAATAAGAGTAACAACATTGGCATCAGGATAATTAATCTTTAATTCCTGCTGAATATCATAGGCATTATTCTCATATATATCAAATATAATGAGCTGCTTAGGCTTGTGACTTACAAGCTGGCGGCAAAGCTCTGAACCAATAGAACCGCCACCACCTGTTACCATAATGACCTTATCCTTAACATAACCCATGATAGATTCAATATCTACTTCAATCGGGTCTCTTCCAAGAAGGTCAAGCACATCAACATTACGGATAGAGTTAACATTAATCTCTCCATCTACCATCTGATATACACCTGGCAGAATCTTAAGAGTACAATCAGTCTCTTTACAAATGTTTAATATATCCCTTTTAACTTCATTAGATGCTGATGGAATTGCAAATATAATCTCATCAATATCATAAAGCTTTGCTGCTTCCTTAATCTTGTCCCTTGTTCCTATAACCTTGACGCCTCGTATGTATTTACCAACCTTGCGGCGGTCATCATCAATAATACATGCAATATTAGAGTTGGCAAGATAGCTCGAATTCTGTATTTCTCTCATAATGACATTAGTTGCCTCTCCGGCACCAATAATCATTACATTGTTGGAAGTCTTAATATTTCTGTATTTGTTAAGAACAGTTCTTATCATTCTGTACATAAAACGACTTGCACATATTGCAATAATAAGGTATATTGCCGCATTAAAATAACAGCTTCTAGGAAGCATATTACCCGCAATCTTATTACTTAAGAAATGCACTACTTCTACAATAATACACGCTTCAGCAATTCTGTACACCTCAGCTATACTCGCATACTGCCACAGACTGTGATAAAGTCTGAACAGCCAGAATATAAGCAGAGACATTATCGTGTACGGAAGCATGTTCTCTACATAATTACTAATATACTGAGGTTCTATAGATACAATACCTACATCAAATCTCATAATAAGCGACAGATATACGCATGCATTCAGTAAAAATGTATCTGTTAAAAACAAGAAAAATCTTCTTACCAGAAGCTGTATTCTATCCTTTTTAGTCTCACCCATCATCTGTTCCTCGTTTCTTTAGCAGGCTTTTTAGCAGCTAACCCACATACTGTACCAATTCCATAAGAAATATGCAACAGGAAAAATAAAAATGGCAGTGCAAAACATGTTTTATTGCGTTCCTTCTTAGCTCCTATTACTGCAACTACCGACATAACCACCGCCAACAGCCAGTATGCTCCCCACATAAGTCCTGTAAGTCCGTATACAATACGAGAAAAAAACGACTTCACAGCAAGCAGCTTACATGACACACTTGCAACTGTTGTAACAATAATAGCCATGACAAAAGCCCACGGAACAAAATGATATACAGAAAGGCATCCTGGACATACCTTGCTTGTCTTTCCAATCCAGTATCCATTGCCATATTTCTGCTTAAGCATCTTAGGAAGTGAACTTCTTGTATGCTGGTATGATATTATATCCGGACAGAATCTTAATTTAAACCCTGCTTTTCTCATACGGTAATGAATTTCATTATCCTCAGTTCTTGCAAGAGACTCATTATAATGTCCGATTTTTTCAAAAACTTCCCTTCTATATGCAGCATGGAACAGCGATTTCATATATATCTTTTCTTCCGTTCCATTCCCGCCATTACGGTAAGGTGCTATGCTTGAACCAAACATAGAACTCTCGGCAAGAAGAAGTGTATCCTTCCATGGTGTCTCTTCATCAACTATATTAGGTCGGACACCACCGACAACCATCTCGCCTTCTTCTAAAACTTTAACATTCTTGCTGACAAAATCCACCGGGATATGTGCATGCGCATCAACTCTTATAACAGCTTCCCCTGTATAATTATCGAGCAGCACATTCCATCCACACGGAAGCGTCTTCTTAGGATTATCAAGCACAACTATCTGTCTTGCTCCCATCTTATTCTCATCAGCAAACTTCTGCATAACCGCCTTCGTTCCATCAGTTGATGCAGAATCAACAAGCACAACTTCCATAAGATTATGATCATAATCCTGCCTGCTTATGTCATCAAGAATATTCTTTATCGTATTCTCCTCATTATATGCAATAACGGCAATTGTAATAAACATACTCTACCTACTTTTTAACAGTCATTCTTTCACTTCCAACTACTGATGTAAATGTATCCCACAATACAGCCGCATCAGCTTTCACGCCAAAATGTTTCATACTTTCAAGGTTATAACGCATTTTTGCCGGTAATACTTCATTCAGATATATATTATCTGTACTTTTTTCATCAACAGCCTCACCAAGAAGCTTGTCCTCATCCTTATAAGCAATACTTGTCCTTGATGTAAGTCCGGCAGGAAGAAGAAGTGTCGCATACATCTCCTTGGTGTACTTCTTAACATACTTAGGAACTTCCGGTCTTGTTCCGACAAGAGTCATATCCCCTGCAAGTATATTAAAAAGCTGAGGAAACTCGTCCATTCTGTACTTTCGTAAAAATGCTCCAACCTTAGTGATTCTTGAATCATTATCTACAGTCACTGCTGCCCCTAGCTTACTTGCATTGTCAACCATAGTCCTGAACTTGTATATACGAAAAATTCTTCCATACTGTGTTACTCTCGCCTGCCTGAAAAAAACAGGTCCCGGTGAATCAAGTCTGATTGCAAGTGCAATTATTCCCATTGGAATAATTAAAACTGCCAGCATAATACCAGCAACAATAACATCAAGCACTCTTTTCATCTCTAACCACATTCTGTGTTTCATAAGTATATTATAGTATTTTCTTACTTCCTTAGTTCTCATTTCATCAGGAAGAAGCTGCCATGGTCTTAACTCCATCGTAATCAATCCCCTTTTTGTTGTTGTATAACTAATGTCCGATTATTTCATTCTGTTAAACTGCTCTATTACATATTCTACCTGTTCATCAGTAAGACATGTATGAAGCGGCAGTGTAATCTCATTACGATACATATTATATGAATGTGGAAAATCCTTAATATCAAATCCCATGTTCTTATATGCCGTATGCATTGGAAGCGGCTTAAAATGTACATTAGTTGCAACACCTGCCTCAGCAAGTCTTGTAATCAGTTCATTACGCTCCTTAACATCCTTTCCAAGAAGCCTTACAAGATACAGATGACCACTTGAAGTATATTCATCTGTAAAATGCTTCATAATATCCACATCATCGGCTGCAATCCCTTGTGTATATCTCTCAATTATATCTCTTCTTCTCTTAAGAAGTCCCGGATATCTCTTAAGCTGTACAAGCCCAATAGAAGCCATAATATCAGTCATGTTACATTTGTAATAAGTTCCTTTGATATCATATTCCCATGCACCAAGCTTAGTCTTTGCAAGCGCATCCTTAGACTGTCCGTGAAGTGAGTAAAGCATTATCTGCTTATATATATCCTCATCATCAACTCCCGGAATACTTCTCCATGTAAGAGCTCCGCCTTCTGCTGTTGTAAGGTTCTTGACTGCATGAAATGAAAAGCTTGTAAAGTCAGCCTTCATTCCACTCATAACACCACCCTCACTTGCTCCGAAACCATGTGCAGAATCAGCAACAATTGCAACTCTGCCAAGTGCCTCCTGAAGGGGTGTTGAAGCCTTAAATATATTCTTTTTACTCTCGACAATCTTTCTTATCCTGTCATAGTCAACCATAACACCACCTATATCTACAGGTATTACAGCCTTGGTACTCTCATTAATTGCAGCTTCAAGCGCGTCATAATCAAGGTGATATGTGTCCTTTTCAACATCAATAAGAACAAGCTTTGCATTAACATGCGCAACGACACTTGCAGATGCTGTATAAGTGTATGCAGGAACAATAACCTCATCGCCCTCACCGATTCCTAACAGACGGAGTGCTGTCTCTAAACATGCTGTAGCTGAATTGAGACATGCCGCCCTGTTACAGCCTGTAAACTGAGCAATATTTCTTTCAAACTCTTTAGTTCTTGGACCTGTTGTAATCCATCCTGACCTTAAAGCCTCAGAAACTGCCTGAATCTCTTCCTCGGTTATATCTGGTGGTGAAAATAAAATATTCATAACTCTTATCTCCTTTTCGTACTCTGCTTTGTAGATGACTTTGTTGTTGCAGGAGTGACTGTTGGAACCTGTACCTGTGTTGTAGTCTCCTGGGTACCTCCACTTATCATTTCTGGAAATGCATATGTCAGGTCTCCTGCTGTATTAGCAATTGATATTGTATAACTAACTGTATTATATCCATTCTGCGAAAGTGTAATCGTCTTCTTTCCAGATGATTTGTCAAATGAACATGGAACAGTTCCTATGTATTCACTATTAACATAAAGAACCGCTCCCTTAGGTGCTGTTATTGATACCTTATATCCACTTGTATTATCAGCCGCTGTACTTGTTGATGTACCGGATGAAGTCATATCGATAACCTTCGTAACATAAGCTGAGTTAACATTTATAATCTCAGAGTATTCCTGATAATTGTTGGCTACCAGCTTAATTCTGTGAGTTCCATAAGAAAGTGACACTGGAGTAGAATAATCAACCTCAACACCATCAATGCTCATAACCGCGCCCTTCGGAGTAACTGAAAAATTAACAGCCCCCATCTTAACCGGATCACTTTGTACTTCAGAAAAATCAACTGATGTAGTCTCATCTTTAGCTATAGTCACTGTCTTACTTGCTGACAGGTTGCCATTACGTACATTAACCGTATGTGTTCCAACAGGTGCAGTCACCAGCATATCCTTTGTAACACCCAGTAATTGTTTATTACCTATGCTTACATAACCACCAACAAGTGCATCTACACCTGTAAGTTTAAGATATCCGTGTCCTGCAGTTACATTCACCGAATATACTTTCTCTCCAACGCCCCTGATAACCAGCTTATCCTGGTCAACGAGCTGTGCAATACTTATACGTTCTTCTCCTGAAAGCACAACTGTGTAACTTTCATATATCATATTGGAAGCCCCAATGCTTAACTTCCTTGAATTCTCATCTACGGTTATTCCTGAAACATCATATCTTACCCAGGCATCACTGTTTCCGTGTATCTTCACCGCCTTGCCCTTCTTATCCACATATACATCATATATTCCACCCATATCCATGGTAGAAGCTGCTTTTATCTTTCCGTAAGCATCCTGAATATCTGTACTGCCTGTATAAGGGACTTCATATTCTGTTCCTGTCTTTATATCTACAAACCGCATTCTGCCCGTGTCAGCATCTCTCAATGTAAGAACTCCTGTAAGTGTAGGATTCTCTCCATCACCCTTAATCTCCTTTGCGGCACCTGGTGCGGGGGTAATACTGCTTCCTGGTATCACCGCCCTGTCATTATTTCTGGAAAATGTGCATGCTGTCTGACTTACAATTAACACCATAAGCATACACACTGCAATTATTCTTTTCATAAGCATTCCTCGCAAATACTTTTTCCCTCGTATCATCAGATTTTATCACATACCACACATTTTATCAATTAATTCTCTTCTGCGCATATTCTGTTCAATAACAATCTTTAATTTATCTATATTTTTAGCAGGAACCCACGCCTTTCCTGCGTTATAGTACTGATTTATGATCTTCCAGAATTTTTCTGGAAAGCTCAATAATGTCACAAGCATGTCAATATCATCATCTTCAAGCGGCTTTAATCTGTCGTATTCATCAACCAGTCTGTATGCCACATTAATATTCCAGTCATGCTTTTCCATAACCTTTCTTAAAAACTGGTAAAGATCTGCAACCTGACAGTCATTATGACATTTTTCAAAATTAGTCACTGCATTGCCGCCATTACCAACATCAAGAAACACATTATGATAATTATAGCTTCCATGCACAAGCTCATTAGTCTGTTCCATCCTGTCAAAGCGCTCATCAAAACGTTTTGAATTAATATTCCTGCTCGCTTCATCCGCTTCCCTGAAAAATGTATCAACCGCACCAAGCGCAATCTGTTCAAATTCATTTTTCTTTTTCTTGCCACGCATATAATTAGCTGCCTTTTTAATTTCTTTTGTATGTCTTTCCATATTGGTGCGTAACCCTGCTCCCCTGTCAAAATGTACAGCATTATGTACGATGCTTTCACTGGCCTTTAATTCTGACTCGGGCTGCTCATCTGCGGTCTCTGCAAGCGCCATACATTCCCATTGCTTTGTAATATTTGTATTTACATTATTCCTTAAATATCTTACACCATTAGACGAAACAACATTTAGACAAATATGAAGTCTTGCCAGAGTCCTTACCGCCTCCATCACGTCATTCACAGACTTGACATCACATTCCCTGCCTCCAAACCAGTTCTTCATTACATATCTGTGCCCATCATCTCCAACAGTAAAAAGTTCTCCATCCTGATTTCTCACATATGTATCCACATTTTCAAAGCCTGCATCACTAACTGCTTTTGTCACTGCCTCATCTCTCAGATAAAACCCATCATTTCTTGAACACTCGAGAAAAAGTCTGCACCCTCTGTCTGTAAAAAGAATTACTCCTCCACGACCTTTTACCATTTTATTAACCTGAATATCATAAAATCTAATACATTCCAATGATTTATCGTTCATATAATCCCCCATTTCCGCACTTAATACAGACGCCCTTTGCTCATACGCCTGCGTCTGCCTTATCTTATGACATTTATGGCTGCTATATTCCTTGGATTTAATGATACGACGAATTAAGAAAATCATAATCTTGATGAAAATGTAATTTTTTCTTATAATAGATAGATGTGAGCTTTTTTCACATTTATAATAAATATTATTATAGGGGGAAATCATGCCTGAAAACTTTCATATTGACATGCCGGAAGCTGTCAGGAACATTATACATACAATTGAAGAACACGGCTTCAAAGCATATGCCGTTGGCGGATGCATAAGAGACAGTATCCTTGGACGAAACCCAGATGACTGGGATATAACCACTTCTGCTGTTCCATCACAGATAAAAACTTTCTTTAAAAGAACTGTTGATACTGGAATCGCCCACGGAACCGTCACTATAATGATAGATAAAACCGGATACGAAGTTACAACCTACAGAATTGATGGCGAATACGAGGATGGCAGGCATCCGAAGTCTGTAGAATTTTCAGACAGGCTTGTTGATGACCTGTGCCGCCGTGATTTTACGATAAATGCCATGGCATACAACGACACTGATGGATTTGTTGATGAATTTAAGGGTCTTGATGATTTGGATACAAAAATAATACGCTGCGTTGGTGAACCAGAATTAAGATTTACAGAGGACGCTCTGCGAATGATGCGTGCCATAAGATTTTCTGCACAGCTTGGCTTTACCATTGATGAAGCAACATGGAATGCAATTAAAAAGCTTTCCCCTTCAATCAGCAAAATAAGCATGGAGCGTGTGCATGTAGAGCTTGGCAAAACGCTTATGTCTGCACATCCCGATTATGTTGCGCAATATTCAGAAGCAGGACTTTTTGCCCCAATACTCCCGGTAATTGACAATGCTCTAAAGAGCCGCTACAAGCGCAAAATACTTGCAACATTACAACACACACCTGATAATATATACTTACGCTACGCTGCACTTTTCATAACTTCTACACCTGATGAAGCAGCTAAGACTCTCCGTGCACTTAAGCTGGATAACAAGACAGTTAACACAGTATCAAAGCTTGTTGAATTATCAAAGATGGATATAGAAGAAACTGAGCCGGCTGTTCGTACTGCCCTTAATAAGTATGGCAGAGATTTCCTGCCTCTGTGGCATGAGCTTATGATGGCTGTAATCCAGGCATCTGAAGACATCACAGGAATAAGTAATCCGGCGAAGGTAAAGCATCTTCTCACATTAAAGCGTCTTGTAACAGATATTCTTGCACGAGGTGACTGCTTTACAATAAAAGCCCTCGACATATCAGGAAATGACCTTATTGAATATGGCCTTCAGGGACACGAAATCGGTGAAACACTGAAATCCCTGCTTGATATCGTTATAGAGAACCCTAAGCTCAATGATAAAGCTACTCTTATTGCAATGATTGAACATATCAAATAATATAATCATAAAATAACCCTCACCGGCTGCCTTCTATTCTGGATACATATCAATTACATCGGCTTTGGTGAGGGATTCTTTTAATTAATTGCGAGTTTATTTTTAATTATATCAATGTTGTAATCAGGTGCAGCCGCAATCACTACATCATATATCGGCTTGATATCTGCCACTTCTTCCTCAAGTTCTGAGGCTATTGTCTCCAGAGTTTTTGATTTCTTTACCTTTTTTATAATCTGATTAATCATCATAGATTGTTCGCCCTCCGCAAATGCTTTTTCAGAAGCCTCCTTAGCAGCTTTCTCTACTATTTCCTGCGCCATTCCCTGTGCAACTTCCTGCGCATACTCCTCAGCCAACACTCTTCTGACTTCTTCCTCATCATAATCATATATACTCACTTCGACGACCTCCTCCCTGTGCTGTTCGAAGAAATCGACAAGTATATCCTCATCTATGCATTCGTTCATTGCCTCTGTTACTGCAATTCTGACATTGTCACCTTCAACACCCATCTTGAACCTCACCTTATTAACAAATGTCATGTAATCACGCAGCGTTTTGCACTTATTAAGGATATGTACATCTTCGTTAATGTTGATAACACGCACCTTAAGCTCCAGCTCCGGATTGTCTGTCGGAATCTCGTACATATCTGACAGCCTGATTTCATCCTCATCTTCAACCCATTTTTCCAGACCATTGTAGAATGTCACAAAATGCGGAACAGGAATCTTAATCATACTTCTCCTGTGAAGCATGGAATTACTGAACAGCTCCCTGAATACATCAGACACATAGTGCAAAAATCTTAACGGCATATTAGGATTCTTACTCGACTGCTGCTCAAACATATACAGGCTCATACATAGTAAAAATGAAGCATCATTCTTATACTTCATATATGAACCGCCGTTTAATGTAGTCACCTGCAAATCATCCACATTCGTGTAAGCTGAATTGTTAAGTGCATTATACAGTTCTAAAAGATTCTTCTTATCCCTGTACAGCATACAGAATACATTGTCCTTAAATTTAGATGTTACATTGTCTTTCTTCTCTGCCATAGACATCCTCCCCGTCTCTTTTGCAGGCAGATATCCACGCACATATACTAATATTGTCTATATAAATATATTAGCATCTACAGATATCTAAAACAAGCCTGCATTATTCAATTATGTGTTAATGGGTTATTGCTGAATGACTATCCAGCTTTGATAAGCAACTGCCTGATTAGATAAAATCATGTCAATTGCGTCAGATATAAGAAACATTTCTTTTAATATATTGTTATCATATTTTCAATTATATGTCAATATATATTTTATCAAGAATATGTATAAATGTAAAATCCCCTCCAGATTATAAAAAAGCCCCCTCCGGCAATACTGCCGAAAGGGACTCCATTCTCAAAAATCCTATAAATAATTATGATTAATATGCCTTACCCCAGTAAACCATAGCCTTAGCCGGCTTACCACAGCATACGCACACATCACTTAACTTCTCCTGTGCAAATGGCATACATCTTGATGTACATGTAGTATCTTCCTTAATCTTGTCCTCACAAGCCTGGTCTCCACACCACATAGCCTTGATGAATCCAGCCTTATTAGCTGCTGTATCCTTGAATTCATCATAATTAAGAGCTGTATATGTATGAGCTTCTCTGTGAGCTCTTGCTCTCTCAAGCATATCCTTCTGGATAGTATCAAGAATTTCTGGAATTCTGTCTGCAAGCTCATCGATAGATACAGTAATCTTCTCTCTTGTATCACGACGAACAATAACAGCCTGATTAGCCTCGATATCTCTTGGTCCCATCTCAACTCTTACAGGGATACCACGCATCTCCTGCTCAGAGAACTTCCAGCCAGGATTCTTATCTGAATCATCAACCTTAACACGAAGCCCTGCTGCCTTAAGAGCCTGTCCAACTTCATAAGCCTTGTCAAGAACGCCTGCCTTCTTCTGCATAATAGGAATAACATCAACCTGAACAGGTGCAACCTTAGGTGGAAGCACAAGTCCTGAATCATCACCGTGAGTCATAATAACAGCACCAATAAGTCTTGTTGTTGTTCCCCATGAAGTCTGGTGAACATATTTTAACTTATTATCCTTGTCTGTGTACTGGATACCAAATGCTTTGGCAAATCCATCACCAAAGTTATGGCTTGTACCTGACTGGAGAGCCTTGCCATCATGCATAAGCGCCTCGATAGTATAAGTAGCCTCTGCTCCTGCAAACTTCTCCTTATCAGTCTTACGTCCCTTAATTACAGGAATTGCAAGAACTTCCTCACAGAAGTCAGCGTAAAGGTTAAGCATCTGCTGTGTACGTGCCTCAGCCTCTTCTGCTGTAGCATGTGCTGTATGGCCTTCCTGCCATAAGAACTCTCTTGAACGAAGGAATGGTCTTGTCTCCTTTTCCCATCTTACAACTGAACACCACTGGTTATATACCTTTGGTAAATCTCTGTATGACTGTATCTCATCTTTATAGAAATCACAGAAAAGTGTCTCTGATGTAGGTCTTACACACATTCTTTCCTGAAGTGGATTAAGTCCGCCATAAGTTACCCATGCAACTTCTGGTGCAAATCCTTCTACATGATCCTTCTCAACCTCAAGAAGGCTCTCTGGAATGAACATTGGAAGATAAACATTCTCAACACCTGTTTCCTTGAATCTTCTGTCCATCTCATTCTTAATATTCTCCCAGATTGCATATCCAGCCGGCTTAAAAATCATGCATCCCTTGACGCTTGAGTAAGACATAAGCTCTGCCTTCTTACACACATCTGTGTACCACTGAGCGAAATCCTCTTTCATGGATGTAATCGCTTCTACTAATTTCTTATCTTCTGCCATAATAAACCTCTTTCTATGACATTACAGCCCCGTTTCATACGGAGCCTGATGCGAATGCTGCTTCGCATTGTCCGCCTGCCATTGACGGCACCACTAGAGTTTATCATGTTCTAAAATGCTTTTCAAGTAAAGAACAAGTGCTTTTATTATACAATATGATATTGGTCCAAGAATAAATCCTACAACCCCATACACAAGTATCCCGATATATATAACCGCAAGCATTGTAAATGGCGCAATTCCCATTCTGTCACCCATACATTTTGACTCCATAATCTCCCTCACAAAATATGTGACAATATACAACACCACAAGAATCACCGCATTTTTCACATGTCCGAAAAGCAGGCTTCCCACAGCCCACGGTATCAGTACCGTTCCCGTACCAAATATCGGAAGTGCGTCAATAATACCAGTCAGCACACCAAGAAGAATCGCATATGGATTGCCTATCATTAAAAATGCTGTTGAACACACCACAATATTTATCGACATTATAATAAGCTGCACCCTGAAATATACATTTATCAAATTGCGAAGCCCCACATGCACCGCCCCGACTTCGTCCTTAAATATAGTGTTCTCCCGCCAGCTTCTGTACTTCTCAATTCCAGCCGCCGCATATATCGTTCCAATAAAGCACACCACAAGTCCGGCAACCGCCATAACGCACCATGTTATAACCGGAACAGAATGTTTTCTCATAATTGTAAAGAACATCTGCTGTCCGTCTCCATCTATAATTATCCCTTTACATTTTTCAAAAAATGCGTAACTGCAGCCTTCTTTTAACTTAATCCAGCCATCAATACGACAGCATACAAGCTTAAACTGCCCATCAAGGCTGTTAATATTCTCATCAAAATTGGCTATGAAATCTTTAAGTTCGCGAAACGCCATATAACCGACATACAACAGCACTGAAAGAATAATAAGCGTTACCATTGTTACAACTATACTCGCAGCAAGCATCTTTTTCTCCCTTAAAAGTTTCGCCAGCCCCACTATCGGCTTCTGAAGCAGCACCGCAAAACAAAATGCAAGCAAGAAAGGCCACACATAATAGAATAGTACTTTAAATATAAAGAAAACCACCGCAATAATAACGGCACTCGCCAAAAGAAGCGTCAGCCGCTTCCTGAAATCCCACACATTTTCACCCATATGCCACCTCGCACCTGCTAATACTTATCGTTTAATTAGTGTGTGCATGGCTAGGACATTTATTCGCCGAATGTTGTTGATTAATTATTAAAACGCATGTATTCTTAATAAAAACATTAAAAGGACACAACCATGCTTAATATAATACACGAAACTAAAGACATTATTATAGTGAATAAACCAGCCGGACAGCTATCCCAGGGTGCGAAAGGATTTGATTTAGACCTTGTAAGCGAAGTTATGACTTACAACGCTTCACAGGGAAAGTCTGCATATGCAGCAATAATCAACCGCCTTGACAGACCGGTTTCAGGACTTGTGCTTATTGCAAAGAATAAGTCTGCAGCAGCAAAGTATTCCACACTAATGCAGAAGGAGGGCGGATTTAATAAACAATATGAAGCTTTAATATGTGGAAAACCATCCGAACCAAAAGGAACTTTTGTTGATTATTTAAAGAAAGATGGAAGAACGAACACATCAGCCATAGTTCCGGCAG
Organism: Lachnospira eligens; assembly: GCF_009680455.1. GTDB lineage: Bacteria > Bacillota > Clostridia > Lachnospirales > Lachnospiraceae > Lachnospira > Lachnospira eligens_A. The sequence continues at coordinate 335,407 of NZ_WKRD01000001.1, forward strand.
ACGCCGCTGCTAATGATAAAGAAGCAAAGCTTTCAAAGCTTGAATATGAAGTGATATCTTATGATGAAGTTAAAGACATTACACATGTAAGAATACATCTGATTACCGGCAGACATCACCAGATAAGAGTACAGTTTGCAAGCCGCAGGAACCCGCTTGTTGGAGATTATAAATATGCCACTGCTGATTGCGACATGGATAACGCCGTTAAAGCAGTGGCACTTAAAAGAAACCAGATTGCGCTGTGTGCTGTTTCACTTACTGTTGATAACAAAACTTACAGTGTTGCACCTGAGTTTTTGCTTTGATGACACGTTGCATTTTTCACTTTCGGACTTTTATATGTAATTCATGGACGTACCGTCCAATATTTTGCTGATAAAGTCCAACCATTTACAGCCTGCGTCCAATAACCTACACAACAAGTTTTCTTTGCATACCTAGTAGGTTTCCTGCGTGTCATTCTAACACTCACTCCTTGCTAAAAACCCATGAAACACTTTTCTTATTATAATTTCGTAGGTTAATTAGCGCATAAACCACTGAAATAGCTACTTGAAACAAGAAAAAAGACCTACAAAAAGAATCTATCAACATCTTTTCGTAGGTCTTTGTCATAACTTCAATTTGTTTACATGCAATAAACACCCACTAATCTACATATCATTGGTCAATTAGTATGTTTTCAAAATCAGCATGTAATATGACATAGTCTATAAGTTTAATCTTTTACATTTTAAAGCGGTATCCCACACCCCATATAGTCTCAATATACTGAGGCTTGCTTGTATCAAGCTCAATCTTCTCTCTGATTTTCTTGATGTGGACAGTTACAGTTGCGATGTCACCGATTGAATCCATATCCCAGATTTCCTTGAAAAGTTCTTCCTTAGTGAAGACATGGTTAGGATTCTCTGCAAGGAACGTAAGAAGGTCGAATTCCTTCGTTGTAAAAGGCTTCTCCTCACCATTAACAAATACTCTTCTTGCTGTCTTATCAATCTTGATTCCTCTGATTTCAATAATATTGTTATTGTTCTTAGAATTACTTACAAGTCTGTCATATCTTGCAAGATGTGCCTTTACTCTTGCAACAAGCTCACTAGGGCTGAATGGCTTGGTCATGTAATCATCCGCACCAACTCCAAGTCCTCTTATCTTATCAATATCTTCCTTCTTGGCAGATACCATGATAATAGGAATATCCTTAACTTCTCTTACCTGCTTGCATATCTCGAAACCATCAGTTCCGGGAAGCATAATATCAAGGATACACATATCAATATCCTCATGCAGTGCAGCCGCAAGACCACTTGTTCCATCATTACATACCTCAACCTCATATCCGTTAAGTTCAAGGTAATCCTTCTCAATATCTGCAATACTCTCTTCATCTTCTACAATTAATATCTTGCTCATAGCCAGTCCCCTTTCGTGTAGTTTCATTATGCATTCTCAGGATTCTCTTCATCCTTTGCTTTAAGCAGATTAAGATGCATGGTCGTGCCTTCGCCCTCTACACTCTCTGCCCATATCTTTCCTTTGTGGTCCTCAACAATCTTCTTAACAATTGCAAGGCCTATACCACTTCCACCATGCTTGCTGTTTCTTGATTCATCAGTTCTATAGAAACGCTCAAATATTCTCTCAACATCTTTAGCTGCAATGCCAATACCGTTATCTGAGAATATTGCATGAATGTAGTCGCCTTCATCGTACAGGTCAATCTTAATCTTTCCCTGTCGTCCCTCAGCCATATACTTAACCGAGTTACTTATAATATTATTAACAACCCTCTTTAGCTGCTCCGGATCAACATTCATATATGCCGGCTCAGTAAGATGGTCATTATATTCCAGTTCAATCTGGCTTGCCTCAAGCTCAGTGCCTATCTCTTCACAACAGTCTCCAAAATAGTCACTTACATTACATCTGACAAATGTATATGGAACCCTGTTAGTATCAAGCCTTGAATATATAGTAAGCTCATCAATCAGCTTGTCCATATCATTAACCTTGTTAGCAATAGTCTGGATATACTTAGCCTGCTTTTCAGGCGTGTTGGCAATTCCGTCACGCAATCCTTCCACATATCCTTTAATAGCCGTAAGCGGTGTCTTTAAGTCATGTGAAATATTTCTAATAAGCTCCTTTTCCTCGGCATCAGACTTAATCTTATCCTCCGCACTCTGCTTAAGTACGACTCTCATCTCCTCAAAATCCCGGCATACATCTCCGATTTCATTATTAGATACCTTTGGCATCTCGAAATCCATATTGCCTTCTTTAATATTATCAGTTGCAAGCTTCAGCTTATTAAGTGGCTTAACAATAGAACTATATATCCACAGAGTAAGTCCAAGACTTGTAATAATTAACACCATAATTATAACAAATATAACCTGCATTATAAATGTCTTAACCTGTGGAAGAATCTGTTTCAATGAAGTAACAATTGACACGCTGTAAAAATTATCTTCTGAATCCTTAAAATTAAGCTGTTTTATAAGACTCTGGTACTCTCCACCCTTGTAAGTTCCAACATCAGAAACATTCTCTTCATCAGCAGAATAATCAGGAAGAATCTTTACAATTTCGCTGTCTGGTGCTTCTGTTGAATTATATATAATAATTCCATTCCTTCTTACAACAAGACAGGACATCTTATATGACAGCTCTCCTGATAATTCATCAAGATATTCCTTATTAGTAAACTGCTCCGGCGAAGTATCAACCTCCGTCTTCATATCCTTATATATGCTGTCAGTAATCTTTCCAAAAAGTATTATAGGTGAATATACGCCAACGAGAATTGCCCCATCATCTACATTATATGTTCTCTCAATGCTTTCCTTCTGTACACAATACAGACCTCCCAGAGCAAGACCACTCAGTAGCACAGGAAGTATAACCATAATACAGAAAGAAATATACAACTTATTCTTTAGCTTCATAATTAACCCCTTTTCCTCTCAATACTACCATATACATGGATATTTGCAACATTACAAATGTATTAATTTTATTAAATATAAATTAAAACAGCTGTAACGGAATATCCGCTACAGCCTGCAATTAACCTATCTTGAGCCTGAACTTCTGAAGTTCTCTCTCTGAATCAACTCTTTTAATAATTCCACCAAGGTTAGTAATCTTTCCTTCAAAATCCTCATAACCTCTCTGGATATACTCAATATCATCAATCTCTGATATTCCATCTGCTGCGAGCGCAGCAATAACAAGTGCCGCACCAGCTCTTAAATCCGGAGCATTAAGCTGCACACCACAAAAACTTTTAACACCTTCAATATAGGCTGTGTTACCCTCAACCTTAATCTTGGCACCCATTCTTCCAAGCTCATCTACATATTTGAATCTGTTCTCAAATATGCTCTCAGTTACCATACTTGAACCTTCAGCAAGTGCAAGTACAACTGAAATCTGTGGCTGCATATCCGTTGGAAATCCAGGATATGGCAAAGTCTTAACATTAGTACTCCTAAGTGTACAGCCCTCTGCTATAACTCTTAAGCTGTCATCACCTTCCTCAATCCTGCATCCCATCTCAATTAACTTTGCAGATATTGATTCCATATGCTTAGGAATAATATCCTGAATAACAACATCACCATGTGTAGCTGCTGCTGCCATCATAAATGTTCCAGCCTCGATCTGATCCGGAATAATAGAATAAGTACATCCGTGAAGTCTCTTAACGCCTTTGATACGGATTACATCAGTTCCTGCACCTTTAATGTTAGCCCCCATAGAATTAAGGAAATTCGCTACATCAACTATATGCGGTTCCTTAGCCGCATTTTCCAGAATAGTGTCTCCCTCTGCCATACATGAAGCCATCATAAGGTTAATTGTTGCACCAACTGTTACAACATCAAAATAAACATGAGCTCCTGTAAGCTTCTCTGCCTTTGCATGTACAACTCCACAATCTATATCAACATCCGCACCAAGTGCCTTAAAGCCCTTGATATGCTGGTCAATTGGACGGCTTCCGATATTGCATCCTCCTGGGAGTGCAACATGAGCCTCATTGTACTTACCAAGTAAAGCACCTAACAGATAGTAAGATGCTCTTATTTTTCTTATATAATCATATTCTACATTGGTATCACAGATTGAACCACCATTTATCTGAACGGAATTGTTATAAACATACTTAACCTTAGCACCAATTCCTTCTATAGCCTGAAGTAAAACTCTTGTGTCTCTAACATTAGGTACATTTTCAATTGTTACAGTATCATCTGTCATAATTGCTGCTGCAAGAATACCTAAAGCTGCATTCTTCGCACCACCAATGGAAACTTTTCCTCTGAGTGGCACTCCACCCTTGACAACATATTGTTCCATATAGCACCTCTAAACATAATAGTCACATCTTATAAAGTATATCACAGAACTTCGATTTGTAAAGATTTTCCCTGAAAATACATTTATAAAAATATGGCAATTTCACCCTTATTTTATTATATGCATTTAAAATACATTTATTTACATAATAAAGGCTGTCCTTAACAGGGCAGCCTATTCAATACTTATTAATTCTTATTAACGTAATTGAGCGGATTCACTACAGTTCCTCCAACCCATATTTCAAAATGAAGATGTGGGCCTGTACTATAGCCTGTATTACCTGATGCTGCAATAGCCTGTCCCTGAGAAACACTCTGACCAACGCTTACTTTCACTGAACTTAAGTGACCATATCTTGTCATAGTGCCATTACTATGTGTAATATCAACACAATATCCGTAATCGCCATACCATCCGGCTCTGGTAACCGTTCCTGCAGCGGCGGCTGTAACTGTTGTACCCTGCGTAACATACCAGTCAACACCCTTGTGGAAACTTCCCCATCTGTAACCAAATTCGGATGATAAGGTTCCTCCTGATATTGGTCTTAAATATGTTGGAGGTGTTAGCGTTCCGACTGCAATAGTCTTCGGAACGGATTCTTTAATAATAGTCTCCTTAACATATGTTCTGCCTGTTTCGTTACCATTAGTGTAGGTAACTTCTGCTATAACAGATCTGTGACCAACGGTTCCTTCAGAAATAACTGTATTAGTTCCTCTGTAATTAGTGTTGTCATCCTCATAATCAGGCTCTGCTTCATAATCTTCTTCATAAGTCATCTGATAAGTTGTAAGAACAGATATCTCTGATTTAGGAACTGTAACAACAATTGAATCCCCCGGTGCAATTACACTGTCCTCTGTAAGATTAGAATTAAGCTCAAGAAGCTGTGACATTGTAAGTCCATTATTCTGTGCAATAACCGATAATGTATCACCAGCTTCAACTGTATATACTGTCTTTTCTTCGTGTTCTTTAGTAATGCTCTCATAAGCGTCATTTACTGATGTTACAGTTGCATTATCCGTAGGAACTTCCACAACAACTACATCAACATCAAATCCAATTCCAGTAAGACCATCTCCATTAGCTACTGTCTCTCCGTCCTGTGAAATTGCTGTACCACTAATTGCAGAGGATACAATCTCTGCTGCTGTAGTTTCCGTAGCCTTTTCATTCACACTTATTCCATAAGTACCTGTCGCTGCATCAACCGTATCAAGTGATACTGTAAAAGCATTATTAGGATCATATTTGGCAATAAGCTTCTCAAATAAAGAAACAACTGCATCCTTTGATTCCAATGTTACAACAAAATCACCAAGTCTTACTGTATAATTCATATGGAAATCAACATCCATAACATTATCAAACATATAACTATATATTGCACCAGACAACTCATCCACACTCATTCTCTGTGCAACTGCTTTATTCTCTTTGGCAATCTCTATATCAGGATCCATATACACAATTTCTTCATACTGTGCACTAAGTTCCTGCCTTGCTGATGCCAGTGCAACAATAACTTCCTGTTCTGTGTTAGCTGCTCCGACCTTTATTCCATTAATTGTAATACTGTAATAATTAGCTTCCGTTTTTAATAATTTCTTTGATAAAAATGGAATAGCAATAATACATACAAAACAGGCAACCGTCATTGTCTTAATGAGTGTTATTCTCATTCGTCTGCCATATCTTGACAAGCGTTCCATAATGTCCTCCAAATATTATATTAATATATAGTCATCTTCTTGTAATATCTTTGTAACAATTTCGTAACATTTATACTAACATATGATATTTGGTTTGTAAACCCTATTTTTTCTTTCTGGAAGATTTTGTCTTAGACGGCTTCTGCACAGAATATCCGAACTTACCTATGAAATCACCAAGTCCATAATATCTTCCATGCGAATATGCGATAAGGTCTGCGTCTGACAAATGCAGTGTTCCCTTCTCGTCTAACAGGCTTTCATCTACATTTACAGCCATAACCTCTGCTATAAACATATCGTGGCTTCCAAGCTCTAACACCTGCTTTACCTTGCATTCGATATTGACAGGGCTTTCTGCAATTGCCGGAGCTTCAATCTTAACTGACGGCGCTGCTGTAAGATGCATATCTGCAAATTTGTCAACGTCCCTGCCCGATTTTACTCCACAATAATCAGTGGCTCTTGTAAGCTTTCTTGTTGTAAGATTAATAACGAATTCCCCTGTTTCCTTAATAATGTCATGGCTGTAGCGTTCTTTTCTTACTGATATTGAAACCATCGCCGGATCAGAGCATACAGTTCCTGCCCATGCAACCGTGATAATATTAGGCTTCTCCCCTTTTCTTGCGCAGCTTACCATAACAGCAGGCACAGGATAGAGCATATTGCCAGCCCTCCATGTCTGCTTCTTAGCTTTCTCGTTCTTCTTTATCTTCTCACTCATGCGTTAAGTGCCTCCTTAACATGATGGTATCCTTCCAGTATAATAGCCGCATGATCTGCTGCCAGCCCATCGCCGTTAACAACCTTATATGTGCGGTCCTTAAGGATACCTTTTCTATAGGTAACTTCCACTCTTGCACAGATATTAATATTCTTATCTGCATTGGACAGCCTGCACAGCCATTCTTCCTTAACAAGTGACTTATCCTCTGTCTTATTAACCAGTTCATCTGATATATCAAACCATCCGGCCTCTCTTGCATCATCACCAGCCTGAGCCTTCTGGCTGCCTTCATCTATCAATGCAACAAATGCTGTTGTAATAATCCTTGTTCTTGGGTCACGGTCATAATCGCCATATGATTTAAGCTGTTCTGCTTCAATATCATGCAGACCAGTTTCCTCCTGAAGTTCTCTTAAAGCCGCATCATAAAGATTCTCTTTAAACTCAACAAAGCCTCCCGGACACGCCCACAATCCAATACATGGATGATTTCCTCTTTTTATAAGAAGAATCCTCTTAACCTGTGAATCTTCCTTTGTAAATACAAGCGTATCCACAGTGTTGCATGGATTCTGATATTTATCAGGGTCGTATTTGTCAAGGAAAACAGCCAGACTATCACCAGCTTTATTAAGTTCTCCCGTTCCCACAAAACATTTATTCTGCTCTTCACTTAAATATTTCATCGTTTCTCTCCCTTACCTGCACCAAACCATTTAATTCTTGTATCCTTTGCTCCACAGAACTTCCTGTGTATGAAATCATCCAGCACCTCATTAAAGCTGCAGAATTTATCTACAAGTACAATAACAAATGTTTCTTTATATTTTGGTGGTGTAACTGTCAATGGAAACATATGCTTTGCAATCATGTCTCCCTCTTTTTCTGTTATATCAAAATACTTTCCTGCATTCTTAAGTGCCTTTGTAGGATGCTCAAAACCATGAAGTCTCTCACCCTTCCCAGGCGAATACTTGTGCCAGTCGTACAGAAACAGGTCATGTAAAAGTCCTGCCTTAGCTCCTGCCTTCTCATCAAGATGTAATTTCTTGCACACAAGATAATTATAATAAGAAACATGTACGCTGTGCCCGAAAAGGCTTGTACGTCCATGATGCGAATATTTCTTCATACTCTGTATCACATCATCTGAAAACATCTTATTCATCCTGTTCTTATATTCCCTGCCAGACTCATTCTGCTTAATGTGTCCTAACTTATATCTATTACATATCCTGTCTATCGCATTAGAATATTCATCCTTCTTAATTCTCACCTTGTATACCGGTCTAATGCTTCTTCCTTTGTAAGAATTAATCTTAACTGACATATATTTCTCCATTCCTGCCTGCCCACACAGGCACGCAAACTTGTGTATACGAAATTAAAAATACCCGGAAAGAATTATATCATAAATGCCTGTACATTTGCATAAATATAATTATTAATATATTCAACATTTAAGTTGTATGATTATAGAAATTGTGCTAAACTATGCACATAATCACTTGCATTTTTATGCAGAAATATGATTCGGAGGAGAATATAATATGGATGGTAATGTTATAGTTGGACAGTCAGGAGGACCTACTTCTGTTATCAACTCAAGTCTTGCTGGGGTATATAAGACAGCCATAGACAGAGGAGCTAAGAAAGTTTATGGTATGCTCCACGGTATTAAGGGACTTCTTGATGGTCAGTATGTTGACCTTTCAGAGAAGATTAACTCTACAATGGATATCGATTTATTAAAGAGAACACCTTCATCTTATCTTGGTTCATGCAGGTACAAGCTCCCTGAGATAAGCGAAGACAGAGAAACATTTGATAAGATTTTCAAGATTCTTGATGATCTTGATATCAAATATTTCTTCTATATTGGTGGTAACGACTCAATGGATACTATCAAGAAGTTATCTGATTACGCAATCGTTACCGGAAGCGATATTAAATTCATGGGTGTACCTAAGACTATTGATAATGACTTAGCTGTTACAGACCACACACCAGGATTTGGTTCTGCTGCCAAGTTTATCGCAGCTACTATGAAGGAAATCATCAGAGATGGTCTTGTATATGATTATCCTACAGTTACTATTGTAGAGATTATGGGACGTAACGCTGGATGGCTTACAGCCGCTGCTGCTCTTGCAAAGAGTGATGACTGCGAAGGTGTAGACCTTATCTACCTTCCAGAGAAAGTATTTGATATCGACCATTTCATGGCAAGAGTTAAAGAAATTGCAGCTAAGGGCCGTTCAATGGTTATCGCTGTTTCAGAAGGTATTAAGGTTGCTGACGGAAGATATGTATTCGAGCTTTCAGAGCATGTAGAGTTCGTAGATGCATTTGGCCACAAGCAGCTTGCTGGTTCAGCTAAATTCCTTGCTAACAAAATTGGTGCTGAACTTGGCATCAAGACTCGTGCTATCGAGCTTTCAACACTTCAGCGTTGTGCAGCTCATATGACAAGCCGTACAGATATCACAGAAGCATACAACGTTGGTGGTGCTGCTGTTAAGGCTGCATTTGAAGGCGAGACAGGTAAGGTTGTCGTTCTTAAGAGAGTTTCTGATGACCCATATATGTGCATCACAGAGACTAACGATGTTCACCAGATTGCTAACATCGAGAAGAAAGTTCCTCTTGAGTGGATTACAGATGATGACTTCGTAACAGACGACCTCATCCACTACATCAGACCACTTATCCAGGCTGAGCTTTCACCAATCATGGTAGACGGTCTTCCAAGACATCTTAATATTAATTCATAATAATATTATTACATAACAAAAAGCAGGTAGGGAATTTCCTCACCTGCTTTTTTGTTTCTGTCTCTACGCTGATATGCTCTTACCAGTATACAACTGATAATATCTGCCCTTCTCTTCCATGAGCTGGTCGTGTGTTCCACGCTCGATAATTCTTCCCTGTTCCATAACCATAATACAGTCTGCATTGCGGACTGTAGAAAGTCTGTGTGCAATAACAAATGATGTTCTTCCTGACATAAGCGCATCCATACCCTTCTGGACAAGTCGCTCTGTTCTTGTATCAATAGATGAAGTAGCTTCATCAAGAATAAGTACAGGTGGGTCTGCTACCGCTGCTCTTGCAATTGCAAGAAGCTGTCTCTGTCCCTGGCTTAAATTAGCACCTCCGCCATGAAGCACAGTGTTATAGCCATCAGGAAGTCTCTTGATGAATCCGTCAGCATTGGCAAGTCTTGCTGCTGCGATGCATTCCTCATCACTCGCCTCAAGTCTTCCGTATCTGATATTATCCATGATTGTACCCGTAAATAGGTTAGTATCCTGAAGAACGATACCAAGGCTTCGTCTTAAATCATTTTTCTTAATATTGTTGATGTTAATTCCATCATATCTGATCTTACCATCCTGAATATCATAGAACCTGTTGATAAGATTAGTAATTGTAGTTTTTCCTGCTCCGGTACTTCCGACAAATGCAATCTTCTGTCCCGGTGTAGCATACATTTTAATATCGTGAAGTACCATTTTGTCCGGATTATAGCCAAAGTCAACTCTGTCAAATGTTACATCACCAGCAAGTCTTGTGTACTCTGCACTGTTACCATCCTTTGCAGGCTTCTTCCAAGCCCACATCTCAGTATTTTCTTTAGTCTCAATAAGCTCATTGTTCTTGTTGTATCTTACATTTACAAGCTCAACGAAACCTTCGTCAACCTCCGGCTTCTCGTCACATAACTCAAATACTCTTCCGGCACCAGCCATCGCCATAACGATACTGCTCACCTGCTGGCTTATCTGGGTTACAGGCTGTGTAAAGCTCTTGTTAAGACTTAAGAAAGCAACAAGTGTACCAATTGTAAGTCCTGAAAAATCACTCAGAGCAAGAATACCACCAACTATTGCACATAATACATAGCTGATATTACCTATATTACCATTAACAGGCATTGTGATATTAGCAACCTTGTTAGCGTTATTGGCACTCTCACGAAGCCTGTTGTTAATCTCCTTAAACTGCTCAATACTCTTATCCTCGTGGCAGAACACCTTGACAACCTTCTGTCCTTCCATCATTTCCTCGATATAAGCATTAACCTTACCGATATCCTTCTGCTGCTCAACGAAATATTTTCCGGAAAGTGCACTCAGCTTAGAAGTTACATAAAGCATAATAACAACCATCACAACCGATACGATTGTAAGCGGAATATCAAGCACAATCATACTTACAAATGTAGATACAAGTGTAATGCATGAATTGATAACCTGAGGTATACTCTGACTTATAAGCTGTCTTAATGTGTCAATATCGTTAGTATATACTGACATGATATCGCCGTGTGCATGAGTATCAAAATACTTAATAGGAAGTGACTCCATATTAGTAAACAGCTCTAATCTCAACTTCTTTAAAGTTCCCTGACCAACATTTACCATAATTCTGTTGTAGCAATATGAACATAATACACCGACCATAAGAACTGCAGCGAGCTTGATAAGTGCGCCTGCAAGCGGTGCATAATCATGTACTGCTGACTGTGTCAGCGGAATAATATAACTGTCAATAAGCTTCTGGATAAACAGCGTTGCTATCAGTGTTGTAAGCGCTGAAACAAGAATACACACAAGCACTGCTATACACGAAAACTTGTAATTCTTTAAAATATATCCAAGCAGCCTCTTCATAAGAGGAAGTGGATTTTCTTTATTCTTTTTATTCTTCATATCAATATTCTTATCCATATGCTGCCTCCTATTCTCCTGCCTCGTCAAAATCACCGCCGCCCTGTGTCTGGACCTCGTAGATTTCGCGGTAAACCTTATTGTTCTCAACAAGATTTTCATGAGTATCAAAACCACTCACACAGCCATTCTCAAGCACCAATATTCTGTCTGCGTCCTGAATACTTGAAATTCTCTGTGATACGATAATCTTGGTAGTTCCTGGTATCTTTGTTGCAAATGCTTTCTTAATCTTAGCGTCTGTGGCTGTATCAACAGCACTTGTTGAATCATCAAGAATAAGAACCTTAGGATGCTTAAGCAGTGCTCTTGCAATACAGAGTCTCTGTCTCTGTCCACCGGAAACATTGCTTCCCCCCTGCTCAATCCATGTATTGTATTTGTCAGGCATTCTCTCAATGAATTCATCTGCACAGGCCTGACGGCAGGCTTCTATGCAATCCTCCTCACACGCATTTTCATCGCCCCATCTCAAATTATCAAGAATAGTTCCTGAGAAAAGCACATTTTTCTGAAGAACAACTGAAACCTCATTACGAAGGGTTTCAAGGTCATAGTCTCTTACATCAATTCCGCCTACACATACGGAACCGTCCTTAACATCATACAGACGGCTTATCAGATTAACGAAGCTTGATTTACCACAACCAGTTCCGCCGATAATACCGATTGTCTCACCCGCATTTATATGGATATCTATATCTTCAAGGGCATCCTTGTCGCTGTCCTTCTTGTATGTGAAGTTCACATGGTTGAAATCAATTCTTCCATCAGGTACTTCCATCACCGGATTCTCAGGATTAGTTATATCTGCCTTCTCGTTAAGAACCTCAGCAATTCGTCTTGCACTCGCTGCACTCATTGATACCATAACAAATATCATAGAAAGCATCATAAGTGCCATCATCATGCTCATTACATAGCTGAACATTGATGTCAGATTACCCGTTGTCATAGTTCCATCTGTAATAAAATGTGCCGCAAACCACGAAAGCGCAATAATACTTCCATATATAACAAACATCATAATAGGATTGTTGAAAGCAAGCCATGATTCTGCCTTAACAAATATCTTATAAAGATTCTCGGCAGCCTTACTGAATTTCTTATTCTCATGGTCTTCTCTTACAAATGCTTTGACAACTCTGATTCCTGTGATATTCTCCTGGACACTTGCATTTAAATCATCATATTTGGCAAAACCTTCTGTGAATATTGGAGTCACCTTATATATAATAAAGAAAAGTACAAACCCAAGAAAAATAAGCGCACCTAAGAATATAAGACTTAATGTAGGATTGATAACAAAACACATAACCATACTACATATCATCATAAGTGGTGCTCTTACTGCAATTCTTAAAATCATCTGATATGCATTCTGCACATTTGTAACATCAGTAGTCATACGGGTAATAAGACCTGCTGTGCTGTATTTGTCTATATTAGAAAATGCGAAGTTCTGGATATTCGAATAGATTCCCTCTCTTAAGTTACATGCAAATCCGGTAGAGGCCAAAGCCGCATATTTTCCTGCCTGAATTCCAGCAAACAGACTTATAAATGCAAGCACAAGCATAAGTCCGCCATACATTAACACCTTGCTCATGTCTCCCGCCTGAATACCCTTATCGATAATACTTGCCGTAACAAACGGAATAAGTATCTCCATAAGAACTTCAACAATTATATATATTGGCGTCTTTATCGAGACTCTTTTATACTCACCAATATATGCCGATAAAGTTTTTAACATTTCTTACACTTCCTTTCACAGTTATTCACATCATCGTATACTTTTTGTAACAGACGGTGTAATTCTTCTTTTTCATCAGCAGAAAGCGCTGAAAGAAACCATTTTTCTTTGTCATGCATTGCCTTGCCTGCATGAACGCACATGGCTCTGCCCTTGTCTGTTATTCTCACATGCTTGACTCTCTTATCTGAAGGGTCATAGAAGCTTTCTATCATCCCCTTCTTTTCAAGCCTTGCTGCTGTTCCCGCTATTGTCGCCTGGGCTACGCCAAAGTGCTTCTCTAGCTCCTTAAGCGTAATACATTCATCTTTAGTTTCATTAATTATCATAAGCATCTTAACCTGTGAAGATGTCATGTCATCTGCTCTTAACTCCTCATTGGCACATCTTCCAAGAATATCATTAAGACGCTTTATAAGTTCTCCACAATGGAGTGACTCTCGCTGCATATCTGCTCCCTTCGTAACAAAACGACATACGAACCTGCCATTCTTTTAATAAAAATCTTAAGTCGCTTTGCTATATTACAAAAATGACAGCACGCTGTCAATAGCATGCTGTCATTTTTATTTTTATTTAATATTTAATCTTATCTGTAATAAGCAGGCTTCAGATGAACCGGAACACCATCTGAGTATTCAGCAATATTAGTTCCCTGAATAAGTGGCCTTACATACTTAATATACTCATCAGAAATATCTGTTCCCTCTGCGGTTATCCACTCTGCTGGGAACTTCTTTTCCTTATTGCATATATCGTTCACATCTGCAAGTCCGTAATTAATCTCATATCCGTTAGTATCATCTCTTACAAACGTAATCATTTTTCCAGTTTCACCGTCAAGAGCTGCTACAACCGCTGCCTTTCCTGCTTTTTCGGCTTCATCAATATCTGTTGCTGAAGCAAGAAGTGATGAGCATCTCTGTGGAAGATTAAGCTCAATACTTCTGCATTTGATTCCAAATTCTGCTTTAACATAATTTTCAAGATACTTTCCACAGCCTGTAAGCATCTTATGTCCAAAGCCATCAACCGATGCCGCATCTGCATATTCACATATGAATCTGCCGTCTTTGTCCGCAATTCCTTCCGATACGCACACAACAACTGCAGTTTCCTGTTCAAGTGCCGCCTTAAGTGACTTCTTGAATTCTTCCATATCAAATGCATGCTCTGGCATATATATAAGATAAGGATTTCTGCTATACTCTGTTCTAGCAAGTACTGAGGCCGCTGTAACCCAGCCTGCATGCCTTCCCATAAGTTCAACAATTGTCACAGACGGATGTGCATAACATGTTGCGTCAAGTATAATTTCTTTTAATGTTGAAGCAACATATTTTGCAGTTGAACCATACCCTGGAGTATGATCTGTCATTACAAGATCATTATCAATTGTCTTAGGTACACCTATAAATCTAATGTCCGATTTCTTCAATAATGCCACTCTTGATAATTTTGACACTGTATCCATTGAATCATTGCCACCAATATAGAACACATATCCAATGTTCATCTGTGCAAATGTATCAAACAATTTATCATACACCTTATCCCCTAAATCTTCTGGAAGCATATACCTGCAACTTCCAAGAAAAGAAGCCGGTGTTATCTTTAATCTATCAATTGGCTCATTATCTGCCACTTCAGAAAGATTAATGAAATTGCCTGCCAGAAATCCCTCAATTCCATGCACCATGCCATACACAGTGCCAATCTTTTCCTTATTTCTAAGTCCTTCCTCAATCACTCCATATAATGATGAATTAATAACCGCTGTCGGTCCGCCTGACTGACCTACCAGAATATTCTTTAACATACTCATGCCTCCTATACCTTGTTGCTGTTGCTGTTGCTGTTGCTGTTGCTGTTGCTGTTGCTGTTGCTGTTGCTTAGATTGTATCATCTGTTGATTATTGATTGCAACATGATACCTATCGGTAGTCGCATTTTTTATTTTCTTATAGGAACATTTCAGCCATTTTCTATCATTTAAGCTGTCTACACAGCAAAATGTTCCTATAAATTCTGTTTTTGAAAGTCATCTTATAGGTCTTTTTCTGCATTTTCACAACATTTTTTTCAAAATACACCTATTTTTCTCAAATTCCACCTATAAAGTTAACTTATTTTTAAATTTTATAGGAAACGGCGGCTAAATCGGCAGACAGAAGATAAAACTCATATAATAATAATGTTCCTTAACAAGTTGACACATTTCCACTAAGCGTATAATATTCAGTTATTCACACATTTAAGGAGTTTAATATGAGATTCGTAATACAGCGTGTTAATCATGCAAATGTTAAGATAGATGGCGAAGTTGTTGGAAATATCGGACATGGGCTTCTGATTCTTTTCGGGGCTGGTCAGGACGATACAGAAGAAATGCTTCCAAAATATGTAGACAAGATATGCAAAATGCGTATTTTTGAAGACGAGAATGGCAAAACTAATCTGTCGCTGGCAGATGTCAGTGGCGAGCTGCTTATTGTAAGCCAGTTTACACTTTATGCGGACTGCCGCAAAGGCAACCGTCCAAGCTTTACCAATGCCGGCGCGCCTGATATGGCTAACGCCCTCTATGAAAAATTCGTCGCAATGTGCCGTGAACGTGTTCCTAAAGTTGAAACCGGCAGATTCGGTGCTGATATGAAGGTCAGCCTTGAAAACGACGGACCATTCACAATACTGATAGATAGTGAGGATTTCTGATATGTTTAGAATGTGGTGTAAGCTCTTTGACGACAGAGGGCATCTTATCAAAGACACTGTAATTAAAAATGCGGATTCTGATTTAAACAGAACCCGCAAAATATTCGCTGCTATTCATGACGCATGCTATGAATTCGACCTTGCCGAGCCAATCTGGCTCGATTCCAATGTTTCAGAATTCCAGCGCCACTCGAAAGTACGCTTCACTAAAGATAACTTTGTTGAAGATATCGAATTTGCTTATATGGAAATTGAGGTTATTGAGGAAGATTAGAAATACATTGACTTTTTGCGCGAAGAATATCAACTTTCATCCGCAATATATCAATTTCGTGCGAAGAATATCAATTTAATTTGATATATTGCGTTTTAAAAAACATTCTTCTTTTTAACATCTAATTATAGTGAAAATGCGGACTCCAACCGGAATCCGCATCCATCTCATATATATTTATTACCATACATTATACAATAACATTTCGCTCTTCCCCAGCCATAAATGCCTTGATATTAAGATATATCTCGTCCATCAGGCGGGTTCTCGCCTCGTATGTCGCCCATGCAACATGAGGGGTAACGATAAGCTTGTTGCTGTCCTTAATTGTAAGAAGAGGATTGTCCTTAGCAACTGGCTCAGTAGTTATTACATCAAGTCCTGCCGCTGCAATCACGCCTTCATTAAGCGCTTTTACAAGGTCTGCGTCATTAACAATCGGGCCACGTCCAAGATTCAGAAGAACTGCGCCGCTCTTCATCTTCTTAAGTGTCTCATAATTAAACAGATTTTCTGTATATTTGTTAAGCGGTGCATGAATTGACACGATGTCCGATTTCTTCAAAAATTCATCAAGCTCATATCTTTCGTATGGCACATCATAGCTGTGACCGCTTGCTGAATAGTATATTACATTACAGCCAAAGTCTGCCGCAATCTTGGCAACGCCTCTTCCTATATTGCCAAGTCCGACAATTCCCCATGTCTTTCCTGCAAGTTCATGGAACACATTTGCAAAATGTGAGAAGCAAGGCCACTCGGCATACTCACCGCTCTTTACGAAGTCATCATAATATCTCATCTTCTCGATAAGATAAAATGCAAGTGCAAATGTGTGCTGTATAACTGACTGTGTTGAATATCCAGCAACATTGGCAACCCTTATTCCATGCGCTTTGGCATATTCTGTATCAATATTGTTGTAGCCTGTAGCTGCCTCTGCCACCATCTTAAGATTAGGCGCAGCTGCCATGCACTCTGCGTTCATGTTAGTTTTATTAATAATAACGACATCAGGATTATGCTCTTTCATTCTTGCAACAGCTTCCTCATAAGAACTTAAGCTGTATGTCACAACTTCGCCAAGCCTGTTAAACTGCTCAAGCGAAATATCATCTCCGTATGTCATAGTTTCCAACATAAGTATCTTCATATTAATCCTCCGTTTCTGCACATTTTTGCATAATCATCGTACATTTTTAATAATTTCCCTGTACTGTTTATTTAGTTTCACAAGCTCCCTGTCTACATTTTTTAGTAAAAAAAGTCGTCCTGCACCTTTCATTTTCTTAAATGGTTTTACAGTCAGCCTGCTATGTATATCGACATTTCCGCTGTCATCATCTGCATAATTTCTGATTGCTATTAATACAGTCTGCATATAAACCTCCCAAAAGACATTGAATACTACCGCATTATACAACTTAATTAAAGCAGATATTGTCGAACCACCGTCTGATTAAATATTTGCAACAAGTTCCTTCATAACCTTGACATTGTTAGCAATTGCGAGCTTTTCAAATGCCGGGTAATCCATTGTTGCACTGTCATCAGCCTTATCTGATATGGTTCTTAATATTACAAATGGAACTTTATTAAGGTAAGAAACCTGTGCTATCGCTGCTCCCTCCATCTCTGTACAGAAGCCATCGAAATTGCTGCTGATTCTCTCCTTAACAGCCTTGTCTGATATGAACTGGTCGCCGCTTACAACTCTGCCGACATGAACTCCGATTTCCGGAACTGCATTTTTACAAGCCTCGCCAGCAAGTTTAATAAGTCTTTCGTCTGCTGCAAATGAAAGTGTATCCATTCTTGGAATCTGTCCTAAAGGATATCCAAATCCTGTCGCATCCATGTCATGATGAAGAACATCTGATGAAATAACAACATCTGCAATATCAATCTCTGCCTTAAGTGAACCAGCGATTCCTGTATTAATAATGTAGTCTGCTTTGAAGTCATCGACAAGAATCTGTGTGCATGCCGCAGCATTAACCTTACCAATTCCGCTTCTTACAATAACAACATCTTTCCCGGCAAGCTTTCCTGCTTTAAATGTCATGCATGCCTTAGTTTCCTCGCGGGTAATCTCCATTACCTCAACAAGCTGTTCTACTTCTTCGTCCATTGCGCCAATAATGCCTATCATAAATCCTCCTTATATATCCATTTCAAACTGCATACATTATAATTGAACATTTGCAATAAAACAACTTATGCTTTTTCATATCCTGTAAAAGTGTTATACTGTAATTAGGTATATGTACTAACATTGTGAGAAATTGATAGATTATCGCATAGCACGCTAAGTGCCGGCGACTCCAAAGCACTCTGCGCTAATCTGTCAATTTCTCACAACAATACATATACCGAATAACTAATAATGCAAGAAAGATAAGTAAGGAGATTTTTATGAAATTTAAGACTTCAGGCGTATGTTCACGTGCAATAGATTTTGATGTTGTTGATGGAAAGGTTGTTAATGTGCATTTCACTGGCGGATGTGCCGGCAATACTCAGGGCGTTGCTGCTCTTATCGAGGGCATGGACATTGACGAAGCTATCAAAAGAATGGACGGTATCAAATGTGGCTATAAGGACACATCATGTCCTGACCAGCTTGCTAAAGCCTTAAAGGAATATAAGAAAGATAATGAATAGTGTCGCGCGATTTAAAAGAGTTTATGTCGAGATAACAAGCAGCTGCAACCTGCACTGTTCTTTCTGTCAGGAAACTCTGAGAAAACCACATTTTATGAGTGTGGACGAATTCCGCACAGTGATTGAAAGAATCGGACATTATACTAATTACATTTATCTTCATGTTAAAGGTGAGCCGCTTCTTCACCCACAGCTTGGTGAAATTCTTAAGATATGTCAGGATGCTGATATGACAGTAAATCTTACTACCAATGCAACGCTTATTAAAGAGAAGCTTCCGGTTTTACTGGAGTATCCTGTGCATCAGATTAATGTGTCGCTTCACAGTGCTGACGATAACGACTGCATTGACATGGATTCTTATATTCATAATCTTTTTGAATCCTGCGAAACGCTTCTTGATAAGACTGACACTGAGATTTCACTAAGACTCTGGAATACTAAGAAAGAGCCATTTCTGTTTGGTGAGAAGAACTGCACAATCAAGAGACATCTTTATATAAATGTTCAGTCTCCGTTTGAATGGCCTGATGTGAACAGCACTTATTGTAATGAGCGCGGATTCTGTCAGGGACTCCGCCAGCATATGGCTATTCTGTGTGACGGCACTGTCGTTCCGTGCTGTCTTGACGGTAATGGAGTGATGGCTCTTGGCAATATTCTTGATTCAACACTTGAGGAAATCCTTTCAAGCCCACGAAGCGTTGCATTTATGGAGGGATTCAAGAAAAAGACTGCGGTCGAACCGCTCTGTATGCATTGCAGCTTTAAGGAAAGATTTGCTCATAAAATGTAATGATACATTTGAACAAATCGCACATTTTATTATATTTTCAGGAGAATGACCTATGAAAAAAATAGTACTTACCGGTGGTGGTACTGCCGGACATGTAACACCTAATATTGCCCTGCTTCCAAGCCTTAAGGAAGCCGGCTACGAGGTTTTCTATATCGGTTCATATACCGGTATTGAGAAAACTCTTATTGAAGATCTTGGAATTCCTTATTATGGTATTTCATCCGGCAAATTAAGAAGATACAGAAGTCTTAAGAATCTGTCTGATCCATTCCGTGTGCTTCATGGACTTTTTCAGGCTAAGAGACTTATGAAAAAAATCAAACCTGATATCGTATTTTCTAAGGGAGGCTTCGTGTCTGTACCTGTTGTTCTTGCCGCCGGAAGCCGTCATATTCCAGTAATTATCCACGAATCTGATATGACACCAGGACTTGCCAACAAGATTGCTATGAGAAAAGCAACTAAAATATGCTGCAATTTCCCAGAGACACTTAAGTATCTTCCAGAAGGAAAAGCTGTTCTTACAGGTTCTCCTATAAGACAGGAGCTTTTGCTTGGCAATAAAGCTGCCGGACTTGACCTTTGCAACTTCACAACTGACAAACCGATCATTCTCGTCGTTGGCGGAAGCACTGGTGCTGTCCATGTTAATGAGGCTGTAAGAAGCATTTTACCTGAGCTTCTTAAGGATTTTCAGGTTGTTCACCTGTGTGGAAAAGGCAAGATGGACGAATCTCTCAATGGAACTCCCGGCTATGTCCAGTTCGAGTACATAAGCGAACAGATGCGCGACCTTTTCGCAATCAGTTCTATCGTTATCTCGCGTGCAGGTGCCAATGCCATATGCGAACTGCTTGCTCTCAAGAAGCCTAATCTTCTGATTCCGCTTTCTGCTAATGCAAGCCGCGGCGACCAGATTCTTAATGCCAATTCTTTCAAGGAGCATGGTTATTCTATGGTTCTTACTGAGGAGGATATGAATAAGGATACTTTACTTGCCGCAGTCCGCAAGCTTTACGCTGACAGACACCAGTACATCATTAATATGGAAAAAAGTGAGCAGCAGGATTCTATTGACAAAATTATGAATTTAATTAAAGATAATAGTAAATAATAATCCGGAGGTGATTTTATGGGCGCTGTTAAACATAGCCGTCAGCGTGACGCTATCAAAACATTTCTTATGTCACGCAAAGACCACCCAACTGCCGATGTTGTATACACATTTGTCAAAAATGATTTTCCAAGCATAAGTCTTGGAACAGTTTATAGAAACCTTTCCTTTCTTGTGGAGCATGGCGAAGCCGTTACTGTTCCATGTGAGGACGGTTTCGTTCATTATGATGCCAATACGAAGCCGCATCTGCATTTTCAGTGCAGAAGGTGTAAATGTTTAATTGATATCACCAATCCATCTGACAATGAAATCCTTGAAAACCTCGGAGCTAATGTTTCATCACATTTTCCGGGCAAAATCGAGGCTGGTTCAGTCTGCTTCTATGGATTGTGTGAAAAATGTGCTTCGGAAAATTAATATTTTTATAAGTCAACAAAACAAAAATAGGAATCATTCCTATTTTTGTTGACAAACTGATTTATTTCTGTTATATTCTAGTTACGAACTGATGAAACATTTTCAGAAGTTCCGATAAGTAGAGTTCAGGCTTATGCCTGTTATGTTTATAAACGAAAGGAGATTATTATTATGAAGTATGTATGTACAGTATGTGGTTATGTTTATGAAGGAGAATCTCTTCCAGCAGATTTCGTCTGTCCAGTATGTAAGGCACCAGCAAGCAAGTTTGCTGCACAGACAGGTGAGAGAGAATGGGCTGCTGAGCATGTTGTTGGCGTAGCTAAGGGCGTAAGCGAGGATATCGTTGCTGACCTTAGAGCTAACTTTGAAGGTGAATGTTCAGAGGTTGGTATGTACCTTGCTATGGCAAGAGTTGCTCACAGAGAGGGTTATCCAGAAATCGGTCTTTACTATGAGAAGGCTGCCTGGGAAGAAGCTGAGCATGCTGCTAAGTTCGCTGAACTTCTCGGCGAAGTTGTAACAGACAGCACTAAGAAGAATCTTGAGATGAGAGTTGAAGCTGAGAACGGCGCAACAGCAGGTAAGACTGACCTTGCTAAGAGAGCTAAGGCTGCTAACCTTGACGCAATCCATGATACAGTTCATGAGATGGCTAGAGATGAGGCTAGACATGGTAAGGCATTCGAGGGACTTCTTAAGAGATACTTTGGTTAATTGTAAGACCAATTGAATCGCATAATATAAGGATTCAAAGAGGAATAAGTTTTTGGACTTATTCCTCTTTTTAATTTCTCCTTTTCCTTGAATTCGACAATCTTAAATAGTATAATTTTGTTATGATTTATTGTGTAATTAAATATTTGTAGAGAAGGAGATATGGATTATGGTTTCATGGAACAATTTAGACACACTTTCATCTTACAAGGAGTTAGCAGATGTTAAGCCAGCCTGTCTTACAGAAGTTATGTCTGGTGATAATGGTGCAGAACGCGTTAAGAATTACAGCATACCTATGGCTGCCGGCCTTTCATATAACTATGCATCTAAGCAGGTTGATGAAAATGTACTTGCTGCACTTGAAAAGCTTGCTGATGAGGCTCAGCTTGCAGACAAGTTTAAGGCTTTATATAACGGAGAAGTTGTTAACACTGGTGAGAAGAGACTTGTTCTCCATCACATGACAAGAGGACAGTTAGGTGACGCTGTTGAAGCTGATGGCGTTGATAAGAGAACATTTTACAAGACACAGCAGGAAAGAATTGCAGAATTTGCTAACAAGGTGCATAACGGTGAGATTACCAATGCAGCCGGCGAGAAGTTCACAACTGTTGTTCAGATTGGTATCGGTGGAAGCGACCTCGGTCCTCGTGCAATGTACATAGCACTTGAGAACTGGGCTAAGAAGAACAATGCATTTAAGATGGAAGCTAAGTTCATAAGCAATGTTGATCCTGATGACGCAGCCGCAGTGCTTGCTTCTACTGATGTTGCACATTCTATATTCGTACTTGTTTCCAAGTCAGGTACAACACTTGAGACTCTTACTAACGAATCATTTGTTAAGGACGCATTAAAGAAGGCAGGACTTGATCCTTCTAAGCATATGATTGCCGTAACAAGCGAGACTTCACCACTTGCCAAGAGTGATGATTATTTAGACGCATTTTTCATGGATGATTATATCGGAGGTCGTTTCTCTTCTACTTCATCAGTTGGCGGTGCAGTATTATCACTTGCTTTCGGACCTGAAGTATTTGCAGAATTCCTTGATGGTGCTGCAGAGGAGGACAAGTTATCAGCTAATCCTGATATGCGCAAGAACCCTGAGATGTTAGATGCCCTTATTGGTGTATACGAAAGAAATGTATTAGGTTATCCTTGTACAGCCGTTCTTCCATATTCACAGGCTTTAAGCCGTTTCCCTGCTCATCTTCAGCAGCTTGATATGGAATCTAACGGTAAGTCAGTAAACAGATTTGGTGAGCCTGTTACTTATCCTACAGGACCTGTTATCTTTGGTGAACCGGGAACTAACGGACAGCATTCATTCTATCAGCTTCTTCATCAGGGAACTGACATTGTGCCATTACAGTTCATCGGATTTAAGAACAACCAGTTAGAAACAGATGTTACAATTCAGGACAGCACAAGCCAGCAGAAGCTTTGTGCAAATGTTGCTGCTCAAATTGTCGCATTTGCATGCGGAAAGTCAGATGAGAACCTTAACAAGAACTTCAAGGGCGAAAGACCTTCAAGCATTATTATCGGAGACAAGCTTACTCCTAAGACACTTGGTGCTTTACTTGCCCACTTCGAGAACAAGATCATGTTCCAGGGATTCGTATGGAACATCAACAGCTTCGACCAGGAAGGTGTTCAGCTTGGTAAAGTACTTGCCAAGAAGGTACTTGCTCATGATACAGATGGTGCTTTAAAAGTATATAGTGATTTACTTAATATCTAACGAAAAAAGTCAGGGACTTAAGTTTCATTAAGTCCCTGACTTTTATTTTTCTAACACACTTATTCTTTTTTCCAACAACTCTACAAATTCATTCTTTAAATGTTCCGGCAACAATGACTCCATACACATATTAATAAATTTGTCTTTCTTCTTAACAATACTTTCAATCATTTTTTCAGCCGATACTTTGGAAATTCCACATTTCTCAGCATATATCAGAAAATCTTTTCTTCTTATGTTCTGCTTTTTTCCATTCATTGTAAGTGCAAATTGTTCTTTATCTTCCGGCATTATCAGATTAACCGGAAGCAGGTCATATGCTGGAGAAAGAATATATTCTCCACTTCCTTCTTCGGTCTCTATAAGAGAAAAATTCTTCAAATGCATATCAGAATTACCAACTACATATGAAAAAACTATTCTAAGATATAACTCCGTCATATCCAGACCTTGTCTGCTTGAATACTTGTCTACTATTTTAGCACATCTCTCATATGAGCCTTTATATTTATCCTGCGTAAGTCTTAAATCCAACTGACAAAAATCTTCCATAGCTATCAATTGAACATTATCTTTACTTATCTTACGGTCAATTCTTTTTGTAATATACGCATAACTACCATTGTTCTGAATTAACGCATGTGGCACAGTTACTATCCCCACAATATCTGCCATACACATAACAAGCTGCTCTGCCTCAGGTAACGCCTCAAATTCATCAACCTGTGGTTTCAGAATGAATCCCGTTGGATAATTAACCATCGTAAGTCTTGCTTTCGTCTTTTCAGAGAACAAATGTAACGATAATTTTTTCTGAACGCCAGTAACTGTATATCCTTTTGTTGTAGCTTCTAAAGCTATTTTTTCTATTATACTTTTATTTATATCGATTTCCGGAATCTCATTTGTTCCAAAAAATTTTTTAATACATTTTTTATGCCAGCCGTCTATTCCGCCATTATTTAATGTTTTTCCGCAACATAAACAATTCATTCCTTCACCTCTTTTATGCTGACATTTCCTATACAATCCTTACAAGAAACAATAAGCAGACCAAATCTATCCTGTATATTTATTTTCCAATTTCTACTCACAACCTGAAGCATCCACCCCTCTGGAATAAGTCCATCAAAAAAAGGAAATAATGTTTTCGAAGTATATGTCTGTTTGTAAAGCGGCATTGTAAGCGATACCGCACTAGCACCATAAGATTCAATATAATCACTGTCATAACTAAACAAATATCCATCATCTGTTTCACATAATTCCCCTGCATATACATTTCTAACATACACATAGGCAGTCCTTAAAATCTCCATTATTTTTCCTTTCTTCCTGGTACTGCTTCCATTCCAAACATTGATAATGCAACATTAACTTTATCCATTCTTACTGTTTCTTTTCCCTGCTCCAATTCCCGGACAAATCTTAATCCCAATCCTGAACGAATCGCAAATTCTTCCTGAGTAAGACCATTTGCTTTTCTATTTTGTTTTATAAACTCAGCAATTTTGTTCATTATTATTCCCTCTTCTTGTCTGTATATACATTTTATTACACCTTTTCGGGTATAATGTCAATATTTTTTAAGCAAAAAGCACCCGATAGGGTATATTTCATCAACAAAATTGTATATTACACCCTAAAGGGTATAAAAATAGCAGAGACTTAAATTTCAAGTCCCTGCCTTTTTTCTAATATATTACTGTTCATTAAAAAGTGCTGTTGAAAGATATCTGTCACCTGAATCTGGAAGAAGTGCAACAATTGTCTTTCCTGCATTCTCTGGGCGGGCTGCAAGTATCTGTGCTGCCTTAAGTGCTGCACCTGAAGAGATACCAACAAGTATACCCTCGCTCTTTGCAAAGCTTCTACCCTCTACGAATGCATCTTCATTCTCGATTGCGATAACTTCATCATATATCTTAGTATTAAGTGTATCTGGAACAAATCCTGCACCAATACCCTGAATCTTATGTGGTCCTGCCTCTCCCTTTGAAAGAACCGGGCTTGTAGCTGGCTCTACAGCAACAATCTTTACATCCGGGTTCTGTGACTTAAGGTATTCACCAACACCTGTAACAGTTCCGCCTGTACCCACACCTGCAACAAATATATCAACCTTTCCTTCTGTCTGCTCCCAGATTTCAGGACCTGTTGTAGCCTTATGAACTGCTGGGTTAGCTGGATTTACGAACTGGCCTAAGATTACTGAACCAGGATTCTGCTCCTTTAATTCCTCAGCCCTAGCGATAGCACCCTTCATACCCTTCGCGCCTTCTGTAAGAACAATCTCTGCACCATAAGCCTTAAGAAGATTTCTTCTCTCAACTGACATTGTATCTGGAAGAGTAAGAACTGCTCTGTATCCCTTAGCAACTGCAACTGCAGCAAGGCCAATACCTGTATTACCTGATGTAGGCTCTATAATCATTGCTCCTGGCTTAAGCTCACCCTTCTTCTCAGCGTCCTCAATCATAGCAAGGGCAACCCTGTCCTTAACTGAACCGGCTGGGTTAAGATACTCAAGCTTTGTAAGAAGTGTAACTCCTTCAATTCCTGCATTCTTAGCGTAACGGCTTGCGTTAAGAAGAGGTGTGTTTCCAATAAGTTCCAATGCACTGTTAATTACTTTACTCATACTAATCCTCCTTGTTTTGCGAAGCAAAATCCGAGTCCTTTGACGAGGAGAGGATTTTAGCCTCCTTGTATTGAATGCATTTGCAAATATGCTTTTGCGTTCCTATTAACCTACTAACTTGATGTGTAAATGTGTTGTTGAATATAAAATACCACTATCAGCCTTCAATGTCAACACCATTTTCATGACGAGTTTTAACCATTGCATCATGTGTAATATCTTTAATAACTTCACTGGCAATTATAAGTCCTACAACAGATGGTACAAATGCGGTTGAACCCGGAATATCGCGTCTTTCTGTACATTTGTGGGCTGCTCCCGGAGGACATATACAGTTAGTACGACAGCTGATTCCCATATCCTCAATAGGACGAACGGGCTTTTCCTTAGAGTATACGACCTTAAGGTGCTTAACATTCCTCTTCTTTAATTCTCTTCTCATAACTTTGGCAAGCGGGCATACCGATGTCTTATATATATCAGCAACCTCAAATTCCGCCGGATTAAGCTTATTACCAGCACCCATACTGCTTATAATCGGGGTTCCTGCTTCCTGACACGCCATTACAAGTGCAATCTTAGCCGTTACAGTATCAACTGCGTCAACTACATAATCATATTTTGAAAAATCAAACTGATTCTTAGTCTCTGGAAGGAAGAAACATTTGTGTACTGTAACCTCACAATTTGGATTAATATCATGGATTCTCTCTTTGCACACATCTGTCTTATACTGTCCTATTGTTTTTCTTGTTGCAATAATCTGCCTGTTAAGATTGGTAAGACACACCTTATCATCATCTATCACATCAATCGCACCTACACCGCTTCTTACAAGTGCCTCCACTGTATATCCACCAACGCCGCCTACACCAAATACTGCGACACGGGAATTTTCCAATATATCCATAGCTTCTTTACCAAACAGAAGCTCTGTTCTTGAAAACTGATTTAACATAGTTTGTCCTTTCTTTGCTTTTTGTATCTAAATTTTAATTCCTACTTATATGGTATGTCAATAATATTACTATCAATTTATCTTATAACAAAACCCCTAATAATTACATTTTCATGTAATCATCAGGGGCCTTTAGTTTTATAATCTTAGCAACACCTTTTCTTTACAAAAGCTATTACATCATCATTTTTTGACATAATATCAAAATCTTCCTCCATCTCTCCGATTGACAACCATTTAAATACTTTATCTCCAATTTCAAATTCATCCTTATCCATATATTCTGGCAACTCATCTAATCTAATCATATATAACTTATGATTATAAATCTTATATACTCCATCACTTACAGAATATTTGCAATGCTTTGCTTGAGCTATATATTTGGTAGATAATTGTATTTTTAGTAAATTACTTATACTCAAATCAATATTTTCTTTATTATTATTCTGTGTACTTCTAAAATAAGGAAACAGCCAGCACTTCCATCTATTATCATATATTTGCAAAAATCTATTATTATTTTTTATTGCAGCTAAAGAAAATTCATGAAAAGTCTCTGTTGTTATCTCAGCTACTAATTGTAGAATTTTAAGTAAATCTCTTTCTGTTAATTTTCCTATTTTACGGTCAAGATTCCACTCACTTATACTTATTATTCTATCAATTCTTGCCCATGAAACTTTACTAAGTCCTGTCTGCTCCCAATCAGTTATCTCTATACTATAAGGAGTTTCCTTATCTTTACTTGTAACATACATAGCCAAAATAGCGATTTCATCATCATTAATTACAATTGCCGGGCGATGTTTCACAATATTACTATTTTCAAAAGGAAAATGCGTCCACCATACATCACCTATGTTATACTTTCCCATTATTCTTCTCCTCTTGCTGATAAACAGCCTCCCACTCATCTTCTTTCATCCACTCATCTTCTAATGTAAGTTCTTCGGCTTTAATTGCATTTGAATATATATTATTATAATTGGCATTCATGAAATCCTTAAAATCCTGTATTGTTCTAATTGCTTCCATATTACACCTCTTAAAATTTATAAATTATATTATATATCTTACACTATATCAACAACGGTTTCAACTTTTATTTTATTCATATTCAAATATTATTATTTATAGTAAAAATTTCAATAATTATTAATTTTATATAAAACGCTTGCATTATCAAACCATTTGTTATATTATCATGTCAACAAGATGTAGTTTTTAATACTACATGTCATTATAGGAGGAGGGATTTATTATGACAACTTTTGCACCAGCACTTCATTTACAGAATGATAATATACACACTAAGATAAAGGCACAGATGATTATTAAAGACCCTGGCAGTTCGATAACACATTTTATCGGCATGCTCTGTGCAATTGCAGGATTATTCCCACTTATTCTTAAAGCAGCCTCTTATGGAACAACCGTTTCTATTGTTTCAATGACTGTATTTATGGTAAGTATGATTCTTCTATATGCAGCAAGCACAACTTATCACACATTTGATATATCAAGTAATGTCAATATTGTGCTGAAAAGGCTTGATCACTGCATGATTCCTGTTCTTATCGCAGGCTCATACACTCCAGTCTGCCTAATTGTACTTCATAATATATATGGCTATGTTATGTTTGGAATTGTGTGGGGAATCGCCATTCTTGCTATCGCATTCAAGCTTCTCTGGGTAACTTGTCCTAAGTGGATATCTTCAGTTCTCTACATTGTAATGGGCTGGACATGTATTATGGCTCTTCCTCAGATATATTCAGCACTTGCCGGAGCCGCATTCTTCTGGCTTCTCGCCGGCGGAATCTTCTACACTGTTGGCGGCGTAATATATGCAATTAAGATGCCTGCATTTAACGCAAAGCACCCTAACTTCGGAACACATGAAATCTTTCATGTATTTGTTATGGCTGGAAGCCTCTGCCACTTCATACTGATGTATAACTTCGTTGCTATTATGTAATCACCACACACCTATAAAATATGTAAGCGGCGGATTCCCGCCGCCTTTATCTATATTAAGCACCTGCTTTGCCCTTTCAGGCGTTATCCCACTTATATAATGGAGACTGCCGGCTGTTTCTCCGCACACATTGCTTGTAAAATCATAAGCAGGTGCTGATTTTACACGTATTGTCAACAATTACTCGCCGAGGTAATCCATAGGATTCACAGGAATACCGTCCTTTGTCATTGCAAAATATATTCCTGGGCCCTCTTCTTTATAGTATGCTGTTGGCTCGGCCACGGTACCAAGAAGCTGACCGGCTGTAACTGTATCTCCAATCTTAACATTCACATCTGAAAGCATACCAGTTGTCATCTCATATCCATTACCTGCTGCAACCCTTACAGTAAGTCCTGTTTCAGTATTCTCTGCAACATCAACAACTACACCTGATACCGCTGCACATACCTTAGTTCCAACATCTGAAGCAACTACCATACCAGGACTGCATTTGTACATGCCAAGAGTCTTAAAATACACAGTAGAATCCATATTATATCCAAGCGTAACAGTTCCGCTGACAGGCCAGTATATAAGCTCTCCCTGGTCAAATGTATACTTACTTATAGCATTTGCCATAACCTCAGCTTCAGTCATAGGCTTGACCGCCTGTTCCTCTGTCTCCGGCTCCTTTGTCTGCTCCGTAACCTCATCCTCAGTTCCATCACCATCATCAGACATGCTTGCTCTTGCGTTGGCATTAATAATATCATCATCACCAACAGTTGGTTCTTCCACTGGAATATCCGGGTCGTCATCTGTCTTGATAGCCACATTTCCTTCTGTTTCATTCAGATTCACAAGATTGTTGTTCTTAGATTTCTTAACATTCTGTGCTACTGAAAATATCCCAAACACAAGCGCAACAATAACCGCCAGCGTAATAACCGCTGACACAACCTTAACCTTGTCGGTTCCTCGCGTTCTTACATTCGCCATACTAACATCCTCCTATCATTTCGCAAAGCTTTGATGTTAATATGTTTTCCAGATTCGTAAAGTTTATACTGTTTTTAAATGTAAAAATCCCCGCACACAAAGTGCGGGGAAATATTCAATAATCTTCTGACAAATCCGATATTACATCTCAACAGGAGTCTTAGTAAGCTTCCAGATTTCTGTAGCATACTCTTCAATAGTTCTGTCTGATGAGAACTTACCTGCCTTGGCTGTATTAGTCATAACAGTCTTGGCCCAGCCGTTAGTATCTCTGTATCTCTCATCAATCTTTCTCTGAGCCTCTGCATATGAACGGAAGTCCTTAAGAATAAAGTAAGTATCTGCTCTTCTGCCTCCATCATTGTTAAGAAGAGAATTGTAGATATCTCTGAACATCTCTGTATCCTCTGGAGAATACTTTCCATTGATAAGTTCCATAAGAACATCTCTTATTTCCTGATCATTGTTAAAGATTTCCATAGGATCATATCCGCCCTCATTCTCGAAACGGATAACTTCATCAGAGCTGAGACCAAATATCTGTGCATTTTCAGCACCAACTTCATTAACGATTTCGACATTAGCTCCATCCATAGTACCAAGAGTAATTGCACCGTTAAGCATGAACTTCATGTTACCTGTACCTGAAGCCTCCTTAGAAGCTGTAGATATCTGCTCACTTACATCTGCTGCCGCAAATATAATCTCACCATTAGATACTCTGTAGTTCTCAATGAATACAACCTTAATCTTGCCCTTGATAGAAGCATCGTTATTAATAACGTTAGCTACATTATTGATAAGCTTGATTGTCTGCTTAGCAATCTTGTATCCTGCTGCTGCCTTGGCACCAAAGATAAATGTCCTTGGAACCATATCATAATCAGGATTTCTCTTAATCTGATTGTACAAATACATAACATGTAAGATATTAAGTAACTGTCTCTTATATTCATGAAGTCTCTTAACCTGTACATCAAAGATAGAATTAGGATCAACATCAATTCCGTTATTTTCCTTGATATACTTGGCAAGACGAACCTTGTTCTTATACTTAATCTGCATGAAATCCTGATGAGCCTTAGGATCATCAACATAGAGCATAAGCTTTTCAAGCTGGCTTAAATCTGTAACCCATCCATCACCAATCTTATCTGTAATCCAGTCAGAAAGAAGTGGGTTAGCATGCTTTAAGAATCTTCTCTGAGTAATACCGTTAGTCTTATTATTAAACTTCTCTGGCATCATTTCATAGAAATCTCTTAACTCCTGCTTCTTTAAGATTTCTGTGTGGAGCTTTGCAACACCATTAACAGAATATCCGGCAACAATTGCAAGATTAGCCATCTTAACCTGTCCGTCATAGATAATAGCCATCTTACGAACCTTCTCCTGATTTCCAGGATATTTAGCCTTAATCTCTTCTACGAAACGACGGTTAATCTCTTCTACAATCTGGTAAATTCTTGGAAGAAGTCTTGAGAACAACTCAATAGGCCACTTCTCAAGTGCCTCAGCCATAATTGTATGGTTAGTATAAGCAACAGTCTTAGTTGTGATATCCCATGCCTCATCCCATTCAAGTCCGTTCTCATCCATAAGGATACGCATAAGCTCTGCAACTGCAACAGTTGGATGTGTATCATTAAGCTGGAAAGTAACCTTCTTATAAATGTTCTTAACATCCCCATTATTCATTGACTTATATCTGTCAACAGCTCTCTGTACACTTGCTGATACGAAGAAATACTGCTGCTTAAGTCTTAATTCCTTACCGGCATAATGGTTATCATTAGGATAAAGTACCTCAACGATATTCTTTGCAAGGTTCTCCTCCTCAATAGCCTTCTGGTAATCACCCTTATCGAAAGAGTTAAGGTTAAATGTATTAACAGGCTCTGCGTCCCAGATTCTAAGAGAGTTAACAGTGTTATTGCCATATCCAAGAACAGGAATATCATATGGAACAGCGATTACAGAACGGTAATCTTCCTGAACAAACATATCTCTTCCAGTCTTTTCATCTCTGTAAGAACGAACATATCCACCGAATTTAACTTCATATCTGTATTCAGATCTCTTAATTTCAAATGGGTTGCCATCCTTTAACCAGTTATCAGGAACTTCTACCTGATATCCGTCCTTAATCTCCTGCTTGAACATACCATATTTATAACGGATACCACATCCATATGCAGGATATTCAAGAGTTGCTAAAGAATCCATGAAACATGCAGCAAGACGGCCAAGACCACCATTACCTAAAGCTGCGTCCGGCTCCTGATCCTCAATAACATTAATATCAAGACCAAGCTCGTCAAGTGCTTCCTTAATCTCATCATAAGCACAGAGATTAATCATGTTGTTACCAAGTGCACGTCCCATAAGGAACTCCATAGACATATAATAAACCATCTTAGGATCGTCCTTCTCATACTGCTTATGGGTGGCAATCCATTTATCAATAATAATATCCTTAACAGCATAAGAAACTGCCTGGAAAACTTCCTGATCATTAGCCTCTTCAATATTCTTTCTATAAAGAGACTTACAATTACTGATTACATTCTTCTTGAATTCTTCCTTACTGAAATTCTGTGTTAAACTTGTCGCCATGTATTTAAAACTCCCTTCTGAATATGGACGGCTCCCCAATACGCCGATAATACCTTGTAAAAATTATAATCCGCCCCACAATAGATGTTTTAATTATACATAATAATATTTACAAATGCAAACTTTATTATTCAATTGTCCTCAAACTATATTTTTCAATATTTTCCTATAATTCTTCCAAAATCCATCAGAATCTCGACAGATAAATACTTCATAGAATTAATACCTAATTTGAATAACAAATATGGCATAACAAGCACCATAAATGTAATTACAAGACAGCCTTTATAATCTAAAATCTTTGTAATTCCATATATTCCAATTGATATTATTAATAATAAAACAAGTCTGAACGCCTGACCAATTACCATATACCAAGCTATGCTGATATTAAAAGGAAGGTCATAAAAAATCTGCAGGCTCTGAATTGGTGCTGACAACTGTTCTAGTTTGTACAACTGACATATATTAAAAATATCAATAAATGCAGAAAGTCCCCATATAAAAAATGATATCATAAGTATTTTTAATAATTTAACAGCCTTTACCCTGCTTCTCTCTTTTGAAGTGTTAAGAAAAGCTATCATATGACATCTTTTTTCATATGCATATTCGCCTGATATTATGAGAATAAGAAATATTACGCATACAAGATTCTGACTTTCCGTGTTCTGATATTTCCTTGAGCCAAATATATCCTCATAAGCAGCGGGATTTACAATTCTCGCTTCTATCCCTTTTTCCTCATTAACTTTTCTTACATAATTCAGACAATTCTCCATATTTTCAAGAGTCTGACTTGCTTCACGAAATTTATATTTATAATTAGCATCTGTCTCTGCTTTTTTGCCTAATTCTTCGACAGCATTACGACATTCCTCAATATATGCTTCACACTCTTTATCTCCGGTATTTCCACTAAACATAGAATAAAAATTATTCATTGAAAAATCCGTATTACTATAATCAACACCTCTGTACATTCTGCATGATATCAATAAATAAACAGCAGCAGCAAGAAGTATTATTCCCTTTTGTAATATAAGGGTCTTATATAATTCAGATACAAATAAAGGTACTTTTCCCAATAACATCTGGATAAACTGAGAGCATTTTTCTATTATTTTTGTTATGGCACTCTTCCTGCCCTGTGCATATTTATGAGAATATGTAATATATACTCCAATCAATCCTGTTATTGCCAGTAATATTGTCAGAAGCCAAGTCGTACTCTGAATATCTGTAATAAAATTATCCGTTCCCCAGTTTTCATATATGTAATATGACTGCCCCGGAAACAATACATTTGAAATATTTATGTATTTTAAAAATGCAAATGCACTCTTAGATGATATATTAATATTAATTATATATTCAAAAACTAAAAACAACCCTGTTCCTGCTATTGATAATTTGTAATTACCAGTAATAAGGAAAACAAAATATACCAGCCATGACAACACACTCATAGCTATCGCAAATGTTATACAATATATAATAAAAAATGTAGCTACATTTGTCTTTAATTGGAACATATTAAACATATAAGAATTCTGTATCAGACTTCCCATATTACAGCCATAAATATTCTTATATATTGCCAGAATGACGCCATTAAAAACAAACGAAAGCACTATTGATATAAGCAATATAATAAAACATCTTTTTACCGGTAATACTTTTCTGGAATTTTTACTGCCTCTAATCTGAAGAAACATATTATTTTCAAACTCTTCCATAAAAGTTATAAGCACAAATATCATCATCACCAGAAAAATAACTGGAAGTTGTTTGTCTGATACCAGTTTTTCTATAGCAGTAGTGTTAGTAATAGAGAAATTGATTTCCCCTCTGCTTTCCAAATCTGCCATATACTTTTGCGCATTAAGTACATAGTAACTTTGCTCCTCCGCAAATAATGTGCTGTTAATAATTTTCTTGTAATTATTCTCTGCCCTTGACATATCAGAAGAATAAACATATTGATATTTTTCCTGTAAAAGTTTTATTGCTTCTTCAATATATTCCCTGTCTGCTTCGTAGTCATCTGTTTTATCATGTACATACTTGCTGTATGTTAAGGATTCAATCATTTCCGTTTGATTATCATATTCATACATCAACTGATTATAATAAGCATATACTTTTTTATCATTCGTATTATTAATCTTAAAAATGCTCAACCAGATTATTATTCCAAGAAAAATAGCAATAAATACAACACTTTTCCGTAAAACCCTCAATAATTCCATTTTGCTCCTATTCCGGAGTAATCTGTATCCACTCCTTGTTTCCTGTTCCAATGTCAGCTTTGTCCAACACTGCACTTAAACATACCTGTGCCAGTTTACTCGAACCTTCAGTTTCCATTCTCTTTTTCAGTTCTTCATATTTACTCATTAATTCTGAAGATGCTTTGAACTGTTGAATATCCGTATCTGTTGTTGTTACTAACAGATATCTTCTATCTCCTCCCAATATATTTACATCAGCAGTCGTCTTAGTACTTTCCTGATTAAATTCTAATGTATCTTTTATCTCGCCATTTGTATCTAATATATAAACAATATTTTTATCATCAGTTGTAATATTTTTTATTCCTTTAGAAAGGTCTGGTTTATCAAATACATAAAAATACTGTCCATCATATCCTGCAAGTTTTGTATAATTTCTGGTTGATTTATTATCCAGTTTAAATACTTCACTTATTTCCTGTGTTTTAAGATTCATTCTATAAAGACACCATGCACTTGAATCTACTCCTGCAAAATACATGTTGCCATCTTTATCATAAAATAATTCTGATGTAACCCAGTGTTTAGAATCTGCCTTCTTAGATAATTCGTCATCACTACTTATATCAATAAGTGTTTCTACATTCCCTGTATTAGTATCGAGACAATCCACGATATATTCTTCTGCCTCTAATGATATACTTGTTCTCCAGTTAATATAGAGTTTGTCACCTATTGCGTTAAGTGACGCAAGACTAACCCCTATAAAATCTGTTCCACCATTGAATGCTGCATTATATTCTTTTACTTTTTCCGGTTCAGATGAACTATTAATGTCCACCTTATACATTACACACCCCGAATCACTATATAAAAGATAATACATATATCCATTGACAATATCTGCATATTTAATGTCACC
This sequence comes from Lachnospira eligens, assembly GCF_009680455.1. Taxonomy (GTDB): domain Bacteria; phylum Bacillota; class Clostridia; order Lachnospirales; family Lachnospiraceae; genus Lachnospira; species Lachnospira eligens_A. Next base: position 371,510 of record NZ_WKRD01000001.1, read on the forward strand.
CCATGCTGATGACAAAGACATACCTTCTGTTGATAATGTCTTTTCAGATTTCTTATCTCTTAATGTTTTATCATAAGACACAAGGATATCCTTCTCCTTTGTCTTTTCTATCATGTATATTCTTCCACCATAATACCATATAGTACTACCCAGACATTCTTCATCTGACAAATATGCCTCGCACTCTGCATTATCATGTGTACAATTTACATTTGAACATAACGCTACACTATTGGCATTAACCATATCGTAGTAAAACATAAATTTATATTCTTCACTGCTAACTGGAGACTTTGCAAGATAATAATACCCTTTTTCCGCAGCCGCAGCATTTTTTTTCATATAAAATTGAGCCTCATCTTTATATTCATAATCAGAATATTTATAAACATTGTCATCATTCTTAACCGTATTATTATTACCACATGCTGTTAATACAGCCATTCCTGCAATCAATATTGCTAATACTGCCTTTTTCAATAGAATCTCCCCCTTCTTATCCCAACTACATTCTGACTCCACTTTACAACATTCCCAATATTTTTCAATACGATTTACGCGAACGGTCATTTTTTAACGCGAATTGTATTTCACTTTCCCAATGACAGCTCAACTCTGCACATAATATAGTCCGGTCGACGCATTTCATACGATATTTCCCCATTATATTTATCAACAACATCTTTAATATTCTTCAAACCATATCCATGCTTTCTGCTGTCTTCCTTAGTTGTCTGAGTATCTGTATTTATTTCCTTAATGCCATTCATTACCGAATTGCCTATATTAAAGCTCAATGTATCTTCTGTCCTGCATATCATCACATATATCTCCGGTTTGTCTGTTTTCAGGCTTGCTTCCATAGCATTATCAATAAGATTTTCTAATATTACATACATATCTATATCAGCTATTGATTCCTCCACATTTCCTAATACAATACATGTTTTCTCAATTCTAAGTTCTTCACACTGTAATATTTTTCTGTTAAGAAGATAATTAAGTACAACATTTGAAGAACATATTACTTCCTTTTCTACAGACTGCTCACCTGTGTACTTCTGCGTAATATTCTTTATTTTTTGCATTTCCCCCTTATCAGCTAAATCCGAAATCAGACTTAATATGTTCTTTTCATCATGCTTATACTTGCTATATCTTTCCTGAAGTTCAATTATCCCCTGAATGTCCTTCTCTTTCTGTCTGTATGCCTCTACAAGAAGTTCTTCCTCTGTATTATGTTCGTAGACTTTTCGTTCAATAGACATCAGTACCATATTTATAATATTAACCGTGATTATTCCCACCACAGCAATCAGCGTATATAATGCTCTAATGCTTTCACTTTTATTTTCCTGATATACTATCAGACAGCATATAATTACTGAAACAACCGGAACTATACTTAATACCATCATGTATCTGTTATCCATATGCTCATTCATTGTCTTAAACTTAATTATCATATAGAAAAATATGCATAAAATCACCTGCGTAAGTACAAGTGAAATATACCTGCTTGATTCTCCATATTGTCCTACTTTTAAGAAATCTGTTCCTTTTATTACTCCTACAATTCCAGCGCCTAGCATTGCGGCACATACAATTGCCACCATCATCACAACATTATACATAATCTTCTGGGCAACATTCCCACATAAGAATACTGCGCTAAACGCCAATGATACAACTAGATATATAAGCACTCCCACGCTCTCAAAAAAAATAATTCTGTTCATAATCTCAAGATACAGAACTGTTACTATAACTCCTGTTATATATGCACATTTTCTATTCTTCCCCTCTTTCACGCCAAGACATTTTATAAGATAATATGTTATTGCAAATGCCTGAAAAATATTTACAAACACTTCTACCGCCTCGTACATAATTCATATTCCCTTCTCACATTCTTTCGTCTGCTTCTGCTGATTTTACAAATACTACCATTTATCATGACAGCTTCATCACCGGATATATTTTTTATATATCTTGGATTGAGCATAACTGAGCGCGATATTTTAATAAACCCATACTCTTCAAGTTTCTCTTCATATGTGTGCAACGAACCACTAAGTATCTTTTCTCCATCTTTTAAAGTAATCTTTAATTCATGGTCATACACTTCAAATACAACTATTTCATCTGCTGCCAGCTCATATTTTCTATCTTTTCCTGTAATCTCTACTCTCTGCGCCCTCTTACGAACATGATAAACTGCATCATACACAAACTTTTCAAGGTCACTTTCAAGGCATTTCTTCTGTACAAATCCTATCGGTCTGCCAACAAAAGCATTATATACATTCTCCGAATATCCAGTAATATATATAATTGCCGGGTCGGACTCCCTAAATGTAAGCTCACGCCCCACCTCATATCCTTTACAGTCACCGAGGTCTATATCAAGCAGAAATATATCTGCACCGTCTTTCTTATAATTATCCAGCAGTTCCTTTCCCGAATGATATCTGACGACCGAATATGTTTCATCTCCCATAGTACATTTATTAAAAATGTCTATTATCCGTTCATCATACTTATCCATAAAATCAATGTCATCATCACATATTGCAATTTTTATCATTATGATTTCTCCGCATACAACATTTTTCTTAATTAAATAGTAACATTTACAATAATATATATCAATATTTCTATAGCATAAAAAAGCTGTGCACCAGCCTCAAAGACCAGCACACAGCTTAATATAACTTTTATTCAATTACCTGCATTAAGCAAGCTTCTCAACAGCAAGTGTAACCTTCTCACCATTGATATCCCACTCCTTCTCAAATCCTGCAGTCTTTCCAGTGATAATATCCTGTGCAAGAACTACAGTCTTAACCTGAGCGGCATTTCTGTTAACAATATCAGCTATCTTGTCGTTGCCTGATACATAGAGATTAATCTTATCCATAACCTCGAAACCAGCGTCCTTACGCATAGTCTGAACCTTAGAGATAACCTCTCTTACGAAACCTTCCTCGATAAGCTCTGGAGTAAGGTTAGTATCAAGAACAACTGTGATACCCTTGTCGCTGCTTGCAACAAATCCTTCCTTCTGAGTCATCTCGATAAGAACGTCGTCCTTAGAAAGCTCGATAGTCTGACCTTCAACATTTAACTCAAAGCTTCCTGACTCGTTAAGCTTATCCATAGTTGCGTTACCGTCAACCTCTGTAAGAGCTGTTCTGATTGCATTAAGAAGCTTTCCGTATTTTGGTCCGAGAGTCTTCATCTGTGGCTTGAATGAGTAAGATGTAAATGCTCTTACATCATCTGTGTATTCAACTTCCTTAACATTAAGCTCGTCAGCGATAATAGCTGTGTAGAACTCATCAAGCTTCCAGTCTGCCTTAATGAACATCTTGCCGATTGGCTGACGGTTCTTGATATTAGTTGAATTACGGCATGCACGTCCGATAACAACTGCGTCTAATACATCATCCATAGTTTCCTCAAGCTTCTTGTCAATGAACTGCTCATTAACCTTAGGGAAGTCGCATAAATGTATTGAAATAGGCGCATTTTTATCAATGCTGCATACAAGATTTCTATAAATGCTTTCTGTCATGAATGGAACCATTGGTGCAGAAATCTTAGCCAGAGTTACAAGTGTTGTGTAAAGAGTCATGTAAGCATTAATCTTATCCTGCTCCATTCCCTTAGCCCAAAATCTTTCACGGCTTCTTCTTACATACCAGTTAGAAAGCTCGTCTGTGAAGTCCTCAAGAGCTCTTGCAGTCTCTGTAATCTTGTAATTCTCAAGGTTAGTATCAACAACCTTAACTAAAGAATTAAGCTTTGATAATAACCATTTGTCCATAACTGAGAGCTTGTCATATTCAAGCTGATACTTAGTAGCGTCAAAATCATCAATATTAGCATACAGTACGAAGAATGCATATGTGTTCCAGAATGTTCCCATGAACTTTCTCTGACCTTCTGAAACCCACTCGTCCTTGAATCTGTTAGGAACCCAAGGAGCTGAATTCTCGTAGAAATACCAACGGATTGCGTCAGCACCATGCTTCTGTAATGCGTCAAATGGATCAACAGCGTTACCCTTTGACTTACTCATTTTCTGTCCGTCTGCATCCTGAACATGTCCGAGAACAATAACATTCTCATATGGAGCTTTGTTAAAGAGCAGTGTTGAGATAGCAAGTAATGAGTAGAACCAGCCTCTTGTCTGGTCAACAGCCTCAGATATGAACTTAGCTGGGAACTGCTGCTCGAATACTTCCTTATTCTCAAATGGATAGTGGTGCTGTGCAAATGGCATTGAACCTGAATCGAACCAGCAGTCGATAACTTCTGGAACTCTCTTCATTGTTCCCTGACACTTAGGACACTTGCATGTAACTGCATCAACATATGGTCTGTGAAGCTCAATATTATCTGGACAATTGTCTGATTTTTCCTTGAGTTCTTCGATACTTCCGATAGACATCATCTCACCGCAGTCCTCACACTGCCAGATATTAAGAGGTGTACCCCAGTATCTGTTTCGTGAAATTCCCCAGTCCTGAACATTTTCAAGCCATGCTCCGAAACGTCCTGTACCGATTGTCTCTGGAATCCAGTTGATTGTCTTATTATTAGCAATTAAGTTAGCCTTAACTTCTGGGTCTGTCATCTTGATAAACCATGACTCTCTTGCATAGTAGATAAGTGGTGTATCACATCTCCAGCAATGAGGATATTCATGCTCTACCTTAGGTGCTGAGAAGAGGATTCCTCTGCCCTCAAGTTCCTTAAGAACCTCAACATCACAGTTGATAGCGCCTGCTTCCATCTCTTTCTTAGTTGGCTTAGCACGCATTCCTGCAAATGGAGTCTCAGGCTTCATAACACCAGCCTCGTCTACCATCTGAACAAATGGAGCGTCATATTTTCTACCAACTCTTGCATCGTCTTCACCAAATGCAGGTGCAATATGAACGATACCAGTACCATCTTCCATAGTTACATAATTATCGCAGTATACGAAAAATGCTTTCTTGTGCTGCTTGTCAGCGGCATCCTTTGCACACTGGTAAAGTGGCTCATATTCCTTATATTCAAGGTCTTTACCCTTATATTCTTCAATAATCTCATAAGCAGGAGTTCCTTCTTCTCTCTCGATTCCTCCAAGAACCTTGTCAAGAAGTGCCTTTGCCATGATGTATGTGAATCCATCTGCTGCCTTAACTCTTGCATAAGTCTCATCTGGATTAACACAAAGAGCAATATTAGAGCAGAGTGTCCAAGGAGTTGTTGTCCATGCAAGGAAATATGCATCCTCTCCAACAATCTTGAATCTTACAACTGCTGTACGCTCTTTAAGAGTCTTGTAGCCCTGGGCAACCTCATGTGAAGAAAGAGGTGTACCACAACGAGGACAGTAAGGAACAATCTTGAAGCCCTTATAAAGAAGACCCTTATCCCAGATCTGCTTTAAAGCCCACCATTCAGACTCGATAAAGTTATTGTCATATGTTACATATGGGTTATCCATATCAGCCCAGAAACCAACAGTAGATGAGAAATCCTCCCACATACCCTTGTATTTCCATACAGATTCCTTACAATGCTTGATAAATGGCTCGATACCATATTCTTCAATCTGTTCCTTGCCATCAAGACCTAACATCTTCTCAACTTCAAGCTCAACCGGGAGTCCATGTGTATCCCATCCAGCCTTACGAGGAACCATGTAGCCTTTCATTGTTCTGTATCTTGGAATCATATCCTTAATAACTCTTGTAAGTACATGTCCAATATGTGGCTTACCATTAGCAGTTGGAGGTCCGTCATAGAATGTGTAAGTTGGGCCTTCCTTTCTGTTATCAATACTCTTCTGGAAGATATCATTGTCTTTCCAGAACTTTTCAACTTCTTTTTCTCTGTCTACGAACTTCATATCCGCAGAAACTTTCTGATAAATCATTGCAGCTTCCTTTCTTGCCTTCTGGCTATAATCATTTTTTCGTAAGCCAAGCCTCTCCGTGACTTCGTCACTCCCGAGTCTTGGTAATTCACAACTCCCGGACTTCGTCCTTCGTTGTTCATTACGGGCATTCGTCATATAAGCAGCCACACAAGCAAGCTTGATGGCTGCTTGCATGACTCATTGCTTACGAAAAACCCCTCTGCCGTAATACAACAGAGGGGTAACATACTTATCCTAAAATCTGAATGATTACGACATACTATCATATGCGTCCCTGGCTTTAACCTGACGATGGGATTACCGTCCCCGCTTAGTCTCGTAATGATTTCAGCGAAGATGCTCAGAAGTGATGTTCAGATGGATAGTACTCGCACCGGCTCTCACCATCCCGGCTCGCTCATGCTTTTCACTCCAACCTACTGTCTTCGTCAATGCATTTGATTAGATTTTATATAATAAATGTTTAGTTGTCAAGCTGATTCTTAGCCACAATTCTCATTATCAGATCAACGCTTCCGTCAATTCCATAAGTAGAACTATTGATTGTGAGGTCGTAGTTATCTGCTTCGCCCCACTTCTTGCCTGTATAGAATGCGTATCTTTTAAGATGTGCCTTATCCTCTTTTGAAACATACTTCGCAGCCTGCTTATAAGTAAGCTTCTCTTTGCTTGTATGGTAAGTTCTCTGTATACGCAGCTTCTTAGGAGCTGTGATAAATATGCTTATATGAGGAATGTGGTTCTTAGTAAGAATATTATCCGCATATCTTCCCATGATAACATATGGTTCCTGCTTTGCTAAATCGACCAGCTTCTTAGATGTATTAAAGAACTGTACATCAGACCTTGAAAGACCATGGTACTTCTTAAAATCTCTCCACCACTGAGCCGGTGTTCTTGCTGTTTTATTCTGGAATAAAGCTCTGTCAGTTTCTTCATGTTCTTCATTACGCTGTAATATCTCATTCATGATAGATACATCATAATAGCTGATTCTTAACTTATCAGCAAGCCTGAAACCAATATCTGTTCCGGCACAGCCATATGAACGGCCTATGCATATAATAAGATTGTCGTCCTTTCCAAATCTGTTTGCAAGATTGGACATATTAAGCTCTGCATGCTCCGGGTCAATAATATCATTTCCCTCTCTCGCTTCCTGCATAGCCATTGCTTCATCAAATATCTCACCATATTCATGCATTATTTCTTTATGAAGCTGAGGATTCTTTTTAGTGGTTCTTGCCATATTACTTATAAGAGCAAGCTCACTTCTAAGAACTGAAGAATCCGCACTGGATTTAATCAAATCTCTTAAATCATTAATACATTTTTCCTTGTTTCCCTGATATACACGTCCCAGATTAGAACCTGTAGCTTTATATACTTTCTCGTCCAGTGCGTATATTCTGTTCGCAAGTTCAGTTATTTTATCATTATCTGCCATAATGCGCACCTCCTAATTATATAAAGAATAATAGTGTGTCAATAAGGAATACCGGTACAAGGCAGCACAATGACCACACAATATAACCAAAGAAGCTTGGCATCTTAACACCATTTTCATCTGATATTGACTTAACCATGAAATTAGGTGCATTACCGATATAAGTCATTGCTCCCATAAATACCGCGCCACATGATATTGCCGTAAGCATTTTTGCAGGAACAACTCCAAGTGCAGTTGTAATACCTGACGCAAATCCCATTGAACCAGCCGTTGTGAGGAATACAAGATAAGTTGGTGTATTATCAAGGAAACTTGAAAGCGCACCTGTTACCCAGAACATCTGTGATGGATGTGTAAGTCCAAGCTCTGCGCCTGCACTCTTTAAAATCATAAGAGCTGGCTGCATAGTAATAAATATACCTATGAAAAGTACAGCAACTTCCTGAATGGCACCCCATGTGAAATGGTTTTTCTTTCTTATCTCTGCATTAGTTGTCTTGAATGATAAAAATGCGGCTAAAAGAATCATAACTACTTCAATAAGTGAAGTAATTGCAAGCTTAACCTCTCCAAATATAGGAATTGAGATTACCTCGCCGGCAGCATTCTGGAAAAATGGTACATCCGGAAGTACTCCGCTTAATATAACTGCTGCTACAATAATTACGATGAATATAATATTATGTAATCCCTCAAATCTTATAAGTGGCTCATTTTCCTTAATCTCTGGCATATAACCTGCTGCTATATCCTTCCTGTATGCTCTCTTGTCAAGAAAATAAAGCACTGTAAGAAGAATAATCATATTAAGGAGCAGTATCGGAAAGAATCTTATACTCCAGAAGAAAGGAACACCTCTTGAGAATCCCATAAGAAGTGGTGGGTCACCGATAGGTGTAAGACTTCCTCCCATATTAGATATAAGAAAAATGAAGAACACCATTATGTGAGCCTTATTTCTTCTCCATGAATTCATCTTAATAACAGGTCTTACAAGAAGCATTGACGCACCTGTAGTTCCAATCCAGCTTGAAAGAAGGGTTCCTATTCCAAGAAGAATAACATTTACTCTTGGTGAACCAACAAGACTTCCCTCAACTGTTATGTTACCTGCTACGCAGAACAGACCGAAAAGCAGTACAATGAATGTAAGATAATCATTTACCAGACATTCAAGTACAGTCTCTGCTGCTGTTCCAGCACCATACTTAACTGCGAACGGAATTATGAAAAGCAGTGACCAGAATATTACAGCAAATGGTCTGTACTTTTCCCACCATTCTCCTTTTACAAGTGGAATTATGGCTATACACAAAAGCAGACATGCAAATGGTATACAAAGCCATAAAGGCACATTCGTCAGCTCGGCTGCCAGTGCAACCATTGGACAAATATTAATACTCATAACTTAAGCCTCCGTAAAAAAACCTGTTCCACACACGGAACAGGTAATCTTAATATTAAATTATCTCTGCACATCGAAAGACGAATTCTTCATAAGTCTCTTAATGTGGTCAACACATGTGATATTAGTATCACCTCTGATAGCATGCTTCATTACTGAAGAAGCAACAGCGAAGTTAACAGTATCTTCAGGAGTCATATTGTCCATAAGGGCATAGATAAGTCCTGATGAAAATGCATCGCCTCCACCAACTCGGTCTACTATCTCGAAATTAATTGTCTTACTCTCATAAGTCTCTCCATTAGTATAATAGAAAGCCTTTAAAGAGTTGTTGCTTCCTGAGTGTACATATCTTACAGTTCTTGCAATAGCCTTCATATGATACTGCTCGTCTATTGCCTTAAATACTCTGTCCATGTCCTTAAATGATGGGTCCATTGTAAGACCATCTTTAACATCAGTTCCATCTTCTCTGTATACATGGATAGGTTCGATTCCAATAAGCACATCAACATAAGGAAGGTACTTACTAAGAACATCTCTTGCAGTCTCGAATGACCAGAGCGTACTTCTCCAGTTAGGATCGAAGCTGACAGTAAGTCCCATCTTCTTAGCTGCCTTAACTGCCATATCCATCATCTTACGGCAGTTGTAAGAAAGAGCTGGAGTGATACCGCTAATATGGAGCCAGTCATAATCCTTAAGAATCTCCTCGAAATCAACATCCTTATAGTCGTATTCTGCAAATGCAGAATCAGCTCTATCATATATTACCTGTGAAGGTCTGACAGAAACACCTTCTTCCAGATAATAAAGTCCCATTCTTCCTTCTGATCTTATAATGTGCTTGGTATGCACATCATTAGACTTAAGATAATTAATAGTTGACTTTCCAAGGTCTGAGTTAGGTAATACTGTAAAAAATGTTGAATCAACACCAAGGTTTGCAAGGGAAACCGCTACATTTGCCTCTGCTCCGCCATAATTAACTCTGAAATCATGTGTAGTTACAAGTTTTTCATAGTTAGGTGGTGATAGTCTCAACATCAATTCACCAATTGCTATAAATTTCATGTCTTCCTCCAACGTCATAATAGATTAAGGGTATCAAATACCCAGTTTTGCATATTCCAATGACATATTACACCACATTTGTACAAATTGCAAACTTGCATATTACTTTTTAATAAGATATAATTATTTTATTAATAAGTAAGGTTAAGGTACGTGTTTATGGATATATTTGAGTCTCTGAATTCTGTGCTTGTAGACTTGTTCAATGATATCTTGAACATTGAAGAAAGGGCTCTTATCACAGAAGAATTTAAAGATATTTCTGTTACAGACATGCATATTATAGAAGCAATCGGCATTGAAGAACCTCGTACTATGTCCACAATTTCCAAGTCACTTGGAGTAACAATGGGAACTCTTACAGTTGGAATCAATGGACTTGTCAAGAAAGGCTATGTGATAAGAAAGCGCGGTGAGAAAGACCGCCGTATAGTCTATGCTTCTCTTACAGACAAAGGAATTGCCGCATACAGACATCATGAGAATTTTCACAAGGATATGATTGGACATATCACGAAGGATTTAACAAAAGAAGAAGCCGAGGTTCTCACGAAAACATTTATACGACTGGAAGATTTCTTCCATCAGATTCCATAATAACAATCAGCTTAATAAAGGAGGGGTATTATGCCAGACAACAAGAATTTACTCAATTTAGATGATTTAGCTGATGTATTTGCACAGCTTAACGATATTGAAGACGCGCCAAAAGAACTTACTGAGGAAGAAAAAGCTTCCCAGCGCAGATATGAAGAGATAATCAAGAAACATAAGAATAATAATTAACCAAATGAATCTAAACGACTGTCCAAAATATTCAAAGGCAGTCGTTTTTATATGTGTTATAACGCAAATCCCCGTTAGTATAGATTATACCTTGTAATATTCACATTTATTCGTATATAACATATTGAAACAGCCACCCGCGGGGAAACCCAAGGGTGGCTGTTCCATCTTTATATGAAAGTGTTTGAAAGAAAAAAGCTTATTTATTGGCTGTGATACCTGCTGTCTTGTAAACAAATGTTACACTTCCGGCTTTGTCATCTGACTTGCCTAAGAATGAATTGTATTCCTGACCTGCCTTAACTACCGCCTTGATTGTATCAACGGCTGTCTGTGCGTCTGAGTCTACAAGCTTTGTGATAGGCTCGATTGCTTCGCTGTTAAACTGTGCCATTCCATCCTTTAATGTAATTGCACCTTCGTTTAACTGTGTAACTCCATCTGCAAGTGTTCCTGAACTATCCTTTAATGTAGCTGTTCCATCTGCAAGCTGTGAAGCTCCGCTCTTTAATGTATCATTATTAGCTGTAAGCTGTGAAAGTCCGCTCTGAAGGACTGCTGTTCCTTCCTTCTGAAGTTTTCCTGCATTAAGATTTAATGCATATAAGCTTGAGCAGAGAGTTCCTTCCTTGTAAGTTGAGAATGAACCAACTGATATGCTGAGTGTGTTAAGACCTGTACTTAATGTTCCAAGTCCTGCCTTAAGCTGCTTAGAACCAGCACTTAACTGTCCTGCACCTGTGCTTAACTGGTCAATTCCTGCTTTAAGCTGTGTTGCACCAGAATTAGCTGACTTAATACCAGCATTAAGGTCGCTCATACCATCAAAATATCCGGCATCTTCAAGAGATGATAATGTTGTATTGCAATTGTTATATGCCTGATAAGCCTGTGAAAGTCCGCTTGTCATTGTAACAATCTGCTCATCTGCCTTAGAACTTACTGTCGCTTCATCAAGCTGTCCGCCAGCTGCTGCACTTACAGTAGCAGCAACTACCTGCTTAACAGATGCATAGTTCTTTAATATATAACCTGTTGCCAATGCGTACTGTGTCTTACTTGTTACATCAGGTGTCTGTGATATACCAGCCTGTGCCAGAGCTGCTGCGATTACTGCCTGCTGCTGTGGTGTTGCTGAATTAGGATTAATTCCCTGACTCATGCATGTTACTGCAAATGCTACTTTATAGAAACTTCCATAAGCTGTGTTATAATTTTCTGTTGCCTTTGTCTTTCCAGCTTCAAGATCAGTCTTTAACTTATTAGTTCCTGCTGCAAGCTGGTCAGAACCAGCTTCAAGTTTTGTAAGACCGCCTGATAATGCATCTGCTCCGGTAACTAACTGTCCAGCACCTGCTAAAGCACTGTCAATTCCTGCATCAAGTGTTACAGCACCTGCAGCCAGCTCACTTGCTCCATCTGCTGCCGAAGCAACACTGCTGTCAAGATTATTATCCTTAAGAGTATTGTAAAGAGTTCCGATTCCGTCAGCATATGTCTTCATGTTGTCATTAAGTGAAACTGAACCCTCATATGCACTTGCAGCGCCATCTGCGTATGCATATATACCATCCTTAAGAGAAGAAGCACCTGTATTTAACTGGTCAACACCATCAGTAAGTGCTGGAATTGCATCACTTAACTGCTGTGTTCCATCCTGTAATGTAACTGTTCCGTCTGCAAGCTGTGTTGCTGCATCATCTAATGAAGCAACAGTTTTCTTTAAATCATCTAAAGTAATGTCATCAGCATTCATATCCGAAAGAAGATTAGATGTTGCTACAGACATTGTCATATCGAGTGAGAAATCCTTAACATCTGCTGTTAATTCAAAATACTCAGGAATATCAAGGTCAAGTGACTTATCATTAAACTTAAGATTCATAGTATCCTTAAGTCCTGGCATTGTCATACCGACTGCCACAATATTGTCTCCAACCTTAGTAAGCTTACCATTAGTAACCTCAACATTTGAGAATACATCTGTTGGAAGCATCATGCCTGTAATCATTGTAAATGGTACGGCAACTGTCTGCTTCTTACCATTAATTGTTACAGTTTTCTTCTGATTATTAGTGTAATCAAAACGTATTGTAACCTTTCCGCTCTTTCCGGCCAGGTCCTCCGGCTTAATTTCCTTGCCATCAAGCTTGTAAGTAACCTTCATTGTTACTGGCGCATTTTCACTTGACTCAGTCTTATTAAGAGTCTCATTGCCGTTAGCGTCTGTAATCTTTTCGTTGACAGTGATGTGATTCTTATTACCTGAAGCGTCATTGAATACATAAACTGTTTCCTGTCTTGTGTTAGTTGCAAGTGTGCTCTTGTTAGACACTGCAAGCTCATTAGTTATTGCCTGTGTAATCGTAGCCTCTGTACTGCCTGCTGCCATCTCTGTTACATAAGCTGTATCTGTTCCTGTTGTTGCAGCTGTATTAGCACCGCAGCCAACAAGGCTTGCTGCTGTAAGAACTACACACATTAAAACTGAACTATATCTGAATAAATTCTTCTTTACCATAATAATCTTCCTCCTATTAATTCTGACTGTTCTTCTTAGGCTTAAAACCTAAACTTGTATGAATAATCACCTTATCAAGCAATACGAAAAGTGATGGAAGAACAAATATAACAACAAACATACTGATGATTGCACCTCGTGCCATAAGTGTACAAAGTGAAGCAATCATATCAACACTGGCTATCATACCTACACCAAATGTTGCTGCGAAGAAACCAAGTGCGCTGACAATAATAGATGGAATAGATGTTCCAAGTGCTATTGATATAGCCTCTTTCTTAGAGTTACCAGCAGCTCTTTCTCTCTTATATCTTGTAGTCATAAGAATTGCATAATCGACTGTCGCACCAAGCTGAATAGTTCCGATTACTACCGAAGATATAAATGGTATCGTTGTTCCTGTATAATATGGAATACCCATATTAACAAATATAGCAAATTCAATAGCAGCAACCAGAATAACCGGAAGAGATATTGACTTTAAAACGAAGAAAATAATAAAGAATATCGCAACAATTGAAACTGCACTAACTGTCTTAAAATCCTTATCAGTAATAGTGATAAGATCCTTAGTACAAGGAGCTTCTCCAATTACCATAGATTTAGCATCATACTTCTTTGCAATCGCATCAACCTTATTAATCTGGTCATTGATTTCATCAGAAGCAATTGTGTAATTAGTTGATACCATCATAATCTGGTATTCATCACCCTTAAGCTCTGAAACAAGCGAATCAGGAAGCATTTCCGTAGGTATTTCTCCACCGAGTGCTGAGTCAATACTTAATGCAAATGAAATTCCATCCAGATCATTTACCTCATTCATCATTGCATTAGAATCCTCTGCTGAAAGATTACTGTCTGCAAGAATCATATATATAGAATTAGTTCCGTCAAAGTTCTCGGCAAGCATCTTGTTAGCCTGCGAACAGTTAAGCTTCTCTGGAAGTGTATCAGACAAATCATAGTAAACCTTAGTATTGTTATATCCGTAGATTGCCGGACCAAGAAGCAGAACGAATATTATAAGGAATATCCATGAATGATTAACAATCCATCTTGCCGGCTTATCAAAATTCGGCATAATCTCTCTATGCATTGTTTTCTCAAGAGCCTTGTCAAATGTAAGAATAAGGGAAGGAAGTATTGTAACACAACCAATAACGCCCAATACAACACCCTTTGCCATAACAACACCAAGGTCAAGACCAAGTGTAAAGCTCATAAAGCAGAGTGCTATGAATCCTGCAACTGTTGTTATGGAAGAACCAACAACTGATGTTAGTGTATTCCCAATAGCAACCGCCATAGCTTCGTGATGATCATCCGGGGTTTCTTCCTTAGCTTCCTTGTAACTGTGCCATAAGAATATAGAATAATCCAGAGTTACACCAAGCTGAAGTACCGCAGCCAGTGCTTTCGTTATGTATGAAACCTCACCTAAGAAATAATTAGAACCAAGGTTATACACAATTGCCATACCTATACTTAGCATAAAGAATACTGGTACAAGGAATGAATCCATAAATATAGCAAGTACAATACATACCAGAACAACCGCTACAAGTACATAAAAAGGAGTCTCCTTTTCTGCCATTGTCTTAGTATCTGTAACTACAGCAGACATACCGGCAATATAACACTGATTATCCGTAACATCTCTTACTTCCTGAATAGCCTTCATTGTATCGTCACTTGATGTTGTATCATCAAAGAATATTGCAAACAATGTAGCTCCTGAATCCTCGTTTTCAAAATAAGAACGGAACTTATCAGGAAGAATTTCTGAAGGAACATCATCTCCTACCACTCCACTATAAGAGATAACTGACGCAACATGGTCAACCCCCTCAACTTTCTTTACCAACTTAGAAACATTTGACTTATTCATTCCGTCAACGACGACCATTGCATAAGCGCCCTTTCCGAAATCATCAAGCAAAATGTCCTGTCCCTGCATAGTGTCGATATCACTTGGCAGATAATACAGGATATCGTAATTAACCCTGGTATTAAAGTAACCAAGAACTGATGGAATCAACAGCAGGAAGCTAAGAACCAGAATTGGAATTCTTAACTTAACAACAACTTTTCCAAACTTTTTCATATAAATAACCACGCCTTTCTGTAAGATGCAAATGCCAACAACCCTTAGTCATATAAGTATTCATGTCTTTAACAAATATGACCGATAGTCATTTTCAATTTCAGTTGACATTATAGCACCTCAAAACACATAGTCAATAGAAAATTGACCAAAAGTCATTTTTTAATATTTATTTTATAATTGGATTGGTGTATAATGTATTTATAAATGAGTTGGCATGGTAATCAATTTCAGGCACGCTTGCGCTGCTTGTCGCTCACAGCGGACACTAAACTCGTTGCAGTTCCTGCAACTTGTTAAGTGTCGGTGGCTCCAAAGCACCTGAAATCAATTACCATACCAACTCATAATACACACTATAACCAACTAATAATTAACACTAATAAAGGTGAGTGATTGATATGGGAAAGCTTGAAACTAACAAACAACAGAAACTTACTTCTCTGCTGAATACTGCATTTAATCTCTTTACTACCCAGGGGGTTACGAAGACTTCTATTGCGGAAATTTCTCAGAAAGCTGGAATTGCTAAGGGTACATTTTATCTGTACTTTAAGGACAAGTATGATATAAGAAACCGTCTTATATCACATGAATCAAGTAAATTATTTAAGAATGCCGTCGCTGATTTAGAGGAATTTTCTAAAGAAAAGAACGAACAGTTAGGTTTCGAAGAAAAAATAATATTTATAATTAATCATATTGTAGATGAGCTGAATTCTAATCAGACTCTTCTGACATTTATATCAAAAAACCTTAGCTGGGGAATCTTCAAGGAAGCTCTCACAACTAAGGTTGCATCTGATGATATTAACTTTAAAGATGTATATTATGAAATGATTAACGCTGAGGATATCTCACTTGAAGAGCCTGAAATAATGCTCTTCCTTATTGTTGAGCTTGTAAGTTCAACTTGCTACAGCGCAATTCTTTATAAAGAACCTGCTGACATAGATACAATTAAGCCTTATCTTTTCAAGACAGTACGTGCAATCATCAAAGAGCACACTATCCGGTAGCTGCTTACGCTTTCCCTTCAAGCTCCTGGTATATATCCCTTTTTGACACACCCCTGTCCTTTGCCGCAGCTTTCATGGCTTCTTTCTTATCCATGCCCTGCGACATATACATCTGCACATGTTCTGCCACACTCATGTTTTCCCACTGCTTTCTTGCCTCGGCCTTTAACTGCTCACGGCTTTTACCGGCAATCACAAGCACATATTCGCCTCTCGGCTCATTATTTTCATAATATTCACATGCAGATTCAAGCGTGAATTCCATCGAATTCTCATATCTCTTGGTAAGTTCCTTACATATAGTAATCTGTCTGTCACCGCCAAGCGTATCTTGTAGTTCCGCAAGTGTCTTAGTAAGTCTGTGCGGTGCTTCATATATAATCATAGTCCTTGTTTCACATGCTAACTCTGCAAGAACTTCTTTTCTCTCATTCTTATCCGCTGGTAAAAATGCTTCAAATGCAAATCTTCTTGTCTCGCGTCCTGACATTGTAAGCGCTGTTATGCATGCTGCCGGTCCCGGAAGTGAAGTAACCCTGATACCTGCTGCCCTGCATTGCTTTACAAGCTCCTCACCTGGATCAGATATTCCCGGAGTTCCAGCATCCGTAATTACAGCCACATCCATTCCACCTAATATTTTATCAACAAGAACCTTTGCCTTATCATACTTATTAAATTCATGATAACTTGTCATAGGTGTCTTTATTTCAAAATGATTAAGCAGCTTAATACTGTTTCTTGTATCCTCTGCTGCAATCAAGTCTGCCTCTGAAAGCACACGCAAAACCCTGTAAGTAATATCCTCAAGATTACCAATAGGCGTTGCACACAGATACAGCATACCCGGTCCGTCTTTCTTTACATTTCTCTCATTATCCATAATAAACCTCTATCTATTCATACATTTTTAGAAGCGCATCAGTGTAGGTACCGTCCGTCTTGTATACAATAAGCGGTTCTTCAACAATAAGCTGGGAATTACCTCCCTTAACCGCTTCTATAAGCACCATATTGGCAGCCTTATTCACATAAGGATACACCAGCCTCATTCTCTTCGGCTCAAGATGATACTTTCTCATAGTGTCAAATATATCAACAAGTCTGTTCGGTCTGTGAACCATATACATTTTCCCTTTGGATTTAAGACAACGGCTTGCTTCCCT
Source organism: Lachnospira eligens (assembly GCF_009680455.1). GTDB lineage: Bacteria > Bacillota > Clostridia > Lachnospirales > Lachnospiraceae > Lachnospira > Lachnospira eligens_A. The sequence continues at coordinate 388,976 of NZ_WKRD01000001.1, forward strand.
TATAACATCATCAAGACTACACAGAAGCTCATGCCTTGCAATTGCCTTGGCACTGTCCGGATTAACAATACCGTGATTTTCATTCATATATGGCGGATTGCTCGTCACAACATTAAAAGAAGCTTCCCCAAATATAGTGGAAGCTTCCTTAATATCACCCTTAACAACACTGATTCTGTCCTCAAGATGATTAAGCTCCACATTTCTTCTGGCAAGCTGTGCGCTTCCCTCCTGAATCTCAAGAGCACTATATGTGCTACCTGGATTCTTAGACTGCATAAGCACCGGAATAATACCATTACCGGTACCCATATCCAGCACCCTGTCCTTCTTCCCTGCCCTGGCATAAGTAGACAACAGCACTGCGTCCATTCCAAAACAAAAAATATGTGTATTCTGTATAAGCTTTAGTCCATCTCTCATCAAATCATCAATTCGTTCATTAATCATCACTAATATGGGCTTTTCCTTCTTTTCTTTCTAATTCCTCAAGTGCCTTAAGTTCCTTATCATCATCAATGCGGACCTTATCAAATCTTCTTTTTCTCTTAAAACGAAGCTCCTCAACCGGATATTCCTTAAGTTCCTTTTCGTCATTATCATGAGTTATTAATACCTTAACTCTCTGCCTTAAAACATTGACACTTGAAACCTCACCAACCAGTTTATCTGGTGTAGTAACAGAATCTCCCACATTAGGCAGATGACTATTTAATTCCTCATATGTATCCTGCTCATTCTTTAAACAACACATAAGTCTTCCACACACACCTGAAATCTTAGTTGGATTAAGTGACAGGTTCTGCTCCTTAGCCATCTTAATAGATACCGGATTGAATTCTGGTAAAAATGTGGCACAACATAAAGGTCTTCCGCAGGAACCAATTCCACCAAGAATCTTAGTCTCATCCCTTACTCCAATCTGTCTTAATTCAATTCTTGTCTTAAATACTGCAGCAAGATCCTTAACAAGCTCTCTGAAATCAATTCTTCCATCAGCAGTAAAATAGAACAACACCTTATTATTGTCAAATGTATACTCAGCCTTAATAAGCTTCATGTCAAGATTATGCTTTGCAATCTTCTCAAGACATATCTTAAATGCTTCTTTTTCCTTTTCTCTATTTTTTAATTCTCTTTCATCATCTTCTGGTGTTGCAACCCTTATAATTGCCTTTAGAGGCTGGATAACCGCTGTATCTTCTACTTCTCTTTCACCTAGAACAACCTGTCCATATTCAACTCCTCTGGCAGTCTCAACAATAACATGCTGTCCTGTTTCAACTGAATATTTCCCAGGTGCAAAAAAATATATCTTTCCAACCTGTCTGAATCTAACTCCAACAACTTTAGTCATCTATACTCTCCATTCTATGAATTTTCCTTAATCGCCATAATAAGCAATTCAATAACCAGATCAAAATTAACATTTGCCTGAAGTCTCACCTTAACCCTGTCAATAGAATTAATAATATCCTGTAAACCTTCATATGACATAGTCTGTGCCTGACTCTTTATCAGTGTCATCTGGTCATTAAATATGAGCAGATTAGTATCATTCGTACTCTTAAACATAAGTACATCCCTGTACCACATAAGCATAAGGTCAAGGTAATCATCAATAGTCAGCTTATAATTGGTAACTCTTTTCACCGATGTCATAATATCAGCCGAATCCATATCCTTAGCATTCTTAATAACATCCATTACATCACGTCTTAACTCTGCAAACTCAGTAGATTCAACCATAGTCATTGCCCTGCCGATTCGTCCAGCTGCAAATCTTGCTGCAAATTTACACTCGTAATCACCGATATTATCATAGTGATCTTTAAGATATTTAATAACTACATCATCCTTAAGTGGCTTAAGATCAAGCACAACGCATCTTGACAGAATAGTCTGTAAGAAAACATCCGGATTATTAGCAAGCAGAATAACAATTCCATAAGCCGGCGGCTCTTCAATTGTCTTAAGCATTGCATTTTGTGCTGCAACAGTAAGCTTGTCTGCTTCATCAATAATGTATATCTTGTAAGGACTGCTGTAAGGCTTAATCTGCATATCCGATACAAGCTGGTCTCTTATATCATCAACACCAATACTTCCCGGCTTCTCATGTCCAACCCAGATAATATCCGGCTGGTTCCTGCCTGCTGCCTGCACACAGGAATGGCACACCCCACAAGGCTCAACACCGCCCGCCTCACACTGCAGTGTCTGTGCAAATGTGCTGGCAATAAGCTTCTTTCCTGAACCAAGTCCTCCGCTGATTACATAAGCATGAGATACCTTTCCCATAGATATTGCACTCTGCAAATGTTCTTTAATAGTCTCATATCCATATATATCTGAAAAATTACCCATACTTATTCCTCTTTTCATTACTTATCTGTAATATTATAACACATATTGCTCCTATGTTGAAATATCTAATAACAATCCCCTTATATCATCAATAGCTCCAACTATTGCAAGATGATCCTTTTCATCTTTTACCAGTTCTCTGGCAAGATTATCAAGATTCTCATCTACCATCTTAACAATTCCATACACCCTGTGTCTTCCTCTCCTGTCAAGAAAGTTCTCTCTTGAAAACTTGTGTGAACGGTTTACAACTTCATTTAGGAATCCCTTAACAAGCTCTCTGTACTTCTTCATATCTCTTATATCCATATGCTTTGCAATCTTTTCACCCTGCTCGGTAATTTCCTGCATCATATTTCCCAGTTTTTCCTGAAGGTCTTTCTCCTCAATATTGCTAATCAGTGTAAACTTAAAACTATCATCTGATTTTTCCTGTGCTTTAACCGGAGTGGTCTGATTAGCCGGTGCTATATCTTTAACCTTAATATCCATACATACCTCCTAATATGGCACTCTTAACTTCACTAATGCAATCCTCTAACTCTCCATTATTGCTAAATCTTCTTGTAATACCAGCTTTAGCAATATTCTCTTCTGAAAAATCCTCACTGTCTGCAAGAAATCTTCTGCACATTTCCTCATAGTGTGGATTATCCTGTTTCTGTTCTCTGTGGATAGCCCTTGTGAGTCTCAATCCATCTTCTACTTCAATGTATATCGGCATAATATGCTGTTTTCCATAGAATTCACAGAATTTATCATACGCTTCAAGCGTTCCTATAACCAGATACCTGTTACCACTGTTAAGGTCAATCTGTCCGTCATCAGCTGTAAAATACTTCCACACACCATACACAGTATTATATTCTCTCAATTCAACAATCCTGCCGCTCTCCTGCATCTTAACAGCTGTCTCATCATTTACAAAAAAATACTCAACCCCATCGGTCTCCCCGGCTCTCATTGGTCTTGTTGTATACAATATAACAGTATTAAGCTTCAGACTTTCATCTTCAATTAGGTTTTTATATATCTTATCCTTGCCGGACGCGCTTTTTCCCATAATAAATGCTATCTCAGGCATCTTATCTTTCCTTCCTTAAGACCGGGTACTTCCAGCCCGGCATTTATCGCACTCTTAATAATTCTGCATACATCACCGGTAATCCGCTCGCCTACATTAACAACAGGCATTCCCGGTGGGTATATAAGAACCGATGACATACTTATTCTACCACATATATCAGATGAATTAACAGATAAATCTTCATATCCATTTTCATCCATTAAATCAATTGCATCTGCCGGACACATACATACTTCTGGCTTGTTGTTAATCGCATACCCTAAGCTTTCTTCTACATCATTTTCACTGTCTTTGCTTTTAACTTTCCAGCTTTTATCAATCTCCTTCAATGCACTAAGAAATCTGTCATAATACTCCTGTTTATCAGCAACTGAAGTCATTGCAATAACATATTTAAATGATGCCATCTCAAGCTGCACCTTATATTCATCCAATAACCTGTCATATAGGTACTTTCCATCATCACATATAAGAATAATCTTAGAAATATCATCACTATCCATCAACCTTATATTATTAAGTTTTGCAATATTTTCTCTTAAATTCTTAAGTCTGTTTATATATTCCTTAAAAATATAATCTCCCTGCCCTTCAATAATTCTCATACACCTGTCAATACTCGCCATAAGAATATATGAGGGGCTGGTTGTCTGATATATATTCCAAAATCTTTCCACTTTATCATAATCTACATAATTTCCAGAAATATGTAGCAGTGCAGTCTGTGTAAGTGCCGGTAATGTTTTATGAATACTGTTAATTACAATATCAGCCCCAGCTTTTACTGCCGACTCTGGAAATTCCTCACTGAATTCAAAATGTGCCCCATGCGCTTCGTCAACTATAAGTGGTATTCCTTTTTCATGCAGATAACTGGCAATCTCCCTTACCTCTGACACAACACCTTCATAAGTCGGAGAAGTTATAATAACCGCCTGTGCATCCCTGTTATTTTCAACACATTTTCTAATCTGTTCTAATGATAGTCCTCTGTATATTCCTGTATCATTATCAACCTCCGGTATAACATATACTGGCTCTAACTGTGCCATAATCAATGCATTGTACACTGACACATGACAGTTTCTTGCAACGATAATCTTTCCTTTTCTTTTCGTCGCACCGCATATAGCTGATAATATTCCTGCTGTACTTCCATTTACAAGCATCAGTGTTTTATCTGCTCCATACAATTTTGCTGCCCTGTCAGACGCATTTTTAATAATACCATCCGCATTATGCATATTATCAAATCCGTCAATCTCGGTAATATCAAGTTCTGAAGTACTTGCATATTCAGTATTGCGCTTTCCTCCCGGCATATGCATTGGCACATAACCAGCTTTTGAATACTCTTCAAGTTTTTCCAGAATATCTATATTTCCCATCAATACAACTCCATTATCTCTTATTCTGTAACCATAAGCTTTACTGTTACTTCATCATGGCTTCCAATTGCATCTGTAACTTCATACTTAATATCATAAGTACCTGTCTGGTCAAATGTATATCTTCCAACAGTCACAATCTTTGCAGTAATATCATTACCACAAGTATCAGTTGCAGTAACCCCTGTCATTACATCTACACTCTGACCAATCTTTGTCTGAATGTCCTTTGCCCCTTCTATCTTAGCACTATAAGCATTCCACGGATTATTCTCGTCAGGGTCTGTAGGATCCCAGCCGGCATATGCACTGTCCTCTGGAATCTTTATAGAATCCGGCTTACCAAGTGGTCCAGGATTAACTGCATCATCATATATAGTTACACCTGTTCCCGATGGACAGTTATCATATATCCACTTTACATCCCTAACGCACATTCTAACGCATCCAAGAGAAGCATAATCACCAAGCTTATTGTACTGTCCATCCTCCAGATCACCCTTATTCATTGAATAATATGGAACAGAATGGAACAGATAACCTCCACTTATTCTGAATGCATAACGTCCATAAGTACCATCAACCATATATCCCCATTCGTACTTATCTGATGTTACATAATTCTCACCCACAATAGTTTCGTCGCCTGCTTTTCCACATGATGTTGCAAATGCTTTGACTGGTATGGTGTATTCTCCATTCTCATCAATCCCATACACTGTAGCACAGTTAGCAGCTCTGTTTACTTTAATAAAATATGGAAGATAAACTCCTTCTGGTGCAATGTATTCTTGTTCTTTTGATTCAGGCTCTTTATTATCAATCCACACAACTTCCCTTGCCGCTGTTGTCTCTTCTGTTGAAACAACTGTCTGTTCATCATTACTCCCATGATTATCATCCTGTTTTTCCTTATTATAATGAGACAACATAATTCCAGCAGTTACTGCTCCTGCAATAGCAATCACAGCAACAGCAATAAATATAACAAGTGTCAGATTTCTCCTGAACCATGACTTTCTTCTTTTTAAATATTTATAATTAATATTTCCTTTTGACATAATATCCTCCTTTGTCCATTACAAAAATTAATATGTGTTTATAAATGTTTTTAACGCAAAAAAAGCTGTTTCATCACGAAACAGCTTTAAGTGCCTAGAACCGGAATCGAACCAGTGACACGAGGATTTTCAGTCCTCTGCTCTACCGACTGAGCTATCTAGGCTTAGTAGCGGGGACAGGATTTGAACCTGTGACCTTCGGGTTATGAGCCCGACGAGCTTCCGAGCTGCTCTACCCCGCGGCATTCACTATATATATTATGTTAAATAGATGTAAAATATACATCAAAGTGGGCGGAGAAGGATTCGAACCTTCGAAGGCAGTGCCAGCAGATTTACAGTCTGTCCCCTTTGGCCACTCGGGAATCCACCCATCTATTAAATTAATACTAATAATGCTCTCACATTATTAATATAGAGCCGACTGTCGGAGTCGAACCAACAACCTGCTGATTACAAATCAGCTGCTCTGCCATTGAGCCAAGTCGGCAAAATTGATGGGGCCTACAGGGCTCGAACCTGTGACCCTCTGCTTGTAAGGCAGATGCTCTCCCAGCTGAGCTAAGACCCCATATATAATTGTAAGCTGTTTCCAGCAAGTTATCATCTGGGAAATGATAACAACGACCCGGATGGGGTTCGAACCCACGACCTCCGCCGTGACAGGGCGGCGCTCTAACCAGCTGAGCCACCAGGCCAATCGCTTTCGCAATTAAGAGATAAACTCTTTTGAAAGATTGCTCCTTCAAAACTGCACATTAAATATATCATATCATATCTGTCTTTGCAAATACTTTTTCATCCGATTACTCTTAAGAATAACTCTCTTTGTTCTATCCAAACCGTCTTAACCTTTTCTCTTGGTTAAGCCCT
>NZ_WKRD01000021.1 GCF_009680455.1 Lachnospira eligens
CCACTTTGTCAAGGTGGCTATGTAAACAGTACCAGAGAACGCAAAAAAGCCGCCTACTCTTAAAATCAATAAGAATAAGCGGCTTTGTAATCTGCCTTAGACATATTCAATTTTCATTCTCTTGGTCGGTGCATTTATGACCTTAAAAACAAACTCGTCAACACAATCCGTATATCTGCCTTGCTGAATGAGCTGATTTTTTAACTCTACAAGGCTATGTATCAAAAGTTTTCTTTCGTGGCTATCCAAATATAGATGATTAAATTTCTCTCTCATAAGCACACCTCCACATCTTTAGCTTCATTATAAGTTTCGGAAAAATAATATACAAATCTATAACTGGGAGACTTTGATAAAAACTCATTCCTATCATAAATTTCTTCCATCTAAATACTGGATTGCGGTTGAAATTAAAGACAGGCAACGTTTATAAAAATATTCATAATGCCTTTTATCCTGAATATCCGTTTTTGTTGTTTCATGGTGTCGAATTCTAAAATTATTGCCAAGTATGGTAAGCTCATGAAATTCCTTTTCAAATAATTCTAAAAACGGCTGTTGATTATTACCCATATCCATTATAATCTTATTAACCGATTTCTTCTTATCTACAGTCGATGAGCAGTAATATGTCTTTAGTCTCTCAAATGCATCCCAAAGTTTCTCCACTGCAATTTGCAAATTGTTTTCATCATAATATTTTGAAGCCTCTTGTAATAACTCTTTCAGTCCTACTTCTTGAACAGACACTAATGAATTTTTATTTATCTGAGTATCAAATGTATTCATTAGCTTCCCCTTGGAAAGCTGAAATGGTATCTCATTCAGTTTTAATATAGCATTAATCTGTGGTTCAAAGTCATCTGAGATACTATGTTTCGCAAAAAACTCTATTGCGTCCAACACACAAAATGGAGAATTAGAAAGTATGAATGCTTGCAAATCAGCAGTTTCAACATATTCTTTTTTATCATTATAACACATTGGCACATAAAATTGCCTTATTTCATTAAAAACATCCTCAGCTACTGTTGTATTATAATTCCATCCCGTTTCGTCAGTCGCTTGATATACGATATTATATCGCTCCAGAAACTGATAAATTTGATTTCTCGCTTTCCGCTTTATGGACAATACTATATTTTTTGCTTTTATGTCCTTTGCATTTCGTTGAGAATATGGAATAAACAACGTATTATCTTCTTGCTGATATATTCTCCATCCATAAACATCACGATTGGATATTTTTTCAGCAGGGTAAATCTCATAACCGTCATTTTGTAATAGCTTGTTAATTGCCACTAAAAATTCTTTCCAGTATCCCTTATCATATCGAACAGCAGGGTGAAATACTTCACAAAGAAATTTTAAATATACTTCATCGCTACCATCTTGTAAATTGAATCTTTTGTCTTCAAAAACCCAACAGTATGGATAATCATCATTATTCACTGTATGTTGCCAAATATCCTGTTCTGCATTTGCAAATCTTGAATCAAAACTTGGCATTCTCTCCAAATCATATAATCTTTTAAGAAAATCTATTTCTTCAAGGCGACCATAATAATTATAAGTAACGGTTCGGGTTTGAAAAAATTCGTCTATCTCTAATCCATTCTGAAATAAATCTAAAATATCTCGCTTTGTTATTTCTGTAATACGGTTCACTCCATTTTCCTCCTTTCAAGCAT
>NZ_WKRD01000022.1 GCF_009680455.1 Lachnospira eligens
CCCGTCTCCCTTAATTAAAGATATTGTTGGGTAAAAAAGAAAGGTCAGTCGATTTTGCCGATGAAGCGGTAGTAGATTTCTACTTCCTGCTCACGGCTTCCGTCCTCGCCCTTGACAGCTTCGTGGACGGTTATTTTTTCAATTAGAGTGTTCAGAAGTTCGGCGGTCAGCTCCACGGGGTTGACATACTGTTTCATCAGGGCAATCCACTTTTCAGCATCCGCTGCGGTCTGTACGGCGGCTTCCATCGTTTCGTGAAGCTGTCTTATTTTTGTTTCAAGCTCCTTTTGCTCGTTCTGGTACTTCTCGGACAGCATATTGAAGTTATACTCGGTTATGCGTCCGGCAGACCAGTCCTCATACATTTTAGCAAACAGCCCGTCAACCTCGGCTTTACGCTTCTCTGCCTTTTTCAGCTCCGCAGCCTGCTTTTTCTTCGCAGAGTTTCTTTCCCTGTCGCTGGCATTGAGCAGGCGTTTCAGCAGCTTGTCCTCGTCTTTCTGTGCCAGCATAGACCAGTATTGCAGTCTTGCAAGCACATAGGCATACAGTACATCATAGCGGATATAGTGCATGGAACACTGGCGTAATCCCTGCCCGTTCTTGCTGCAATGGTAGTACCCGTATGGGTTCTTATTCTGCTTGTTTTCCCCATAGGCTAAAGACCATCCGCAGTCTGCACATTTTATCAATCCTGCGAAAATCTGTGTCGTACCGTTTCTGCGTTTCCTGCGTCTGCTTGCAATCAGCTCCTGAACTTTTTGGAACACTTCTTCGGAAATGATGGCTTCGTGGGTATTTTCCACACGATACCATTCTTCCTGCGGCTTCCGCACCTTTTTCTTGTTCTTGAATGAAATGTTGCTCTGCTTGTTGTGAACACTGTGACCGATGTAGGTTTCCTCTTTCAAAATGCTCTTGACCTGTGCTATCGTCCACGCATAGGCTTTTTCTGCGGGCGCACCGGCGTAGATATTAGCGAAAGTCCCATATCTTTCATAGTTCAGCCAGCCGGGGGTAGGTACTTTTTCCTCCACCAGAATCCGTGTAATGCTGGCGGCTCCACGCCCGTGTACAGCAAGGTCAAAAATCTTCTCTACAATCCAGCGTGTTTCCGGGTCGATCAGAAGATGACCTTTTTTGTCCGGGTCTTTTACATAGCCCAGCGGTGCATAGGCTCCATAGTGTGCGCCATTGGCAAATCTTGTGTGCATGGCAGCCTTGACCTTTTTGCTGGTCTGTCGGGCGTGCATTTCATTCAGGATGTTTAAGAACGGGGCAAGCTCGCTTTCTCCGTTGATGGTGTCCACATTGTCATTGATGGCAATGTAGCGTACTCCCTTGCTGGGGAAATAGATTTCCGTGTACTGACCGGTCAGGATATAGTTTCTTCCCAGACGGGATAAGTCCTTTGTGACAACGCAGTTGATTTTCCCGTCCTCGATGTCATCAATCATCCTTTGGAAACTTGGACGCTCGAAATTCGTCCCGCTCCATCCGTCGTCAATGTACTCGTCTACAACGGTCAGCCCATGCTCTGCGGCATACTGCCTAAGCATCATGCGCTGGGTCTGGATACTGCCGCTTTCCCCCTGCAATTCATCGTCACGGCTCAATCTCAAATATAGTGCAGTGTTATAAATCGTTGTATTGTATGGTTGTTTCACGGTTAA
>NZ_WKRD01000023.1 GCF_009680455.1 Lachnospira eligens
GAATTGCTCCATCAACACCGCCACCACCTAAGAGACTGTTATTTGCTGCATTTACTATAACGTCAACATAATCTATTTTTGTTATATCACCGAGAACTGTTTTAATCATCGTAATTTCTCCCAAATATTTTCTTTAAATAATTTCCCATTATACCGTCAATTGTACCACCGCCAATATCGCCTTCAATTACTCTTTTTCTTCCATCCTTATAAGTAATCTGCAAGGTATATCCATATCCGTCGCAAACTTGTGCTTCCATAATATTCTTTTTCCATAATGGTGCACCAAATAACTTTTGATATTTATTGTATAATCTTAATACATTCTCTTTTTTGTTACGCATACGTCTTTGTATGTGTAACGATTAGATTCTCCTTGATATGTATATTCAATCCACCTACCATCCGGATATATCTAATACACATATCTTCTTTTCATATCTATTGTTCCTAACCCGAAATCTTCTACCTTAAAGCGTATTTTCTTAATATACATTCTCTGAATCACACTTAGGACATTTCACTGTCATTTATCTGCTTCTTCCTTACTATATTGACAATTCCTTCTTCAGCTACTTCCCAAACTTCAATATCTTCTAATAAATGTCCGTAGATACGGCAATAGTACTCCGCAAGACTCTCACCTATCCTAAAACCAATATAGTTATTATATCAGATTTGTTACAATATGTCCTTTTAATTAGATGTTTTGTTATACTTAAAATTTTAGGTATGTAACATCCATATATTCATCAGAAATTTTGTTACCACAGTAACAAAAAAAATGGCTTGTTACTACACCTTAACAAGTCATTTTCAATCTGATTAATATATAAAAAGATATATTTTTACATGGTGCCATAATATAAGCTAAGAAATCTCCTTGCAAGATTCAATTCTGTTTTCTCACACATAATCACATTTTCAATACATATGAATATTCTCTTATTCTTAATGAGTTTCACTTAAAATTTAAATATCCAAGCTACGTTAAACACAAATTTCCACAACTCCTTGACGAATAAAGATGTATCAATTAATATGAAATCAGGGTAGTTATAATATTCTTATACAAACCTTTGCAGAGACTCCGTGGGAAGAGTCTCTGTTTTTTTGTGCATAGGTGTATACCATATACATGATGATACTTTTAAATCACTTTCCCTTTTCCAACTCTTTGAAAAATGCCTTTGCATTATCCAAATCATTCTTATCCGGATGTCCTTTTGATATGCCTCCAATAAGTTTGAATGGTCCAAATGT
>NZ_WKRD01000024.1 GCF_009680455.1 Lachnospira eligens
AATAGATTATGTTGACGTTATAGTAAATGCAGCAAATAACAGTCTCTTAGGTGGTGGCGGTGTTGATGGAGCAATTCACAGGGTAGCAGGTCCTGATCTTTTAAAAGAATGTAGGATGCTTCATGGATGTGAAACAGGAGAAGCAAAGATTACCAAAGGCTATAATCTGCCATGTGATTATGTTATACATACAGTCGGACCTATATGGAGAGGCGGAAAGGATAATGAGGATCAGTTGCTTGCCAGCTGTTATTATCATTCGCTTAAACTTGCAATGGAAAAAGGTATAAAAAGAATAGCGTTTCCATCTATATCAACAGGTGTTTATTGTTTTCCTGTTAAACTGGCAGCACACATTGCTGTAAATGTTGTGGCAAGATTTGAGCAGGAATTTCCAAAGCAAATAGAAGAAATATATTTTGTTCTGTTTGACAGAGATACAGAATCAGCATATGCAAAAGAAGTTGATAAGCTATATTAAATAGAGTAACAGATGATAGAAAAAGTAGTATTCATGAACATGTGCATGATTAGTGATAATAAAGGAAATGTACTGGCCTTGGATAAAGTGGGCAAGAATTATTCTGGTACGACTTTCCCAGGTGGTCATGTAGAGGCAGGGGAGACTTTTATAGAATCAGTTATCAGGGAAGTATTTGAAGAAACTGGACTTACAATTAAAAATCCTAAGTTAATGGGAATATATCATTGGATATCAGGAGATGTACGAAATGTAGGTTTTTTATACAGGACAGATGAGTTTGAAGGCAAACTTATTTCATCAGATGAAGGAAGGGTGTATTGGATATCGGAAAAAGATTATCTAAAAAAATCTTTAGCTCCGGGTATGCAACAGGTATGGCAGATAATGCATTCAGATGTGCCTATGGAATGTCTGCAAACTATAACAGAAGAAGGAATTATAGCAAAGATACAGTAAGATTTTAAGTGAGGGAATAAGGAATGGGAAGAGCATCAATTAAAGAGAATAAGAATGTATACCAGNTGTTTGACAGAGATACAGAATCAGCATATGAAAAAGAAGTTGATAAGCTATATTAAATAGAGTAACAGATGATAGAAAAAGTAGTATTCATGAACATGTGCATGATTAGTGATAATAAAGGAAATGTACTGGCCTTGGATAAAGTGGGCAAGAATTATTCTGGTACGACTTTCCCAGGTGGTCATGTAGAGGCAGATAATGCATTCAGATGTGCCTATGGAATGTCTGCAAACTATAACAGAAGAAGGAATTATAGCAAAGATACAGTAAGATTTTAAGTGAGGGAATAAGGAATGGGAAGAGCATCAATTAAAGAGAATAAGAATGTATACCAGTTAAAAAGAGAGGAGCTAGGACTTAGCCGAGAAAAGGCAAGTGAACTTTTAGAGTGCGTGCCTCCAGAGAGAATTGAAAAATAGACAGTGAGAAGGTGCTGCCACATCCGGAAGAAGTACTCATAATGGCTGATAAGTATAAATCACCGGAATTGTGTAATTATTATTGCTCAAATCAGTGTCCAATTGGACAGCAATATGTTCCAGAGATTAAAATGAAAGAGCTCCCTCAGATTATACTTGAAACGGTAGCTTCTCTTAATAAGATGAACAAGAAGCAGGAGTGCCTCATTGAGATTACAGCTGATGGTATAATTGATAACGACGAATTAGATGATTTCATATATATTAAGGAGGAATTAGAAAAAATATCGGTAAATGTTGAAACACTTCAGTTATGGTCAGAAAGAATGTTGGCTTCTGGGGCTATTGATGAAGATGCATATAATAAAAGAAAATTACAAAGGAGTAATAACTAACATTTCTGTAAGATAAGCTGTATTTGATGGCTGTGTCGAGCTGATAGCTTATAATGTTGATTTTGACTATGCATTTTTAGCTAATGCAGGAATTAGGTTTAAACATGGTACTATAATATACGATCCAATGATAGAATTTGCTAAGATATATGAAGAATGGAACAATTATTATGGTTATAATTTTGATGAGTTGGCTCACGATAGTTTAGAGGATGTCAAAGCGACATTAGTTGTTTATAATGCGATTAAGAAAAAATTGCCGTCATATGTGT